>NZ_CP087139.1:4356844-5031516 GCF_045160025.1 Spirosoma sp. KNUC1025
AGCGGCTACTGGCCAGAATCACCGCCCCGCACCAGCGGGAAGAAATTCAGGGCGATATGGAGGAATTGTTCCATAAACGAGGCCAACGGAGTGGGTACACCAAAGCCCAACTGCAATACGTAGTGGAGCTGATTCTGTTACTGCATCCACGACTCTGGCGAGGTGAACCTGGTTCTGGTATTAAACGCCGATATTCTACATATAGTGACGATTCGACAAACTTTTTCCTGCATCCTGTTATGATTCGCTCGTATCTAACCATCGCTTTTCGAAATCTGCTCAAAAACAAATCGTATTCAGCCATCAATATTGGCGGATTAGCCGTGGGCATGGCGGTGGCTATGCTGATTGGGCTCTGGATAAAAGATGAACTATCGGCTAACAAGCACCACAAAAATTACGAAACGCTCTATGAGGTAAAATTAAACCAAACCTTCGATGGGAAGCGGGGAACGCAGGATGCCATCCCCTTTCCACTGGGCGAGGAGCTAAAGACCAACTACCCGGACTTTAAGGGTGTAGCAATGTATGAGCGATCAGAGGGTAACCGTTCGCTGGTCGTAGGGAATCAGAAATTCATTAAACACGGAATGTATATTGGCGACGAAGCTATTGATATGTTTTCGCTGAACATCCTGAATGGACCTAAAAACCCGCTCAAGGAACCCTATTCGATAGTACTTACGGATGAAACAGCCCTGGCTCTTTTTGGGAATCAGGACCCTATCGGCAAGATTGTTCGATTAGATAATGCGGTCGATTTAAAGGTAACAGCCGTACTTGCCAAACAACCACATAATGCTACGCTTCAGTTCGACTATCTGCTCCCCTGGCATTTGCAGGAGGCCCGCTATGACTGGGTACGAAATTACGCCAAAACGGATTGGCGAAATAATGACTGGGGTGTTTTTGCACAGCTCAAAGACGGCATTGATCCAGCACAAACCAATGCGAAAATAAAAAATGTGATCCTGACCCATTTGTCACCAAGTGACCCTACGTCAAGAAACCAGGTCAAGCCTGAAATTTTCCTGCATCCTATGGCTAAATGGCGACTTTATTCGGAGTTTACCGACGGGAAAAATACGGGTGGCTTTATCCAATATGTGCGGGTGTTCGGCATATTTGGTTTGTTTATCCTGGTTATTGCCTGTATCAACTTTATGAACCTCAGTACAGCCCGTTCCGAAAAACGGGCGAAAGAAGTGGGTGTTCGCAAAGCGGTCGGCTCAGGACGTAAACAACTCATCGGGCAGTTTTTAAGTGAATCAACCCTGATTGCGGCTCTGGCGCTGCTTCTGGCATCAGGTATTGTCCTGATCGCGCTGCCTTACTTTAATAAACTAACCGAGAAAACTATAAACGTCGAATTCGGGAATCCTATTTTCTGGGGTCTACTAGTCCTGTTTACTGTCTTTACGGGCCTACTGGCAGGCAGTTATCCAGCACTCTATTTATCATCGTTCAACCCAGTACAGATTCTCAAAGGGAGTGTTCATATCGGTAAGAACGCTTCATGGCCCCGGAAAATTTTGGTGGTTATTCAGTTCACATTTTCCATTGCACTGATGATTGGCACCATCATCATTTATCAGCAGATACAACATGGCAAAAACCGTCCGATTGGTTTCACCAGGCAAGGGCTTATATCTGTCAATTCCTCGAAAGATTTACTCAGCCATTTTGAAGCGCTAGAGGCCGAACTAATGGCTACGGGAGCCGTGGCCTCTATCTGTAAAACCAATGCGCCACCCACCCAATGGTGGAGCAGTAATAGTGGCTGGAAATGGAAAGGAGCAACTCCTGAAGATGAATCTGTTATTTTCACGACCATTGCCACCAGTTACGACTACACCAAAACAATGGGAATCAAACTCAAAGAGGGACGCGATTTTTCGAGGGATTTTACGACTGATTCAACGGGTGTCCTTTTAAATGAAGCCGCTGTCAAGCGGATGGGATTCAATCAGCGTAACGGCAGATCGCCCATCGGTGAAATGCTACGATGGGCAGGCAAAGACTGGACTGTCATCGGGGTGATTCCCGACATCGTCATTGAATGGTCAGCTTATAGAGCCGTTGCACCGATGACAATTATTTTTGATAAAAATTGGGTCAATTTTATTAATGTGCGACTTAATCCAACCGTAGCTCCTTCGGTAGCTATCCAAAAAATTGCTCCGATTTTCAATAAATACAATCCCGTTTATCCGTTCGATTACAAATTTGCCGATACAGAGTATGCCAAGAAATTTAATTATGAAGAACTTATTGGTAATCTTTCGGCCATTGTTTGCCTGCTGGCCATTTTCATTTCGTGCCTGGGCTTATTCGGGTTGGCCTCGTTCATGGCCGAGCAGCGTACCAAAGAGATTGGCATCCGCAAAGTATTGGGGGCCAGCGTAACCAATGTGTGGGGGCTGCTCTCAAAAGACTTCGTTGTGTTGGTGATTATTTCCTGTTTAGTGGCTTCGCCTATTGCCTGGTATGCTATGAATCAATGGCTGGAAGCCTACACCTATAAAATAAGTATTGAGGCTGGCGTATTTTTGATCGTGCTTCTACTTGCGTTGATCATCACATTACTCACGGTGAGTTACCAGGCCATTCATGCTGCTTTATTGAACCCGGTAAAGAGTCTGAGAAGCGAATGAGCGATAAGCCGGACCATTGCCGTTTTCGCCTGTGGTCCGGCTTATCGCTCATTCAGCATGACACCATACCGCGGGATACCAACATGGGTAGGGTAAGTTAATATACGTACCGGATCGTGCCAGCCTGCATTGTACACAGTAGGGGATTTATTACTTTGGTTTCTTCACTGGAAAGGCGTCCCTGGGAATCGTAGCTTTTCTCAACCAGCGAGATTAATTCGCTGGACGTTGGCATATACTCACTAATCTGCCGTCGATTTCCCGCAAACCGGTGCTCAAACCGACGAATTACGTTATCCGATGCACCGTACCACGTTTCCCGAACCAGCGTATTATTTTTATAATCATTCACAACCCGGTTATAGAGTTTATGCTGGGCATCGTACCATTTTTGTTCAACTTTATTCCCGTCCCGGATTACGTATTCGATTTGACCAGTCAGCACGCGCTGCTCTGGCGAATGCTGATTGAAGTAACAGCGCTCCAGCGTTAGCAGGCCGTCCGTATAAATATACTCCGATTCGTCGTAGGGTACCCATCTGGCGTCGCCCCCAAGTTTTCCATAGCGAACTTTGTTGGTCAATTGTCCAGCTGGCGAATAGGTAAACTCAGTGTAAAAACTCATTTCCAGCTTACCTGAAGCCGTTTGATTCAGCTGATCCATACGGCTCAACCGACCATCGGGACGGTACATATATATTTCCTGACTATACGGATTCTCACAATTTACGGAGTTGCAGAATAGTTTCTGAGCTGCCGGTGCCTGATCGGCGTATGCACTCAATTGCGGTTCAACACCGAAGGAAGCCGGGTCGTTTGGCTGACAAGCTGACCAGATGACAGCCATGAATAGAAAACGTAGCAGGTTTTTCATAGGAATGCGGACGTGTTTTCCCGCTAAGACCCGGATTTAATCAGAACCGTTGGTACCTGCGCTATTTTTTAGCTGATTTTTCGTTTGATATCCGTTGTAAATCAAGGTCCTGGAAATCGAAGCTGAAGTCTGTAAGCGGTGAGATGGGTTTCATTTTGATGGCAGTGGGTTTCTGGTTCTCATCCGGCAGGAACGTAACAAAGGCATCCGCGTCGAAACTGCGGTTTTTCCACTTTACAATAAACGTCGTGTTTTTGTAGAAAAACAATTCGCCCGTCAGTTTAGGGGATCGTACGGACTGAAACCACAGTTTGTCACTTTTCTCCTGAATCAACACATCGCCAAACCAATTGTCCCGGTACGTACCGGCGTAGGAACTGAGGTCAACCTTTGCTGCATTGTTTTTTTGCTCTCTGTCGATAGCTTCCCAAATACTTTTTGTGATTTTATCGGCTTCATCCTGACCTTTCTGCACCCGCTCCTTGTATACCTGTACCCAGTCAGTAGGCGGAAGCCCCAGATAAGAATCTTTAATTGTATTAGTAATGGCGCTGAATGCTGCACCCACCTGCTGGTTCGTGAAAACAATGATCCCTAGCTGAAGTTCGGGCAGCAGGGTAACCTGCGTAACCATACCCGCCAGACCTCCCGTATGCGTAACCTGCTTGTATCCTTTCACGTCGCTTAATCCCCAGCCTAATCCATAAGCTGAAAAATGGGTATTGTACGGCGGAATTGGTTGGGGGCTAACTGGAAGAATGGTTTGGGGCGACCACATCTCTGCATGGACTTTTTCGCTGAAAAGCTGTTTGCTGAGGTTATCCCCATACTTGCCCCGGTTCAGTTGAGCAATCACCCATTTACTCATATCCGCCACGCTGGAATTAATGCCACCTGCTGAATTACCAAACCGAAACATGTCCCGGTTAATAACCTGAACCGTGCCATTCACAGGAGCATGGGCATCAATGACGTTGATTTTGTCCTTAAGTCGTGTATACGTACCTGCACTACGGGTCATTTGGAGGGGTTTCATAATCCGTTCTTCGACAAATGCCTCCCAACTCTGTCTACTGACTCGTTCAATCACTTCACCGGCCACCATATACAGCAGGTTATCGTAATCGTACTTCGTTCGAAAACCCGAAACCGGTTTCAGGTAACGCAGATTATGGATAACGTCCTTGATGGTGAAATTGCTGGAATCCGGCCAGAACATCAGGTCGCCGGCTCCCAAACCCAGTCCGCTACGGTGCGTGAGCAAATCCCGAATGGTAAACTCCTCCGTTACGTTAGGATTATACATCCGGAACTCAGGAATATAGTCAATCACCTTATCGTCCCAGGTAAGTTTTCCTTCATCCATCAATATGCCCAGTGCAGCGGCTGTAAACGCTTTCGAATTGGAAGCTATACCGAAGAGGGTGTTTTCATCGACGTTCCCGGTTGATTTCAGCGAGCGTAGCCCGTAACCCTTACTATGAACAACTTTTCCATCCTTCACGACGGCAACGGCAATCCCTGGCACTTTGAAGGTTGTTAGCGTGCGCTGCACAAGGGCGTCGATCTGAGGAGGGGAGATAACCTGCGCATCCGCACTCTGGTGAAAAATGATCAGAGACAGCAGCAGGAAACTATAAAGAGGGCGTCGAATACGTAGGTTCATGGCTTATGACGAGATGATGATGAAAGTAAATAGATGTTGATAAGCTCTAAATTTCAGTGCCTGTAAACTATAACGATCGTTATAGTTTACAGGCACTGCTAGGCGTCGTTACGCTGTGTTTTATAGCGCATGAATTGTTCCTGGTTATGATGCTTATCGGTAGAAATCTCAAGCAGTTTGGCAGTGTCGCCGGGGTGGAAAAAATCGGGTAGGAGAGTCCTCAGGCTTTCCAGTGTGTCGCACAGCTGATAGGCAAGGTTAGCATCCTGTGCAGTGTTTTTGGCGGTATACCCGTGGGGTGTCTCGAAGTAGGTCTCCAGTTCCGGTTGCTGACTTGATCCATCAATCATGCGAAAAATATGCCCACTGTCATTATTTAATAAGACAATACGCAGATTGGCCGGTATGGGCGCCGACCACAAGGCGTTACGGTCATAAAAAAAGGCAACGTCCCCAATCAGGAGCGTAACCAGTTTATCCGTTGCCAGAGCGGCTCCAACAGCCGTGCTCAGGCACCCGTCGATGCCACTGACGCCCCGATTCGAGTAAACGCTGATTTGCTGGGTTTCGCTCAGCCCGCACAGATTCGCGTACCGAACAGGCATGCTATTGGCCAAATGAAGAATTGACCCGTCCGGTAACTGTTCGAGGAGTTGCTGCGTTGCTGACCAGTCAGTCATCGGTTGATCGGGAGAACCGAGGGTTTTCTCGACAAGCTGAGCGCCAAGCCGGTCGGCTTGCTGCCAAAGAGAAAGAAATCCTTTAGCATCGGTGTCGTCATCGCCCTGTAAGAACCGCTGGTAATCGATATCCGCAAACAGCTTTACCAGAAACTGATACGGATCGGCGGGAATGAGCGTCGTCAGACTTTGAAAGGCATCTGTTATCCGATCAACGGTCGGTAGAATATGCCAGTGCCTTCGTGGTTGCACGTCGTTTAGGGAAGATTGACGAAAAAACGTTTTTAGGTTTCTGGTTAGAAAACCGCCCCCAATTGTAATCAGCAGATCGGGCCGTAATGCCTCCTTTTTAGCGCTATCTAACAGTGTTAGAAACGTATCGGTATGGGTTATAAACTCTTCGTTATGAGGCAGATTGCTGGTTATTTCCCCGACGATGGGAATGCCCAGCTCCTCGGTGAATTTCTGGAGCAGATTCAGTAAATCAGGATTCCGGTTCAGGTGTCCAATTGCGATAACTGTTCGTTCACTTTGATCCCACTCCTGTAAAAGGGCATGCCAGGTTTCGCTGGCCAGCACAGGCGATGCCGTCAGGGTATCAATGATACGTACCGGATCATAAGTAAAGGGCTCCGAGGCCGTTGGGTAGAAGGGTTCGCGAAGAGGTACGTTGAGATGGACTGGCCCAGCCGGTAGCAATCGACTCAGGTTAATGGCTTCGTTCAAGGAACGCTCAATAAACCAGCGGGCATCGGTATGGGAATAATCCGCTGGAAGATCATAGCTACGTTTAACGTGAGCGCCGAACAAGCCGACCTGATCGATTGTTTGGCCATCCTGCTGATGTAGCCATTCGTGGGGCCGATCGGCGGTCAGGAGTACCAGCGGCACCTGCTGAAAAAAGGCCTCCACCACCGCAGGGGCCAGATTGTACACGGCACTGCCTGACGTACAGATAATTCCCACGGGCGTTCGACTTTGCTGAGCGATACCCAGGGCTACAAACCCTGCTGATCGTTCATCGGCCATCACGCGAACGTGTAGATGCGGATGGCGGGCAACGGCTAATGTCAGGGGAGCGGAGCGTGAACCAGGGCACACGATGATATCTCGTATACCTTTTCGATAAAGAAGTTCAGCAATATTAACTATAGGTTGAAGAACAGGCATACAGATGCAGGCGGTTGGCAATGCAAACATAATCGCGAAAGTGCATGTCCGGCCGGGAATTGGTTTAGTATTTTCCGTTACTTTGCTAAAAAGAACGGAAAAGTGAGTTGGGCTTACATAAACGAAGCTGCTGCTCTGAACGTTATATACCAAACCGTTTTTAAAACCATCCCTGCTACATGAACCGTATCACGTTCGAGAACGAGGACGACATTCGGGTAAAATCCCTGGCTGGTGCCGTCATCATCAATGTGGTGATCGTGGCAATTCTGCTGTTGGTCCATCTCTCCCAAACGATTCCTAACCCACCCCCAATTCAGTTTGTGGAGGTCAACTTTGGCACGGATAACCGGGGGAGCGGCCGAATCCAAACCCATAATAAACCATCCCCATCACCGAATCCGGAGGAAGTGAAACCGGCTGAAAAACGGCCCAATCCGAAAGAAAATACCCCCCTAGGGTGGAGCGAACGCGGGTAACGCCCAGCCCCAAAGTGGAGGATGCGAAACCCGCTAAAGTAGCCACGGAAAAACCAATCATAGCCAGCAAAGCCGAAAGCCCGGTTACTACGCCGGAGCGCCCGGAACCTAAACGGGTCGAAGCTCCAAAAGCGACAGCCCCGGTTGAGAAACCAGCCCCTCCGGCACCGGTTAAAAAGGTGGAAACAGTCAATAATGATGCACTTTTTAAGAAATCGTCGGGCGGGGGGGCTCGAACGGCACCATAGGTAAAGCCTCCGGCACCGGAGGCAATAGCAACGGGGATGATGCTAACGGGGTTGGTGACAAAGGAAATCCTAATGGCAAGGTGAATGCAAAGGAATTTTATGGTACACCTGGCGGAGCCGCAACGGGGGTGAACTTCGACGTATCAGGCTGGTCGCTGGCAAGTCGGCCGAGTGTGAATGATGATTCAGATGAAACGGGTAAGATTGTTTTTAAGATTACCGTAGATGGTGATGGCGAAATTATAAGCGTCCGGACCCAGCAGACAACGGTGAGCCCATCGGTTGTCGAGGTCTATCGAAAAGCCGTGCAACGACTCCGCCTTCGACCAAAAGGAGGAGCCACACCGCCAACGGCCACCGGAACCATTTCATTCATCATTACCTCCAAGTAAATGCAGTACCCGGAAGCGATTGACTACTTGTATAGTCGGCTCCCTGTTTTTCACCGGATTGGTGCCAAAGCCATTAAGCCTGGTTTGGGCAATACGCTTGCTTTATGCGAAGCGCTGGGCAATCCGCAACATGCGTTTCGCAGCATTCATGTTGCAGGAACCAACGGGAAGGGAAGTACATCGCACATGCTGGCCGCTGTGTATCAGTCGGCCGGTTACCGGGTTGGGTTGTATACATCACCCCATCTGAAAGCATTTACCGAGCGCATTCGGCTGAACGGACGCCCTATACCCGAAGCTGAAGTAGCTGCGTTTGTGGACAGGCATAAGGGGTTGATCGAATCTGTTGAACCTTCGTTTTTTGAGGTTACTGTGGTCATGGCATTTGACTTCTTTGCGCGTCAATCCGTTGATGTCGCCATTATAGAAGTTGGATTGGGTGGCCGTCTGGATTCGACCAATGTCATCACACCACTAGCCTCCGTGATAACCAATATCGGGAATGATCATACAGATGTGCTGGGAGATACCCTTCCGCTGATTGCACGGGAAAAGGCCGGGATCATCAAAACAGGAATACCCGTTGTAATCAGTGAAACACAACCCGAAACGGCTCCTGTTTTTGACGAGATTGCAGCAACGCTTCAGGCACCGATTAGTTGGGCTGACCAACTCTATACCATTCAGGATAATGGGGTAGACAACAGCCTACGGCAAGCCGTTGTTTTGCAGCCAGGTAAACCTTCCCTGCGGATTTCTCTTGATTTACTGGGAAAGTATCAGTTGCATAACCTGGCGGCCGTGCTGGCAACTGTCGATGTATTACAGTCCATCTTTCCCGTTACTGTTGAGGCCAAACTGTGTGCCTTTGCTTCTGTTACGTCCCTGACCGGTCTGAAAGGTCGCTTTCAAACTTTGCAGCTACGTCCCCAAGTTATTGCCGATACCGCCCATAATCAGGCGGGGTTAAACGCCCTTTTTGAAACGGTTCAATCGCTCTCATTTGATACATTACGTCTTGTTGTCGGGATGGTGTCGGATAAAGATCGGGCAAAAGCACTGGCGATTCTGCCACCAACGGCCGTTTATTATTTCTGCCAGGCGCAAACTCCGCGGTCACTACCTGCCGCAGAGCTACAGCACGAAGCAGCCCGCATGGGTCGGATGGGTGAGTCTTTTATGGATGTCAATACTGCTCTGGATGCTGCGCTGCAAGATGCTTCGCCAGCCGATTTAATTCTAATTACAGGTAGTAATTACATCATTGCCGAATTAACTGAATTGTAGTACTGTGACGCGTCGTAAAACTCACCGCTTTCTGCAAAATGCCGAGAGTACGAATGTTATTGAAGTAGGTAAACCCCTTTACAAAACCATACGAGGTCGTTGGCGGCAGGATTATTTTAAGAATGATCACAAGATTGTGCTGGAACTTGCCTGTGGTAAGGGGGAGTACACCGTTGGTCTTGCTCAGGCATTTCCCAATATTAATTTCATCGGCGTCGACATCAAAGGAGATCGTATTGCCCGAGGGTCTCAGACGGCTCAAAAGCTTGGATTAGAAAACGTAGCCTTTCTACGCACGGATATTAATTTCTTAACTGAATTTTTTGAGCTGGCTGAAGTCGATGAAATCTGGATTACGTTTCCAGATCCACAACCACGCCCACGCCAGGAGAAGCACCGATTGACCCACCCACGTTTCCTGGCGATCTACAAAAGCTTATTATCGCCCAACGGTACGCTTCATCTTAAAACTGATAGTCCTAGTTTGTTTGCTTATAGCCTCGAAAAAGTACGAGAGTTTGGTTTTGTGAATTTACAATTTACAACTGATCTTTACAATTCACAATTGAACGATATACATTTAGGAATAAAGACTAAATATGAGGCTATGTTTTACAATTTAGGATTCACAATTAACTATTTACAATGCAAAACGGGTGCGATTTAAGAAATCATCGCACCCGTTGTTAATTTTGTAAACTCACGAAATGTTGTTAATTTTTTTTATTTGGGAAATTAACAACATTGAATTATTTGAATAATTTTGTAATCAGGTCAGCAACGCGGCTTGAATACCCGAACTCATTATCATACCAGCCAACTACTTTTGCCAGCGTGCCGTTTACGGTTGTCAGCTTTGAATCAAAGATACACGAGTGAGGATTCCCTACGATGTCAATTGATACAATCTGGTCAGTAGTGTATTCCAGCAGACCTTTCAGTGTTGTTTCCGATGCTTCTTTCATCGCATTATTGATTTCTTCCGCCGTCGCCTGTTTCTTCAGGATAACCGTAAGATCCGTTAACGAACCATCGGGCGTTGGTACACGTAACGCATAACCATCCAGTTTGCCTTTTAACTGAGGTAGTACTAAACCAACTGCTTTAGCGGCTCCTGTTGATGTTGGTACAATCGATAAGGCAGCAGCACGAGCACGGCGTAGATCGGAGTGAGGAGCATCCTGCAGATTCTGATCAGCGGTGTAGGCGTGGATAGTAGTCATATATCCTTTTTCGATACCGAATACATCGTCCAGTACTTTTGCCATTGGCGCCAGGCAGTTTGTGGTGCAGGACGCATTTGAAACGATGGTTTCTTCACCGGTCAACGTATCGTCGTTTACGCCCAAAACAACGGTTGGAATATTACCTTTAGCAGGGGCAGAGATCACTACTTTTTTTGCACCGGCCGTTAGGTGCATACCTGCGCCGGCTTCATCCACGAAGCGCCCCGTTGATTCGAGAACGACGTCAACATTTAGTTCTTTCCAGGGTAGATTTTTTGGGTCCCGTTCGGCATATGCATTGATACGTTGTCCATTAACGGTCAAACTGTCGTTATCGGAAGCGACATCCCCTGCGAATTTGCCATGAACAGAATCGTATTTCAGTAGATGGGCTAAGGTTGCGTTATCGGTGAGATCATTTATAGCAACAACCTCAATGTTTTCTTTTTCAAGTAATCTTCTAAAGGATAATCGACCAATACGGCCAAATCCATTAATAGCAACGCGTATTTTTTCCATGAACAGAGAAAATTTGTTTGTTTTCGGTGCCAAATATACAGATTAATAATTGGTGAGAGGAAGTAATGAACGTTAGTAATTAGATGGAGTATTTTAGCAAATAGGTAATTCATCAGCAATCAAATTAGCAAAATAATAGTATTTTGTCAATATTCGTTAGCTTTTTGCTCGTTTTCCGCTAAATATTTGGCATTATTTCATAATATTGCTAATAATTAGTGCCATCTACTAAATAAATATAGTGTAGGAGAGATGTATTGCTAAAATACTAACTTCATTTTGCTAAATATTGTGTACTGAATTTTACTAACGTACATAGCCTATAATATAGTCTTCTTATATTTAATAGGAATTGAGTGATACTAATAACCCTAACTTGCTTTCCTCAACCAATGTGCTTTTTAAAAGCTCGCAGTAAATTGGATAACAAGCTTTAGGAATTATGAATGATAAATTCAGATAATCCCAGTATGAACTACCTGATTCTCCCGAGAGAGTATATTAATACCTTCTGTGCTATAATCCTATCCTTTACCAGCCGTGTTGACCCGATTGCCGTAGATTTAATAGCTATCTATGGTACAGAAGCTCTGGACTATCGTCTGTCAAATTCTGCCTGTTCATACGTAGACGGCTAGATGTTCCCAGTACGCTTAGCAGACATGATATTGTTATTTTAACGCGATTACAGCTTGTCACGTACTCTCATCATCTGCTACTAATAAAACTCTTAAACTTCCTAGGTGGGGGTGAGGGCTCAAGTTCAGTAGGGCGAACGACGCGTATTACGAATTGGACTCAAGTATTAACCGGAAAAACGACACAAACTATTTTTAGCTCCAACTTTCTAAACTTCTGAAAAAAGGTTTATCAAACGGCCTAATGATCCGGTTGCTTACATAAAGATCCACGCTCTACTTTTTGCCTTTAAAATATTTACACCCCTATATTTCAACTATACACGTCGAATGATTACCTTTGAGTTAAGGAAGTACCTAATCGGGTGGCCTAAGACACACAACAAAATATTATTTGGCTTAAATAGTTAACCAAATAAAAATCAAATAGTTAAGATAGTTTATATCAACCTTTTCTTTACTTAAATGATCAGTGAAATTGAGAATTTGTGGTCCAATCGGGAGTTACTGAAAAAACCAGAGTCGTTAGAAATTGTTCGGGATGTTATTAATCAATTAGATAAGGGAATGCTCCGGGTAGCCACACCGCCCGATGATGAATCCGGGGAGTGGACTGTCAACGAATGGGTAAAAAAGGCTATTCTTCTTTTTTTGTTAGTCAACAGATGAAGGCAGAAGAAGTGGGAATTTTTACGTTTAACGATAAAATTCCTTTAAAAACTAATTTTGCTGAAGCGGGCGTACGCGCCGTTCCACCAGCCGTAGCCCGTTACGGATCTTACCAGGCACCGGGAGTAATCCTAATGCCATCGTACGTCAACATTGGCGCATATGTAGATGAACGAACCATGGTCGACACCTGGGCGACTGTTGGCAGTTGTGCGCAAATTGGTAAAGACGTTCATCTAAGTGGGGGAGTAGGCATTGGTGGCGTACTGGAGCCACCCCAAGCAGCTCCTGTCATTATTGAAGATGGAGCCTTTATTGGTTCTCGCTGTATCGTTGTGGAGGGTGCCCGGATTGGCAAACGGGCAGTTTTAGGGGCCGGGGTTACTATAACCGGGTCCTCCAAGATAATAGACGTTACCGGTACTCAGCCGATTGAATATAAAGGATTCGTTCCTGCTAATTCCGTCGTGATTCCAGGAAGCTATGCTAAACAATTCCCAGCTGGCGAATACCACGTTCCCTGCGCGATTATTATTGGCCAGAGGAAACCAACTACGGATTTGAAAACTTCCCTGAATGACGCACTACGTGAAAATAATGTGTCTGTTTAGTTGTACACACGTAGACTTGTCAATTAACACACATTTGTATGATTTATAAATGTGTGTTTACCAAGATCAATATACAAGTTTTATATTAACAACGCCACATTATACAATTGTGTGGCGTTGTTTTTGTTTATATACAATTTACCAGTATAGTATATGTAAATGATTTACGTTTATATTTGTTGCGTTAAACATTATACAATAAATCGTATGAGCATAAATGATAAAATTAAACAGATCCTCATCGACAAAAATTTTACCCCGTCCTATTTTGCTGATGAGATTGGTGTTCAACGCTCGAGTATATCGCACATTTTATCTGGACGTAATCGCCCCAGCTTTGATATTATACAGAAAATAATTCGTCGGTTTCCAGAACTAGGCTATGATTGGATTATGGAAGAAGATAATCAGACAGGTGGTGCCACGTCAATGCATCACAGTTATTCGAATCGGGGCAATGCGTCGCGTTTAAACTCTGATCGCTATAAATCGCCGGAATCTCTACAACTTTCCTACGCACAACCGGCTACCAACATCCGCAGTCAACGTAACGAGATACCACCCATATCACCATCAGCACTTGCCTCCGCAGAACAGTCTATCGCTTCGGTGGCTGACCAGCAACCAACTTCTACATCGGAAAAAAAGGTAGAACGAATACTCATTTTTTATACGGATGGCTCATTCAGAGAGTATACACCCACAGTATAGCCTAATCTTCATTGGTTGGGAAAGAACGACAAGTTCGTTCAATTAATGCTGGGGATTTTTGCCGTTCCATACGTATTACGTAATCTGCATTTACTCTTTTTAAAAATTGTAGCGAACTCAGAATAGATTGAGCGACTCGGTTTCTACTAAGATTTTACTATACGATGTTTTTCCCGGCTGTGTGTCCATTTATATAAATGACAATATCGATTCGCTAGTTGATTACTCTCTGGTTTAGAGAGTTTAACAGCCTAGGCTTGAATAGAGACAAGTTTTGGGGTTATCATTTATCATGCTCACTCTATAATTGATCAAACTTATGGCTAATCCCTTAAGCAAGATGTCATCACATTGCTACCATATATAGAGCCTGAATCGTCGGATCAGCTTGTAGCTTATCAATTTCGTAAACAGTACCAGAAAATCATCTTGAGTTTTTAAGACAAATATTGGCTCGTTAAAACTTAATAACTGATCACAGGAAATAATTTTCCTCATTTTTTCAGCTGAAAAACACCTATCAATACGTAAACGCTAAACAAAAAAAATGCGTTTTCTGCTTCAAATAAGCCCTTTCCGATCAATTCATCCTAACTATCTGTAAAGCAATGCTTTAGTGTTCCACGTGGATAACTTGTGAATAAGTGTGTGGATTAAATCGATTCTTTTGTTATATAATTTATATTATGTTAAGTAAAGTTTCAAATAAATAGGGTCGATACGTTTGTACCAACCCTATTTATTCTTTTTTAGCTAGTCACCTATTCCAGACAGGTGATCTTCTTTTCTTCGTACTGTTTGAGTATATTCTGCGTATTCGTCAGGTTTTCAACGAGATCTGGCTCTTCTTTTACTGCTTTTGCTTTTGTAAAATAAGGCAGAGCCTGCTTGAATTTCCCACACACTTTACCATCGGCTTCTTTACCGCTCTTGGCATACTCACTCATGTCCATCTTATCCACAGCGCGTTTTAACTCAACAGCTTCGTTGAACACAAAAACACCCATGTTATAGTTGGCATCGTAATTATTCGGATCAACCGCCAAGGCTTTCTCCAGATATTGCTTTTCCAACGCTTTGGTTTCCGATTTCTTCTGTTTGAGTTCAGCCAGTTTCTTTTCGGAGTCTGCCGATGCCGATGCACCTGCAGCAGCTTCTTTGGCAGCTGCTTCCAGTTTGGCTACTTCCGCTTTTTGCTCAACGACTTTTTTCTGAACATCTCCCAACTGACGCTTCAGCTCGGCGGCATTCTTCGGTTGCTTTTTAATAGCAGCACTCAACCGGGCAACTTCACTGTTATACGTATCCAGAATGCTTTTACCATCGGCTAATTGCTTGGCCGAGTTACCGCCTTTCTTTGTTTCGCTTTCCAGTTTACGAATTTCTTCGTCGCCTTTACTGGCAATGTTATTATAGACGATAGACAGGTTTACCAGGTTCTGAACATTGTTCGGATCTTTTTCAACCATCTGCTTCATACCAGAAATGGCCTCATCCATCCGATTCGTCGTCAGCATGATATTGATTTTCTCATTAGCCAGGTCCTTGTTACCGGGTGCCAAGGCGATTCCTTTATCCAGAGCGGCCAGTGCTTTATCAACTTCATTGTCGGCCCGGTACAACATTGCCAACGAACCATAGATAGCTGCGTCTTTACCACCGCCAGAAATATACTTTTCCAGTTGGGTTTTAGCTGTCGCATTGTCCTTCACCTGTTGAGCGGCAATAGCCGTGTAAAGCGGAGCCAGTGTATCCTTTGGATTAATGTCCCCAGCCATGGACATTGCCTTAATGGCGTCCGGATAGTTTTTAGCCTGGAATTTAGCTACCCCCTGCTGCATAAAGGCGGTATACATATTAGGGCTTTTCATAGCCTCTTCCGCTTCCTTCGCCAGCTTGCCAGGACCACCTTTTTTATCCTTGTCAAGTTCAACAACTTTTTTGAAGGCATCATAAGAAGTCATAGCAGCCGCTGAGTCAAGCTTAATATTTCCACCCGCGGCAATGTTTTGATACAGTTTAGCACGGTCCATCCAGGTACTGGCTTTAGCCGAAGCCTTTGCGTCCGTAATATCCTTGTCGCTTTTCTCTTTGTCCTTTTTAAGCGCATCTGCGGCAGCAGCTTCTAAAGCGCCCCCACCTTGCTGCGCCCGCACACCCGCCGACAGGCAACATGCCACAAGGACTAAATAAATAGGTTTCATGTGTAAATTGGGTTGTGTTTATTAATTCAGAAACGAAAGTACGGAATCTGTCTGTATAAGCATGAACGACTTTAAATTGTTTGAGCCGCTAAGCTGATAAATTATCAACTAAGCGGCTCAATTTACTTGCTATCAGGCCCGTTAATCAGCCGTTTCTGCTTCGGCTGGTACACTTTCTTCGCCTTCCTCCTGCTTAATCTTCGTCACCGACGATATTTCATCGCCATCCCGCAGGCTAATCAATCGGACGCCCTGGGTATTCCGGCCAATGACGCTGATCTCACTAACTGGCGTACGAATGGCGATACCCGATTTATTGATAATCATCAAGTCATCGTTGTCGGCTGCGTCCAGAATAGCCACCAGACGGCCTACTTTTTCGGTTACTTTCAACGTACCCACGCCTTTAGCGCCCCGGTTAGTAATCCGGTAACCATCAATCTCTGAGCGTTTTCCGTACCCTTTCTCCGAAACAACCAGCAACTGTGCATCAGGCGAAGCAATACAAATCATACCAATCACATGATCGGTTGGGTCGTCCTCATCAAGCGAGATGCCGCGTACACCAGCCGCTGTACGTCCCATGGGCCGAACCCGGCTTTCGTGGAATCGTACCGCTTTTCCGGCACTCGAAGCAATGACAATATCATTATCGCCATTGGTCATGCAAACCCCGATCAGTTGATCGCCCTCGTCGATGGTAATGGCAATAATACCACTCTGCCGCGGACGTGAGAAGGCTTCGAGCATCGTTTTCTTGATGGTGCCCTGACGCGTACACATTACGAGGTAGTTATTATTGATATAATCCTCGTTCTTCAGATCCGTTACGTTAATAACGGCCCGAACTTTGTCATCGGACTCGATATTGATGAAATTTGCCAGCGGCCGACCTTTTGCCGTCCGCGTCCCTTCCGGCAGTTCATACACCGGCAGCCAGTACAAACGTCCTTTCTGGGTAAACGCCAGCAGGGTGTTGTGCATCGTGGCTGTAAACAGATGCTCGGTGAAGTCTTCCTCTTTGGTCGAAACGGCCTTTGCGCCCACTCCTCCCCGCCCCTGCGAACGGTATTCGGTGGTCGGTGTCCGTTTGATATAGCCTTCGTGTGAAATGGTAATCACCATATCCTCGTCGGCAATCAACGACAAATCGCTGATGTTTCCGTCGCCTAGTGCATTGATCTGCGTCCGGCGCTCATCTCCGTAGCGGGCGCGAATGTCAATCAGTTCCTCTTTAATGACCTGCCGCTTACGCTCTTCGTTCGCCAGAATTTCACGCAGGTTATTGATTTCAACCATCAACTCATCGTACTCCTGCTGTAGCTTATCGCGTTCCAGACCCGTCAGGCGCTGCAGACGCATTTCAAGAATCGCCTTCGCCTGTACGTCGCTTAAGGAGAACTGACTCATCAACCCTGTCCGGGCAACTTCCGGGTCACGCGACGAACGGATCAGGTTGATCACCGCATCGATATTATCCAGCGCAATCAGCAACCCTTCCAGAATATGCGCCCGCTTTTCGGCTTCGCGCAACTCATACTGGGTACGACGGGTAACCACTTCGAACCGATGCTCGACGTAGTATTTCATCATATCCTTCAGGTTCAACAGCATCGGACGCCCTTTCACAAGCGCTACGTTGTTGATACTGAACGAGGACTGTAGGGCCGTGTGCTTGTAAAGGTTGTTCAGAACGACGTTCGCAATGGCGTCTTTACGCAGATCATACACAACCCGTAACCCATCACGGTCCGACTCATCCCGGAATGCCGAAATACCTTCGATCTTTTTCTCGTTGATGAGCTCGGCTGTTTTTTCGAGCATGACCGCTTTGTTGACCATGTACGGTACGTCCGTTACAATGATCTGGGTTTTGCCCCTGTTCTCTTCGATGGTGGCATTAGCCCGCATCACAACGCGCCCCCGGCCGGTTTTAAACGCCGACTTTACCCCTTCCATACCATAGATGGTAGCACCGGTCGGGAAATCGGGCGCTTTGACGTACTGCATCAGTTCCTCAACAGTAATGTCATTATTGTCCAGATAAGCGATGATCCCATCCACCACTTCCGTCAGGTTGTGGGGAGCCATATTGGTAGCCATACCCACAGCAATACCCGACGATCCGTTGAGCAACAGGTTCGGCAATTTGGCCGGCATGACCGTCGGCTCCTGGAGCGAATCATCGAAATTAGGTTGAAAATCAACCGTTTCTTTATAGATATCCGTCAGCAATTCGTCAGCAATGCGCTTTAAGCGCGCTTCGGTATACCGCATAGCCGCTGGCGAATCCCCATCGATTGAACCAAAGTTACCCTGGCCATCAACGAGTGGATACCGCAATGACCAATCCTGGGCCATACGTACCATGGTATCGTAAACCGATGAATCGCCGTGCGGGTGGTATTTACCCAATACTTCCCCAACGATACGAGCCGATTTCTTGTGCGGCTTGTTATAATTAACTCCCAATTCGGCCATTCCGAACAACACCCGACGGTGAACCGGTTTCAGGCCGTCGCGCACGTCGGGCAGGGCCCGCGAGATAATAACCGACATTGAATAATCAATGTAGGCGCCACGCATTTCGTCCTCAATGTTAATGGGAATGATGTTACTGGGAGATTCGAGGTCGGGATTTTGTTCCGCCATGTGTTAAAGGAGTTTCACAGAAAATTACTATTCAGATCAACGTAGTAAACGCAGATCCCTCTATACACAAATATACAAAATTTTCAGGAGAAAACAGAAATAATGCCGTAAATAAGCACCAAAATGCGCTAGAATAGTGATATTTCCAGCCTGACGAACGCGTTCTATTCATCAAATCCGGCAATGCTATCATCTAAATGAAATACAATTCTATTTCAACTAAAACCCAAACCGTTTGCTGGAGTCTGGATCTTATGTTTTGATCCGTGGATCGAACACGAATGGCTCTGTGCCTACTAACGTAATGCACCGAAAATCAGGATGCGCCGGGTTAAACAGGTAATTCCATTCATTACCGATAATCGCTGAAGGCACTTTTACGACCGCCGACCGGCCACTTCGCAGCCACTCCCCTCCTATTCGCTGACAGGCATCATACTGCTGAAAATCAAACCAGTTTGTCGGCAGCATATCTGTACCGATCACCTCAATACGCAGATCATCCGGGACCTCGATAACCATAACCCGGAATGTATCCTGTAACCCCTCCCCGCTCCGGTGTACTACGTTCTCCAGACAGGCAAGGGCTCGGGTGGCCGCGGTATAGATCACAAACTCTCCTCGCTGATTCCAGCGGGCAGCTCCCCCTGAAGCAACCAGACGGTCGGCATAAATTGCTTTTGTGATACGGTACACAAGCATCAGGCCAGGTCGCCGTATTCAATACGGATCACTTCGTCCATAATCAGGTCAATACCGCCCGAGGTATGCAATAAGTCGAACGGAATCTGGTTGCCTAAGCCATAGGCCGGTTTGTCCATCCAGCGCCGAAATGAATCGGCTGACCCAAATACCGACTCGCCCGTTTGAAACAGCGCCATGATTTTAAGCACCTTCTCGCTATCCTGCGGATTCAGTCGCTTCTGTTCCCGCTCATATCGCTGAAATGTCTTTAATGATGTATCAAATACCTCGGCCAACTGTTCCCGTTTATAGCCCGTCAGGTCAGCAATCTCGAAAAAGCGGGTAGCCGGTACGCCTTTTAAGGCGGAAAAAACCAGTGCCGTGCGATCGGAATGAATCATACAACAAACGTAGGAATTTTGTCTAATAAACACAGAATTTTGTCTAAAAATTCAGACGATGCCGTCGATTCAAAACCTAATGGCCGCTTAAACGTTGTTATTACGTTAATGAGTTACCAAACAAAACTACGTTATGAAAAAGATAAGTTTAGCCATACTGCTCGCCGTGAGCACCCTGAGTTTCCAGGCTTGCAGCAGTAAGAAGACAGAGACCGCGGACAGCGTTGAAAACGCGGATAGTTCCAACGAAGCCAAAGAGGATTTGGGCACGGGTCAGAATGACGACACGAATGAGTTTGCCGTAAAAGCTGCCAATGGGGGTATGCTGGAAGTAGAACTGGGCCGAATGGCTGAAGAAAAAGCCGTAAGCAAAGACGTTAAAGAATTTGGGGCTATGATGGTTAAAGACCACTCAAAAGCAAACGATGAGCTTAAAACGATAGCGGCTGCCCACAATATTACTCTACCCTCCACCCTGGGCGAGGACGAACAAAAACACGTGAACGATATGGCGAAATTGTCGGGCGCTGATTTTGATAAGAAGTATGTCAGCATGATGGTCGATGACCACAAGGAAGACATCGACTTATTTAAAAAGACAGCTGAAGACGACAAAACAAATCCGGCCGTCAAAGATTTCGCATCGAAAACACTGCCTACGCTTCAAAAGCATATGGATGCTATCAATGCCATCGATAAGAAAATGAAGTAGTGCCTTAATTCCGAATCAGTGAGTGATTGCTTTAATTACTCACTGATTCGATTTGACTGATCGTATGAAAACGCGGGATTTTATAGTCGCTCTGACCTTAACAGCTGGCCTTATGCAGGCAGGTTGGGCGCAATCAACAACGGGCTCAAGGAGTGGTGGATCAACTGCTTCAACCGGAACCGGCTATCTGACCGAAGGAAAACGACCTGCCACAAGCAGTGCGCAGAGTATGACCATTGCCGACGAAGGTTCTTCCCGTGATTATATGTACGTACCGCCTGCCTCGACGCCCAAAAATAGAGCAGCCTCACCAGATGGGTCCGCGACT
The DNA here is from genome assembly GCF_045160025.1 of Spirosoma sp. KNUC1025. Lineage (GTDB taxonomy): Bacteria > Bacteroidota > Bacteroidia > Cytophagales > Spirosomataceae > Spirosoma. The sequence goes on from NZ_CP087139.1 coordinate 4,377,650, forward strand.
ACTGGTTCAGCAACGACCATCCAAACACAGGCTACTCAGCCAAAATCGGGTACGAAGGCCTCTACTCCGAAACGTAGTTCATCTCCCCAATAAATACGTTATTTATACGTACCGGCATCAATGATCTGTATCAGCCGCCGGTTCAGCGTCTTATCCGTCTTCTCGTCAAATACCCCATAATACTCTTCTAGGGTAGCATCGTGACGCATCAGTGTATCTTTGATTTCAACAAATGCCCGCGCATTCAGGTACTCGATGTACAACCAATCTTCTTTTTTCAACAAGCTAAACAGGTCCTTGATGGTCAGGTCGCCATTCTTTTTGGAAGCTGGTCCATTTAATCGAGCGTTGATGACTCGATAGAGAAGATCTCTGGTGTTGATGGTAAGACTCAGCCCCTTCAGCTTGATATCCGACAGGCAATCGATAAACGTATTTCGGCGGGCCGTTTCCTTCTGAACGGTATCAGCCAGGGCTAGCAAATCATCAAACGACAGTAAGCGAATATGTTGGGAGAATGTCATGCAATCAGGTGGGAGTAATGCAACTAGTGCCTTTTTATAGAACAATAATAGCAAATATCCGCTAAGTATCCATTTCGCCTGATTTGCTTAATAAGTGATAGTAAAAAGATAGGTACAAACGCGCAAATTCAAAATTTCTTGTTGATAATCAATTTGTTACATAAACCGACAGCACCCTATATTATTCATATAAAATACAGCAATAATAACAATAGACTACTCGGCGAACGATTCAGTAAAAAGTATAGAAGACGGTTCTGTCGATATCGTATGACTGTCGATGAATTAATCAACTACTAAACGATAAAATTTATAGAACGCACCAGCGACTACGTACTGTTTTGTGTTCCTACATCGGACCAAGCTTAGTTAGTCGCACGTTTTACGTCGAATAAGTAAAAATCCTCCCGCGTAATTGCCCCCTCGAATGCTTTAGCACAGGTAAATAAATAAACCCCGTCGGCGGTACGTAGCGTATCAACCTGACCCTCTTTCGGTACCGGCAGAGCATGATAACCCATGACCAGTAAAGCAGGTTGGTGCGTTTTCTGAAAGTTTATGTACCGGGCATAGGTCACCGAATCTGGTTGGGCATTCAACGTATCATTCCAGTGTTTTTTATTGAACATGACAAAGGAACCGTATTCTTCAATATCAAGATAGAAGATAGGTTTTTGCGCATACCACCGTACCGACGTCAGCATATCCTGAAAGGCGCCGGCCAGTGAAATGTTTGCCGGATACTGTTTTTTGATATAATCGGCCACTTTTTCAGCATTCGAAAAGGGGTAACAGAGATCCCGATAATACGCATTGATGCCGGCTACCAGTTGAGTGATTAACACCAACAGGCCAAAATACCCGATCGACAATAGCCGCTTCGGCGCTGAGACGGTCCGGTTTCCCTGAATCCAGAAAGCCGCTACCAGCGCTAGTGTGTAATGCCCAAAATGCCGCAGGTTGCCACGTGGTTTTGTGTAGGTAAAGGCAAAAATAAAGAGCACGCAGGCGCACAGGATACTAAGCGCAACTTTATCCTTTGGCATAGAAAAGAAGGCCACTACAAGCAATGCCGTACCTATAATTAATTTCGGTAATGCTCCTAAAGGAACAGAAGAATAATTCCAGAAGTAGTATTCATCAAATCCTGTTATGGGCAAAAAACCGTGGGCGATGCCACTCAGGGCAAACAGTACCGTACCTGGATCGAATCTGGTTATCCAACCCGTTAGAAAACTGGAGTCGCCGGGAGGCACGGCAAGTGAGGACAGATAAATCCCCAGCAATATAATAAGTGCGGCTCCAATATGTCTGGCGGTCAACGGCCAGAGCGTTTTTGCCTGATATTCTTCCATCAGTAAACCAAGTGCCAGACCGAGCCCGATTAAAAACGCAAATGCATTCGCCTGAACTAACAAAAACAGCAGTACACTAATTGTCAACAGGTTTGTATGCGGATGCTTCCATAAAATACAAATCAGGCACATCAGCAGAATCCCGATCTGGTAATTACGGGTTATCGCGCCGTACTCATACAGAAAATAATAACTGAATAGAATGAGGATCTTTTCCAGCACCGAAAACGGACTGCGGAAAACAATTAGAGAGGCCGTTATCAGGACCAGAATCGTATGAAACACCTGGATGGCAACGGGATTGTTTACCAGTTGGGCGACGGGCCACACCAGGATAAACCAGAGCATGGGATGCCCCTCATAGCGGGTATTCTGAATCAGGTCGGCCCAGGTGTGGGCACTGGCAACTATACCCCAGGTCTGCAATTCATCACGCCACATTTCATGATGCCAAACCAGAATAACAAGGGCAGCACTGTAGACAAGAAATATAGTCCAGTTGGCTTGTTTCCGGTTGGTTTCAGTCATCGTCAGTGTGATTAGCTGCCGTAAGATAAAGATCCTGGCCTATCCTGCCCATTTTTTAACCGACTATTGACCGTATTTCTATCTACCGCACTCACATGAAAATTTCGTCCGTAATTTATTCCAGAAATAATATAAAGATTAGCGTAAAGCCGCCCAGTAGCCTCATTATCAATCATGATACGTTCATACCCAGCCAAGGTGGCATGCATGTAAAACAAAAAGCCCCGCTAAGTTTCCTCAGCGGGGCCTTCTATGTGTCTACCATTATTTCACTTCTTCATACGGTACGTCCGAAACGTTGTCGCCGGTTGGCTGACCTTGTCCGGGGTTGGCATTTCCACCATCGAACCCGGCACCGTCGGTTGGGTTAGCCCCCGCACCGTTGGTTGCGTTGTAGAGTTCCTGCGAAGCGGTTGACCAGGCTGCGTTCAGTGCTTCGAGCGCAGTATCGATAGCCGCTACGTCGCGGGAGCCGTGGGCAGTCCGCAGGTTAGCCAGTGCGCCTTCAATAGCCGTTCTGTTACCTTCCGACAGTTTGTCGCCGTAGTCTTTCAATTGCTTTTCCGTCTGGAAGATCATCGAGTCGGCCTGGTTGACTTTCTCAATTTTCTCACGTTCTGCTTTATCAGCAGCTTCGTTGGCTTTAGCTTCTTCACGCATCCGGTTGATCTCGGTTTCGGTCAGACCGCTCGACGCTTCAATCCGGATTTTTTGCTCTTTGCCCGTTCCTTTATCTTTAGCCGTTACGTGCAGAATACCGTTGGCATCTACGTCGAAGGTGACTTCGATCTGTGGAACACCACGTGGTGCTGGTGGAATATCGGACAGGATAAACCGGCCTAACTGACGGTTCTGAGCCGCCATAGGACGTTCACCCTGCAATACGTTGATTTCCACGCTTGGCTGGTTGTCAGAAGCTGTCGAATAAACTTCAACTTTCTTGCTTGGGATCGTCGTGTTGGCATCCACCATTTTGGTAAACACACCACCCATCGTTTCGATACCCAGCGAAAGTGGAATTACGTCAAGCAGCAGTACGTCTTTTACTTCACCGGTTAAGACACCACCCTGAATGGCAGCACCAATGGCTACAGCTTCATCGGGGTTAACGGCTTTGGACGGCTTTTTACCGAACAGCTTTTCAACTTCTTCCTGCACTTTCGGAATCCGGGTCGAACCGCCCACCAGAATGACTTCGTCGATCTGGCTTGCCGACAGTCCCGCATTTTTCAGCGCCCGACGGCAGGGTTCCAGACTCCGTTGAATCAGCGAATCGGCTAGTTGCTCGAATTTCGCCCGGCTCAATGTCCGCACCAAGTGTTTGGGTATCCCGTTCACCGGCATAATGTACGGCAGATTGATTTCCGTAGCATTTGAGCTGGATAGCTCAACTTTTGCTTTTTCGGCGGCTTCCTTCAGACGTTGCAGGGCCATTGGGTCCTGACGCAGGTCGATACCTTCGTCTTTCTTAAATTCGTCAGCAAGCCAGTTGATGATTACCTGGTCGAAGTCGTCACCACCCAGGTGCGTATCACCGTCGGTTGATTTCACTTCAAACACGCCATCGCCCAGTTCCAGAATCGAGATATCGAACGTACCGCCACCTAAGTCGAATACGGCAATTTTCTGATCGTGGTTGGTTTTGTCCAGACCGTATGCCAGGGCGGCCGCCGTTGGCTCGTTGATGATCCGTTTTACGTCGAGACCGGCAATCTGACCCGCTTCTTTGGTGGCCTGACGCTCAGCATCGTTGAAGTAAGCAGGAACCGTAATAACCGCTTCCGTTACGGTTTGGCCGAGGTAATCTTCGGCGGTCTGCTTCATTTTTTGCAGAATCAGAGCCGAAATTTCCTGCGGGGTATATTGACGGTCACCGATTTTAACGCGGGGCGTACCATTCGGACCGTTTTCAACGTCATAAGCGACGTTTTTAATTTCGTTCGTTACCTCGCCATAGCGTTTACCCATGAAACGTTTGATCGAGGAAATCGTATTTTTCGGGTTGGTGATGGCCTGGCGTTTAGCGGGTGCTCCCACTTTACGTTCGCCGTTGCCGTTGTCCATAAACGCGACCACCGACGGCGTCGTCCGTGCTCCTTCGGAGTTGGGGATCACGACCGGCTCGTTGCCTTCCATCACGGCCACGCACGAGTTCGTGGTGCCTAAGTCAATACCAATAATTTTTCCCATAACTTGGTTTAGTTTCTTTAGTTGGCTGTATATATACTGACAGACATGACCTATCTATCAATACAAATGCCAGTGGAGAAAAATGTTTAAGATGCTGTCAGATTGGCAGAACAAACTTTTTATAAGGGCCACATTGTCGCTTTCAGGTGATAGGCGATTCCAAACATGGCAGATATTCGTGGCTAGAGAACCCCTTTAAATGATCATCTTAATAGGAATCATCCAGGCTATCCAGATCCGTAAGTATTCGCTACTTGTTCTTTCCTTTTATACGTAACTGGCAACCTACCCTCGATTGCCGGTATCTGTTTTAAATGGATAGACGAACCTTTGTCCGTACGGGAGCCGCGTTTTGTATGCTTCCGACAATTCAGCAGGCTGCCCTCGCTCAGCTACAGAACGCAGCCCCACCCGGCAAACCTGCCTGGTTGATTACGTTGATTGATCTCAATGATCAACAGCTTACGTCCCTGCGAACCACGCAATTGAGCGATCCCGCACATCCGGCCTTTGGCGGCTTGAAAGATGGCGAGGATATTCCGAACCCCCAGTCGACGGCTGATTTTGTTCGGCGGGCAGCCTGTGCAGTTTCGTCTCCGGAATCCAGGTTCTATCAGGCGCCGGATTTACTGACTGAAATGGGCAATGCAATCCAATACCTGATTAAGGTTCAACATACGGATGGAACCATCGATTTACCCGCCACCAATTTCCACTCTACGCCCGATACTGGATTTATCGTCAAGCGCTTAACAACAGCCTATAGCTTAGTATCCCGCTCGAAACTGGCTGACCAGGAACGCTTGCTGAGTTCGCTGAAATTATTTTTACAGCGGGCCGGGGAAGCGCTGATTGCAGGCGGTATCCACACCCCAAATCATCGCTGGGTTGTGTCTGCGGCATTAACGAAACTGAATGGCCTCTGGCCCGATCCGCGTTACGTTGCCCGCATCGACCAGTGGCTGGCCGAGCACATCGATATGGACCAGGATGGGCAATACAACGAGCGAAGCACCCTGATTTATTCGCCCCTGACGAATCGCCTACTCATTACCATTGCCAAAGGGCTCAACAAACCATACCTGCTGGATTACGTCAGAAAGAACCTGATGATGACCCTTTACTACGTGCATCCGAATGGGGAGGTAGTTTCGGAAGCATCAGGACGCCAGGATAAGGCACTGGTAGGCACGCTGGAAGGCTATTATTATCCGTTCCGCTTTATGGCATTACAGGATAAAAACGGTGAAATGGCCGCCATGTGCCGCCTGATTGAAACATCCGTTCTGTCCAAAGCCGTTTATTATCTCGATTATTTACTGGATGATTCCACTTTATGGAACGAACTCCCGCCCAGCAAACCCCTCCTGACGAACTACGTAAAAGCATACCCAACCTCAGGACTGGTACGTATCCGACGCAACAACTGGGACAGTACAATCTTATCGGCCAATCCGGTCTGGCTTACGTTTCATAAAGGCAATGCCGTGTTGCAGGGCGTTCGTCTGGCCGCTTCATTTTTTGGCAAAGGCCAGTTTCAGACCGAACGGATTGTGCAACATAATGATCGATGGATATTGACCCAAACACTGGAAGGGCCTTATTATCAACCTTATCCACCCACTTCCATTCCCGAAGATGGGGATTGGGAGAAAATGCCCCGGTCGAATCGGAAGCAGAGCGAAATACAGCGACTCGCCAGTACAATTACCATTCGAGAGACTCCACGTGGCCTGGAAGCACAGATTCAGATGACTGGCACAGAGGGTGTCCCCGTAGCGCTGGAACTTATTTTCCGCCCCGGCGGTACGTTCGCGGGTGTCACCAGGCATCCGACCCGCTCGAATGCGTATCTTTTAGCCGATTCGGGCGCATACACGGTTCAGAATGACACGATTACGTTTGGGCCAGGAAATGCCCTTCATAAAGGTGTGCAACTGCGGGGCGCCCTGCCGGCTATGGATGTGCCTACTGTATACCTCACAGGTTTTACTCCCTTTGAGCATACAATAACCTTTTATTAAGTAGCGTATTCAGCCCTTTAAAACACAAACAAGGCAGACTTGCTTCAGTCTGCCTTGTTTGCTGGCTAATTGTACGTATTTCTTAACGACCGCCGAAGAGGCCACCGAGCATACTGCCCAGACCACCGCCACCACCCTGCTGGCCGACTACGCGCATCAAATCGTTCATGTCCAGTTTCCCATCGGCCATCGCTGACGATGCGGCTCCCATCCAGTCGATACCCTGATTACCGGTTGCAGCTCCCAGAATAGTATTGCCATCCACACTCGAATCATTTGGGTCTGAAGCCTTATGCATCAGTTTGCTCAGCACCATGGGTACTACGGCCGTTGCTACCGACATAGCAACCTGTGGCGAAATGCCAAGTTTTTCCATCAGGTTCTGCTCAACGTGCTGTTGAACGCCCTGGGTAACAGGACTGTTCTGAACATTACCTCCACCATTGACAACCATCCCTAGCAGGTTGCCAAGACCTCCGCCCTGCGCCTGTTGGCCCAAACCACCCATTATGCTGCTGGCAATGGTCTGCATTACACTATCGTTCTGGCTATTTGGGATTGCCGGATTATTAATAACTGCCTGCCCCGATTGTTGCTGGACGAGGTTCATAAGGGTTTCTAACATGTCTGTTGCGATTTAATGGAATGTAACGAATAAGCAAATTATCCGCGCTGAAAGTATATAGACACTAACAGTTCCAATATGATTTGGTTATTTTGTCGCGAATCTATTTCCTGTATATGACGAACGATGAACCTAAAAGTAGCGGCCCGGTCGAAGAAAATAAATCATTTTGCGATCAGGTCAGTCCCTTACTGACAGACCTACTCTATCCCAGTGAATCCGACGAATCGATAGAGCCCGTTACGTGCTACCTAAACCAACGTGAGCTGCTTACCACCAGCCAGATTAAAGACTGGCAGATGCTGCCCCCATCGGTATATGTGGAGGAAATACCGGAAGCGGATTTCTGGGAACCCGTTGTTACGGATCAGGATTGGTATGAGGCAGAAGAAAAAGCCCGAACAGAAAAATTCAAGGCACTTCAGCAGTTGGTAGAAACCCAGTTGGCCGGGAGACAGGTTTTTCGCGTCGGGGAGACAGAGATTGACATTTACCTGCTCGGCCAACAGACAAACGGCGAACGAGCTGGCCTTAAAACCAAAGTGGTACAAACCTAAAAAAAGAGAAAGGAGTACGAAAAAAGCAGAAAAGGCATTTTCTAGTGTGTTGACAACTAGCCCCTTTCTCCTTTCGTTCCTACTCCCTTCTCCTCCTATTCCTGTTTACTTCACTTGTTCCACAACGGCAGCAAATGCTTCCGGATGGTTCATAGCCAGATCGGCCAGAACTTTGCGGTTTAGCTCGATGCCTGATTTATTGAGTGCACCCATCAGGGCTGAGTACGACATCCCGTTAAGACGAGCACCAGCATTGATCCGCTGAATCCAGAGTCCGCGAAAATCGCGTTTCTTGGCCCGGCGGTCACGATAGGCGTATCCTAAGCCTTTTTCGACAGCGTTTTTGGCAACTGTCCAAACATTTTTACGCCGACCGAAATAACCTTTGGCCAGCTTCATTACTTTCTTCCGACGCGCCCGAGAGGCAACGTGATTGACGGAACGTGGCATTGTATTGTTAGTTGTTTTTTGATAGCAGGCGGAAAATCAATGAAGAATTAGAGTGAATCGTGAAGACTAACGGACTTGTTAACTTCTCATCATTCGTCATTCGTCATTCATCATTCACTTAAGGCCTGACATCGGGTGAAACATGAAACCAGGAACGACTTCGCTCCTTTTTCGTAGAACGCTCTAAAAATGCGGGCATTCTACAGTACTCATTCAGACTAGATATTCAGCAGCATTTTGATGCGACGCTCGTCTGAACCGTGAACCAAGGCTCCGTGCACTAAATTGCGCTTCTGCTTGGTGGTTTTTTTCGTCAGAATATGACTGTGGAAGGCATGCTTCCGCTTAATTTTTCCGGTACCTGTCAGCTTGAAACGCTTCTTGGCTGCCGAGTTCGTTTTTACTTTTGGCATTGGAGTAATCCGCTTTTGTGGAAACTTTACGTAAACAGGCCGCAAAGATACGAAAAAAGTCAATAGTCTACCGTTGTTACGGTATAGTAATTTGTTGCAAATCGGGCCATCGATGGAAAGCGACGTTTATTGATCATCAAGCTGATTGTGCAACTCGTCCCGGCCTGACTATTAATACAAAAACCCAGTACTGATTCTTGAGATTCAGTACTGGGTTTAAAATACTTACGCTGTCAGAAAGCAACGGTTAGCACGGGTTGCCAGCTTGAGCGCTATTTTTTGACAGTAACCTGTTTGGGCGCTACAAACATAGTCATGCGTTTGCCTTCCAGTTTCGGCTCGGCTTCAATCTTACCGTAGTCTTCTAATCCTTTGGAGAACCGTTCCAGCAGTTGAGAACCCCGGTCTTTAAAAACAATCGCCCTGCCCACAAACTGGACATAGGCTTTTACTTTAGCGCCTTCTTTCAGGAAGTTAATGGCGTGCTTCAGCTTGAAATCAAAGTCATGATCGTCGGTGTTTGGACCGAAGCGAATTTCTTTAATAACGACCTTGGTGGCGTTGGCCTTAATTTCTTTCTGCTTTTTCTTCTGCTCGTATTTGAACTTGGAATAGTCAACAATACGGCAGACAGGCGGCACAGCATTGGGCGACACCTCAACGAGGTCGAGCCCTTGTGCTTTGGCCATTGCCTGAGCCTTATTTATATCGTAGATTCCCTGTTCTACATTTTCACCGACCACCCGCACTTCGCGGGCCAGGATGCGCTCATTAACTTTGTACGGTTCTTCAACCACACGGCGAGGTGGTCTGCGTTGGGGTAATGCCATAGATAGTGTTTAGGGTGACTAAATGTTAATTGACTACAAAGTCGCTTGGATAACGTAACGAGTGTTAAAAAGTTCGGGAAACTATTGAAAATACTGATTCCGTGCAAGTTTAACTGGTTTTGTGAGCAGATCAATCGGCAAGTTCTGCCAGCATAATTTACCGATTGACCTGCTCACTGACCTGATTTTACATTTTCACTTCTGCCTGGAATGCTTTGACAAATTCCTGAACGCTCATGCTGCCCAGGTCACCCTGGCCTTTGCGCCGTACCGAGACTTTACCGTCGGCGGCTTCTTTCTCTCCGACAATAAGCATGTACGGCACTTTGGCTACTTCAGCATCCCGGATTTTACGCCCGATTTTCTCATCCCGCAAATCCACGAATCCACGAATGTCGTGTTCCTGAAGGTTGAAAAACAGATCGTTTGCATAATCTTCGTACTTCTCCGAAATAGGCAAAATCGCGATTTGATCGGGCGACAGCCAGAGCGGGAAATTCCCGCCTGAGTTTTCGATCAGAATAGCAATGAACCGCTCCATCGAACCAAAAGGGGCCCGGTGAATCATAACCGGCCGGTGCTTCTGGTTATCAGCGCCAATGTATTCCAGCTCAAAGCGGTTCGGCAGGTTGTAATCCACCTGAATGGTACCCAGTTGCCATTTCCGGCCCAGAGCGTCGCGTACCATGAAATCCAGTTTAGGCCCGTAGAAAGCCGCTTCACCTAGTTCCGTTACGGTAGGCAGACCTTTTTCGGCGGCTGATTCAATAATGGCCGCTTCGGCTTTTTCCCATACGTCGTCGGAACCGATGTACTTGGTTTTATTTTCCGGATCACGTAGCGAAATCTGCGCGCTATAGTCCTGAAAACCAAGCGATGTAAAGACGTATTGCACCAGGTCGATCACCTTCATGAACTCGTCTTTCACCTGATCGGGCCGGCAGAAAATATGGGCATCGTCCTGGGTGAATCCACGAACGCGGGTCAAACCGTGTAACTCACCGGATTGCTCATACCGATACACCGTACCGAACTCGGCCAGCCGCAGCGGCAGGTCGCGGTACGAACGGGGCTTGGTTTTGTAGATCTCGCAGTGATGCGGGCAATTCATGGGCTTGAGCAAAAACTCTTCGTTTGGATCAGGGGTTCTGATCGGCTTGAATGAATCTTCCCCGTATTTCTCCCAGTGACCCGACGTTACGTAGAGCTGCTTGCTGCCGATATGGGGCGTTACAACCGGCGAATACCCGGCCCGAATCTGGGCCTTGCGCAGGAAATTCTCCAGCCGCTCACGCAGCATGGTTCCTTTCAGGCAGCCACAACGGCAGCCCTGCTCCTACTTTCTCCGAAAAGGCAAACAGTTCCAGCTCTTTACCCAGCTTGCGGTGATCGCGTTTTTTAGCTTCCTCCAGCAGATGCAGGTAATCATCCAGCTCTTTCTGCTTCGGGTACGTAACCGCGTAAATACGGGTGAGCTGTTTATTTTTTTCGTTGCCGCGCCAGTAAGCGCCAGCTACGTTCATCAACTTGGCAGCTTTGATAAAGCCCGTGTTCGGGATGTGAGGCCCGCGGCACAGATCCGTAAAATCGCCCTGTGTATAGAACGTAATGGTGCCATCGGCCAGTCCTTCGAGCAGATCGAGTTTATAAGGGTCTCCTTTTTCTTCAAAATACGCAATGGCATCCGCCTTGCTCATTGGCTTACGGACGTAAGGCTGTTTCTGGCGAGCCAGCTCAAGCATCTTGTCTTCAACCTTTTTAAAATCTTCCTGCGAAAACGGTTGCCCGCCCAGGTCGACGTCGTAATAAAAACCCGTTTCAACAGGTGGTCCGATGCCGAATTTCACACCTGGATACAAAGCTTCGAGCGCTTCGGCCAGTAAGTGGGCCGACGAATGCCAGAACGTGGATTTCCCCTCCGCATCGTTCCACGTAAGCAGTTGCACGTTGGCATCTTCTTCGATGGGGCGGGTAGCATCCTGCACAACGCCATTTACTTTGGCAGCCAGCACATTGCGGGCCAGCCCTTCACTAATTTGGGTGGCAATATCCAGCCCGGTACTTCCTTTGGGATATTGTCGAACGCTACCGTCGGGCAACGTAACGCGGATTTGTTCGTCCTGCGCAATCATCTACGTACTAATTTAGTAGTGGGTACCCGCAGCTTACCTACAACTGTAAGCCACTTAACTGTTCAATGAATAATGTGAAATTTAATGGACAATGAATAATTGGCCTGGTTGTCTCACCTGGAAGGGTATGTTCCTGGCCGCTATTCATTATCATTCATTGTACATTCTACATTAATTTATCGGTTTTACGCTTCGTCGGAGCGAATCGCCGGAACCCGTTGTAACCCGGGCTTTTGGCTGGATCGTTGAGATACGAACCCGGCTGGTATCAAGCTCCGTTCGGCTTTTCGAGGCATCGACCGATTCATTCGCTGTTTCCGGCAAAAGTAAGGAGTTTCGCGAGTATTGTCGACGTTGTGAGCGCCATAATCCTGCTGCAGCCTGCCGATCAGCTACGTTTTGTTGGGTCGCTTTGCTATAAGCTTCAATAGCCAGGGCATACTGCCCGAGTTGTTCATAGCAATAGCCGATGTACGTATCGATTCTCGGAAACTGCGGCCGAAGTTGCTGCACACGCTGGTAATTTGCCAGAGCCGCGTAATAACGTCGATATGCCTGGTTAATTAACCCCATCTGAAAATCGGCCTGATAATACGTCGGCTGAAGCGTTACGGTACGTGCATAACAGACCAGCGCACTGTCGAGTTTCCGGGCGGCATGGTAAATCAGTCCCCGACCATAATAGAGCCGTGCATTATTTGGGAAATAGCGTTGCGCCTGCTCGTTATAGACCAGCGCGGCATCGGGGTTATGCAGCGCCCGGTAAATGGACGACATCTGATTATAGGTTTCCAGATAGCGGGGTTTGAGTCGGAGGGATTGCTGATAAAGGGCCAGCGCCTGTACGGTATCCCCTGCCGGGCGGCCATAAGCCCATTAAAATAATAAGCCTCGCCATCGTATGGGGCCATCTGAAGCGCCTTCGCTACGTATAGTTTTGCTTTGTCGAACTGATTCTGCTGTTGCAGCAAATCGCCCTGTAACGTATACAATTCAGGCGTATCAACACCCAGAATTTCCGCACGCTGGGCATTCTGCAAAGCCTGGTCAGGTTTACGCAATGCCCGAAGAATCTGCGCCCGGGTCAGGTAATAGGGACCGGCATTGTCGTTCCGGCTGATCGCTTCGTCAATATCGGACAGGGCTTCGCTTACCCGCCCCATCGCCAGCAAAATAACGGCCCGTTTCGCATAGGCCGACGCGGGCGACGACTGATTGATCGCCCGTGTTAACGCCCGTAAGGCACCCTCAACCCGGCTGCTGTCGCCCGGCTTTGGAAAATCCGGAATATAAGCCCCCTGTCGATCGTCATTCCCGCAAGCCAGCATAACGAGCGAAAGAGCAAACGAATAAAGGAGTGAACGGGTAAAGGAGTGATTTCCGGAATAACGTAACCTACCTTCGCCAGTCTTTAGCCTGCTTGCCCGTTTGCGCATTCGCTCGTTATTCATGACGAAAATCGGTAAAACACCCCAAAGGTAATTGTTTGCCAGCCAGATCGGTTACGGCCAGTTCGCCCCATTCCGGATTCGGTACGTCGCCAAATAGCTGCCCCATCAGGTTGTCCAGAATCAGGGAAGAAAACCCGAGGGAGTACAAATTAATAATGAAGAAGAAATCAGTGCGATCGAGCAGGTCGGCGCAGGATTTGAGCAGGCCGTTGAGGTGCTCTTCCAGCACCCACTTCTCGCCCTCAGGTCCCCGACCATAGGCCGGTGGGTCGAGAATGATACCGTTATACTGATTGCCCCGGCGAACCTCACGACGAACAAACTTTACGGCATCTTCTACCACCCAGCGAATGTTATCCAGTTCGCTATGGTCCATGTTTTCCCGCGCCCAGCTGATCACAGGCTTTACGGCATCGACGTGCGTTACGTCGGCTCCCGCCTGACGGGCCGCCAGCGACGCTCCGCCTGTGTAGGCAAACAGATTCAGCACCTTTGGCCGGGACACATTCGCCGAAATCGCCCTGATTTTATCCTGGATATACACCCAGTTATCGGCCTGTTCGGGAAACAGACCCACATGCTTGAAGGTCGTAAGGGCTAGTTTGAACTTCAGATTCAGCCCACCCTGATCGAACCGGACGTACCAGGGATCTCGCATGTCGGGTGTGGTTTGCCAGTCGCCCCGCTCGGGCGATTGCCGGTCGCGACGGAACGTAGCATGAGCCCGACGCTCCCATTCATCATCCGATAAGGACTTATCCCAGATGGCCTGGGGTTCAGGTCGTGACAAGATGAAATCCCCAAATCGTTCGAGCTTTTGAAAACCACCGGAATCGATCAATTCGTATGCCGACCAGGTTGCCGGCGTAATAAGTTGGATAGCCATTTGAATGAATTATGTGGTAAATGGATGATGTAGACTAAATAAGTAGACTCAACTGTTCATTCTACATTATTCATCATCCATTACTTGTTTGCCCCAGTTTCAGAATCAGTTCAAATTCATCCGGTCGGACGGGCATGACCGATAAGCGGGATTGCCGGATAAGACTTAGGTTGGCCAGGAGTGGCTCCGCTTTGATCTGGGCCAGCGAGACCGCATTTTCCAGAGCCATCACGGGCTCCAGTTCAACAACGACCCAGCGCGGATCATCAGGAACGGTCGGGTCTGGGTAAGCTTCCCGGACTACTTTGGCCAAACCAACCACACCGGGGTTTGTAATACTATGGTAGAAGAGTACCTGATCACCCAGTTGCATGGATTTCAGGTTGTTACGTGCCTGATAGTTGCGAACGCCATCCCATATGGCACGCGTCTGTTCAATAAAATGATGCCACCCGTACGTATCGGGTTCGGATTTAACAAGCCAGTAATTCAATCAGGTTATCTTTTTTGTTCAGCATTAAGGTTTACCACTGCGTGTTCATCCAGCCAGTCCAATATGGCACAATCCTGGGTTTCGTCGAACTTGCGGGCGAACAGCTTTCCAGAATTGGCTAATGCCTCGCGGTCACTCATGGTAAACGGAACGGCGTTCATTTCGGCAAAACGATCCGGCGCCGTATACGTAAAATTATCGTTGTACAAACTTTCCCGTAACGCTGCATTGGACGTATTGGCCAGGATCGTCTGATAGATGTACATTTCCGGGGCCATTACGTTGCGAAAGTAGGACATAAACGATGGGTGCTGGCGCAGAAAGGTCAGCATGTACCGGGCAGCCGCTGGTTTGATCCGCAACCAGCTCGACCCGCAATAAGGCGTGTAATTGAGGGGAACTGGTCTGGAAGCTGGCAGCAGGCGGTTGCCTGTCTGTATCAAGCCAGCCTGTTTTCTTCTCGAAAATTCGGTAAAGGGGTTCGCCGACGTACTGGCTTTATCGGCTTCCAGTGGATTTGTGTACAAATTCAGCCGATCCACAAACAGCTCATCGTCGGGTTGGGTGACGGGCTGATGTGGCACAAAGTTGTTGTTGGCGTGTTTTTCCAGAAACGACAGCAACACCTCATTGCTCGTGAGCGGGTAATCTTCCCCACTCATCAGAAAGATAAAATCCGGCTCGGTTTTGGCATTCAGTATCTCCAGCAGGCCGTTCAGGGTAGCCGTCGTCAGGGAAAGATCCCCCTGACGGATACGCATACGGGTTCGGGTAAAGGTCACCGCTTCGGCCGGAATGTCCTGTATGCTCGCCTGAAAATCGGCCAGCGGAACGGCGGCACTTACATGGATGAAAAATTGGCAACCCGGGTAGTAAAGCCGTTTGAGCAGACGACCCACCTGAGCTGGATTTTTATGCACAGAAAGTAAATAAGCGATCCGAATGTTGCTGTCTCCGCCGATCATGTGTTTGGAAGTTTTACGCCACTAGTCAGGATAACCAGGTGTTGCCCAAGGGCTTGTGCCTGCAAACGCACGTATATGCACATGGACTCTCGTCGCCCTGAAAAGATGTCCCGTGCAAAATCATACCTATGAATTAATAAAAATCATCCTGTTCATGGCTGCCGAAGGGCGAACCATACTCATCAACGTCATCGTCTTCATCATAGCGCGACCCTGTCCCTTTATAAGCCAGTGCTTTACGTAGAATCATGATTTGGCCGGTATGGTACATGTCGTGGTTGATGATCCCGTGCAGCATGTCGTAATACGTATAATCGCGGCCGGGTACAATATCTTCCAGAAACTCGTCATCGTCCCGCTTGTCCAGTTCGTTGATCAGCTCTTCCTGACTCAGACTTAATTCCATTTCGAGGGCCTCCCACTCGAAATCGTCAATTTTATCGGGCAGGGCACCAAAATTCTTATCGGGTGTCGTGATGTCGAATGTTTCGTCGCCCTGCATTTTTTTCACGCAGAAAATACGCCAGCTGGTCATATGGAAAACCAGTTCGGCAATGCTATGGGTGTTGGGTGCTATCCGGCGACCAGCCATATCGGGTGTAACGCCCCGTAGTACGTCTACTACCGACGGACCATGCCAGGCTTCCTCCCCCTCGTAGGTCGTATTTAATAAATCAATGATACGAATCAGTTCGTCGTTAGAGACCATAATTAATAACCGGGAAGTTATCCAATCCGATGGTTGATACTATTTTTTGATGATACATACGCACACCTTCCTATAATCGCAAATCAGCACTTTTTTACTTACTCATCCATTATTCGACCTGGCGCTACGCCCGGCAAAGGTACGTCAATATTGACGGTCCGCCGAAAAACTAGCCACACTTTATTCCATATTTCGAACGGGTACCCTATCTGTATAGGCTCAGAAACAGTGATGACGGGTATAGGTTGCCCGGCAAAATTTTTTCATCAGTTGTCCCCATCACGCGTCATCAAATTCTAGAGTGCTGATCCAGCGGGGGGTATCAGCACAGGGCATGAGTGGTATCAGGTTCTCAAACCTGACACATAAGGTTTCTTAAAACCATTTGTGTAGTAGGTTTAGAGAAACCTCCAGTGATGTCGGATTCTCAGATCCGACATCACTGGAACCAGTCAATCGTAAGAGAAACACAGGAATTTATGGGTTCCGTTTACGCTCCCAATTCCCTTTTTCGGGCTGGGGCCGAATCACGTAAACGTCGAGCATCGCATACGGGCGAGCCAGGTATTCCCGCACTAGCGTTCGGAGTGAATACCCATCCGGTACGTCCTGGGCGGCAAAGGCAATGGCTTCAATGCCTTCGTGGTTGCCGATATAGAGCGCCCGGGCGTTGTGGAAATTCTGGGAGATAATCGTGATTTTTTCCTGATTGAAGACGTCCTTGCAACGTACTACCGAGTCGAACGTACGATAACCTGCGTAATCGAGCGTCATAACCGAGGCTGGTACACCAAGTTTTACCAGTGCACGCTGCATATCGACGGGCTCGTTGTAGTATTCCGAATCGTTGTTGCCGCTCAGAATCAGGTATTTTACTTTGCCTTCTTTCCAGAGCCGGGCCGTGGCTTCCATCCGGTACCGAAAAAATAGATTTTCTTTACCGGTCCGAACAAACTTGCTGGTTCCCAGCACCAGGCCAACATCATTGGCCGGTAGTTTATTAATGTCGAAGTACGTCTGTGCCCGGGTGTTGTAGACGACCCACCAGTTGCTTACCAACACGACCATAGCTCCGAAAAAGACAACAACGATGATGCCTTTTACGATCCGCTTGGCGACACGGACCCCGACCGCTTCGTGCGGAGGTTGGTCGCTATAGTCGGTAGCCAGAGTCGTGTTCATTACTTATCGCTTAAAATGCGGATTTTCTATTAATCCAACTACGTTTCCGAACGGATCACGGATTGCAGCCACCTTAATTTCATCACCCACTTCCTCAACAGCGTCTTTTACTGTAGCGCCCAGGTCGAGCAGGCGCTGAACTTCCGGTTCAATCTGTTTCAGCGTGCTTCCTTCGGCGGGCTGTGCGTTGGGGTCAAGGCCGAGTTCGTAACCGCCCACATTAAAACCAACGTAGAACGGCTCGTCAAAGTACGGCTCAATGCCAAGCGCTTTCGTATACCATTCTTTCGTTTTCTCAAGGCTGGGAGCCGCATAAATTACCGTTCGCAAGCCCAAAAAGTTTGACGCTGCCATAATGTATGGTTTACTGTCATCGGTTAGCCAACTGGCCTTTACGGAGTCAGCTAACCGGGTACCTACAACTGCCTTCACGTTTACGAAAACAAACCCAATTGCATCGATTCCTTTTCGTCGGTATCGGTTGCAACAACGGCAACTGGCTCGATCAGCGGAGTCGGTCTCACGCTTTCTTTGTTTGCTTTGGGCGGCAATAGTTTAACGTCTTTGACCCGGGCAAACGGCAGATTTTTTCCGAGGGCTTTCCAGCCGCGTACGTCGATAAATCCTTCTGGCTCCAGCACCATCTTTTCAACCGGGCCGCGATCTTTCACCTGATGCACGATTTCGATACGCGGAAACTGATCGGCTGTTACGGCCAGGTTTTTCGACCCTTTGCCATCACCAATGAAGCTGAATTTCTTATCGAGAGAGGTAGTCTCCACTTTAAAGCGCTTCACGTACCAGGCTTTCTGATTCGCTTCGTAATAAACGGCCGACAGCACGGTTTCGGGATCGAATTTCATCAGCACCGCAATCGTGTTCGGTTCGTACCGGTTGGTCAGATCAAAACTTGTCAGTTCGTACTGGCCATCATGATACACAACCAGGATACTGTCTTTGGCATCAAAATTCCCCAGCAACCGGCCGCGCTCATCGCGGTTAAGCCGGCCAAGGTGTTCGTCGTACCAGATGTCCACGCCACCAAGGGTCGATACGCCACCGGACTTCTGCGTGATTTTCCGAATCGGGTATTTCGTCAGGATATTCCCCTGCGCGGAACGGTTTTTGATGGCAATGCTCGCAAAATCAAAGTCAAACTGTTTGATCTTGGCCGTGCTCTGCGCCGTCAGATTAACCGTTATCACTTCAGCTTCCCCGTTATCGTTGGCGCTGAAATACGTCATCTTCGACTTTGGATTACCCATCGTCAGGTCATATTCCCGGTCCCGCGTAACGGCAGTGACAGGGAATCGCTTCACCATCGAGATGCCGGATTTTCCGTCCAGATAAACCACGTTATAGATCTTGCGCTCATCGTTTTTCTTGAACACCGAGACGTACACGATATCCTTGCCAACAAACACTTTTTCCTGAACTTTCACCACCATGCACTTTCCATCGCGCCGGAACACAATGATCTCGTCGATGTCGGAGCAATCGCTAACGTACTCGTCTTTCTTCAGCCCGTAGCCAATAAATCCGCCTTCCCGATCAACGTAGAGTTTCTGGTTGGCAGCGGCTACCACACTCGCGGCAATGGTATTAAACGCCCGGATTTCCGTTTTCCGTTCGCGGCCTTTGCCATATTTTTTCTGCAATTCTTTATAATAACCAATGGCATACCGGGTAATGTTTGCCAGATTATCTTCCGTTTCGGCCAGATCCTGTTCCAGCCGACGCATCAGTTCCTCAGCCTTGAAGCCATCGTATTTAGAAATCCGCTTGATTTTAATTTCTGTCAAACGAATCAGATCATCCTCGACAATGGCGCGATAAAACTGTTTTTTGTACGGTTTCAGGGCTTTGTCAATCGTTTCGAGTACGGCTTCAAAAGTTTCGCATTCCTCGATTTTCCGATAGATGCGATTCTCGATAAAGATTTTTTCGAGTGAACTGTACAGCAGCCGCTCCATCAACTCACTACGCCGAATTTCAAGCTCCTGTTGCAGCAGCCGAACGGTTTGGTGCGTGTTCACCCGCAGAATATCCGTTACGCTCACAAAGTGCGGTTTGTCGCCGATGATCACGCAGGCATTGGGCGAAATCGAGACTTCACAATCCGTGAAAGCGTAGAGCGCGTCGATGGTCACGTCGGGCGAGACGCCCGGCTGCAGGTGCACCAGAATCTCAACGTCTTTGGCGGTGTTATCGACCACAGCCGCTACGGTCCGGCTGGGCGCCTTGATTCGGATTTTCCCCAGCTCAGCCGCTTTCACAATCGAGTCGATCAGTTGCGAGGTGGTAACCCCAAACGGCACATCGCGAATAGCGAGAGTCTTCTTGTCAATTTCTTCGATGCGGGCCCGCACCCGTACTTTTCCGCCCCGGTGCCCGTCGTTGTAGTTACTGACGTCAATCAGGCCGCCGGTCTGAAAATCGGGGAAGAGCGATATCGGCTTATCTTTAAGAATCTGAATCGAAGCCTCAATTAGTTCATTAAAATTATGCGGCAGAATTTTCGTCGATAAACCAACCGCAATTCCTTCGACACCCTGCGCCAGCAGCAGCGGGAATTTGACAGGCAACGTAACGGGTTCGCGTTTGCGGCCATCGTACGACAGTTGCCATTCGGTGGTTTTGTCGTTGTAAATGGCGTCGATGGCAAACTTCGAGAGACGCACTTCAATATACCGGGGGGCAGCTGCGCCATCACCGGTACGGACATCACCCCAGCTCCCCTGCGTATCAAACAAAAGCTCTTTCTGACCGATATTGACCAACGCTTCCCCGATTGACGCATCGCCGTGTGGGTGAAACTGCATGGTCTGACCGATTACGTTCGCCACTTTATTGAAACGGCCGTCGTCCATTTCTTTCAGGGCGTGCAGAATCCGGCGCTGAACGGGTTTAAGCCCATCTTCAACGGCTGGTACCGCCCGTTCCAGAATTACGTAGGACGCGTAATCGAGAAAGTAATTTTCATACAACCCTGACACGACAGTCTGGTCATGCAGGACTTCACTGATTGTGTCGATTGGGTGTGCATCGGGTTCAATGGCGCTGCTCAGTTCGGCCCCATCCGCAGAGAAGGCTGCTTCGGGTTGCTGATTGTCAGCATCCATTGGTTGTTCATTTTCTTCGTTTACCATTGACTTTCTTTAGCAGCTATTCCGGATGAATAAGCAGATGAATCCAACAAATTTACGTATAGCATTCTGCTCCTTAAATATACAAAGAAAAATTGAAAAAATGGGACCATAGACGTAATTAAGGCATATTTATCCGCAAATGTGTTTAAACAACAGTTCAAAAAATGAGCGAGTTCATGCGCGAAAGATCGCTGGACCGGAAGCCAGAACCGAATAATCGTATGTATTGAAAAATAACGTATTGAACTCGCTGGATTCGGGTCTGTCAGGGTTGCCGAAACAGTTGGTCATAATGAGCCGATGGCAACAGAATCCCCCCGCTTTCGTCGTAAAAGGATTGGTCTGTTGGATAGACGCCCCGCTGGGTCCGGGTCCAGCCTGAACCCGCTTTGGGGTGATAGCTCATCAACCGCTCCCAGTTTTTAAAATACTGGTGTCCGTTGGTTTCCTGTAACCCGATGGTTACGCCCGGAAACGGTGGCAATCGAGCTGCTACGTTCTTATTCCAGTCAACCAGAATGGGGTTCACAGTCAAATCGGCACAGAAACACGGAATGCCTTTTTCGTAAGCCAACTCGGTAATTTTCATGGTCATGCTTAGTGTTTTGGCAATGGCCTTTACCGCAATGGCCGAATACCCCTGTTGAATACGTATTGCGGCATCCTCAACGGTATGGGCGCTTTCGTCGGCAGCGATGCGCACCCCCAGATTCCCCACAAATTCTTCGTTACGTTCGTCAAATGGTTCTTCGATGACAGCAATCTGGTCGAACGCGCCAATTTTGCGGGCATGGTCGAGAAAACGCAGCAGGGTCTCTTTTTTCGTATCGACCATTGGCATCAAAATAATACGGGATCTTGCCGCTCTTTGTGTAGGGGGTTTCGTACCGCCCGATTGCCTTGTGTACGGCCGTCAGAAACGCCAGGTCCTTCTCCAGCATCTCGGTCTGCGTACCGGCTGCTCCTGTTTTTAACTTCATGATAAAATACCCTTGGTCGGCAGCGGCTTTGATGGTGTCGGCCGTAGTGCCTACGCTGAACGACGGTATGCTCGCTACGTTCCGGTGCCGGTAGGACAGGCCAGGTTTGTAGGCCGCCGGGATCATATCATCGAAGCGCGTCAGGTTGTTTTCCTGTGCATAGAGTAGCCAGGCGGCATTGTCCACACTCACCAGGGCGTTCAGGGCAAAGGTTTTGCGCAGGTCAGGGTTTCGGGTTATGGTTTTCGCGTAGGCATACACCTCCGGCAATAATTGGTCGAGCAACGTAACGGGGTCGGTAAACGAATTCCCTTTCAAGAGTTGCAGCGCCCGGTCGGTAATGGCGTACATCAGCGCATTACCCACCCGCTCGGAATGCATCGAAAACACGGTCGCATCCGACCACAATACACCCTGCGTGCAAAGGCCCACCTTGCGAATACCCGATTCACTTTCAAGCAGCGAAGCTACCTGCCAGCTCTCCGTAATGGCGCTGCCTTTGAACCGATAGGGATTCAGTGGCTCCCGTTCAAAATTAGAATCGACCTGCCGGACTCGAATGGTTGACATAGGTTTCTTTTCGTGTGGCTGACCCAATACGTTGGTGACGGATTCGCCCAGACCGACCGCGGTAAATGCCCCTGCTGCGTGCATAAAGGTCCGGCGACTGATGGAGTCGTTGCGTGTTGGCGGATCACTCATTGGCTGTTGAACTAGCGTTTGCAGGAATGTTATTAAGGGTATACCAGGTCTCGGATGCCCAAAGCGACTGTCCCTTTGCGCTCTTCAACTCGTCGGGCAATCGGATATAGACCACATGCCGGGCTTCGAGGCCGGGGATTTCGACATAAACACGGGTACGATCTCTGGAATAGCGGAGAAACGTTACAGCCATCTTTTTCAGGTCCATTTTGGGGCCACCATAATTGGGCGTGGGCTTGTACCACCATTGCTGCACCAGCATGTCGAACGCCTGCAGGGGCTGGCCTTCCGGCAAAGGTTCGGTAAATTCAATCTCGAAGCCCTGCGGTTTTGCCCGAACGGCCAGCATTTCGAAGGTGGTTTTACCGGTGTATTTCATCCGCTGGAGGCCAAAGCGTTTTTCCCGCCAGCTCCACCCACCGCCCGCCATGCCGACTTCACCGACGTACAGCGCGCCATCCGGTCCCCAACACAGCCGGTTGACACCCGCTTCAAACCCCTGACTGAACCGAAAGACAGCGCCCTGATACGCACCGGCTACTTTCTCCAGAAAATCCCGTTTGATACCGCCGTGCGTTACGTCGCCATGAAGCATCTGACCTTTGTAGGGGCCATCCTGCATAAGAATTGGTTCAGACGGCGAGTTGGCAATTTCGTTTTCGGGTAGCCAGATAGCGGGTTGCGCCACGGGTGGGTTTGCGTTCGAATTGAGCAGCCCCCACCCCATGCCGTGGTATTCACCGGGTTTGACATGGATAAGTTTATTGCCGGGCAGCCACTGCCCCTGATTGTCGGTCACGAACAGCTCGCCGTCTGGCCCCCGGCCAATTCCGTTCGGGGTTCGCAGGCCATAGTTCACCCATTCATAACGACCGTCGAGGCCAATTTTAATCGTTCGTCCCCGATCCAGTTGCTGCAATTCGCTGGGTTTCAGCCGCATCGCCATCGACAGCGTTGCGTAGAAATAACCGTCTTTATACACCAGCCCAAAGGCAAATTCATGAAAATCGGCACTGACACCCCATGTATTGCAAACGGTCTGGTATTCATCGATCAGGTCGTCGCCATTCAGATCGACCAGCCGGGTTAGTTCGTGTTTTTGAAGTACATAGATTTGCCCATTCACCACAGTGATGCCCAGGGGCTCGGCCAATCCGGAGGCAATCCGTTTGATACGTATGTCACGCGAATTGCCAGTATCCAGCCGATCCAGTACATAAACGCCCCCAACGGTATCCCAGGTCGTTACGAGCAAGCGCCCATCCGGTAGAAACGCCAGACCACCCACACGCGGCTGGAAATCTGGCCGGTGCAGGGTACTCAGGGAGTAACTGGGGTGAAGCCCGTCAACGTCTGCGCCAAAACCGGGTTTTGTTTGACCAGGCGCTTCTGGCTTGATGTCCACTGGCGTACTGCCCGAAGACCCTTTGGGTTTTAAGGTAAAAATGTAATCGATAATGGTTCTGATGTCTTTTTCGGCCAGTGACGGATGCGGGTTCATGACTCCATTTCCCCAGTTACCTGTTCCACCTTCCCGTACTTTCTGAACCAGGCGGGCTACTGCATTTTTATCACCGGCATATCGGGCCGCAACCTGCTGAAAGGATGGACCAACCATCGGCTGATCAATCTCATGGCAGGTCGAGCAGTCGTTTTTCTCGATCAGGTACCGACCCCGATGATCAAATTTCTCTTCAATCAGCGGTAGTTTTTGCGCGGGCAGTTTCTTAAAATACGTTACCGACTGCGTTGATGCATTGGCACGTAACGGCTGCACACGCTGGTGGGATTTTAGCGAAATAGTCAGATGCGCGGGCACATGCCCGGTCGTGAATAAACGTTCCAGTCCGGGTCTGCCGGTTTTATCCCGAACAAATTCGGGCCGCTCTTCAACACCGACCGAATCGCCCAGCGTCGTAGTCAGTACGTAGTCCAGGTAGATTTGATTGCCCCGAAAGGCATATCCTTTGCTGGTGACGCTGGCCAGTACGTTCTTCCCGCCCGACTCCGCCACCCACTGATTTATCAGCAGACTATCAGGCAAATAAGCCGCCCCCCAGCTTGTCGGTTGAATCGTTTTCTGATCGGTGTAGGGAGCCCCATCCAGCGAAACGCCCCCTTTCCAGACTTTATAGAGGGTACAATGGGCCAGATCATACGCTACGTAACAGGCCGAGTCCAGGGCGAGGGTCAGCATACGCGGCTTTTTATCCAATACCGACCGAATCGCCCACGGATCGCGGGGTCGCTGAATCGTAGCGGTTATGCGTGGTTCTGTAAAGCCCACAAAAACACCAAAAATGGCACTAAGAAGTAAGAATGTAATTCGTTCGCTCATGCCTTCAATCCGACTACTTTATTGAAAGCGGACAACTGAAGAATCTACCGGGGCGTTATCCCAAATCACCTGAACGGTAGGGTTGTTTCCCCCCGCCCAGAAGGGGAAGCCTGCTGAGACTGGATTACTCTACCTTCAGGGGGCCGGGGGGTATGGCAAAACGTAACAGCCTTGCCCCTCAGGAAATGTAGACGTTATTAGTATCCGCGGCCTAACTCAACGGCGTTTTCGAGTTCTTCACCCGCCAGAAAGCGGGGCAGATTCCGTAGAAACTTCGTTACTTTTCCGGCGTCTTCATCAGGCTGTCCGCCCCCCGTATGCTGCGTCAGCAACACGTTCGGCATGGCCCAAAGCGGGCTGTCAGCGGGGAGTGGTTCGGTCGCCGTTACGTCGAGAACAGCACCGCCCAACCGACCGGATTGCAGGGCGCTTATCAGCGCTGGTTCGTCGGTTGTGCTGCCCCGGCCAACATTGGCGTAGATGCTGCCCGGTTTCATGGCATTGACCACCTGAGCAGACACAAATCCAACGGCTGTACCGGGCAGGCAGTTGATTACAATATCCGTCTCCGGCAACACAGCGATCAGGTCATCCGTCGAATGCAGATCCGCTTTGGGATCGGTACGGGCCAGCATTTTTATCGGGCAGTTAAATCCCATCAACATTTGTCGAACGGCCTGCCCGATGGTTCCCGTCCCCAGAATAACGACGCTTTGATCCCGAAGCAGTCCCATGCGGTCGCGCAGAGGGGCGCCTATCCACTGCCCTTTATTTTGCAAAACGGCCAGTTCGGGAATCAATCGGTACATGGCCAGAATCCCCGCCACCATCGTTTCGGCGCAGGGCCACGCAAAATAATCGCCCATGTTGGCGACTGAGGCTGTCAACTGTGCCTGTTTGTAGCCATCGAATCCGGCCGAATCCAGTTGCCAGAATTTCAGGGTCGGTAGTGGGGCTGCAAACCAGGCAGCCGGTGGATTACCCAGCACCATATCGGCCGCCTGGAAAGCGGCCTGTTGTTTATCTGTAGGGAGTTCGTCGCGAAACGTAGCCGTTACGTCGGCTGGAAGTTGCTGCCGGAGGGCAGACTTAAGCGAATCGTTGAGTTTACTATTAACAAAGAGTTGCATACCTGACTGACAAAAACGTACTGATTGAGTTGGCATTTAGCCTGCAATATAGGCTGGTGAAAATCAGTATCAAATCATCGACTTACGACGTAGCGGGTGCTTAAAACCAAGTCCTAATACGTATTTATTGCGAACTTACTTCACGCCTTTCAGCTGACCGAGGAGCCAGTTGGTCATTTTTTCGGTTTGCTCGGGGTACGTCCAGTGGCCGGTATCGAGGTAGTCCGTATCCAGCATTTTCGGGCCGGGAATGACGTTATACGCTGCGTACATGGAGGTTGGCGGGCAGGTTTCATCATTGAAGCCCCAGGAATAATAGCCCGGTACGTTCACCATACGCGCGAAATTCACGACGTCGTAATAGCCGGTTGTTTTGATGCGGTCGGGTTTATTGTTGTAAGCCAATTCATTCCCGGCAAACAGATGCGGCCAGCCACCCGCCCGGCCATTGAGGTAGCCCGTTACGTCGCACAAGGCCGGATAGTACGCCCCAAGCCATTTGATACGAGAATCCAGACCGGCCGTAACAATGGATAACGCCCCCCCTGACTGCCACCCGTTACGGCCATATTCTGCCCGTCGTATTGCGGCATACTCGCCAGGAAATCAACGGCCCGTACGCAGCCCAGATACACCCGCTTGTAATAATAGCGGTCGCGATCATCCAGATTGGCAGCCTGGTAGCCGTTGAGCGGTCCACGGCTCAGATCAGCATACACGCCGGGGTCCATTGTAACGGGTACGCCATGAATACCCACTTCAAGGGTAATAAATCCTTTTTCGGCTTCGGCAATCATGCCGTTGTAAGGGCGGACACCCGCGCCCGGCACGCGCAGAATCGCCGGATATTTACCTGCTTTTTTCGGAACACACAGGATGCCGTAGAAACGGGAATTATTAATATTCTGCAGGTTCAGGTGATAAACGTTCGTGAGTTCGGTGCAGCGTTCGGGCAGAAGTGTCATGCGGGCGTCGATGGGAATTTTGGCCAGATCAGCCTTGGCCTTATCCCAGAACTCTTTGAAATCGGCCGGGTTCGCAACGGTAGGTTTGATGGTTTGGGGTTCAAAACCGGCCGTCGTTAGCCCTTTATATTCTTTACCATCCAGATCGACAAAAGCCATGCAGCGCAAAAAACCGGCTGTTTTCATGGTACCGCCATCCAGTGCCAACGTACCGTCGCGTAAGGTAACGGTTTCCTTTTTGGTAGGCTCCATCTTTTCCGGCCCGATCTCGTAACGCAGTTTGGCTCCTTTCAGCGGTACGTTGTTTCGGTACACCGTTACGTTGAATTTGACAGGCTCACCGATTTTGTAGACCCAGTTGGGATGGTCGGGGGTTATAAAGATTTTAACAACACGTTCAGAAGGCTGCGCGACAACATCGGCGAAACGAAACAGGAATAAAACGAGGAGCAGGCGTTTCATGGTGGTAAAAAACAGTTTTTCGGATAGAAAGTAAGGTCGAAGAACAACCTACCCCTTTGCTCACTCTGTTTTCTCATTCAGTCCGGTTTCAACTGACACGTGCTGGCATTTGGTAGCCTTTCCGGGCTGGCTGCATATTCACAATGCACCGGATGAGTAAGGTCATCGGAAACAAAACGTCGAAGCCGCCCGGTACCTTCGATAAAAACATACCGAGAATGAGCAGAACGGACGTAAGGCCAAAATACAACGTCCGACGCCGGGCGGTGGTAGAGGCTCCCGTCGCCCAGAAGATCAGAGGTAAGTGCAGGGGCAGCAGGTACAGCAATGTTGGGTTCCAGGCGGTCACACCATCGTCTCGAATCAGCCAGAGCACCAACAAAAACCACCCTAAAAACCCGGAAATGCCAAACAGGAACCGATCCACCCAGCGATCAACTTTCCCGGCAACCATATACCGCCGAATCGTAAATACGGCCACAATGATGCCCAGTATCGTGAAGACCACGTCGGGGTCGAAGAAAATAGGGACCTGTTTACGGAAGATTTGCTGTCCGGCAAAGAGGGTCTGATCGCTCTGAACCAGCGGTACAGTCTGCCCGTTGGCCAGCCGTACCGTAGCGCGAGCCAGTTGATCATGCACCTGATTGGGGAGGTACATGGCGCGCCAGCCGTCGGTCTGCTCGTTGGCTGGCCAGCCAATAGCCAGGTTCATACCCAACTGATACCAGGGTCGCTCGCCGAGATAATCATTCATCCAGTCGCGATACGATTTGCCCGTCATTCGGGAGCGCGATGGAATTGTCAGGCTATCACCACAGGCCTCTACGATCATGTCGCGGGGGCGAGTGGCACAGTTATCATAGAAAAATTTGTATCTGTACTCCCGGTTTTCGGGCAGATAATTCGTTTCCAGCGCTGTCAACAACCGTTGCCGCTGTGTGAGCGACAGATTCAGTGACTGCTCCCGGATGCTGCGGTTGTTCTGCTGATAATAGTACATAACCTGATACAGATTATGACTCGTCAGGTAATAGGGCAGCGTACCCCGCAGAAACTTGATGATAAAGTAGTCGGCGCTGTAGTCGAAGCCCCCATAGCTGTAATCGCGGTCGAGGCCCGTAGCCGGATCAACAAACCGAATTTCGGTATGGCCAAACACCGACGAAATATCATCATCGCCCGGCCCATACGTAATGAGACTAACCCGCGATGCGGGGAGAGCGTCAGGCCCTGCGCCAATGATGAATAATGAAGGATAAATGCTGAATGAAGAACGACCAATAAACTGAAGAGCCAGTTCTTGCTACGTACCCCACGCGTTTTGCTCTCTGCGTGTTTATTCATCCTCGTCTTCATTGTCATCAACATACGCTTCGTCTGCTTTTCGGCCCTTTCCTGCTTTCTCCTTTTCCCTGCCCCCTGTACACAAACAACAATCTCACCTTTGATGGTTTTTTGGGCAAAATACGTAATAAGTTCAGACAATGGTCCACGTTGCGTTTCTTCAAATACTTTCGTCAGCTCCCGCGAAACACTGGCCGGACGATCGGCCCCGAACAAGTCGGCAAACTGCTGAAGGGTTTTCAGTAGCCGGTGGGGCGACTCGTAGAAAACCATCGTACGCTCTTCTTCGGCCAGTTCACCAAGCCGGGTCTGGCGTCCTTTTTTGTGGGGCAGAAATCCTTCAAACGTGAACCGGTCGTTTGGTAATCCTGAGTTGACCAGTGCCGGAACGAAAGCCGTGGGGCCGGGTAGACACTCAACGGGAATGTCGTTTTTGATACATTCCCGCACCAGCAGGAACCCCGGATCGGAAATACCCGGCGTTCCTGCATCGGATACGAGCGCAAGGGTTTTTCCTTCTTTCAACTGGCTGACCAACCGCTGAACGGTTTGATGCTCATTAAAAATATGATAACTGTGAAGGGGCTTGCTAATGCTGAGGTGGCGAAGTAATACGCCTGATGTTCGGGTATCTTCCGCCAGAATGGCATCGACGGTTTGCAGGACTTTAACGGCCCGAAGCGTAATATCGTCAAGGTTACCGATGGGTGTCGGTACGAGAAAAAGTTTCATTCAACAAAGGTAGTCATTGGTCAATTGTCATTGGTCATTGGTAGTTGGTCATTAGGTAGTCAACTAATGACTAATGACAGCGAAGCAAAA
Source organism: Spirosoma sp. KNUC1025 (assembly GCF_045160025.1). Classification (GTDB taxonomy): domain Bacteria; phylum Bacteroidota; class Bacteroidia; order Cytophagales; family Spirosomataceae; genus Spirosoma. The sequence continues at coordinate 4,406,859 of NZ_CP087139.1, forward strand.
TGACCAATGACAATTGACTAATGACCCGCGACCAATTTGTCAATGGCAGCAGCGAGCTTACGGTCTTTGTCGGTTACTACGTTACCCGCGTCGTGAGTTGATAGCTTAATGGTAACCTGGTTGTATACGTTCGACCACCACGGATGATGATCCATTTTCTCGGCGATGAGTGCCACGCGAGTCATAAAGGCAAAAGCCTCACTAAAATCGGCGAACTTAAACTCGCGGACCAACTGGTTGTCCTGTTCCTGCCACATAGGGTTCTGTAGTTTGGTGGTAACTAACCCTAGAAACGCCCAGACCAACACGAGTGTTTTTGGAGTAGGTGGGGTTATTGGCTGTCTCCGCTAAAGTTGGTGTATCTTGGACGTCCACGTCCGAGGGCTGCGGTACGCTGACAACATTTATCTGCTAAGATTACAACGGTATAGCTTCTAAAAATCCCCGCGCCTGGTTTAAACGTATAACTCTCGACAACAGCCGTTCATTCAGCACTATTGAGATAATTATTTTCACCAACAAACAGTAAAAATAATGTCAGGAGGAAGATGATATGGTATGCCTTTCAACCATCTAAAGAAGGCATTAACTTGTCGAATGAATTCTAACATATTCCTTTTGCACTGGTATTATTTTATGATTCATTTGACCTTTTCAAGTAAATATATTCTTTTACATCTGATAAAAAAGTTTGTAACTACTTAGCGTAGCAGTCTCACTTCCAGCAGAATAAGGATTAAGTCTTAAATACGCAGCGCTAAAATCATATTGACCGAGGAGGGGCAAAAGCTCCTGCTCACTGCTAAAAAAGAGCAGACCCAACTGACCGATACGTATAAAAAATTAGTGGGCGAAAAAATTTTCGCTTTCGCCGTAGACGTGCTGCATCAGATCATTACGTACCACGAGTCGCTCGATCAGGCAGAAGACGAAGAATAGCGTTTATCATTCAGTCATTCAACAATTCAATCATTCAATTACCCACCAGCCATAACTTTCCGGTTCGATTTCGACGGGTATTTCAATTTCATAATTCCGATTCAACCGGTACGTTTTTGCCTGCCCTTCTCCCTGCCGGATCGTCGCGGTTTTCTGAAGGCCAGTAAAATAGAGCGGTAGCTTGATCGTTCGGGTGATTTTCGCTTTCAGCGGATTAAAGAGCATCACTAATCCTTTTTCTTTCAAAGTTGGGTTCACGTGCAGAATACCATCCCAGTCGCGGCCGTCGGGTCGACGCAGGTGAATCAAATCTGAATTGAGAATCAGGCGGTATTTTTTGTACCAGTCGATCACCCGTTTCACCGTCTGCTTTGTCGTTTCGGTATCGTACAGGCGTGGTCCCCGGTAACAGGCCTGTACACCCGCCCCGTAATACTGCATCATCAGTTGCTCATAGTCGGTCAGGTGTTCGCTGAGTGGTTCCAGAACTGCTTCTGGCCCGCCCCCTGGTATTTGGTCAGCGGCACAAACCCCCATCCCATCGCGGGTGTTTTTTCCCAGGTACCGTCAAAAATATTCTGTCGATTCAGGAGTTTCTGCTGATCGCGGGAAAGCGAGAAATTAACTTCCCGATACCCAAGTGCAATCTTGTTGGAACCATCCATAAAGTACCAGTCGGGCGCGTTGATGTACACGCCTTTTTCATTCAGAAAGCGGTAAAATCCTTTCTGCATTTCCATCTGTACCCACTGCGAATCTTCCAGTCCTTTATGGCCGGGATGTTTGGTCGATGCGCACACGTCACCGGGGTACGGTCCATCGTGTTCGAGAATATCAAACCCTGTTTCAGTAATGAATTTTTTCAGATTATTCAGGTAGTTGATCCCCCAGCGACTCGCCAGACAGGGGGCATGCCCGAAAAACGCGGCCTTATCGGGCAAACCGGTTTTAGGGTCAATAACGTCGGTTTCGTCATCAATCCGGCGACTGCTGAACAGCGAATACCCACCCAGCAAAACTCCTTTACTATGCGCGTAATCAGCCAGCGCTTTAAATTTCTGAATATTCGTATCACTAGCATCTTCCATGTTCAGGCCACTGCCAAAGCTCAGAATGACCATTTCGTACCCCGTTTCAGCACATTGGTCAATTACATTTTTCACCGTTGCGGGATCAGTGCTGACCAGGTGCATGAAAACCGGATTCTGGGTTGTCCAGGGTGCCACGGTCCGGTAAAAACGCCGACGTGCCAGTCCGTTACGTTCGCGGTCGTAGGAATCCAGCAGGAGTTCGTAGGTACGTACCGACGTATACGTCTGGCCCGGTTCAAGATCAATTCCTACACCTAAACCTGGGTAAACTTCCAATAGGCAGGGCGTTTCAAAATTGTAATTAACCTGCGAGGTATAGAGCGAGTCGGTTTTCCAGTGAGTAGCCTGATCGGAAAGATCATACCGCATGGCGTTGTTGTAGGCAAAATTATTTTCGATATAAATCCGCTGTGGTTTCTTCATCTGCTCGGGCTTGCCCACCACCGCCGACTCTTCCTCCGGCGTTGCCAGAATTTCGTTAACGACCTGATTGATATGAAGCGCCTGTGTACTTTTATTCGCGATGCTTACCCACTTGCAAAGCGTAGGAATTCCGTCGTATAGCGCATAATGCACCGCTACCTCAACGCCCTGCATATCGGGTAAGCGAGAGATAAAATGCAGCGTAAGTTCCGCTCCGGTGGGCTGTCTGCGATTCATCGTCCAGGTACGCGGCAGCCAGTTTATATTCGGTTTAAGCGCCGAAACGGTGTATGTCTTATATTGAAAATCAGCCGGGTTTGCGGTGAACGTATCCAGCCATTCCTCACGGAGGTAAGCCTGTTCTTTCTGGCCCGACAACCCGCCAACCTGGTACGTCTTGCCGTTGAGCACCAGCCTCGCTTCCGGCCGAACGGAACGTACCAACTGTTCATGCGTTGCTAGATTTTGATAGTCTACCGTTGCCAGATTCGGGCTTATCCGAAACCGACGAGCCAGCAGCCCATTCGACAGCACCAGGTCTTTCCCAGCATTGGCCTGAAATACGCCCGCTCTCTGAGCTACAGGTGTAATAAGCCAGTCGCTTTTAACGGGCAAGGGCTTATACACTGGAAGTTCTGGGCGCTGGGCAAATCCGCTGTGCATCGACAGCCAGACACAGAGAAACCAATAGAATCGGTTCATTCTTTTAGCAGAAAAGACAACAGCAGTCTTCAATTACCGTTTTATTGGTTTTGAATACGTAGTGAAGCCGTGGTCGAGGCATAAAGTAATTTGGCGGCACTCTCCAACTGAAGGCTACGGGCAACAGCCGAATTTATCGATAAACTAATTTGATGTCCTGCCTTGATCACCACATCGTCGCACAGGCCAGGCACCCGGCCACAACTCCAGGTTGACGCCGAATTCCAGTTCCCGGAAGCCAGGCTCTGACACTTACCCCGGCTCACGATAATGTCGTCGATCCGTAGCTGGTCCCGCGCCCCCGAAGTCCCAACACCTGTCCAGTAGTATTGCCACAACAGCTGCACGTAAGGCTTGTTGAGCAGACTGGCGGGTAAAGCGACCGGGCCAATCACCTGACTATGCCCGGCAGCCGCATTACGTACATACTCAACTGGCTGATTTGAGCTATTCAGCAGATCCTGAAATGGGCCAGAGTTGCCAACCCGGTACCGCAGCCGGATGGCATACTGCCGTGGATTAGGTGTTACGGTTCCGCCCGTCCACTGCACCGATGCTTCGGTGAGGCCAGTAGTTTTCAGGGCCAGCACAGCCCCACCAAGCTGAGTAGCCACGTATCCGGGATTGGCGCCACCCGTATTGATAAACGAAAATCCATCAGCTCCCAACCCATTGATGCGGGTGCTACTGCTGAAGTTATACGCCCCTTTGATCGTATCGGCCAGGGCAAATGTGGCAGCCAATGGAGGATCGGTCTGATTCATGCTCACGAAGTACATGTTTGCCGGATAGGTAGCGGCTGGCGCAGAAGCCACCCAGTTGTCGAAACGGTACGTACAGCTGCTCAGGTCGTAAGGCGCTGGCTTTGCCAAAAAGTTAGGGTCAACATCGAATACGGCGACCAGCGTACGATCGGATAAAGGGTTGTAACTGTAGGCCGTATCGGTCGAGACTGGTGAGCCTCCCTCCTGCCAGGATACAAACCTATACCCCACTTTGGCTTTTGCGACAATACGAATGTCATTGTTCTTGAAATAAGTACCGGTCCATGGATACGGGTTTGCCGGTACGCCAACGGTCGTAGGCAGGATATCGATGGTGTTGACTTTTACATACCCCTGATCGGTATTGGATACATTGACCGTTACGTTACTGAAACCTGGCAGACCAAACAAATCGCGGGCATGGTTACGGGATTCACCAGGACGCAGTTGTACGAAGGTTCGGATGTTGTTGACATTATTCAACCAGTCGTTGTAGGAAATCCCCCCTTTCCAGCGCTCAAAATGCTCAGGCATATACGGTTGATAATCCTGTAAAAAAGTTGTCAGCAACGCCATTGTGCGCGTTGGATTGAAGGTTGTGTTGAGCAGATCAGCGTATCGGTTAATGAAGTACGATTTGTAGGAGCTAACCTTCATCAGGCGGGTAAAGAGCAGCGTATATTGATTATCGGCCAGTGCATGATAGATTGTAGGATTGTTGTAGTTGTTAATGCAACTGAGGCCGAAATCCATGTCTTTCATCATCCAGCGAAACCGGCCATCGTGCCCATAGGGCGCATTGGGCTGATTTTGGGTGGTTTTCTTGCGCCAGAGCTGCTGGTTATTCTGGGGCCAGTCGGTGTTGGCGGCATAAATCTCGGAAATCTGATAATCCGTAAAGTTTTCAATATCAACCCACGTATTTCGTACCTGATCGTAATTCGCCTGCGTAAAATTGCCGTTTGCATTGAGGTACGCCAGCAAACTGTTATACGTCTGTAAATCACCCTCATCGATTTCATTATTTCCCTGATTTACAGTCACCACATCGACACTGTCTGGATTTACGTTGTAATTTCGGTTCAGGTAGTATTTATCATAACGCTCCTCCAGCGCATGCACCCCCCAGTATTCGCCATTGATGAATACGGCACTGGCCCGATTCGATTGGGTATCAAATCGTAAGTGCCGCACCATCGTCTGCATGTACGAATCGACGATAATGCTGTAATTCCAATCGTTACCGCCACTTCGCAAAAGCAGCCGGTTGTAAAATTGGTTGCTCGGCCGGTTGGCAAAAAACGGATACTCAAAATCGGTATTCCCATACAACCGCAAGCTTTTTCGGGGTATGTAGCGGGAGCAGTTTCCGTTGATACGTAGCCCGGCTGGCTGATTTATAATGGAGGAATTGTTGAGAAAAAACTCAACGTTACCGGGTCGTTCCCAGTCATCCCCGGTGTTTGAATAATTACCCGGTGTGCAAAAACCCGCGGGTGTACTGCCGTTAGCGGCCCGCCAGTTATCGAAGCCAATCCCCGCTGTGTAGATGCCAGTGTTATATTCAAAAAAGCTTTTTTCATTCGTAGCAATCGAAACCACCGGAATGACGTAACGGGCCGGATTGGTGGGCGTAATAAAATACGTCTGGGTCACGATATCGCTGATCAGGGCATTCGCTTTGTAAGCCACTGCCCGAACCACGGTGCCTTTAAAAACCGGACTTGTCGGGAAATAATTTGGTGTATTGTTGTAGGTCGATGATTTGAGCGACACCTTATTTTGCTCATTGGTCCGGTCGCTGATCGGAATTACAGCCGTATATGAATAGGTCCGGTACGTTTCGGGGATCAGGCTTCCGTACCCCTGTCCAGGCTGTTCGGGGTAGCTGTTCTTGTACTGAAACGTAGTGCCTCCCAGATTGGCCGGATCGGGGTCAGAGCCATCCAGCGTGTAATAGATAGTAGCCGATGGGTCCGTCGAGGTAATACTTAGATTAAAATTACTGGCGTAGAAACCACCTGTCTGCGAAAAAGTCGGTGCGCTGAGAGCACTCGGAAACCCGGTTTTGCTGTTGTTCGATGCGCCGGGGCTAACATTACTGCCTGCAAAAAACAACCAGGTTGCCGAGCCATCGGGTTTGCGCCCCCACGAAACGTCGGTACGCTGGGCACCAAACGTTACCTGATCGACCGTTTCCACAGACCCACCATTGGGTCGGAATAACCCAACCGCTTCGCCCCCGGCCGATAGTTTGAAATTGATGTGATTCGCACCGCGGGTCAGCACTTCACTTGCCCACAAGATCAGATACCCGTTGGCCGGGATTACCGTCTGGGCCGACCCGGTTGGCAGCCGGTACTTCGTTGGCGACGACAGATTATCCGTTATGTAATACCCGCCAATATCGACCGCCATGGCATTTGGGTTATAGATTTCAACCCAGTCTTCGTAGGAACCAGTCCCATCAGCCACAGAGTGGCTATTCGAAGCCATGATCTCATTGATATAGAGTTGCTGACCATACAGAGAAAAACTAGTGACGAATAAGCTACTCAGAAGAATGTAGATAGTTTTCATATAGGCTTAGGAAGGTACACCTATACAAAAGAAATAAATATTCTAATATACAAATAAGTAAACTATATATCAATCAAATAACATATAAATAAAAAATAATTTAAATTTATCCTGAGATAGTCTCAAAAACGCATTTAACACCCAATCCAGACGTTCATTAGACTTTGGTATACTGCGTAGTTTTGGGATGAAAACTTCGCCACGAATGCCAAAATTCCTGATACGCTTTCGGCATGGCGTTTAGTCGCCGACCCTCCAGCGGCCCGGCTATGCAGTGCCCGCGCCAGGTCCAGACCGAGTGCGTTTCGAGATCCGTCAATTTTCGATCAGCGTATTGAAAGGTAAGCGTCTGTACGCCTAAACGACGACTCCACGCCCCAAAGGACACACTATCGGGCGACAGCGCCAGCATCACCGGCTCGCCCCCTACTACGTCGTTCAGTATACGTTTCGACTGGAGTTGATTCCAGTCATACGCTTTCGCAAAGCCAGCCCGTTCGACACCAATAACCCACGATTTGGGCTGCCAGGAAGCGGAGTCACGCCGGGTAAGTTTTCCTTTAGACAGGCCACGTTCATACCGTTTCATGCTCTCAAATTCATCAGCAAAGGCCGGGTCAGCCTGTAGTACCCGCGTGTTGGGGTGTTCGGCTGCCCATTCGCCGAGGGTCATCTGCCGTGCCGACAGTTCACTAATTATCTTACCCTTCATCGGCCCTACCACCGCTTGGCCCGTTGCCTGGCGCCACCACGAACCCGTCCGTTTATCTTCAAACATGGCGTTGAAATGATCCATACCTACCAACCGAAACTCGTCGGCCTGACCTAGTACGAACGGACTGAATACGCGCCCGGTGCGGCAAACGGTACAATAGGTAACCATAATTGGTTGGCCGCCCACGGTATCACGTACCTGATGATGATAGCCAATCAATTGAATTGGGTAGGCGGTAGCCTGGCCTAACGCTTCATATCCAAGCACTAGTTTAGACAGTGGAATTTTATTCTCGTTCATCGGCACGACACGCTTGGTAATCGGCTGCTGAAACATCTGATCGGCCATCATCTGCCGGTTGACCATGTACACCACTCCGCCGTAAGCCAGCAACAGACCGCCCGCTACGTAGCGCTGCCATGTCCGGCCCGGTCGAAAAATGAGCTGAAATGCCGGATAGGCTGCCAGCAGCAACCCAACGGTACGTAGCCAGCCAATGTTTTTGTGCAGCCAGTAAGCCAGTTCGACCCGACCAAGGGACGCCTGATCGGGAGCATCAGCATCGAGCCCGAGTTGACTGCCCGGAAACGGCATGATGAAATAAACGCGCAATAGCTCAATGGCTATCAATAGGATAACCAGCAGCAGAAAAACTAAAAATAACCGCTTCATGGTAAAAAAACTTCAGATTCTAATGTTAACAGCAATCTCTACTAATCATCCAACGCCTGATAAACGAGTACGTCGAACTTTCTATCCAGCTCACCACCGTAGCTGGTTCCCCACATTTGTTTCATCAGCACGACGCAGATATTCTCTTTGGGATCAGCAAAATAGTGCGTACTGAAAGCGCCACCCCACGAAAACGTACCCACACTGTTTACATCTTCCGAATGACCTTTTTCGTTAATCACTTCAAAGCCAAGACTGAAATAACTGTTTGCATCCGGGAAAAGCGTTCCTGTCTGGTTTGTATTGGTAAACAGATCAACCCCTTTCCGGCTCAGGAGCCGTTTTCCATTATATACCCCCTTATTCAAAAGCATTTGCAGGAAAATAGCGTAGTCATAGGCGGTGCTGGATAAGCCTCCTCCACCCGAAAAGTACGCTTTGGCGCCGTTAACCGGATAGTCGGGGTCGGCCGTTAAACCCTGATTTGGGGCCAGTTTAACAAGCTGCTTTTCTTTCGTTTCCGAGTAAAGGGGCACGAGTCGGTCTTTTTTTGAGTCGGGCAGATAGAAGTACGTATCCTTCATGCCCAACGGCCCAAAAATTCGGCTTTGAAAAAACTGGTCCAGCGGCATCCCCGATACGACTTCCACTAAATAACCGAGTACATCAATACTGAGTCCATACGTCCATTTTTCACCCGGCTGATGGTTCAGGGGGAGTTTGGCCAATTTCTTCACTACGTCCCCGATTTTGATATTCTGCGTTGTGAAAGCGTCGATGATTCCTGCTTTGGTGTATATCGCACGCATCCGCGGATCGCTGGCGATTACGTTGTAATTGAGGCCCGACATATGCGAAAGTAGATGCCGGATGCTGATCTCGCGTTTGGCCGGAACGGTCGTGAACGTACTGTCTTTTTCGTTGTATTTATCGAGAACAACCGGCTTGGCAAAGTCGGGAATGTACTTGCTAATAGGCTCATCGAGCATGATTTTCCCTTCTTCATGCAGCATCATTACCGCCAGCGACGTAACGGCTTTGGTCATGGAGGCTATCCGAAAGATAGCGTCTTTGGCCATTGGCTTATTGGCTTCAATGTCAGCTTTCCCGAAGGCTTTATGATACACAATCTTGCCGTTTCGCACCACAATAGCGGCCACACCCGGAAACGCCCCTTTGTCGATGTACGACTGAATCAGCCCGTCAATCCGATTGAGTCGTTCGGGGTAGAACCCGACGGATTCGGGCGAGGCTGCGGCTAAGAGTGGCGGATTTTGCCTGGTATCCGTCTGGGCGAAACCCGACAAGGTCGTTATCGAAACCAGCAAGAGCGTACGTAGAATGGAGCGAAAAATCATATGGAGGAGGGCTTTGGCTGCGAGTTAATTGGTACTGCGTTTATGATTCAATTGTCCACGTCTTTAATCGTTGGTCGACCATCCTTTTTTTGCGTTTCATAGCTCAGTTTAAACGCGCTTAAGTTGGGTACGTACTTTCGTTTTCGTTTCAGCTCGTACTGGTAGATCGTTTGCCCGAGCTGGTACATAAACGGTCGGCCTATACTGTCGAAATCGTATTTATCGTCGTTCAGTATGCCATCGCTATTGACATAGACGGTAGCCGTGAGCATATACTCGACCTTATTTGTAAAATCCACTACGTACGAAACATCCGTCAGAAAACCGTATGCCCACCCTACTTTATTGAATACCCGAACGCCCTCGGGCATCTGGTGATGCAGGCTATCCATAAAAAAGAATTTTACGTAACTATCGTAATACTGCTTCGCGTCGTATTTAGGGTAGTTGGTTTCGCCAGGGTATTGCGAAAGGTATTGATAGAGAAACCGGTAATCATCGTTGGTGAGGCTGAACCGCTGTTTGGGTGAAACAGACTCCGGAAACAGTACGGATTGCAGGATCTGCTGCAGCGATTCGAGGGGCAATTTATTCCGTTCGGTGAAATTAAACGGCTCGTGCACCAGGCTATCATTGCCCGTCATATATCCTTTTCCAAGCCTGGCAACACGTCGAAAGTCAAAAGGAACAGTATTGAATGCCGCAGGTTGGGCGTAAATTAATTTTCCATCGGGCTGAATGAACCGAACCGGGTTCGTATGGCGATTCTCATCGGCAGTCATTCGAACAAATCGATGCGTAATGCGCGTATCCAGATAGCCTTTTTCATGCAATGAGCGATTGATTTCACCCTGCCCGACAAATTCATACATGCGGCTGTAGGCGTCGTTGTCGCTTACCAGAAACGCTTTTTTGATGAAATGTGCAATGGATGGGTAGCCCGTTTCCGACGTTTCATCGCGCCACTCCTTCGTCTGCTTGCTATAGGCGCTATCGAATTGCATCGCCGTAAACTTGGTTACGTTCGGGTTCTGCATCCGGTTCAGTTTTTCGAGAGACAGCAGCGCCAGCGGCAGTTTTACAGTAGAAGCCGGGTTGAAATATTCCGTACTGTCGACATGAAAATAGTAGTTCCTGAAGGATGGGGTATTGTTTTTATCCCGGTCTATCTGCGTGTAAATAACCTGCAGCCGGTACGTATCGGGATGCTGGATAACCTCCTGAAAAATGGAATTCTGGTTACCGGCAGCCAGTTTCTGCAGCCATCCATCTGTCTGGACCTGACCGTAGCTGACCGATGCCACTACTGAAAACGAGAAAAAACTGGTAAGAAATCCTGTGAAGCCCTGCATGGGCAACAAAGTACAAACCAGTCAATGGATTTGCAAACCAGTGAACCAGGGACAAATTGAATAAAGAGCCGACGGGTATTACTGTACCAGTTCGATAAAGAGCCGGTCGAGGGTTTCGCGGGCATCTTCGCACAAGCCCGGATGAACGGGTGAGGTTTGTATGATGGTGCTACGTGTGGCGGTAAGCCACCTAAAGCGTTCCGCAATCGGAAGTTTAGCGATTGCGCCCCCTAGAGCCCCGCCGGTACAGATTTGCTCGAAGGTATGTAGCCGGTCGGCCAGTTCCTGACTGTCCAGCTCGCCCGAAAACGCACGAAGCCTAACGTCGTTGACCTCCACTTTTGCCTGCAAAAACCGCTGTGCGCGGCAATACAGAATAACGCCAACGTTCAGAAACTCCTGACGTTCAACGCGCGGCACAAACCGGATTATAGCGTACTCAAATAAGTGCTTTTCTGGCATCCTTCGCTTCGTTCACAAAAATTTCCGATGAGGCCAGGCGGTCCTCTAAAAACCGGGTGTAAATCTGCCGCTGTTCAGTCGGCGATTCGGATATCGTAGGGTTGGTTAACCATTCGTCGGGCACCAGACTGACTATCGCAGCAATACGCTCGGATGTCAGACGCTCACGAAAGTCGGCATCAACTTCGTCAAGTTTTGTTGCAAGGGGCAGCAATACGTGATCCTTGATCTGCGTAAATGGGCGCCGACTCTGCTCAGGCCAGGCTGGCCCGGTATGATGCACGTACAGAGCCGCCCCATGATCGATCAGCCAAAGCTCCTTATGCCACATGAGCATGTTTGTATTTCGTACCGTACGATCAACGTTCATGACGTACGCATCGAGCCAGACAATCTGCGAAGCCAGGCGAGAATCAAGTGTGGTCAGGACCGGATCGAACGTAACGGCACCCGACAGATAATGGAGTCCCAGGTTAAGCCCCTCGCTGGCCCGCAACAAATCCTGAATTTCCTCATCAGGCTCCGACCGTCCAAAGGCAGCATCGAGCCTGGCAAACACAATTTCCGGCACTTTTAATCCGAGCGCCCGAGCGATCTCACCAGCAATGAGTTCAGCAATAAGTGCTTTCGCGCCCTGCCCGGCTCCACGAAACTTTAGTACGTACAAAAACCCATCGTCGGCTTCGACAAGGGCGGGCAGCGAACCCCCTTCTCGCAGGGGAATAACGTAACGCGTAACATCGACGGTTCGGAGTTCTGGCTGACGGGATGCTCTCAAATTCATAATGGGCTTTGCCTACTTACTGCAACCAGTTAAGTTGCCTGTGAGTTGCCTGACAAACAGATTGCCTGCTGCTTCGCCCCAAAAGTACGACAGGAATCACACAGGACGACACTGTGCCCCTACCCGTTCAGGCGTTAACCCACTTATTGATTGTCTACGCTTAACAAATCAACTATCTGCTACACGATCATTGATACGGCCAGATTAATCTGATACTGTAGCCGTTCAAACTGTACCCTGTATCTGGTCAAGGACTGCGGGTCGCGCGTCGACTCCGCGTAAATGACTTGCAGTTGCTCCACAGCGGTTTCACTACTGATTAATAAAATAGTGTAAGCAAGGGAAAAACCGGGTTTATCCGGCCTCAAGATTCGTAACTTTTTAGCCAGTCGACAAAGCTTTCTATGTCGACTAATCAGATTATCGGGCCCCTGTTCGGCGGCTAACCGCTGAATCTGATCGTTTTCAGCTTGTATCTGACCAATAAGAGCATAATTAACCATAGATCGGGCGAGTCGCTTTTCTTCTCTATACGCGTGATTCTCGCCCAATGTGTCATACCTGGCAATTTCAACCGATTTTCCGCCATTTTCGACCAAAAAAAGGGCAAAATCGACAGTTCATCGAAAAACATACCCCTCAATCGGTGTTACTGGTAATTTCGATTAGTTAATAAAACGAAGCCAAAAATTATAGTCAGTTACCTATACTACTACGTAAATCATCATGTATACAACACCTTCCATGACGGATTCAAAAATTGACCAGGTTGCTGCGGCTATTGAAGCTATTGCTCATCCCTCTCGTCTGCAAATCCTGCTGGCTCTATCCGAAACGCAGTCTCTGCCCGCATCGGCGCTACAACATCACCTACAGCTTAGCGTTCCGGTTCTCTCCAGCCACCTGACTCATTTAACGGATCAACGGCTGCTCAGTCTCCAGCAGCAGGACAATGAGCCGTACTACTCGCTGGCCAATACGTCCTTACAGAAGGTGGTAGCCCTTATACAAACTACCTATCTATAGAATCTTTGGGTTTACTGTTTATAAAGTGTGTGTTAAAACGCTCGGTTCATCATGAAGCCGGGCGTTTTTATTTGCTATAAACTGGGGCACGCAACAAATGCTGATTACCGAACAGACGATCTGTTCGGCTCGCTCATTTTGGATACAGGCCCTTTTTTATTTTTTGTGTTGTTAATTATGTTTTTTCCAGGTAAGTTTATAAACAATCTACTCCATGTATCAACTCGTCTTGATCTCTGATCGGTATGGAATTTACTCATGCGCCAACTCAGTCGATTATAGAGTCTATTCATTACCCGGAATGGACGATTGGCCAGTGGCAAATTGCTTTCCTGTTTTCCGAACGGCTACTCGCTGACCTAAAGAAAATCTCCCGGCTGTCAAACTGGTATGAAGATCAAATCGTAGCGGCAACCTACGTAGATCGGGCTAATTTATGCTTTATCAGTATTAAGAAATACCATGCCATGTTTGGCAGTTTACCCCAAATAGGCGACCGGCTGTTCGATGAAGACACTGGCCTTTTTGTTCAGGAGCGGTCGATCAATGGTCGCCAGATGACCATCACCTATACACTCAGCAACTGACGTTGCCTTCATAATCCATTTTATCGAGTTCCTTTCCTGACAAACGGCGGTAACGCTACGTTCCATCCCCAATTGAACCGATTAGCAGGGTTCTGATTTGCTCAGCTTTCCAACTTTCATGGACCGAAATTTAGCAGGTGGTTTAATCGCCTGAAGGAAAGACAACTACTTGAAAAAGAAGCGAAATTATCCTGGTTAATCAAAAGCTACTCAACTGACTATCTGTACTTTTTGCCGTCTATGTATCTGAGTGGTTTTGACGTAACTCAATAGTTAGATAGCAGCACAAGCCCCCGCAACGTAACGGGGGCTTGTCTTTTTCCTGATTAATTCACGGCAGCCAAACTTTTGGCATGTTCCGGCTTGAGTACAATCAGGTCAGGTACCGATTTGCCCTGGTTGATTTTAAAGACAAGATTATCCAGCAACCGCATGGCCCAGTCTGGTATGTACTTGTCGGAAGTCTGAATCATCACTTTCGGATACCGGTACAGATCGCGTCCTAGGCCAAACTGAACAGCGCAACGTTTCATGGCATCGGATACGCCCCCTTTGACCGGCTCCACGTTGGTACGGTTGGCGGCATCGGATTTTGACACCTTACGGCCATCAGCCAGCGTAACAGTAATCGTACAGAGAAAGCCCTCACCTACTTCCTGAAACGAATTTTCCCAGTTGTCCCAGCCAAACTGGGCGTCAAACCGTTCCATCACCGACCGGTTGGTCACGTAAGGCACAACGATTAATTTCTGACCATCTTTGGTCTGATTCTGTACCCGCCATTCGACTTCATCGGGACGTATTGGCGAGGTTAATTTATCCAAATCCATAGCAGTTGTTGTTTACTTTGTTCCTACACAAATATAACCGTAATTCTGATTTTTACAATGTTTTTAAAAACACTTTTCTCGATGGTTATAAAAATGTTTTTTTATATTTGTAGACTATGGAAATTCAGCCCAAACGAAGAGGTCGGACCAAAAAATCGGACGCTGCCAAAAAGAAAGCGCATCAGGTCTACGCGACCGATTTGGAATGGCAAACCATCATTGCTAAAGCTACGGCAGCGGGCAAAGAGATAAGTCCGTATATTATCGAGAAGGCGTTGCGGTAGGGTTTTGTTGGCATTGAGTAGCAACAACGTCTGTAGATTATTCACTACGTCATACATACACCAGCCCGGTCATTACCAGCGACCACAGCCAGGCGAGCCAGTGCGAGTGAACACAAAAAAGCAACCTCCCCTTCCCGGCAGGTTGCTATCCAATCAATTCCTCATAAACTCAATACCATGCAGGTAAACCAAAACTACGACCGTTCAGAACGGTCGTAGCTGTTTTTTCGATGAAGTTACGGCTTCACCCGATTTTTGGTAGAAACCGTTCGACGGTTAGCGCCTGTTAACGTGTAATAAGGAATATAATGGGATCGGATGTCGTATATAGCGACTCGTTAACCGCTCGCTTATACTGGGCTAGTAACTGTGAAAATTCGGCGTAGCTCATCGGTTCTTCGAGCACCGAGGTCTGCGCAATCCTGCCAGGGATTTGATTGTCTTGATTCATGAAGTGAAGAGGATTGAATAGTGAGTTTAGGCAGGTACGATAGTTGCACGTATAGGGTTGCTTTAAACTAGAAGAATATATTTTTATTACTATATTATGATGTTATACTCTACTTATAAAGGCTCGCTGAAAGGCGAAACTGGATTGAAAAATATATTAAGAATTGATTAATTCTGGTGAGAACAAATGCACACACTGTGACTCTATGCTGAATAGTCAGTCCGTAGGGCAAAAAGTAAGTATTATCATTATCTCATAACATCGATGAAATTATCTACTATACTAACAAACAGAAGACTCATATTAAAAAACAAGTTACTGGAAGAGAAAAAGTTACGCGCCAACCTCTATCTTAATCGGGCAATAGACCTCTATCAAAACCACAAGTACACCGATGCTTTGCTGAACTGCAACCTGAGTCTGGATCTTGATAGCACCAACCGGGAAGCCTATCGCGTTCGTGGCTTAATCTGGTATCAGTTAGGGAATATTCAGGAGGCTGGTAATGATCTACAGCAAGCAGCACGACTGCTTTAATGAGTTTACCGAAAAGAGTAAGTCAACCAATAAGCTACTCCGCGAAAATGTCCGACCTGCTTGAATCAAGCATTTTAGTTAATTATTACCGTTCACGTAGACCAGGTTATCAAAGTGTACCTATGATGCATGAACGTTACTGGTAAACTACAGTAACTAACTCAAAAGCCCAGTTCGTCTTGAAGCTGGGCTTTTATTTCACCATCAAGATCTCCACCCAACGTATCGTTTACCACCTTGACAGATAGGTTTGCTTCATTGGCCAATCAGGATTATTCAACAGTGAAGCAAGCCATAACTTGTCCTGTCCATACCGGTGATTTAATTTATCGGCTTTTTCCGAGACCGATACGTGCAGAAAGAGCAAGATGGTTAAGGTACTATATAATGAATTTTACCTACGCAATTTCTCCCCATCTCTGGTTTAATACGAAGTCAGGGCATGAATGATTGTTATCGGATATCGTTATGATTAATAGAATCGGCTAATAGTTCGCGGATAGTCTTCTAATTGAACAAAGAGCTCGTTTTCCAGCCGCTTTGCCAGATTATTTGACCTGAGATTAGAATTTATAGTAATCTATTTTTTTTAATTAGAATCATTAACAATTGCCTATATATTTGCTCTACGTGCAGGTAACGGACATCGCTAACCGTGAGATAGCGGAAGATCTATCCGCACCAGAGTCTGAATGTAATTAGCAATGGTGTCGTTTTTATAGAAATGTCTTATCTATATTAGTATACGCATCCTATCGAAGATCTATTAGATATCTCAGCATAAGCACACTCATGAAACCAATTCACGATGATATCTCAGTTGACATGGTGAATGACGAGCTTGCTCTGCTAAAAAGTCCAGAATTCCTGACACGTCTACGCATTGAGGAGTTGGAGTTAACGGCCTTTTCCGAAAAGCAACTCCAGAACCAAACTGACCTAATTGGTCGGTATCATCCCTCCTCCTTCCAAAAATACCTCATCCACTTTCAAACCAAATCGAGCCGACCAGTTGATGAAAAGTGGCTGTTTCTCTATGAACGCAAAGACATAACGGCTAAACGGGTTGCCCAGGCTATTTTTGATGAACTGTCTGGCACACCGGTGCCGGACCAGAAACAGGAGCCTGGCCGCGAGAAAAACTACCTGCCACAGGCCCATACGCTGCTGCCAAGCCTGGCGATCTTGCTGGCGGATATGGGCATCTGCCTGCTGAAAGCAACCGCTCGGGAGTCAGGAGTATTCTTCACCTATGCTAACCTCATCGCCTATAGCACGATGGTAGCGACAGTAGTCTTTATTTACCTCTTTTTTTCCAGTCCAGCTTTCCACCGACTACGTTATTTATACGCCCTGCTGGCCATCTGCCTGGGCTGGTTAGGTGGAATGGGGATTAGTCTATTACACCAACAAGGGTAAGTAGTACAACGGAGAATTAGAAAAGTCAGGAAGGGCTAAAACAAAAAAGCAACCCACCTATTCGGCAAGTTGCTTTCCAATCAATTCCTCATAGACCTTAAACTCCTTCCTAATCCATTCCGATTAGTGGTATAAAGCTACAATGGACCAGTTGGCATACGACTTAGTTTTCGATGAACAGTAAAATTTCAGCCATTTTCAGCACAAATCGGGCAAAGTTTTATTATCCCTTACCAATAAAGAGTAACAACGCACTCACTGTATTATCAGCTCGATAAATTGACTCGTAAACCGCTCGTTTGTATCGAGCTTGCAATATCATGAACTGGGCGTAACTGAGGGGCTCTTGACTCAAGACTGGCTTTGTAGTTCTATCGGATGTTGGCTTATTGGGGTGCATCAATAAAAAGTTGAAATGGTGAATTTTTGATACATACGCAGTTCTCAGATACATAGTTTTATGTTCATTAAATAATATATTTAGGTTTAATCAATTACCGGTTAAGGAAATTGATTAAACTGATAAACAAAAAAGCAACCCGGCACATGCTGAGTTGCTTTCCGCTTCTATCCACACCATTGTAAGGCTGCTTGAAGTCAGCACTTACTTGATGGCGTAAATGTAAGATACATCTGTATTTATTTTGTTAAAACCAGGTTATAACGCTATACAATAAAAAAAAGCAACCCACCTCACTGGTAAGTTGCCCACAAAAATTTCCGCATGCCTAGTACCCGCACACACGGGATCGATTAAATCGTAAAGCTTAGATTTCAGGACGAATAAACATTTAAACGCTACAGCAACAGCGTAAAAAGCAAACGTGTAACTTCTTTTGATCAAGAAGTTACACGTTCTATCAGCAGAGAGGAAGGGATTCGAACCCTCGATACGGTTGCCCGCATACACACTTTCCAGGCGTGCTCCTTCAACCACTCGGACACCTCTCTATTTATTCGACTTTGGGCTTGATTTGCAACCGCTTTTGCTCACCAATCGTTGATTTAGCTCTCTAAAAGAACTACCAATACGGTCGTTATCGAGAATGGGAACGCAAAATAAGGGAAAGAAATCGGGAGTTGCAATTCGAGGCTGTAGAATTGATTGATCGTTTTGACTAGTCTGACCAGTCAGTAGGCAATGCTCCCCGGAAGAAATTTATTAATGGTCAAGCGTTTATTCGTGGGCCTGGGCAATTATTCTCTCAGTTGTTGTGTCGACCGTATACTTTATTTCAGCTGGATTATTTTCAGCTAAAGTGACTTTGTTTCTTTTAAAAGGTCTATGGAGCAGTTAACAGCTAAGTATTTCGGAATACGCACGGCTCACCTCACAATCGGTTCAGAATATGTGTAGCAAAGGTAATACGCCTTGCCAACCAGGCTTTGTTAAGCAGCATTCATGATTCGTATAGAACCAGATACGTAGCCAGTTTACGTAATAACCAACCTATGGGATTAATAAAGGCGTCCATTTCTGATGGACGTTTTTTTATAGTATATCTACTACCGTTTTCTCTGGATTATTATGGCCTAGCTTGTATATTTTATCCGAAAATCGTACCGTCAATCCGCGGTTATATCCAGTAAGGTATAAATAGTTAAATCAATAAACTACAACTTTATGGGCAGGCCTGTAAGATTATCGACTAATTCGTGCAGTTTTCCAGCGTATTCCGAACCCAGTGAGTAAGTTGCTGATAGCTGTGATTTTTACTGAGCACCGTTTCACTTCCTAGTTCATAACAGCGTTTTATATCGGCAGTTCTGGCATAGGTTGTACGCATGGCAACAGGAATATCCTGCCAGTCGGCATCGTTTTTAAGGACTTGAAGCACTTCCAGGCCATTCAAAATAGGCATGTGCAGGTCTAACAAAATCAGATCCGGAAGCTGGCCATCCAGGCGATGGGTCAGTCGGGTCAGTAATTCACTGCCATGACTGATGTATTTTAACCGGAAGTCAGACAGTTGTTTGGCAAAAACAATCCGAAGCAACAGGTGCTCATCGCTATCATCATCAACTACGTAAATCAAAGGGCTGGCGAAAGGTGTCATTACGTTTATCTGTATAAGTTTGGATGTACAAAAAAGAGTTACGATGGGTACTCGATGACTTTTGAAAGCTGAATGAATTCTTCTGAAATCAGAGTTTTTTTCCTGCTTTTAATGACTATTTGTATAAATGACTATTGTATTTCTCCGATCTGATTTCTCCAAAACCAGGTTCGTTCAATCGAAAATTTTTCCTATTTAACTACGTCAAAATTATAAATGACCATTGTTTCAAATAATGAGCTACGTCAGTTAGTCTACTGACATTCCTCATGTGTACCAAAGAAATCGACGGGGTGAATACTGACGTTAAAACCTTTGATAAGTCAGAGTTTCGACTGAATTTTCGGGCAGTGTAGATTCCCCGATTTCTCGGAACACTATACCAGCTGATTGCGGGAATGATAAAGCTACACCTGGCGCCGTAATCGGCGAATGAGCCGTAAGAAAAGAATAAGAATAAACAGGATGATCCACATCCCGAGAACATCGAGGGCGACAATAACTATTGCTCCGGTCGTTGGGTACGTGTTCCAGATGCGCACGTACAAATCCGGGAAAGCAGCTCGAAAAATCAAAGGGGTAACTAATAGCCCCAGAATAAGGGCAACGGCAACTCGCTTTTTCATGAAGGAGGATTGTATTTCTTTCGTTTTACGAACTTAGGGATAACAAAGAACCGGTTGTTATTCCTTAACGACGTTGACATAGATGGCCAGCTCATTGCGCTTGCTTCTATAATACGAAAGCCCTTTTACCATTGCCTCATGCAGCGTATGCGCTTCCGAGGAAGCAATACCTGGGCTAATGAGCGCTATGGTGGTATTTAATCCTTCGATTAGTTGATCACATTGTAGAATCCGCTCCTGAAGCAACTGCTTTTGTGTATTATGGTTGCTTCTGGCTTTTTGCTCCTGTTGGCTCATGACTGATAAACATGTGGATAGTACGCGACAGACAAGCTAAACGATCAAACGCTTTTTAGTTCGTCTTTTTTTCCACAAAGTATAGTATATCCCTCGACTACTCTTCTTGCTATTTATCAAGCGGTAGTCACTTGTTACCAAACGGACAATTACCCGTACATACTTGTTAGTCAGACGGTTTTGCTTTATTTGAGCAGAGGCTAGCTAACGTAATATGGGGATTTACGGGCATTGGTAAGCCTGATCGTCCGGCAACTGACTACGAAGAAGTCATTCACCGGCCAACAGTATTGCGAGCGCCTTTACCAGATAACTATCTACCAGCGAGTAATAAACTTCTTTACCCTGTCGTATACTTTTCAGAATACCCCGATCTTTTAGTTTGGTCAGATGCTGCGACAGTTGCGGTGGCTCAATTGGAAGTTGACGCAACAAAGTCGATACATTCAGGAAGGGTTGTTGGGCAAGCACTAACATGATCCGCAAACGCATTGGATGGGCCAGTGTCTTGAGGATTTCAGCTGCCTGCTCTGTTTTAACATCAATCATTGTACAAGTATCCATATGGCAAATATAAGCAAATTTTATGTTACCTTTAATGCAAATTAATAAAAAAATGTATTACAATTTGTTAATAAATTAATTATTCGGTATATAATTTCTCAATCGGGTAACTTACTTTTGTAGAGCAGATTACGCAGGACTTTACGCGTAGCGAATAAGTGGATAATCGGTTGGGATGTAGCCCGTTCTGTATCGAATAACAGAAAGTTATGCTAATAGGCTGCGACCTACTGTACACTTGAGATTCTACCCAATCTGTGCGGAAGGCTAACTGATAAGAATAAAAGAAATTAAAGGTTATGAGGATAAGTAATAAATGCCCGGCCATAATGAGCCGGGTGTTTTTTTAAGTTATCAACAAATTACCAATCTCCTATAATCTGCTCCACAGATTGCAGCCTAAATCTATGACGGATTTAATAATCTGAGTAATAACCCTACTCCTGTATTTACTACAGATTAGTGTAACAATACTTTCATTATATATATCTTTTTATTTAATTACCGAATAATAAATTAAAACCATATTCTACCCATATTTGTAACCAATAAGTTACAAAATGAAATAATAATACTAACTTTGAACGTTTACTTAACCCACCGCTAACACATACTATGAACGGAGTACATGCTGACGATGAGATGAGTCGGCAATACCTACCCCCGCCTGCCACACCCAGTTTCGAAGCCCTCTACAACCAGTACGTCGACAAAGTCTATCGACAATGCCTGGCTATGACCCGCGACTCGGAAAAAGCCCAGGACTTCACCCACGACATTTTTATCAAGGTCTTCAATAAGATTGATGGCTTCCAGCAACGGGCCAGCTTATCGACCTGGATCAATACCATTGCCTACAACTACTGCGCCGACCAGATTCGTCTGGCCCGCCGACTGCCCACCACCTCGCTGGCCGATGAGCTGGGCGATTACGTACCCGATACGGGGGAGGTGCTGCTTCAGGAGGAGACGCTTCAGTTGGTCAATCAGGCTCTGGCCAGCCTGGCACCAGCCGAGCAGCAGTTGTTACGCCAGAAGTACGAAGAAGGGCTTAGTCTGGAGGAGTTGGCTGATTTATACCACATCAAGTTGAGTGCGGTCAAGATGCGGCTCAAGCGCAGCCGGGAGAAGATTCAGCTCTACTGTGCCCAACACCAGCCAGGATAACCTTCAACTGTCGGGCAAGCGATACACGACAATCACTTCTTATTCACAAGTTACGTAAAAAGGCTCCTATAACTGAGGGGCCTTTTTACGTATACATTCATTTTTCTAAAGCAATGCCTTTAGCGCTAGTGGCAGGGCGGCATCCAGCAATGAATAATTAATGTCTTTCCCTTGCCGTTTACTGGCTAGTATACCTGTATCTTTCAGTTTAGTCAAATGATGCGACAAGAGCGAAGGTTCAATCTGGAGTTGTTCCTGCAAGGTGGCTACCCGCATGTGGGATTGTCCGGCCAGGGCGAGTACAATGCGCATTCGGTTGGGATGGCCAATGGTTTTTAGTATTTCGGCCACCTGATCAGTTTTTGAGTCAATCATTGAGTAAAAAATGTAGGCGTAAAGCACTCCAGCAATAAACGTAGAAAGGCGTTATATCTTATGTCAAGCGCCTACCTCATACTACTCTATCGCTACGCTATAAATTAGTAAGACCTTTTATAATATTTATTACAATACAAATATAACGAATATTAAGATACTATAATAAAGATTAAGTCAATTAAATATCCCTGTATTTACTCCGCGGACAATAAAAAGCAACGTCAATGATTGGCTGCCCGCTAGGTTGCTGAAATAATGATTTAGTAAGGATAGATACTTGCAGAAAATACTCTCAGAAGTAAGGTGACACCGTTGCAGAAATTGACGTCGTAAACTTTTGAGTCTGCTTATGACCTTGAATTTCATTGGAGACACTGACTGAAGAATATACGTATCTCTTGATAGGTTTGTGAGCCGTTATTAGTCAATGACCAACGTAACGAGGGCAGTAGGTAAGCAAGTATTTGCCCATATATTACCTAAGCGACAGAATCAACTCATTTAGGGGTTCGTAAGCCTGTTGATGAATTGAAACGGGTTAACACAAAAAAGCAACTCACCCTCCCAAGTAAGTTGCTTTCCCTAATACTCCTCAACCTCTAATCCTCTTATCTCGATTAGGTGATATAAAACTAATATGATTAGGAAAAAGTGTGGTAGACTTTTCGATAAAGCGTAGGCATTAGCCGTTTTTTGGTAGAAAACGCCGGAAATTTAGCGCGAACAGGCGGGCATTGAAGACGGACCTAACTTTTGAACAGGGCACTCAAGTACACACGGAAAAATATAATAAGTTAAATAAGCAGTACGGATCGATAATCAATATATCAGTACCAACAGTAAGATTGCTCATGTGCTGTTTTTTTAACGACTAGTTCCCCGCCAAATCAGCTGTCGAACCGTCTTGATGGATAGGTGGGATGTGGTGAGTGACCTCTTTAAATGGCTGATAGCTTATGAGAACCTATCTTATCGTCCCACGAAGAGTAACCGCAAGGTCAAGCAGTTTCATTGAGACGATAAGCAAATCACAGGTCTGGAATGCTGTTAGTGTTGGCTGAGTCGTAACCAGCGTCATCACATTGCCTTGGCCGGTTTGACTTGGCGCTGCTTCAAACAACTAGCTCACCAAACTAAGTAAATGGTTTATCAACTCAAGCAGGACCTATTAGGTAACTAGCTTCGTCAAGAGTTGGCGGAAGCCTTCATGGTGCCTTTCGTAAGTTTATTTAAATAATTACTGAGAACGAATGCACCGTTTTAGGGTGACCACACGTGTCATAGATAAATGTCATTCGCCCCTTATTTAAGACAGATCCGGAAGTTGGAACTGTAAGTGTGGTTGTTCGCTTGCAAGCCTAACGCGCATTTAGAGATAATTTTTGAAGTACGATTACTCGGTTAGCGGTATTTAAGTTGTCTACATCAATTATTCGGCCATATCGATCCAATACAAAGACCGGTAACGGCTGGCTATTCATTAATAGATTCATGGCGGCACGTATAATAATCGCCGGCGATCCTTAATTCTATAGAATACAGCAACAAGGTAACTACACCTGCAAAAGTTACAGGACTTTAGGACCTCTTAAACCAAGAATCAAGCGATGATGCTTATGGCAAGTTTCTGGAACTAAGACCTGAAGTGTTTGACCTCATGGAATCGTTTGAAAAGCCGCTTACCGCCACCAAGACAATTCGAGATGCTCAGAAAGCTTATTTCAAGTCACGGCGAAGGGAGAACAGGTATGACGTTTCCAAGCTAATTGTCGAACGCCAGAATCTCGAAAAAGGTATAGCGTACGGGCTAGTAATGTTAGCCCTTCCACCTACTCAACAAGAACTATTCCAAGACATACAGGCAACTGTACCA
The DNA here is from genome assembly GCF_045160025.1 of Spirosoma sp. KNUC1025. Classification (GTDB taxonomy): domain Bacteria; phylum Bacteroidota; class Bacteroidia; order Cytophagales; family Spirosomataceae; genus Spirosoma. Next base: position 4,430,797 of record NZ_CP087139.1, read on the forward strand.
ATGCATCTTGACTGCCAATTCAGATACTATATTCATAAGTAAAAACCCTTTTTTCCTTCTCAAATTACTCGGAAACACCATCAAAGCACAATGGTACTTTTTTCCGTTTAATAATTTCAGTTTTCCGTTAAAGCCGTTGACTGTAATTTAGGCCGTATTATCTACTGCTCTTATATAACCTGTCTACTTATTATGAATCGAATAGCGAGCTTAGACGGCATCCGCGCTGTATCTATTTTAATGGTTTTACTAGCTCATGCCCAACTTTCATTTCCTCATTTTATCGCCTATCACCCCGCTTATGACTACATTGCTAATTCACGATTAGGGGTCAAGATTTTTTTTGTCATTAGTGGTTATTTAATCACCCGGCTGCTTATGACAGAGTTTGCTAAAACTGGACAGGTCAGTCTAAAACAGTTTTACATACGACGCATTTTTAGAATATTTCCCGTTTTCTATCTATATATACTAGTTGTTCTGCTGCTAAAATGGTATGTTGTACCAGATATTTTCACCAACTATTCCCAGGTTGGCGTGGCAGCGCTATATCTTTGGAATTACAAACATCTCCTTATTCAGAACATTCCAACCGATAAAGGCAACTGGTTTTTTGGCCATTTTTGGTCGCTCTCAATGGAGGAGCAGTTCTATCTGCTTTGGCCTATTAGTTTTATCAAACTGTCCCGACGTACATTAATTATATCTACTGGGCTGATCATTGCCCTTATGCCATTTGTGCGATTGGCAACCTATCAATGGATGCCATCTTCCCGCGGCCAAGTGAGTATGATGCTTCAAACAGGTGGCGACGCCGTTCTGATAGGATGCCTTGGAGCACTTTTGGAAAAGCAACTTCTCTCAAAGCAAATACTAAAAAGCAAAGTTGTTATAATACTGGCTGCACTTTTTATTTTTGTAATAGACCTCTACTGCTCACACCGTTTCGGTGGTAAATACAGTCTGACAATAGGCATGAGCCTAACCAATGTTTGTATTCTGATATTGCTATTTTGGTGCATTTACGTGCCCTCCTTCGTGTCACGGCTACTTAACAGCAAACTAATGATTCACATCGGTATACTGTCGTATTCACTCTATATCTGGCAGCAATTATTTTTGAGTCATACCACGCACGCTTGGGTAAATAAGTTTCCTCAGAACCTAGTTCTAGTGATGGTGGTCGCGCATATTTCTTACTATCTTATTGAAAAACCAACAATGTCGTTACGCCATTATTTCAGCAAGAAACAAGTTCTTACTGCTCCGGAAGCTCCACTCACAGCCATTCCGCTAACGGAAACAAAGCTACCAAGCTAGGTTTTTGGATTCCCTACTAATACAGGGAATAGCACTAGTTTGAACGGTCCGATTACAGGAGTTAAACTATGAACTTGCTCTGGATGACGAGCCGTTCATCAGTGATCATAATCCAAATGTTGGCTTATACGATCCAATTCAAAGACTGTTGGTTAAACGGGTCAAATACTTACAGCAGAAAACAGAAAAAATTGACGAACAATTGGCTTAAGCCATTCTTATTTACATAATAAAACAAACGCCCTTGTCACTGACAAGGGCGTTTGTTTTACATATTTGAGGTTAACAGTAACCATGGGAAATCCTTTCACCGCAAATGAGTTGAAGCAGTTGCTGTGTATTGTGGACACCTCACCTGCCCTGCCAGATTATCCGTTAAACGAGATTCGGGAAAAGTACGTAGTTTGTGGTCGAAAGCTCTGGACAAGGAGCTTACCCATAATCCACACAATCCTGATGATCACTCACGAAACGCTCCTTCGGCTCGGTTTCACTGAGCTTTGCAATCGCCCACTTTGTTACGCCTACCGAGGTATATCGGGTAGTCTCGATCCCATACATGGGACCTTCTACTTCCATCAATGCAGCCTAGCCATCAGTCAACAATCTGATCTAAAATATATGAAGATGCTAATTGATTATCAGTGTGAGAGCAGCCTTGCCCCCTATCCAAGTCATATGAATTAAAATACACTTAGAGGGTAGTATAGCCTAACGCTGATCAACCGGTCCAGACAGAATTTATTTATCTGGGTGCCATCTGTCTGACGCAGTTGAACTACGTGCAACTCACCCAGATACGCGGCTACTCTTTATATATTCTGGTTTTGCCAGTTTTCAGTTGATAGTCGTCCATTTTTGGGTAAAAATTCGTGGAGACTGAATTAGTTTAAACTCTAATTCGGCTAAACAAAACAAAAAGCGCAACACCCCGATGAACAAGGCATTGCGCTGCATTTGGCAGAGAGCGAGGGACTACTATAGTTGTATTATACTACCCCCATACACCTCAACAGAATCCAATTATACAGTTTTTTCGCCTTTTAATAATTCTATTTAGGTCTATGTAGACGCAAAATTATATTTTTGTTGCAACTCATTTGAAACCGGTTGCAATGGCACTTTCCCTTAAAATTATTCTCCACAGCAAGATTTACCACGACGGCACGCAGCCGGTTATGCTCCAGTGCATTGTCAGCTCCCCTACCGGTACCATCTGGAAACGCAGGATGATCTGTAAGGTAAAATCTACCCAGTTTGACAAAGCTACAGGACGAGTAAAAAAGAATCACCCCAATCAAACTTACCTTAATGTAAAAATTGCCGAAGCGTACAATGAAGCCCAGAAGCGGCTTTTAGACACCGAACAGCGGGGCTTTAAACCCGATCCGGCGTATATCCTTGCAACCGGCGTTGCAACAACTTCCCAGGCTGGCAAGCTGCTGGTGCACGGCCGGGCTTACATAGTGGCTTGCCAGCAAAAAGGCCAGTATCATACGGCCCTGAAGTATGCCGGCCATTTGAACCGGCTGGCCGCTTATTTGGGCAAAACCAATACGGGTGAGCAAATCGATATCTATCTGGATGATGTCGATGAAACCTGGATACTGGCCTGGTCGGTCTGGCTGAAAAAGAACGGCACTAAATCCGCCAATACCCTGCACCGTCGAATGGCGTTTATAACCACCCTCTTCAACGACGCCAGAAAACGCGGACTTACCAAGGCTGACTCGATGGCCTTTTTAGAATTCAAGGAACAGCGGGTTCGAAAACCAAAATTAACGATTGAGCAGTTGGATGCCTTACAGGAAATGCAACTAACCGGCCTGCAGGCCGACGCCCGTAATACGTTCATGCTGCAATTCTTTGCCTATGGAACCCGGATCAGTGATGCCTTAAACTGGAAAAAGTCGGACGTACGCCAGGAAACGGACGCCTGGTACTTATCCTACACCAGCATGAAGACCGGCGATCTAATTGATGTGCGCTTAAACCCAAAAGCCAAAGAACTCATTGCGTCTTATTTAGAAACCGTGCCGGGCGAATTCCTACTGCCCTGGCTGTCTAAATTTATCCCGAATCCAGTGCTTACCGATCAGGAAAACAAAGGGCGGCTCATCGAAAAGATCGAATCCCAAACAGCCCTGATCAATAAATACCTGAAAGCAATTGCGCAAAAGCTCGGCTTTCCCCATAAGCTGACTACGCACATTGCCCGCCATACGTTTGCGACGCTGGCCGACAGTCGCATATCCGATAAACGGAAGATCAGTGCGGCCCTGGGCCACAGCCGATTTGCTACGACGGAAGTGTATTTATCCGAGCTCCGTCAGAGCGACGTAAACGACGCGATGGAAGCAGTTTGGCAGTGACCAGCTAAGCGCTAAAATGCAACTTTAGGTGCGTTTTTGACGCAAATCGGCATTCATGATAGCGAGATACTCGGTGATTTGAAGGTTTGAGTGGACAAATTCAAAATACCGTACCCCGGCCTCGTACACCTGCTCTTGATTACCAGTCTTCACCGCTAGCCGGTACTGATCTTCAAGTTCAGCCTTATACTTCCGGATCGTACGATTTTCAAGGAGAACCAATGGTGTAATAACCGCAGCGAAAAAAGGAAGCAAGTAAAAGGCGTTGATAAGCGTCTGCATGGTCAGGGGTGGTAAGCGGGTTGTGGCACTCACTGATTTAGTAGTTTCTTTTTCTGAGCCTCAAATTCGTCTTTGCTCAATACGCCCTCATCCATCAGTTTTTTTAACTTGATCAGCTCATCGGCCACACTGAATGAGGGTGGTTGAGATGGTTGCGAGTAGGCTTGCCGAAACTCAACGGGCGGCAAAAGCTCACCTGCTTCAATCGCGTTGTCAATCTCAATCATATAGCGCTTGATGCCGCCTACACTGCCAATGATCACAGCTGTATAGCCAGATCGTTTTGTGCCAATGGATTTAATATCTTTAATAACAACCCGCTTGTCAGCGTATAGACTCGGCAGGTATTCTTTCACCTTCCGGCCGTTGTAATCATTGGCTGAAAAAAAGCTCTGTGGGTTCACATAAATGAAAGCAAACGCCTTATCGAACATCGAGCCCCGGCCCAGTTGGAGCGTGTCACCCGTTTTGATAACCCATCCATCAACGGACGTTTGATAACCAGCTACAAAATACTCTACAGGCTGTTGGCTGTTATTTAGGTCATCTCGGGTAATCGGTCTACGTTGAGCTTGCACCGACTGGGTTAAACTGACTAAGTAAGCGATTAGGAAAAGGTGTTTCATGGTTGAGTAAATTAGTTAATGTTCACTTAACTCGCATTCTGATTCTAGTATCCTTTAAAAACCCTTAGGTTCAGATTTGGCCATCGACAGTTTAAGTAGCTCGGTTATACATTAGGGTTTGCTGTAATACGTAATGACACTACCAGTAATAGCCTTTTGAATAATAGCGGCCATTTCGATAAGTTGCAAAAATCCGGCTCGTTGCATAACTGTGTTACCTCTTCGGTATTCGACCGGAAATGAATCTGCCTCAGCAGAAGCTCCACCCAGGGTGTACCGAATGGTATTGCGTAAATTCCCGGTTAGTCTGATCGAATTGTTATGGACAGAGAGTTGACTCGTCAGCAAATAGGAAGGCCATTTCCTGAGCGGCTTCTCTTCTATAAACATGGTCAGGGATTCTTTATCAGCTTTGAAAGTATAGCCTGCATTCAGCAGGGACCGCCCAGCCAGTCGGTATAGTATGGAATCGGGCTGGGTAGCCCGGATCTCAATTAGTTTATCCCCTTTGGTCGGCTCCAGCGATTGCCCCGCCAGGATGACAGGAATAAAGAATAATACAGTAAAAAGTAGCCTCATAGATAAAAAGTAGGTTTAAAAATAGTCTAAGCACTGTTGTCTTAAAGCCCGGTGATTATGCGAGGTACCCTTGCGGGTTATCGTATTTCTATATTTCGCTACGCCAGGCGAGCCACGCGTTTGTTTTACGTAGGTTAACTTGTGTATCGTCGGTAACAGTATTTGACTAAGTCGGGATTGGCTTTCCCACTGTAAGAGGCATTAACGGTGAATACCAATTAAAAAATGAGATTTACCTATCTCTCTACTTTCTTATCTAGATCGCATTCTGATTCTCATAGCCCTTCACTAAAAACAGATTCAGAATATCCACCTTATCTATGTCCCAGTCCCCATAGTGCTTGTTATGCGATACCAGCTTAACCTTTGTTTCGTCGTCGGGATGTTTGTGGATATACTTTAGCAGTCGGTACCCTTCCAGCACAACCAGGTAGATCTGGCCAAAGTCAATGTATTTTTTATTGGGAAGCTGATAGACGTAAAGCCGGGAACCGGGAAAGATCCGGTCATACATGGAGTCTCCTTTTACGTTGCAGGCAATGCAACCCCGGTAGTGAGGGGCGTAGATATAGCCTTCTGGCGATTCATATACATCATCGAAGTACAGCTCTATTTTCCCCGCCGTTATCTCGACATCGTAATATGGGATGTAGAGCTCAGCGTCTTTTTCGGGTAATTGAGATAGATAAAGTTGTATTTTTTTGGTGGGCAGTAATGGCGAAAGTCCTCTATCCGATTTTTTACTCTTCACATCTAAAGCATCGTCACTAAGCAAATCATCAATAGTAACATCATATATTTTAGCTATGCTAAGTAATGTTTCCGATGATGGTTTATTCCTATCTGTTTCATATTGTGAAATAGCACCACTTGTAACACTGAGCAATTGTGCTACATAGTCCATTGTCCACTTTTTATCTACATTTTTCCGGTCAAGTCTTAACTGCTTAAGCTTCTGGCCTAAAGTCATTTCGGGCGTGTCTACAAACATTTACTTAGTTATTGTAAAAATATTTAGTGTGGATTGTTGATTTTATATAGTTCCACTAAGTATATTTGCTATCACTTAGGAACGATAGCAAACAAATCTATGTCAAATGCAATCATAGCGCAAGGATTAGTTACTGAGGGGCGTCTAAAAAATACACAAGCGTTTCGTGATGAGTATAGGCGGTTGAATTCGGGGGAGCAGATGGAAGTGCAAAAAGCTTTCTGTCAGCATTATGGCATTTCGTCGCCTGCCTTCCGGGCCCGGTTGTCGGGGGATACCCGCGTCTCCGACAGTGAACTGGTCTGGTTCAAAAAGCGGGTAGCAACCTACTTCCCAGCGTAAGCCCCAGCCCGTCATGGAAATCATAACCCTTCCGGCTGATGAGGTAAGAGCCCTGCTCAGCGAATTCAAAAATACCGTTGCTGAGCTTATTGCCGCTAAACGGGAACTCGAGACGTATAAAAACGACAAGTATGTTGGTTGGGACTGGGTTTGCCAGTACCTCGACGTCGAACGAAAGGCCGCTCGCATGATGCTCCAGAACGAGAAGATTCTTGTCTACGGCCGTAAGATCAAAAAGTTTCGCCGGTCAGACATCATTCGTTTCGCGGAACGCCATCAGGTGAAAGTGAAAGATATACCGGCCTGAATCATTCAGTCTGTGCCGATTGGTAATCAAAAATCTTAACGATACTCTCTGGTCCTCTGGCGACCAGGAGGCAAGGTGTGGATAGAAGCGGAAATGCCGGGGGCATTGCTCCCGGCCCTTTCTACCCCACAAAAGACAAAACCTCAGCATTACTGAGGTCTGTGCCAATTGTAATCAAAAATATTTCACACAAAACTATGCAATCCACCCTACTCCACCAACGCTACGCCCTTGCGTGTAGCGTACTGGAAAAACCCCAAAGCCAGACCCTAACGCTGGCCATGCTCGATGAAGAGCAGAACTTTGATCCGCTCGATGCGCGGATCAGTAAGCTGGCCGGTCCCCACTGCCAATCGATTGCGTTCTACGACGATAACCGTAAACACGGCTGCCGGGCGCTGGAATACGAAGTGCGTACGGCCGTTTACAATGGCTACGTCGACCGGGACGAATCAGGTAGATACCCTGATACGGGTGATGTACGGGAAATTATCTGGGTGCCCGTTCACGATGAAATGACCATTGAGCAGATCGCTCAGGCGGTGGTGCGGGAAGTTCAGGGCATTGATTGCAACGTCTTCGCATGAAAACGCTCGGTTTATATGGGCTCTATATGCTCTATAAAGCCCTCTGGTTTGCTCGCTTCTCGATCTATCTGATCTACTGCTACCTGCGCTATTACGTGTTTACCCGCCTTCGTGAACGTCTTCACGCCTAATTCCTACCCGCTATGTTTATCACCCTTCTGGCCGTCTTTGGTGGCGGCTGTCTCCTTGGCTTTGTGGTGTTTCTCTACGCCTTTGGCCGCAACATCTGGAACTATCTGCTGGATATGGGCTACATCGATTGGCCCGCCTGGGTGTACCGGTTACGTCGCTGGTGGCGTGGTTCGGGCAAACAGACAATGCAGGATCTCCTGCTGATTATTTCGATCATGGGACTTTGTTGGTTAGGTTTTCTTATCACGGAGCCATGAGTAAGATCCACCATCAATCCGCCCAAAAACAAGCCCATGAGCTTGTGGCCATCCTTTGGGATGAACTGCCCTCGGACTGGCACGACGCGATAACCGACCACCAGAACGAGGTGGGTTTGTGGCTGGCTGGCTTTGCTTATTCGTTTCGGGATTTCCGGGGGTTTGCCCTGTTGAGAGAAGCCCGGTTGCAGGCGGAGCTCTACTACCAGAACATCTTCAGGCTGACGCATCATTCGCCCCAAACCTGGGCCTTCTTTCGCTTTCGGCTCGAAGTGGCCCTGTTACGCAGCACAGGAGCTAATCAGGCGGAAATCATGGCCTGCTATGGCTATCACGACATCACCGCTGGTTTTGCGGCTCGCATTGACCTTTCGTACCTGAACTGATCATGGACCGTAAATCGACATTCGGCTGGCTGGAGGGCATCTGCTACGTGGGCATTGCGCTGGGTTTACTGTACTTCCTGTGGTGGTATCTGAGCTTTCACGCCCAGATCAAACACGGTATTCTTTACTGATTTCCTATGCTTTCTTACATCGAACTGGTTAACCGGTTCTGGCAGGTAGATGAACAGTATAACTTTTCGGGTAACGAAACCCGGCTGTACTTCTATTTGCTGAAGGTGGCCAACGCGTTAGGCTGGCCTGACGAGTTCGACTATGCCGATTCGAAATTAAGTGGTAACCTGGGGCAGCGGGTCAATACGCTCAAACCCTGTCGGGACCGGTTGATCCAGGCGGGACTACTGGACTTTGTACCCGGTGGAAAGGGACAGGCGAACCGCGTTAGGTATCAACTTAGGTATCAAAATTTGACACCTAAAGAGGGGCTTAGGTGTCAGGTTAGCTATCAAAAATTGACACCTACATTGACACCTAACGAGGCTTTGGTGTCAGATAAGCTGTCAAAAATTGACACCTACTCTTATATAAAAGAGACTAAGACTTTTTCTGATAGTAAAACAGGCGCGGAAAACTCAAAAACGTCTGTCGACGAAACAAAAGAAAAAGCCCCCTCACCCCCTACCCCTACTCCCCCCACCCCCCCACCGGACTTGCCTTTCGGGGAAGCCTTCGCGGAGGCCTGGTCGCTCTGGCTTCGCTACCGATCCGAACGACGATTGCCCGCTTACAAACCCATCGGGCTAAAAGGGGCGCTGACGGATCTGCTGACTTTATCGGGTAACGACGAAGCGCACGCCATCGAATTGATTCACCACGCTATTGCCAAAAACTGGCAGGGGATCTACCCCATCAAAAACACCAACGGTCATGTCGCAACAAATCGCACGGCACAACACCCAACCCGTAACCGAATCCAGCAAACCGCAGAGCCATATGCCTTCGACCTCGCTCGTGCGCTTGCAAACAACGCTGCCCACAACGGGCACCCGGATCAGCCAGGCGACGACTTCACAGCTTTCGAATTTGCTGAATAACCTCCAGTGGCTGCTCGGGGTCAACACAACCAAACAATCGCAGGCCGACAACGATCGCAACCTGCTGAAATTTTCCGCTTTTCTGGTCGCCAAAAAACCACACCTGACCCTGGAAGAAATTGAGCTGGCGTACGAATTGGCCTGTGATGGGGAACTGGACGTGGATGTATTTCCGGTCCTGAACCCGCTGCACTTTGGCCGGGTCATGAAAGCCTATCAAAGCTACCGAGCCTCCCGAACGGATCTGATGCAGCCCATACGCAACGGGCTGGCCCAGCCTGAACCCACCCAGGTCGATTCGGAAGCCATCATGATCGAATCGCTTCGATTAGCCTTGAATGCCGTGAAGGAAAACGGGGGCGTAGCCGATTACGGCAATGCGCTCTATGACTGGCTGGATGGTAAAGGATTGATTCCCTTCGACAATGCCCGCAAATGGGAATTCATGAATGAAGCGGTTGAAAAAGTAAAAAATGATGCCGTTGACCGGCTCAACAACCGCACCCTGCACAAATCCCAAAAACTGTTTATCCGCGATACGTTGAAGGATTTTTTAAATGATGCCTTCACCAAATCCACCCAGGACCGCATCAAGGTCATGGCTAAATATCTGGCCCTGAATGCCCTGCTGGCGGATCTGGTGGATATGAACTACACCGCTGAGGAATATCTATCCGAAGCCTTAACTCCGCAAATCGATAATCAATGAGCTATCAACTGCCAATTCATCGCCCTAAATGTCAGTTCGTGGCTGGCATTGATCCCGATCTGGACAAATCAGGGCTGGTCATTTATGACCGGGTTGAAAAGGCATGGTTTTGCAAAACACTAACCCAACACAAGTTGCAGGAGGCCATTATTGGGAGCTATACCACCCATGAACTGGAAATCATTGTGGAGGCTGGCTGGATGAATGATAGTTTTTTTCACGAGGAAGGCTTTCCAGACACCTTCGATAAATGGCCATTACAAAACAAGCTGGCTTACGTAGCGAAAGCCGCTTCTCGGGTTGGTGAAAATTTCGGTGTTGGCAAATCCATTAGCCACATATTCAAAGCCAATGGCTATTCAGTAGTGGAGGTGGCTCCTACTACAGCAAAATGGAATGCTGATTTATTCAAGCGGCAAACTGGACTAACGCACGGCTATAACGAAGAGATCCGGGATGCTTGCCGGACCATGTTCCCCTTTATCTAAAGTCTTTGCAGCAATCGCACAGGCGACCCGGCAAAATATTCACCTTTAACAATTTACAACCATGCTAACCTGGTACCAATCCAAAGTCAAGTATGACCAACTGATTGAGGGCAAAACCAAAACCGTATCCGAACTCTATATGCACGAAGCTGTCAATTTCGGCGAAGTAGAAAAGCATTGCTACGAACACCTGAAAAAGCGCATTAAAGATCCTGACGTAGATGCAATTGCCAAAGCGCCTTATGATGAAGTGATTTTCTTTAAAGGCACAGAGGCTGACTCCATCATTGCTTCACCTTTTTACCGTATCGACTTAAACTGGCTCGATGATAAGAGCTGCTATCTGATACCGGCTAAAGATGCAGATGAGGCCATCGATCGGGCTTTGAAGTACCATGGCAGCGCCGATGCCAGTCATGTAACAGGCGTAAAGAAGACCGACATACAAGGCGTATGGCATCCTAACAACGAACAGTGGCAGGGTGACTGGCATAACCGAATGGATCTGCTCTTAACGCTGGGTCGCCATAGCTGGGATATCAACCAATCTGAATTATTTAATGAGGACGGCACGGCCAAAGATAATCCGGCCGTCAACATGCAAAATCTGGCGGATGAGCTTGGTGCCACCATAACCGTTAGCAATCGGCGTGGCTCCTCAAAACGCAAGTTTGAGCCAACCCAAACAGCTTAATTTCCCATTGTAACTCGATAGTCAGCCATCAAGCGGCCGCTTTTGTGCCGGTTGATCCTTACCGCTCAAGTAAAAGGGTGTTTTTCCCGTTGCGAGTGAAGTATCTAAAACTGACCTTGGACTGAAGCAAACGATAGAACATTAGTATAAAGTAGGCGTTAAGAAAGCTTCATTAATAATTTATCTTAAACTATTATCACGATGAAATACTTTTTAATCGCTCTTTTTTTGTGTTCATCTTTTACCCTTAGCTTAGCCCAAATTAAGGTTGGCTTTACCTCTACAGAGATTAATACAACAGAATCAGATGCTAGAATAATTTCTATACCAATTTCTATTAATGGAAATTGGCGTGATGGTGCCCAAGGTTTCAAATTAACGATAAAAACGGGTGGTGAAGCTTCCGAAAACTTTGATTACTTACTAAGTACAAAAGAAATTGAAATAAAAAGAGATTCAGCGATTACGCCTGTACTATCAATTACAATAATTAACGATCAACGAATTGATAACGGGGAGTCGATTGAATTAACATTGATATCATCCAACTTGGATGTTGCTGAAGTTGAGGATAACAAAAATAAGTTGATTATACACATTGTTGATACAGGGCAGGATGCAAGAGATAAGATTTCGCAAATTATAGGCGAAGATAAAGATACCTCAATTATTATAGCTTCTATATTTTTAAAAAATAATTTTGTAGAAGTGTATAATAAGAAGAAGTATAAACCCCTAGATTCTTCTGCAATAAATAAAATAGTAAGTAACGACTTTACTCAAAACAAGATTAACTATGTACCAGAATCCGTAGAAACGAAGCAAATTTATGAAATAGTCAAAGTTAATTTTTCATTTCAAGACGGTGTTATTAATGAATTAAATGTATTGGCTAAACCGAAAGATTCATCTACCCAGTACCTTTTCACGAATATGGTTGATAGAAAAATTTTGGGGCTGTTCTTTAATACAGGAAGCCGGTATGCCATACCAGTGAGATACCAAATTTTTAAAAAATATATTTCTTCTTTACCTCTTTATGGAACGGACGAAGAAACGAGAGATAAGTTTTTAAAGGTTGGTGATGTAATAAAGTACAGACCTGAAGTCAACCGTAACTATGCCCCAACAGATGTTGATAACGTGGAATTAACACCAACTGAAAATAAGAAATTTGTATCAAGTCGTACAGCTCTTGCCAATTATATAAATTTAAATATATATTCAGATTTTTTATCATTAATTAAAGCTGAAAAAGGTAATGGCTTAGTGCAGACAGAAGCTGCTGGCCGGATATTTTTAAACACTAAAAATGTAAAATATTCCTTTTCTTACCTCTTTAATTATTTGGAAGCTAGTATCCGATATGCCCGCTTTGACGTTGGCTATAACTTTGTCACTAAAGATAACGATACAACAGTAAATCGTATGCTTCTCAACCAACGCTCATTTTTATTAGCCGGATTAAAATTAAACTTATACAAAAAGATATTTAGGTTATATGGCAGTTTTGAGCTTAATACAATGTTTAACATAAATTGGGCAAATATAAGGGGGGATCAAATATCTAACCTTCCTAATCAAACCCCAGAATATATACTCAATCAAGTAAATCTTTATTCATGGTGGCTAGAGCCAAAGTTTTTTTTGTTCCAAAATAGGAATTTTGGCATAAGCCTTGCTTATCCATTTTTTGTTCAAACTATATACAATAGAACTAAAGTTGATTTTACTAATACAAATTGGCAATGGTATTCTGCACCTGAAGTCGAGTTATTTTATTCACCTATTGCTTCTTCATAGGATAAATTATTTCTGCGTTTACGCAGCTTTATTGACAATGCCGGCCTTGATCCAAACTTTTTACAAGTGCAGATTGGCTATAAAAGCAAATTCAAGTTTAGAAATTAAGCTTTACACGTATATCGGCGACCGCATGACAGATCCGACTCTCAAGGGTCAGTTATGCTCAGCTATTCTGCGTGCCGATGGCAAATGCATTCATGGTAAAAACGGCTCGATGCTCGTTACGTTTGATTCGAGCCGAACGGCGGTTGTGATTGGGAGACTGCTAAGAAAGGTAGATTAGTATCCGGCCGAATTGCCGTTTTGAGTATATTGGACAAATCGAAAACTTAACCTTCTATGGCAGAGGACAATAATACAAACCCAGCTATCTACCCTACATCTTTTGGACTCTTTCCAGTACACCCAGTTCCTGAACCTTTTCTAAATCAAATCGGAGATTTAACGGTTTCATTTTCGCTTCTTGAAGAAGTAATTAAGGACTTGGTTAGACTATGCATTAAGCATACTGATAGGGTCATACAAATCATCACTGCAGAATTATCTTTTAAAAATATTAGAGCGCTGGTAATCAACCTCTTTTCAGAAAGAGGAAAAACCGATCAGTACTACCTGAAAGTGAAAGAGCTGATGAAACGTGCAGCCTTTATTGAAGAAAGAAGGAATCAAATAATACATGGTTCTTGGCTTGCGGGGTCCAATGAGAATCATATTAAGCTGAGAAAGATTACTGCAAAGGAAGGAAAGGGGTTGATAGATAAACAGTTAGAAATATCTCTTGAACTTTTATCTGATCTTGTACTGTATGTAAAGCATCTAACAGGTGATTTTATTGAGTTTTCACATGATTTTGCTCTAGTAACTAATCAACATTCTTTATTAAGATATTAAAACTTTTGTACTAATCCTATACCAATTCCTCCTTTTACCACCCAGCATCTAAAAACCTCTCGTCAATACAGAGGGGCTATATTGATTAACCCACTGTTTGCGGTAAATCCTATTTAACCTAGCCACAAATACATATGGTTTACTTTACTGTCTGAAAATAGTAGTAAAACATCGCCTTCACTGGCTGCGACATTTCCCGTATGCCATTCATCCAGGCCGATATATTACTCTTGTCAATTCCTGTATCGGCTACGATATCTTTAACCTTGATCTTTTTCTCAGTCATTTGATGGCGTATGTATTCGGGTGTTACTTGCTCGGTAACATTAGGACGGTAAACCGTCGCATTGACAATGATTCGACGGTCTGGAAAGAATCGGCCAAATAGCTCCTTAGCCCGCTCAATTAAGGTTTCCTCACTGGCGTAATTCTCCTGCGGAGTCTTTTCCTGAACAACCTGAACCTTAATGGCATCCGTGGCTACGGACAGCACTTTGAACGTAATGCGGCTGAATTTACGGTGTTGTAAGGCTCCGGCCGTCAGTTTTTCTAAATCGGTTTCGCTCAGCATATTGCTCAGCAGGTGAATGTTTTTGATAATGGTTTCCATAGTCTTAAAAAGGTAAAGGGGGCCGGTTTCCCGGCCCTTCCTGTTAGAGATAAATCAGTTCGTTTGTGTCGAGGTGATAGATAGCGACCTGCTCATTGTCGCGGCCTAGCTGGATAGCTGTTTGGCGGTCGTGAACGATGTAAACCGCATCCCAGTAAAACAGACCATCTTCAGCCCAACCACCCATAACCCCAGTGGTTCCTGTGGCAACTTCGATAACCCGAATCAACCCGGCATCACCAAAGCTGTTCTGGGTGTCAATCATGGCGATTACGTAGCCCGATTTAACAAATTCGCAGGCAGGAATCGTGATAGTGAAACCTTCCTGATTCTGAGCGGCAATCGCTTTAATTTTTACGAGTAATGTGTGCATTGGCTTGGTGCCATTTACCGACTGGCTGTCGTTGTAAGTACATATCAAAGATACAAAAAAGTTTGTAATAAACAAACTTTTTTGTAATTAATTTTGAGAAGGTAAATTGCTTTTTTGAGGTTGATCGTTTCCGTCGAATGGGCTTGTTTGCAAATTTTGTCACTGATAAGGCCATCTATTTTATATATTTTAGGTGGACAGCAATAAGCAACCATGGAAAATTCCTTTACCGCAAATGCGTTGAAGCAGTTGCTGTGTACTGTGGACACCTCACCTGCCCTGCCAGATTATCCGTTAAACGAGATTCGGGAAAAAGTACGTAGTTTGTGGTCGAAAGCTCTGGACAAGGAGCTTACCCATAATCCACACAATCCTGATGATCACTCACGAAACGCTCCTTCGGCTCGGTTTCACTGAGCTTTGCAATCGCCCACTTTGTTACGCCTACCGAGGTATATCGGGTAGTCTCGATCCCATACATGGGACCTTCTACTTCCATCAATGCAGCCTAGCCATCAGTCAACAATCTGATCTAAAATATATGAAGATGCTAATTGATTATCAGTGTGAGAGCAGCCTTGCCCCCTATCCAAGTCATATGAATTAAAATACACTTAAAGGGTAGTATAGCCTAACAAAGCTTTACTTTTCAGGGCGTTCACATTAATCACTAATACTATGGTCCGCTTGGTTTTATTAGGAACAAATCACGATTTTGCCCAGCTAAACTTTACCAGTATCGCTGAAGCCCCAGTGACGGGCGATCAAATACGGCTCGGCAGTGTAGTTTATTATGTTCAAGATCGTCAATTTGTTTATGGTGTCAATAACAACCAATTTCAATTTATAGATATATTACTTTTTGTTCGCCAACTGCCCTAAAAAACGCCCGACGCAATACGTCCGGGCGCTTCTGTTCTCCTCATAACCTAAACTAACCTACTCCGAAAGCTATAATCGTTTACCTCCGTACTTTCCTGGGAGGTTCATAGTTATTGAAAATTTGCAAAGCTTCTCCGCTCGACCTAATTCGATGTATGAAGTAGCGCCACTCGCCACGCTCATATGAACCGATTCACCCGCTGGAAATTTGAACATAGCCGCCCATTTATGGTCTGTTCAGTTTATGAAAAACAAGGGCTTGCCTTTCAAAAGCATCTAGTTTTATGGCTCAATTAATGCCGTATATAAGCATAACCTCATAATCAGCCAATTAACGGTTTAAAGCTACCGTTTGGTCAATAACGCCTTTCTGTAGTCTACGAATCATGTATACTTGCTATAAACGTTAGCAGTAAATGATTCACGCCACGACTCTATCCTTCAATCGTTCCCAGCATTCATACAGTTACCTGCTGCTGTTTACACTTACCAGTGCGTTGGTTCTGTCGTTTTTTGTAAAGGACAACCGGCTATGGCTAGATGAAGTGTTCAGCATGACGCTGCTGGAAGATCCTTCTTTTGGCCACATGAATGAAGCCATTACTTCAGGATTGGAAACCAACCCGCCCCTGTTCTTTTACGTGTACTGGTTCCTTGGCCATACGATTAGCTTGAATACTACCTTTCTGAAGATCGTTTCCGGTGGACTATACCTGACGGCTATTTATTTCTTTTACCTGTATACCATCAAGCTGATTAACCGGCCCAAACAGAACTTCTTTATTTATCTGGGTGCTATCGGTCTAACGCAGTTGAATTACGTACAACCTACCCAGATACGTGGCTACTCGCTGTATATTCTGCTGGTCTGTCTCCACGTCATAACGACGCATAAACTTTTTAAATCGCCTGGTACAACCTGGCTACTGGTTACGCACTTTATCTCGGGCCTGGCTTTGCTGCTTACCCATTATTACGGGTTGTTTATCGTAGCCATTTCTGCCTCTGCCTTTTTACCCCTCCTTTTCTGGTCAAGACAGAAAACGTATGCCTATCCCATTGGGTCAGTCCTGCTGATCGTTTGCAGCTGGCTATTGCTTTGGTATCCCCAATTTCAGCTGCAATCATCGGCTACGGCAGCGGGGTTCTGGATTGTAAAGCCAACCGCTACGGCCTTTTTTCGGACAATCGGTAATCTAATCCCGTCCATACCCAAGGTGAGTGGTGTCATTCCGTATTGGGATATTGTCCGCGTGGCACTGGTTACCGGCTTATTTTTGCAGATGGCCGTAAAACGGTTTCGCCCCAGCTGGAGAACCTTTGTACAGGATGAGGTATATAGCTTCTATGTACTGACAGGATACCTGTTTATCGGTGTATCGCTGTTAGCGTTGGCCGTCTCTCTTTTGTACGTACCTATTTTAGTGGATCGCTATCTATGGCCTCTGAATCTGTTTATCCTGTTCCAGTTTGCCTATGCCGTTTGCTATTACAAACCTATCATTCATCCGGCCCGATTTGCCCTTCCCCTGTATGCGTTATGCCTTTGCTTATTGATGTTAGTGCAAAGCCGACGGGCAACGGCTTTCCCTACCTCGGTTGCTCGATACCTCCCAACGCTGAATAAATCATATCCTGTTTTTTACGAATCGCTTTTTTACTTCTTGCCTCTGAACTACTATCAACTAGGGAGCAATCGGTTTTGGATGGATTGGGATTCAAGTATTAAAAGTAATACAATCTCCGAATACCGGGCAGCCCGGCTGTTTAGGGAACAATACGCCATGACGGGCGTTGTTGCGCCCCATGATTTTAGCACCAACCATTTTGGCCGATTCTACATTGTTGATGAAGCCAAAAAATACAAGTTTGAAAAGCTGATTGCAGCGGGTAAGATTCGCGTGATTCGGATAATTCCCGTTCCAGAAAGTGACGTACGGATACTGGAGTGTATTCAATAAAAAAGCCCAACGCAATTTGGTTAAGCTTTTAGGTATTCCACATGTTTAAATAAAACATCCTTGACTCTTAACGCTTTGTCAAGTCACAAAAAAGCCCGGCTCATCTGGAACCGGGCTTTCTACTATTCAATAAAAAGCTGCAAATGTGTGGTTATGAGGAAATAAATGATTTTTACTTTTATGGGTATGACTTCACGTATAACTATGTGTATAACTATCTGTAACAGTATTCATAAATACCCGACTCAAGCTGGCCGAATCTTTATAATGTCTAACTTGTACAGTACCCTAGACTCCAAGAGATGAGTAAGGTCACAAAAAAAGCCAAATCTCAAGTCGGATTTGGCTTTATGACTCACTAACCTAATTGGTAATTGTCCTGATTGCCTTTAATCGTCAGCCATACTTTGCCGCCCCTGTCCAGTACGGGAAAAGCGAGACCTTCCAGTTTAGTGGTTGCATCTCCCGATCGCCAGCCAACCCCCGGCGAATCGAGGGTAGTAACTGGTGCAATGCACCCTTCCAATTGTTTAACCGCCCAATTGGCTTCATGAATTTCCACCATGCCCCGGCCCGGCACACCGTTAAGCAGGAGGCAGGCTCCATGTTTCGGAGAGGTATAGCGGGTTAGCAGGTAGCGCCCCTCGGGAATACAGCTGCTTTTGCGCTGGTTATTTTTCCAGGGCAATTCAATGGAATGACAGACGAAGCCACTGTTAAGTGAAATGGTACCGTTGGTCCCAGTTGGGTAATACGTTCGTATCAGCGTGAATTCCAGTTCCATGTATAATACAGAGTTACGGTGTTTTTATCGTACGAGTAATGTACCGCCAATCAGCACAAACAGCCCACCCACAACGGCCAGCCCATCTCTGGCTTTACGGATCAGTTTACCGGCAACAGTTTTGCCTTTCAACTTATCGCGTTCCTCCGTTACGGGCTTCAGGGCCATTTCTGCCGTTTCTGCCCGGTCGGTCAGCAGATCCGTTTTTTTCTTATAAGCTTTAATCTTCTGATCCTGACTGACAATGGTATCATTGGCAACTTGTAGTGAGGCTTGTAGCCCACTAATAGCCGTTTTGCCGGTACGTTCCAGCTGTTCAGCCCGGTTGTGCTCCAGCTGGTACTGATTATACCAGTAGTCCGGATCGGGATTGTAAAACGTCGGCCGGGTTTGGGCGCTGGCCAGCTGACAGAGTAGCAACCCTGCCATCAGTAGTAGTCCACAGACAACGTACATAAGGGGATAAAACAAACGGTCCTGATTCATTGGGTCAGTTTGTTAAAGTCCTCAATGGCCTGCTGGGTCGTATCCCCTGGCGTTACAATAGGTGCGGGCGTAGCAGACTGCTCGATTTGCAGTTTCTGCCGGTTACTGTCCGAGCAGCTGCCGAATGTCCAGACCAGCAGGGAAATGCCCAGCGCGACGCCGGATATCTTCACGACAATCGGTTGGATCTGATGCGTCAGGACCAGATACAGCACGACCGTCAGCACCAGTACCCCAAATCCGGCAAAGGCAATGGAAGCCGCGTAGGGATAGTATTCCGGATGTTTGGACGAGATCAGAAAGACGGCAAAAAAGCCGATGCAGAAGCCCACCAGGGCCGCGCGTACCCAGCCCGGCGTTTGGTGATCCAGATCCAGGGCGATCACGAATAGAACAATCGAGACGGCCAGACAAATGATTTGTGCGATGGTGACCCACATGACGTTACGGTGTTTTCTTAAAATTGACAATCGATTTGGCAATGGCAATCAGGGAGCTGGCGGCTCCATTTTCGGCAATAGCGGCTCCATCTTTCTGAAGGCCCGCCAGCCAGCTGTTGGCCAGGTAGCCGAACAGTCCACCAAGGGCACCGAATACTTTAGGGGGCAACGCCAGCCCGAATTGACCCACGCCCCATTCCAGCAAATACAGCAGACAGACAATGACAAAAAAGGGCGTAAAGGCCGAAATTAAACCCTGCACGACCGGCACCTTTTCGCCCTGACTGGCGCGGACGACGCAGCCGACGAAAACGACCAGGGCCATGAACGTATCCCGGCCTAAAAAGTCAATGAGTGCATCCATGAGATACGTTCCTATTTTACGATGAGTTTTGAGGTATATTCGCTGTATGGAAATCCATAAAGACGATGTACTAGAACATGCGCTTACGAAGGGGATTGCTTCGGCTTCTCAGCGCTTTAGCCTTCCAGGGTCAGAGGTGATGGCCATCGTTAACGCCTTTAAAGACGATATAGAGGATCATCACCTCTGCCCTTGTGAAGCGGCAACAAAAGATGGGCATGCGTCTATGTGCTTTATGTGCGAAGGCAGGCCCGAACGCATTCTGATTTAAGGCACGCCAACGAACCGGGAGCGGTCCAGATCGATAATC
Source organism: Spirosoma sp. KNUC1025 (assembly GCF_045160025.1). GTDB lineage: Bacteria > Bacteroidota > Bacteroidia > Cytophagales > Spirosomataceae > Spirosoma. The sequence continues at coordinate 4,450,828 of NZ_CP087139.1, forward strand.
CGGTCATAGCTGTTACCGCCGACCAGGGTAAAAAACGAGATCCGGAGTTTGGTGGGCCTGTGATAATTGGCCGTCAGATCATAGCGCGGAACGACCTGCGTAGGGTAATTGCCATAACTGACCGATACGTTTCCGGCATTGTCGCAGGCAATCGACAGAAACTGCTGCTGCTCTAATACCTGCGGCATAAACGTGCTCGTCGGACCACTGGCCAGCGTCGTGCTCGTTCCGGCCATGAACGCTGAGGTACCTGTACCAAAACCTGTACTTTGCGGATAGACGCGCTGAATGATCTTGTCCTGATTATCCAGCACATCGACGTACTGCCCCCCCTGGCTGTTGTTGCCGTAAATCAAGCCGTCGTGATTAATGTAGCCTGTATACGACCAGGCCGACTGCGACACGCTACTAAGTGATCGATCGATGGTGTTGATCTTACCGACCACCTTCGAGTTATACCGGGCGTAGAGATCCGGCCACTCGACTTTATACGACTTGCGGGAAGTCGCAACGACAAAGTATTTCGTTCCACTGGACGTTGAATCGACCGTCGGATTGCGTACCCAGCCCGCCGTTCCGCTAACCAAACTGACGTTCGGCTGCAACCCTTCGTGCAGATCATTACCCGGCAATACCATCGATCGAAGCGGGGTTTTACTCGTAATCGGAATAACAATCTCGCCAATGGTGTTCAGCCCCGAAATCTTCCAGCGGTGAACGCCCGAATGGTAGTTCTCGTCATTGTGATAGTAATACAGATTCGCGCCGACCTTCACCAGATTGCCCGAAAAAGCATTGCCCGCCATCTGAGCCGGTGGCGTTTCCAGACCCGCCAGGGCTACGTCATAGAAGGTCGTGCCGAAATTCATCAGCATCAGCCCATTGTCGTACACCAGGTTGTATTCATTGGTCTGCCCACCTTTCCAGAATTCACCGTGGTAACCCCACAGAATAATCCGGCCGTTGGCCTGCTGCGAGATGCCCGTATTGTTCACGCTATTGCCCACATCGTACCAGCCATCGTTCGGGAAAATGCCCGTATAGGTCGGAGTGGTCGAAAAAGCGGTTCGCCACTTCCATTTATTGGTACCCAGCTTTACAGCCCCCAGATGCGACCAGGTGCTGGCTTTTGAGCCATCGAAGGCAAGGATCAGATTTGTGGGCGTGGTGATCTCACCCGACCGTAGTTTGAGTACGTTGCCCCGGTAAGTCGGATCACCCGCCGTCGTGGCTGGTGTTGACGCAATCGTTACAGCCGCCCCGTAAACCGGATTATTGTTCCCGTCAAAACCCAATAAGGTTCGCTTGGTCCAGGTCTGGGCAGCGGGAATGCTCGCCCGAATGCAGCGGTAAATATTACCGTCGGGATAGAGCTGCGACGATTGGCCCTCGCTGGATGGCGAGATGACGACGCCCGTAAAACGAACGGTGCCACCCGAAACCAGTTCCACAACCTCCACAATCGAGTTCGCTTTCAGGGTCGCATACGTACGGCCGTTGGAAAGCGTCGCTACGCCTTTTAAGAGGCTATTATCGGCCGTGTTGGGTGTCCAGTACGTACTGGGCACCCCTCCGCCCCAGTTGCGTTTTAACTTCCAGCTGCCGTTGGTGCCCCCCAGCGTTTTGGTGTAATCCACCTCGAATTCCAGAAAATTGGCAAACACCCGTGTGGGATTGTTGGGGTCAACGTGCGAAGAATAAATCTTGGGTAAAAACTGAATTTCTTCCAGATAACCCCGGGCCGCTGAATAGTGAATCGCTCTTGAATTCCCTGTATCGCCCACCCAGAACGAGCCATCGGAAATATGGCAGATAAAGGTTGTTACAGCATATCCAAAGATGTCCGTGAACATGAACTTGTCCGTCGTCGCCGTCGAGTTAGTACTATAGCCCCCTTCCTGACCATACGTCCACAGCAGAGCGCCTGAATTGTTGTAGCCAAATAGCTGCTGTCTGGAGCCGCCATCCGCGACGACGATTTCCCCCGTTGTGGGTGAAACCGAAACGGCCATGGGAGCAACCAGGCCACTCAGCGAAAGCGTTGGATTACCAAGCGTTCCATCGGAAGCAACTGTGTATCGAGCAACGGTATTTGTTCCGGAGATTACCCATAAGTTGTCTGAATTATCAACGCACAGCTTACCCGGGGTTGGGATGGTGATCTTTCTGATGAACGCCCCCGTCGTCTTGTTGAGAACGTGAATCTCGTTCACCAGTGAACGGGCCACAAACAGAAAATTTCCGTTTTTCTGAACAGCAAGTCCAGTTGGGTTAGCGGCCAAACCGGATAACGTATCAAACGCCCACTGGTATTTATATCCAGCATAGACCGTCAACGGAAAACCTGACGTGAACTGTACTTCAGTATCATCGCTTGCTTTGGTGCCAAAAACGAAGGTCGTATAGGGAGCATGGCTGTCAGCACCTAACCAGTATACATTCGATCCGTCGGTCGCAACACAGGCTACGTTCTGGGCGGTTTTGGCGGTTGGAATAATGACCTGACGGGCTTGTATATTATTCTGGGCAAACTTGATGTGGCTTGGACTACCTTCTGAGTACTGCTTGCCATAGTAGCAGGCCGTTCCGGAACTGGCCATGGTCACTATACCGTACCAGCCCCGGTGCACCGTCGTGCCCGTAAACGAGCTTGACGTATTGCCAACTACACCCTCCCAGGTTGCGGTAATGTTGTTATACACCGCCCGGAAGTGATAGGCTGTGTTTCGGTTGGCCACCACCTGGCCCCGATCATCTTTACCATCCCAGCTGAGGTTATAACCGCCCGCTGTTTTGTAGACGTTGGATTCAATCGTACGAACAAGGGTCGTATCAGCCGTATACACCCCGATCGACACCCGGGCTGAAACGGGCAGGTTCAAATAGCCTGAATAATCATTCGATACGTTGATGAGCTTCGAAGACGCACCGGTAATCTTTTGCGCCCGAATGAGCTGCGTTCCGGCCTTGGGCGTTGGTTTGGCTTTCAGGGTGACTTTCTGCTGAGCGGTGCAGATGCCGCTCAGCAGAAAAAAACCGATGATCAATAGGTTTTTCATGATTGGTTTTTAGTTACGGTGCTAAGAGAAAATTGACAATACTCACGGGATCGTACACGGCCGAAACGATGTGATCAGCGCCGGTTGCGGTGCGCGTAAGGATGTAGCCGCCAGCCGCCGTATAAGCCGCCTGAAAATCGAGCATCTGCTGAATGTTGACCGTCGCATCGGCATCACCATGCAACAGATACACCCCTTTTAGATTCGTCAACCTCGACGCATTTATGACCGGATCGCGGTCCAGAAACGGCGCTACCGTCGTGGCCGGATTGGTGATGTAGACAATCTCGTTGACGTTGTAGGTCGTACCAGCGGCATAAGCGGCCGAAGTTTTCCAGACGTAGGGACTGGCGTAGTACGTAGCCGATGGCGATGACCGGCCCCGGTTGATGGGTGTCCAGTAGGCCCGGCTATCGTACTTGGAAGAACCGGCAATCGACACCGAAAGCGGGGCTGTCAGTGAAAGGCTTGTGGCGCCACTGGCTGCCGTCGTCGCTAAAACGATTTGGGATTGCGAGCTGCCCGTACCGCTATAGGTTAAGGTAGTGCCCGCCGGAATCGAAACCGTCAGGGCCGTAACGGGAAGGGAGCTAACCCCCACTGCCTGCGCCGATGAGATGTTGACCGACAGATCCGGCTGCACACCCGTCGCGGCCGTCGTATTGACAAACCAGGTGCCATTTCCAGCATTGATGAGCGTTTTAAACGTCGAACTGGCGTAGGAACTCGACAGACTGGTAACCCCCGAAATGCCCACTATTTTATTGACCTGAGCGGGATTATCGAGCGCATAGGAAAAGCTGTTGAGCAGCCCCATCGACACGCCCACAAAGTTCAGCTTACCCGTTTTGGGGAAAAGGCTCCGCACGACGCGCACCATTTCTTTTCGGGGCACCAGACCGGCCCGACCGCCCCAGGGGCTGCCCAGTGGACCCGACGCCAGGGTTGGCGAATCACCGGTTGAACCGAAGATCAGAAAGCCCGCATCCCAGATGGCGTGAATCGTTGACTGAGCGGATGGCTGGTTTTCGGCGCTGCCTGGGTTGCCGTTCGGATGCTGGTAGAATACCATGTCCGTAACGTCCTTCCCGTAGCTGCCGGGAATGTACACCCAGGGGTTAGCAAAGCCACTTGGATTCTCCTGATAGCAGGATGTATAAAGGAATCCTGGCGGATTGAAGCCCGTTTCCAGCGGTCCATCCAGGGTTCCCTGTTGCACATACAGACTCGTCCAGGCGGACGAGGCACTGGCATTCTCCAGGTAAATCGTGTTGAGCTGATTGGCACTGTTGACCGCTGAGCCAAATACATCGACGCCTGATTGGGTCAGGTTGATGTCGTCGGCTGACGAAGGGACAATAATGCGCGAAAGGGCGCTCTGAAACGTCGGGTTGGCAAAGCCTGATGAATTCGGGAAAATAACGGCAGTCGTGATGTATTTCCCGTCACCCACCACGCTGACGTATCCGGTTGTACCGGCCGGAATGCCCGCCCCACCGTTGTTGCCAGCCGAGTTGAAGACGGTCGAAACGCCCCGGACAAGGTTAACGCCAGCGGTTGAAATGCCCGTTGCCCGAACGCCGATGGCCGTCGATTTGGCATCGTTGGTAAGCTGGAATTTAAGCAGGTTGGCGTCATTGATAACAAAGCCCAGCTGCAACCGAAAGGGCTTGGTTGGGTCGATAGGCTCCCTGAGGCTGATCACCCCCGAACCGGCCGATCCGGACGCGGAGGCAACGAGCTTACCCGCACTCGTCGTTAAACCGGCTGGATTCGACAGATAAACTTGGTAGAAGGCCGGAATCGAAATGCCGTTTCGGGCCTGCTTACTGGAAGCTGTCACCTCATCGGTATGCCTCGAAATGGCCAGTGTGTTGGCATCGATTTTTACCCCGTAAGGTGCCAGCGCATACCCCACGCCCAGGGGCGTTACCTGTTTGGCATTATTGGTCAGCGATAGCATGTCCGGCTGGGTGGCAATTGGTACGCCGGAGGCCGAAAGGCCCGTCAGTTTCGAGCCGTCAACAGCGGGCAGCTTCCCATCTGAGTCGATCAGCAGCAGCTGACTCGGCCCATTAAAACTGTTACCCTGATTGGTCAGAGTGCCCGGTAATCGGGCAAGTCCTATCGTTCCCGATGTAATATTCGAGCCGTTGGTCTGATCGAGGTTCTGTACGTTAGTAAGGCCGACACTGGCAGGGGTCAGGCCCGAAATGGAGAACTGTCCGGATGTGGAGTTATAGACTAAACCCGACGCATTATTACCCGAAAGGGCTAATCGAACAGCCGCCACAAAATCACTAATGGTCGAGGCTGTTTGGGAGCCCGTATGATTCTGTCGTTGCTTAACAATCGCGATAATCGAATCAAGGGTTGATCGATACGTAACGACGTGGTAGTTAACCCGTAGTGTCGAGTCCGGTTTTCCCGGATAAATGATCGACCACTTATCGGTATAAAACCCGTATTTATTCGTGTCGGCCGCTGTCGACCGAAGCTGATCAATCGCCTGCGCATTACTGAGTGAGTTGTTGTAGGCATTGTTAGCCAGTCCATTGGCCAGATCCGCAATCAACCGGGCACTGTCTGCTTTGAAGCGGGCCGTATCGGCTTTCGCTCTGGCCAGCGTTGCCGCCGTCGAGGCAGTCGAGGCATTTGTACCAGCGGTCGTCAGCCCTTGCTGGATTTGCTGAATAACGGCCGTTTGGGAGTTGACAAACGTATTGTAAATCGAGGCATCCAGCTTGGTGGTTTGCAGCGCCTTGATTTTCCCTTCGGTCGAATTGGGACCCGGCGACTGATTTTGGGCATAGCCGACCAGACTCGCTAGTACGAGGAGTATACTCAGAAACTGTTTCATGATGGTTACGGTGGTTATAAACGATTCACTTAAAGCGGGATAAACAACAGGGCGACCTTTCCGGTAAAGGGCAGGCTGATGGAATCAGACAATACGAGCTGACAGACATCAGCGGTCGTTTTGTCGATGCGGACGCCAGACAGTGGCCAGCCTTCGGCATCTTCGCCAATGACGGTGATGTGATACGAGCCTACGGGCAGGTTCATCGCTGAACCGTACCCATGACTAATGGGCGTTATGGCTGCCGTGGGCGTAACGACGGTCCCGCAAACCTTCTCGTTGAGGTAGTTGGAGAGTTTGGCAAAAAACGTCCCATCAGCCGTATCGCCATCGTTCAGCGTGGGTAGTTTGTGAATGTTCATGTTGGCTGTTACGGTTAATTGTTACTGATTGCTCCCACGATAAAGGGTATGGTGTAGGGGACTTTGCGATTGGCGGACGGGATGGCGCCGGTAGGTATGGGTTGCCAGACGCTGCCATCGAAATACTCCAGCACTTCCCCCAGAAACCGGGTTTGTCCCGTTTCCGCCCCTTTGGTGGCTACGTTCAACGAGATGGGTGCTTGCTGATAGGCGTTGATGGTGAGCGTTTGTCCAACAGCCCGGCTGACCGTCTGGCGAAGGCCAAGCAACGCACCCGCTACCACTTTGCGATCATCGAAAAGAATTTCATGGTAGCCCTGCTGGGGATAGCTGCTACTGGCCGAATACGTAATGCTCAGCGCCCGCCCGGTTACCTGAACCAGCGGTTGCAGATCCTCTGCTAGCAGTGGACCACCCGACCGGGAGTAGGCAGTACTGGTGATCACCTCAGGCAGGATAATGCCCTCATCGATGCTGATTAGCAGGGTAAACGCATTGCCCAGATACAGCTGAATATCCAGGGTGGTGACCTGATCCCGAATGATGTTTGCCATGGTCGTTAGTTAGTTGGCTGGACAGTTGCCCGAAGTGCCTTTGATCCAGTAGATATCCGCCTGCGTTTCCTGGCTGTTATCCCCTGAGAAGTTGGGCTTCAGTTGAAATTCCATGATCCGGTTTGCCCATTTCGCGCTTGTGCCAACTGGAATTTCCACGACGTGTACCTGTCCATCGGTCGGAACCGTGAAGTTTATCTTTTGATCGAATGGCTTCTGTCCTTTGGGGAACATGACGGCATCTTCAGACGCGAACGGTATGCCGTGTGCATCGTCCGAAGCAAGAGGCCGGTTTTCGAGTTGTCCGTTTTGTAGCCAGCTAGCTTCCCAGGTCGAACGGTTGCCCGTATACGCCATCTTCACGCAAATCTTCGTATTACTGGCGGCATCCCAGCTGACGCCCGTCCGATCAAGCGACGCCCAGGTTGATTTAGAGAAATACACCCGCCAAAAACCCCGGCTCGAAATGCTGCTTAAGCCGTCGTCCCAAGCGCGTTTGCCTTGCCCCCCGGTCGGAACGTCGCCATACACCGAATACCGCCAGAACAGCCGATCAGGTTGCGTAAATACGTCATCGGGTGAACTGGCAAAGCGATAGGCTGTTTGACACGCTTGCGCCCGAATCTCATCCACCGTACCGACAAACTGCGTAGAGGTATAATAATACGTACCCTGATTGTCGAGTAGCATTTTGGGGTTATCATTCAGATACACCGTGTTGGTGTTTGGGCTGATTCGGTCCCGTTGCGATTCACCCGAACCCAGTTTCTTGATGTCCACCCGGCTAGATGAAAGAATTAAGCCTACTCCTTTTGCCGTTGCTGACGAACCCGGCCCGGTAAGAATAACAAACGGTTCGGTTGGCCGAACTACGTCGGGTCTGCCGCCGTTAACGCCGATCGTAAGCGTGGAGAGTCCACCACCCGCACACGGGTTATTGCCATTATAAAACCAAACTTTATCTTTTCGTTGACCGCTACTACTCTCGTTAGACGAGTTGGTATACAAGCAGTCCCACTCATGCCCATCGTCCCGCAATACGTCCTGCTGTTTGTCGTCGCCACTGGTCTGGGTTAAGTTGGTGGTTAGCTTGTAATGCGACACAATCATTTTACCCACGAAATCCCGCCATGTTTCCAACATAATACCCCTGGCGTACACACCAAGAAGGTTGTAATACACCATCATGGATTTTAGGTAATACCCGCTATTATCGGACTTCTTACCGAAATTGTAGACTAATGGCGTGAGGCCGATTTCGTCACCTAGCCCTGGGTTTCTTCCGGTTCCTAGCAGCAAATCCCCCATACCCGTACCGGGAACCGGGCGGCCGTAGCCAAACTCCGAATTGACGTTATGCGGCCGTGGATTCATGTACAGAAACGGTCCCGAACCATAGCCTACCCCTAACCGAAAACTAGAACCAGACGACGAATAATCACCCGTTGCCGGGTTGATATGGCTATAGTGAATTAACGAGTAGTCGGGTTCGGCCTTGTTGTACAATTTCCAGACCTGGCCCGATAGCCGTCCGCCGGTTGTCCCCGGCCGCTGTTGCCCTAGCGCCACAATCGCACTGACATTCGCCGTTTCAAACGTTATCAAGCTATCCCCTGCCGGAACAGTTGTCGATGCCAGCGGGGTGTAAGTAAACCCGCCGGGCGTATAGGTCGTGTTGGTTGGCGCGGTTGTTGTCGAGCCTGGGTTCGTCGTTGTTGGCCCAAGATTACAACTCGTTACAAAGTCAAGCGAAACCGACGGTTGCCCCGACTGGCCTGCGCTGATATGCTGCGAACGTCCTACTTTTGCGTCGGATGCGTAGGTATTGCTGTAGGTCTGATTCGGTGTTTTAGCTACGTTCCCGTCCGTCATGCCCGGCAAGCTGACGGTAACTAAATCGGTCGTGTTGGGACTGGCAAATCGGTATTGCAGGACGCCTGTATTGCAATCGTAGGCGACAATCTGAAACGTTAACGCGCTTACGTTTGTCGTACTTGGCGGGGTCGTTGTGGTAGAACTTGGCGGTGTGGTCGTGATCGAAGCGCCAAATAGGGCAACGTTATTGACGTTACCCGTCGGCGCAATTAACGAATACTCGAACGTACTGCCAGAACTCTGCTTAAAGGTTAGTTTAAGACTCTTTCCGGCAATGGCGGGTGTAAATTGCGCCATCCATTGTTTGTCGAATGGCGGATAGTTATTGGGACCGGGATAGTAGAACACGCCCGATTGTAAGCTAACATTGCCGGGATTCGTCCCGGTCATGGCCGTACCGTCCGAACGCTCGAACTTAATTTGGCTTATATCTCCGCTTGTTTCCAGAAACAACAGGTTATTGTTTAGCGAATACCGGGCTTTGATATTCGCCGGAACACTCGCCGGATTGGTCAGCGTAAGCGGTAGGCTACCATTATTGACGGCGGCATAAAACGACGCATTGCCTCCGCTTGTAGTTGGGTAAGTCGTCAGATCGCGCCGAACCCAACCGCGCTGTACGCTTCCGTTGGCTAACGTTCGTTTTACCTTTTGCCACCCTTGCGCGTAGCTGGCAACTGATAGCAATACAGTAAGTAGGGACAGTAAGATAATCCGTTTCACGATGGTAAGTTTTATAAGTTACGGTAGGTTTGCACGCCTATTAATCCCTTATACGTCAGGCAAAAAACTAGTACCTGAGTCAGCATCTTCCACCCAAAGGCCGTCTGTATTGCCGCAGTTTTTGGCCGCCCATCCGGTTGTGGAGGCCGGCGAAACGGTACTGGTTAGTGCCATTTGTGCGGCTACCGAAAGGCCGGTAAACCAGATACGTAGCTCGTCGCACGTTTTTTCAGGTCCGTCGTATAAGACAAACTGCGCGGTATCCTGTGGTTCGCCGGGAACATTGGCTACGGAATTGTGAAGGCGAATACGTTGTCTCATGGGGCTACGTTATTTACAATTAGGTTGAAGTCGTCGTAAGCCGTTCCGCCCTTTCCGTCGCTGGCCATTCGGCGTAAGCGTAGGATATACTGACTCTGGGCGGTCGTTGGCGGAGTGCCGCCATAGTTGCCACTCGAAACACTTAACCAGCCCGGCAATGACGAGGTGAACGTTTGTCCTCCGTCATTACTGACCTGCAATGACATGGTGATTGCATCGCCATCGGGGTCGGTAAAGTGATTGCTTGGGTTAAGCGGGTAGCTAAATGATTGCCCCATCGTTGCCACTGTCCACTGCAAGGGCGTATTGAGTATGGGAGCCTGATTGGTCAGCGTTCCAGCGTTGAGTGCCTGAACCGGAAGGGTTAACGGCGTATTGTCGGGCAAGACAAAGCGCAGGGTTAACAGAACATCGGATTCGAGCGTAAACGGAAGGATTTTTGAAACGTACTTGTTGGCCTGGGTCGGGTGCGGACTGACAGCCATTCCGTTCGGGTAAGGTGTGTCCCACCCTATCGACTTAAACCCACCGCTATAGGTGCGCTGCGTTCCGTCTGAAAGATTTTCCTGTACCCAGAAAACGCCCTCCCCTCCACCTTCTAAAAGCTGCGTTGCGCCGGTCGGGAACCGTTGAATCACGTACGCGGAGTTAGTGGTTTGACGGTCAAATGTTATCAGAAATAAATACGCGGCTATCTGTCCAGCTGTATCGACAACCGAACGACGAACCACAAAGGGCGCATTTATCGAACCAGGAATAAATAGCGTTTGAAACGTGTTGTTCGCTACCACTCCCGCCGGTAAGTCCGCTGGAGCCGTACCGTTCCATCCGGTCGTATTATAGGTTAACGTGTCGCCATTATCGGTAAATTCACCCACCGGAAACGCTAGGGTTGTATCGCCAAACTGCGTTACCTCCGTGTCGTTTTGTGGGTTTGTGACCGTTGGCGGCAGGTTTTGCCCCGGCGTTGCGGCTATCTCGTTGTCGTAGCCATCGAATACCCAAACCGGCTGTATTGTCGTCTGAATGCCACACGTTCCCGGCGTGAATACGTTAGCCAAAACGCCTCCTGAGTCAAAATTTCTAAGCTCAATGGTATGAACCAAGTTGTTTTGATAACTCTGTGGAATATCGAAAACCCACCCGATTAGCGCGTTTGCATTGATGCCGTATTGCGCGGCAAGCGAGGGTAAAGTAGCCGTAGCGATTACGTCAGAAACGAACGCGCCATCAATGTATATTTTAGCTTTTGCGGGTGTTGTACTGTCCGCCGGATTGAATAGATACCCCGCAATTTGTGTACAGTTATTAATTGTAATGGCTGCATTGTAGCTAGCGACCTGCCCAGCTAGTAACTGCTTTAAAGCATCCAGGCTTATCTTTTCGACGGACTCTAAGGCGCCATCCTGTTTCCAAACCGAAATGCCTAAGATATTGGAAACAAAGTTCTTTATCTGTCGCTTAAACGATTCCGCAATAATGGGTAGGGTTGTCGCATTGCCGACGTTGGTAACAGCCTGTAAGTTCGGCGTAACACCGCTTCCATGTCCTCCGCCACCCGTACCGTTTTCCTCATCCGGCGAAACGGCCTTATACGTTCCATCTTCCGAGAAAACAATACGAACCAATTCCGGATCGGGTACGTAATCGGGATGCTCGGCCGTTAACAGGTAAACCACACCCGACTGAAAGAAATTATTCGCCTGGTCGCGCGCGAAAACCGGGTTCTCGTACTGCGTCCGCTCGGGATAAATGCCATCGGTACCGATTGGCCCCAGGATGGCAAACGTAAAGCCCCGATTGCCGTAGCCCCCGGTCGTCATTACGATTTTTGCGTCATCAAGTATCATAATTGTGGTGGTAGAGGTAGGTTCACCAGTTTTCGTAATTTGGCCCATACACTCCCCAGCAGGACATCGCCCCTGAGCACATTAGCGCCAATGACGGGTTTGCTCGTCAGCGGGGTAAAGCCCGGCTGGGTGGGTACTACCCCAATGGTCGGTGGCAGGCCAAACTGTTTGAGTTGTTTTAAAAAAAGATCGGTGGGGTTTGTAATAGCCTTATCGGGTGGTGCCACCGGGCTGCCATCATCGCCTTCATTCATCAGAATTGGTCCGTCGGGTGTTTTCCATTCCTTGACGACGGGCGGCAAACCGGTTTTTTCGGTTAGCAGCCGAACGGCCGAAATACCATGCTCACAGTCGTCGACGGTCCATTCCCAGCTGGTCAACAGGGCTTTCCCTAAATCCGGCATGTCATCGACAGCAAGGACCGTCAAGGGGCCAAAGGGCAAATCCCCAAACAAAGTGGCATCCAGGCTTTTCGCTGGAAACATATTTTGAAGGGCGTAATCCTGGGCCAGAATGCTCAGTAGGGTTTTACCCTCGGCAATGCCATGGCCCGGCGCTGCTACGTCCGCATCGGCTTTAAACCACAGGCGGGTGGGATTGTCATTTTTGTGAAACAGCGTACCTACGCGCCGATCGGGTTGTGCCACAGCGGGCACATCCCCCAGCTTAATGCCCAGCATGGCCTGGTTGACCAGTTCATTCGGCCGTACGATGGTTTGCTGGGTGCCGTCCAGATTCAGCCCTTCCTGATCGGTCAGCATGCCAATGTGGGCATATTCGATCATGGGCTGAATGGCTGGATCTTCTTCATCCAGCGCTTCGGCCATGCCCAGATATAAAATAAAGCTTTTAACCCGGTCGATGGCCGGTAGTTCCAGATTGATCGATGCCCAACCGGGTTTAGCTTTTACGTGCCCCGATACGGTATACGTATTATAGGTCAGCGTACCGACTGAATCCGCTTTTTTAAGTTTACTAAAGGCAACCCACTGCCCTCCCGTAAACAAATACGGTTCATCATCACGCGCGACAATGGCCCATAGTTTAGCCGCCCGGGTATTGGTGAGTCGGAACTGACCGGTAATGGTGCGTTTGAAATAATAATTATATTCTTTACTGTCGGTGGGGTAGTTGATGCGGGTCGATACCGAAAACGAACCGTTATCAATCCGGTGGTCGGTACCGCCCAGTATCACCAGCCGTTTGGGATCTTTTTCGGTCCCGGCTCCTGTTACGTAGCGTGAGGTCTGGACAATGTTATTATTAACCCAGCCAACGGGCAACCCAGTGCTATCCACATTGTCAAAACCGGGAATCTGACCCAGATTGCGACCAAAGTCCTGCTCGATGCGAACGCCAGGCTTAATAGATCTTAGGAAAATTTGAGCCCCATCCTCAACCTTCAGACTGCCCGTGAAGCTGGCCTGGGTTGTCAGATTGACAGCCTGATCGAGCGCATCGACCGGTGGATCGAACAAATACACACTGTAATGGCCCCGGGTCCGAATGGTATCGACACTAACGGTATTCCACACGTCCCATTTGCCAATCATTTCCGGTACGCGCAGCGCCCACCAGCGACCATCCAGCTGCGCCAGTACCCCTTCCATGGTGCTTAGGCAGTAGATAATCGCATCATAACAGGAAATAGGATTACCGTTATCATCCAGCAGGATTTCCGCGTTCAACGTGGTCTGGGTAAGCGGATCTTTGCCGACAGGCACTTTCCCGTTTACGGTCTGACCGGCCGACACGTCGGTTACTTCGTAGAGGTTAAAACCTGATATTAAGTGGGACGTTAAATCCGTACGGGCCAGTGCTGTACGGAGCACATGCGACAGGGATACTTTTCCCGCCAGGCGTTTACCATCGGCATCCAGAATGGGCCTGCCTTTCAAGGTTGACAGCCCGCAGGCGGCTGATATCTCAACCGGGTACGGCTTTTTCTGGTAGGACTCCTTTAAATCCGACGGCAACACCCAGCCCTGTCTGAGCAGCGTGTAGCTGTTACCCGAATAGGTTTTGTCGACCTCGATCTGAACCAGCAGATCCCGGTCCGTTTCGACGTAAAAACCCGACGCTTCCCAGCTGTCTTCACACATCAGCTGAAAGGTGAATTTCTGAGCGATGATCGGGCGAAATACGTTACTGGCAGACCCGTCCGTTTCGATAAACAGCGGTCGCTTGCCGGGCAGTACGGTGGTTACCGCACCGGTATAATCCCTGGCCAGAAAGCTGACCCGGTATAAATACGGCTGTCGACCAGCGCCCGTTTTGGGCCAGTCCTGAAATTCATAACGGTAGCGGAGTCCGTAGGCCATTAGCGATAATCATCTAACGTGTCCACGTACCGTATGCCCGAAATGTGCATGTCCTTACCGCGTAGTTTACCGCTAACGGCTATCTCTATACGTGAAGGAATCCGACCGCCTGACTGGCGACCGCCAAAGTTGTCCAGCTCATTTCGCATGACGCTGGCCATGAGTCGTTCCGGTGTGGCAATTTCCCGGTTCAGCGTTGCCCCGGCATATTCCCCGAAAATCCCGACCGAGGTCTGATCGAAAACGCCACCCTTGGCGAATTTCTTCATGCCACCTCCGCTGGCTGAGCTGGCCAGGGCACCGCCGATGACTTTAACGGCTCCGGCCGCTACGTTCAACAGCGTACCAGCTGTTAGCTTCTGTTTACCCTGAGCCACCATGAACGGGTTTAGCGACAGGGCACCCGCTGCAATCAGGGCGGCACCAGCGGCCAGGTTGGCCTGACCGATCTTGGCCAGGTAATTCGACAGAAAGTCAACGGCCATGCCGATAACCCCACCAAACAGAGTTGCCTGCCCAGTCGCTATACCACCGAGGATTTCACCAAACCCCGTCGACATTTCAGCAGCCGTAGAACCCGCAGCGTTCTTAATCGTTTCGCGAAGGGTGTAGTACGCATTAACGATCTGATCCCCTGCACTCTTGATCTGGTCGACCGTATCTTTGAACTGGGGATTGCGCTGGGTACTCAGGCCGGGTAGTTCATTGGCTGCCCGGTCCTGTAAGCCGTAATTGCTAAACAGGTTACGCCGATCGGCTTCACCTTGCATATTCAAACTTACAGCCGACTCGCCAACCGGTTTTAACGTAGCAACTTTTTCAATTTCCCCTTTGACCCGCTTAATCTGCGCTTCAACGATATCCAGTTCATGAAACGTCTCTGCCGGCACCGTAATGCCCAGTGAGCGTTTCGTTTGAATTTCATCATTGATGAGCTTGGCTGCCCGCTCCAGGGTTTGTAAGACGGTATAGGTTTTCTGTAATTCTTCCTTCTGTTTTTTGGTGGAGGCTGTTGCCTTATCAATTTTCGCGCTCAACGCATCGTATTCAGCCTGAAGGGCCGTGGTGTCCTTACCCGCCAGATTGGCGCTCTGAATCGCTTCCTTGAGGGTTTTAAGCCGTTCTTTGGCTTTTTCGATCTCACTCTGTCCCGAACCGGCAAAATCAAGGGCCGTGGCGCCACTGCTGGTCGTGGCCCGTTTGGCTTTTACCGTTACTTCGTTCAGCGTTACCCCATCCGACGCCGATTTAACTCCTTTCAGGGCAATGGCCGCTGAAGATGCCCGTTTGGTCAATCCATCCAGATAGCCGTTTATACCACTGGCAATCCCACTAAAGCCGTATTTGGCTAACGTATCGGCAATCAGACGGCCGACGAAGGTGAACGTGTTGAGAAATAAACCCGTCACGACGTTCAGCACTGACGCAATGATGTTCTGAAAGCCTTCGGCAAACTTGTTCCAGTCGAGGGTTAGTATGCCTGTCAGAACTTTAAAAACGCCACCAATGACACCCACGGCACTGCGAAAAATCAGGGCAATGGAGTTGAACACAAATTGCGTTGTAGCCAGGATGCTTCCTTTCCAGTCGTTCCAGACGGTGATCAGCAAGTCTTTTACGACAGTAAACAGGGACGTTAGTAAATCAAAACTGGACTGGGCCGTACTGACCAACTGCGCGTAAATACCCGTGTCGGTCAGCGTTTTTTTGATGGAATCCCAATTGGCAATGATTAGGGCGGCACCTGCCAGTATAGCGGCTACAGTTAAGCCAACAGGGCCAATGATGCTGCTGATGCCTAGCTTAAGAATCGGTAATAACCTAATCACCGAGCCAATGCCCAGCGCCAACGGACCGGTAGCACCCGCCAGGGCAACTACGCCTAAAATAGCCTGCTGGGTAGTCGCGGGCAGGTTGGCAAAGCCTTCAGCTGCCCGGCCGATCAGATCGCTAACCGAATTGAGTTTTCCGGTTAAATCAAAGATCTTATCCGCCGCACCCGCTACGTTGTAAGCCGCTATTTTGGCCCCATCGCCAAAGTTTTCCAGCGCCGTCAATGGTCCACCCTCAACCCGTTCGACCTTGGCCAGTTCATTAACCAGCGCTTCAATAAATTCCCTGGGACCCTTGCCAGCGGCCTGTAGTTTACTACTAATGGCTTCGCTGTCAACAGTACCAAAAATGTTACTGATCGCTTTAGCGATAACGGGTGATGCGTTGACGATCGGCTTTAAATCATCCCCCAGCACTTTGGCTTTTCCAGCCATCTGCGTAAACTGGGTAATGACCTGACCAAACTCAACTTTGCCTTTCCCACCCAGCGCAATGGCGTTGCCCACTTCGGTTAGATAGCGTTGTGCGGTTTTCGCCTGGTAGCCTAACGTTTCCAGTTGCAGACCAGCGGCTACTGTCTCCTCTAAACCTAACCCCGGCTTTTTGGAGATTTCATAAAACTGCTTGAACTGGGTCGTGGCATCGGATGCCGAGCCGGTCACCGCTTTGAGCCCTCTGACCATACCATCGATTTTGGCATAGGCATTAAAACTCGCTCCAGCGGCCAGCGCTAAAGGAGCCGTGATGTAGGTCGTTAGCGACTGACCAACCGATTTGAGGTTGTTGCCAATATCGGAAATCCGTTTGGCAGCGGCCTGCTGGGCTGCGGCGGCTGAGCGGGCGGCCGCTGCGGCCTGCTGATCCAGCGTTTTCTGCACACGCCCCAGCCCGGCTTCAAACAGTTTACTTTCCCGGTCCAGTGCCCGAAACGATTGGGCCAGCTTGGTGTTGAGGTCCGTATCAAATCTACCCACCGCCTGCCGGGCAGCCTCAACGGCTCCGACAAAATCAGTCGTTGTGGCACTAATGGGTATGTTGGTAGCGGAGACGCCCATCTTATTGATTGAAAAAATCGGTTATGGCCTGCATTTCTTCGGATGAATACCAGGTCTTCATTTTCGGCTTTTTGGTGCGGTTTCTGGCTTTTCTCTGGGGGATCTGATCCAGGTCCAGCGGATAGAGATCCGTAACGGCCAGCTGTTTCCCGTCCTTGGTTTTGGCAATCTGCACGTTCCAGATGGCGGTTTCCAGCCGTCGGAAGGGCATTAAGATTACTTCCTGTTTTCGGCGGTAGGCCGTAACGCGCCGGTCAAACTCCAGGGGCGTCATGCGCCAGAACTGCTTGGTGCTTAGCCCCATTTCGTACGCCAGCTCCAGATGATAATCCCAGAAGGGCTTATAAAATGGTTTGCGCGACTGGGCTGTCAGCCTGCGGGTTATTTTGTGTTTTTGCCCTTGTCGACGGCGACGGCGACTTTTACGGTTTCCTGAAACACGGCGCCGATAAACCCCATGGAATGCTGATAATTTTCCAGAATCGCCCGATTGACGGCCTGACCTGCTTCCATCAGCATTCGGCTAACCTGGCGCTCAGTGGGTAGATTCGACAAATCATTGACATCATCACCGGCTTTGATGGCCAGTAGCGTCAACAGCGGAATCAACCGCATGGGCTCGGCTTTGGTGATTTCGTCAAAGGGTTTGCCGTCAATCGGTTGATTGAGCAGGCTAACAAAGACGTAATCGAAAAATAAGGTGTAGGCAATGCCGCCGAGCGTGAGCGGCATTTGCCCGATTTTAGATTCTTGCATCGTTACGGTATGATTAGGTTAGTGAATTGGGAAATCAATTAGGAAACCGTCGAGGCTACTTCATCGCCAGCCGATTCGAGGGAAATCGAATACGTAGCGATGCCGTCATTGTCGGCCGTCAGCTTGATGTCCTTGATAAAATAGGAACGTGCCCAGTTTATATCGCCCGTAGCCGGTGTACCGAACTTGAAGGGGATCGGGTTTGGGCTGTTGATGTAGCTGCGAAGCTCCGAGTAAGCCACCTGCGCCGATGCCGTTCCCGAATCGTAGATGAAATACACGCCATCCAAAGTAATCGAGGATTGCGCGGGTTTGCCCGATGCGACTTTTCCCGTAAAGCCACGGCAGGAAATGTCGTAAAGCTCCTTGCTTAACGTTTCATCGAATTTGGACATACAGCCGATGGGAACGTAGGTACTGCCCCCTGGCTTCGTCATGGATAAAAAGACCTCTTTGCCCGTTACGGCCGCTTGGGTGCGTGCTTGTGCCATTGTTAAGTTTGTTACGGTGGTTATATAGTTTGTCCGGTAATCTCAAATTCAAGAGCGCGGTTAAGGAGCCGCGTTTGTTCGTTAAAATCATCTGGCGTCTGCTGGCCGGGTTCGATGGTTAAGCGGGCTCCGACACTGATACCGGAGAAATTATCCAGTACGGCCCGAATGGCCTTATCCAATAGCTCCAGCTGATCGTAGCTGTCTTCAGCGACTTCAAAGCCCACTTCCAGGGTGCCTCGAAAGCAGCCCATTGGATTTCGAACGGGCAAAAGTTTGATCCGATCGGTACCGAACCAGATGCAGGGCGTCGGCTGATCCTGCGGGATGATGCCCGGCGTAATGCGGCTGTCAACCAACCCCCGAACGAGGGTATTGTTGTGTAAGAGCGCGAATACAGCAGGTCCAATCATTTACTGGCTCGTTTGACAATGCGTTGTACGGTGGTGATCAGACTGCCCATAAAGCTGCTTTTCACCTGATCGATCACCCGGTTGACGCCCCGATCAATGAAGGCATTGGCCCGCATGCGGATGGTCCCGAC
Source organism: Spirosoma sp. KNUC1025 (assembly GCF_045160025.1). Classification (GTDB taxonomy): domain Bacteria; phylum Bacteroidota; class Bacteroidia; order Cytophagales; family Spirosomataceae; genus Spirosoma. The sequence goes on from NZ_CP087139.1 coordinate 4,469,432, forward strand.
CGTGATAAAGTGGGTCCGCCAACCGACCTTTCCCCGTTTTTTACTGACCCCAATCAGGACCCTGACCTCTTCCTTGCCGACGCCATCGACAGCTTTTGCCCGAACATCCTGCCGGGTGGCTCCTCCCCTGCGGTAATCATTCCGACGCCCGCGACTGCGACTCAGTGATACCCGCTGGTGTCCGTCGTGACCCACAGGCGCTTCCTGTTGCACAGCCCGTACGGCCGGTTTGGAAGCACCCACCAAGGCAGCGCCCAGCGTTTTGAAATCCAGCGCCCGGCCTACCCGTCGAAGATCCGCCATCAGCGGTTTTAGACTGGACGAATCGACCTTGATCTGCATTACACATTGGTTCGCCGGGTTTGTAAACTGAGCGCTTCCCGCCGACCGACTTCGGTAACGCCCTCAATGTTATAGATCACTTCCGGGCTGGCCGATTCATCCACAAAGCGCATCATGGGCGTAATGCCGGCCTGATAACGAATGGTCCAGGTTGTGCGGCCGGTAGCGACCATTTGTTTGCCATCCTGAGTTTCGCTAGCCTGCGATTCGTCTTTCTTGGCAGCGGGACCAGACCAGACCGGCGCCCAGCCTTTGGCCGGTTGACCATTGGTCTGCTGACCGCTGGCCTTGGTTTCGATGCGTCCCTGCCGATCCATCAGGCCCGAGAGGTTTCTCATTTTACGGGTGCAGGATCTGCTGATTTTTTCACCTCAACGGCAAAGCCCAGACTGATCAGGTTCATGCCCAGCTTGCGCGAAACGTCTACTTCCTGACCGGTTTCAAACGAAAAGCCGCCGTCAGTATCTCCGTAGCAGGCTTGCAGAATTTTAATTTTCATGTTACAAAACGGGTAGTATGTAGGAACCAATAATCCAGTCCACCTGCGTAGGTACGTCCTTGCGTTCATCGGCCCGGTTGTCAAACCAGCGACCAATCAGTAGGCGAACAGCCTGGTGAATGTCGGCCGGAACAGCCTCGTAGGCGTAGCCAGCGGTATACGTCACTCGAATACCCGTTACGTCTGGAATCCGGGGAGTATCGAAGAAAACGACTTCACCAGTTACCTTCCAGTAATAAGCGGCTTCGTTTAGCTCGGTCCACGCATGATTCCCTTTTATCTGGTATTCGACTTTGGAAACCGCCGTTACGTTCAGCGAATGCAGAATCAGCTCCCCGCAAAAACCATCCCCATAGCCGTAATACTCCCGCGAAAAAATGGGCTGCTTACAATGGGTTTCGATCTTGGCCATGGCTGACAGAATCAGCGACTCGGTTGTATTGAAATCCACTGTACTGCCCCGGTCAACCCGAATCCATTCACACCCAAGCGCTACATCAATGCAGGGTTCGAGTGGTTGAGTCGGGTCTTTCAGGCGGGGCGTGAGCATTATTTTCTACGGGGATTGCGTCTTACGGGTGCGTTGGTAACAGTGGCCGTTTCAGCTGGAGGGTTAACAACAGCTGACTCCGTTGATGACTGATCAGGCGTTGCCGTTTCAGGAGTTGACTCATCAACTTTAGACCCGTCCGCCGTTTCTGACTCATCAGCCTGGTCGTTGTCCTGGTCCTCAGCCTGATCATCCTCAGTTTCAGCCTCGTCCGAATCATCCAACTGATTCTCATCGGTCGATGCCGCTGGAGTGACCACAACGGGTTTACCCTCGGCATCAATTTCAATGGCTAATCCGTGCTTCACCAGATCAGCCCCTACGGTAGGGTCAGCTTCTTCTACCACCTGTTTAGGTTGATAGGAGAAGTTGGCCCCACCGCAGGATTGAAGAATGAACAGTCTCATCTTAGCTGGCTGCGTGTTGCAGGAACTTAACGGCGTTGGCGTTGATTAACCGGGCATCCGTCCGCATGAAGCCGACGTAAGCCGTTTGATTGAACTCCGCAAAACGCTCCGTTAACCGGATGATCAGCGGCTGAGCCACGTTCCGGATGATGTATTTGCTGAAATCACCGAAACCAACCGATTTAGCGCTGGCACCTACATCCGCTAGATCATCGTTGACCACGTATTGATACCCCCAGATGCTTTCAGGTGTACCTTTCTGCATATCACCCATCGACCAGATGTAGCGGCCTTCCGAATCTTTCAGCTTCCGGACAGCGGCCAGCGTCAGGTCATTCAGGGTGTATTTACCATTCTTACGGTAGGCCCGGTTGATCGAGTGCAACAGATCCAGCAGGTTATCCGAGGTGATAGCTGTTGCCGCTACGTTTGTAGTAAACGTACCCGCATCGATGATGACGCCACGCGGTTTGCTGCTTCCATCAGCCTTGGTGTAGTGCTCATTCTGGATACGACCAAAGCGAATACCCATGGCCTCGGTGATCAAGGAACCCAGGTTAAAGGCCGAATCCTGAATCAGGGCGTTATCCACCTTGATCACGTCCGACGTATAGGTGAAGGCTGCCAGTGTTTTGTTGCCAAAGCCCAGATCCGTGGAACCCGTAGTGGCATCGGTACCCGATGACAACAGACGACCTTTAGTCGACGTATCATCCAAGGTTGGCCAGTCAACAGCGGCCCCGGTACCGGTGCCCCAGATGCGGCCCAGTTCCAGCATGCCGCCGTAAGCGATCAGCGCCACTTCGATTTCATTACTGAATTCTTTAGGCACCAGATAGCCCCCAGCAGCGCCTGAACCAGCACTTTGCGCGCGGGATTCAGCACCGCCTTCAACGGCTTTCTGGAATCCACCCAGCGCCCGTTTTTCGGCTTCCGATAGTTCGGTGTGGCCATAGCGTAGATACGCATCAAAGGCCTGACGGTGGGCTGTTTCGGCGTTCGCTTCTTCGGTCTTACCGCGTTTTTCGGCTTCCACTTTTTCGCGGGCTTCGACCACCGAACGTTCATTGGCTTCCTCACGCTGAAACACTTTGATTAACCGATCGATATCTTCAATATCCTGATCGTGCTTATCAAACGCACTCCGCTCCTCAGCGCTAAAAGAGCGGCCGTTTTCGGCCTCAGCCTTGTCAATAATCGAACGCTGCTCAGCGACGATCCGCCCTTTCTTTTCCTGAAGGGACTTGAGTTTGTCAAACATGATGTAAAGAATTACGGTGGTTACGATTTTTAAGAATGTACCATTCCAGAGACCGCTTCTCTGGCTGGTTATTATCGGTGGGATTGGACTCTTCTTCTGCCGACCGGATTTCGGCCGCTTCGCCGGTTTCATCGGCCTGGCGGTCCTCATCGGTCGTTGCTTCCGGTGTCTCGGATTCAGCAGGCTTCTGGATTTCAGCCAGTACCTCTTCCATCCAGCTTTGGGAATACACCAGATCACTCAGCCGGCCAGCGGCCAGCCGCTTAACGGCTACATTGGTCAGGCCCGGAATGGCCTTGGCCACAAAATCAATCTGGGTTTTGATCTGAGCGACCAGACCCGTTAAAAATGCCTGATCCGAATCGGACAGGTCGGCTTTCTTCTGCGCCGATAGATACAGCGCCCGCGTATCGGCTTCCTCTCCGCCCATGTAGGAGCGCGTTGTTGCAGCCTCCACGCCAATTTTTGTTTGCAGGTATGCCGCCCGGGTAACCAGGGATAGATCCATCAGTTTGGTGATTTTCTCCACGTAGCGATATAGTACGTCGTCTTTTACTTCCCAGCGGTCCTTTGCTACGTAAAACTTGAAGCTCATGCCCCGGATATCGCCCCGTTGGACCCAGACTTCACAATCATCGCCAATACTATTTTCCGGCTTCAGGATACGGACATCAACGCCCGTATCAGAAACAGCAAACGTGAGCGTTCCCGAATAATTAGCCCCTAAAAGTCGGTTTTCGTCATGATTGAAAACCGCTAATACTTCCGATAGATCCGTATCCTCATCGATTGCACCGGGCAGAATCACCTCCCGAAAAACACCCCGTTTTTGATCGTACAACGGCCGCGATGGCTGATTGAAGACGATCCCGGTACCGACAAAGAACTTGCCGCCACCTTCCCCCTCAGAACGGGTCTCTACCGTGAGATTCGTCTGAAAAAAACGCTGTTCAACAGTTGTGGTTGGCTTGCTCATGCTTCGGCTGGATTTTCATTGGTGGGTACTTTACCGGATTTCTGCGACCGGCCTGGTTTCGGTGGATCGGCCTTTTGGCCCATGTGGGAGCCGGGCAGTACCCGCTGCATGTTCATCTGTGCGTAGGTATCGTCCAGTCCTTTTTTCCGGTTGAGGTTATTGCGTTGGCGGATTTCGTTGGGTGTAATCGACCCGGTGTCAAACAGGGCTTTTATCTTGGCTGCTTCCGCAACCGAATCCCCCCGTAAGAGGAAATCGAAATCAAACACAATGATTTTATCGGCCTTCTGATCTTCCGCGATCAGTTTGCGTTCAAACTCCTGCCGGAGCCGTTCGGTCCAGGGGAGAATCGTATCGGTGATAAACTCTTTGTTCTGGTGCTCAATGTTGTTGTTTGTCGAGCGATCCAGCTTGCCGATTTTATGCTGAGGGACCGAATACATGCGGGCGATATCCTCAACCTGGAAATTTCTGGTCTCAATAAACTGGGCATGGTTCGGCGGAATGGTAACCGCTTTATAATGCATTCCCTGTTCCAGAATCAGCGGCTTATGGGCATTATTTAAACCCGCCTGCCGGTCGGCAAACTGCTTGCGTAACCGGTCGATAGCGCCATTGTCTTTAAAGACATTATCCGTTTCCAGTACACCCATACCACCGGCACCCTGCCCGAAAAAAGCAGCACCAAACTGCTCGGCAGCCAGTGACAGACCAATCCCTTCTGCGAATAGCTCAATGGGTGATTTACCGATTACGCCGTTAGACCCCAGATTGCGAATGTGAATGATGTCCCGCTTGTGGACAATCTCACCAAACACATTGTAGTACAAGTAGCGAATTCGGCCCGCATTCATGTAAATCGGCGCACATTCACCCGGTTCGAGGAAACGCAGCCCAATCGGCTTCATGTACTTGTCGCGTTCGATCAGCGCGTACCCGTTGCCGTGCGCTAGTGCCGAGGCCACCAGAATGAAGACGAAATCAAACCAGTTCATGCACTCATCCGGCCCGTAGACGTAGAGCTGTTGGAGCGCATCTTCTTTGTCCAGTTCGCGGCCCAACTCAGTTTCCAGATAAACGCCCATTGGCAGCATGGCCAGCGTATTGGCAATCCGGCTGATACAGGCATACACGGCACTGACCCGCATGGCCGTTTCGGGTGTTACTTTGACGCCGGCCGCAACCGGTATTCCATAAGCACCGAATAAATCACTCCATGAGGTCATGGAACCCAGCGGTACAGCCGGGTTTTCGAGGGAAGCAGAACGCTGTTCAGACTCTGAACGGTCTTGGGTATACGCAGATGGCGCATCCGATCCAACTGAATTAGTTGCACCGGTTATAAAACTCCATACCCGCTCTCCGAGTCCTGCCATTACGTCCTGTTGGAATGGCGCGAAATTGACGCAAGGGCGAAAGGTGTTTTATAAACGCTCGTTAATAAAACTCTAACTTTTAAAAGTGCGACCGGTCGGGTAGTATCTCCCGAACGCGCTTGAGCCGACTCCGTACGGTACCCAAGGGAACCTGTGCATCCTCGGCAATCTCTTCGTACTTGAGTCCATCCATACGCAGAATGGCCACCTCATGCAGCACTGGGTTGGATTGCTGGATAGCGGCCCGAACATCGGATTTCATCAGTTCGAAAATGCCCTGATTCTGCGAACTATGATTGAGCAGGTTGGCTTCGTACAGACTATCGGTTGCATCGATCATGCGGGCGAACTTCTTGAGACTGTGGTACTGGGTCACAAACAGGTTGTACGTTAGCGTCGACAGCCAGCCCTTCAAGTGACCGCCACTGAATTTATCTTCGTTGGTAATGGCCAGTATAGCTACATCCTGCGCTAGATCCTTGGCCATCTCCGGATCTGCCGTGTACTTGAAAGCAACCCGGCGCAGAAATGACGTGTGATCCGCTATTGTATCCCCCAGCTTTTGGTTTTCATGAGTCCGTACGGTATTTGGAGAGAACGACATTGAATGATTCCCGATCGCGGTACCGACGATCATTAAACAGACGGCAATACATCTGCTCGGTTGCTTCGTACGCTGCGGTTTCCAAACCCGCTTTCTTTCGGGTTGCAGGCAGGATGTTCCGCTGTTCCTGGTAGACTTCCATAAACCCGCTGACGCTTTTAAAATACAGCAGAAGATCAACCAGATCCCCCAGTGTACCATCCAACTGGAGCGACGACAGCGGCCGGGCTGGATAGTATAACTGAGCGAACCGGATCAGTCGACGGGCTTTCGATTCGAGGGGCGTTTGAAAATTAGTCAAGGTACGGTAGGTGTTAGCGTTTGATACAGTTGGCAATCGCAGTTCGGGGTATATGCAGGAATTTTTGGCGGAGCCTGGAGCCTACCAGCTTTAACTGACCGTTGACAGAACGCAGATCAGCACCCAGCCCGAACGTACTCAGCACGACATACCGAATAGCCGGTGTTTGGTCGTCAGTGTACTCCAATTCGACAAAACGGCCCTCGATTTCGTAGGTAAAGGGGATGATTTGGCCTGCTGTGGGGAGGTAAGGCACCCGGCCAAGGGGGTCATTCTTCTTTTTGAAGAAAATATGAGCCTCGCTGGTACCGCATGATAATATTAGCGAGTCGCCAGGGCGAAGTTCACAAAGTTGAGAATCAGTCACAGTTACGGTAGATTTCCCCGAAATTGCGGAGAATCAACCGGTTAGAAGGGGCCAAAATGGCCCAAAATGGAAACAAACAAGCCATGTTAGCGTTACTGGGGCACCACTTCTAGTAAAGCAGGCTGTAATGCTGCCTGATTCACTAATGGCTCAAGCCCAAATTCCCTATTAAATTTAAGTTCTCTAAACTATAACTTATATTTTTTATTAAACCTAAAATATGGTTTATGCTAATTTCATTTACCCCAAAATCAGGACTTTGATTGAATTTCTCATTAACTAATTCATAATAACTACGTTTACCGTCATACTGATTCTCTTTATTCCAGCCAAGGTTTATTGATATTCCTCTCCCAAAATTAGTCGACATAGGAAAATCGAAAATACTAATGTGTCTTGACTGATATCTGTTAATACTTTCATCTGATTTTATTTCACAAAATAATTTTGATGGATTATGAATTGAACCTAAAACATGAGAAATGGGCAACATCGCCTTAATAACTGAAGGTATGTCCTCCTTCAAGATCAGTTCTTTCCCGTTGTCACTCCTACTTAGTGCCACCATTAACCTTTTATAGTCACCAATTATTGAAGTTAATATTTGAATCACCTTTAAAAATGGAAAATCTACATTATTAATAATAAAACTTTCAACTCCTTTATGGACAGGAAGCATATATCTCTTGTCCCAAATCATGTTATTTCCTTGAGATTCCCTTGAATTTATTACAGTTATTGGGCCTTCATAAATCAAATCTATTGCCGGATCAAATTTGAAAGGACCAAAATGGAAAGGGCGTATTTTAGAGATCCGTTCATGCTTAGTAATGCTTCTAACGGATATTAGTTTATTTCTTACCCAGTAAGCCAATATGATGCTCAGTGTAACAAGACTATTTTCATCCAAGTCAGCAGTAAATTCATTCCGGCAATATTCTGCTATTGCAGCTTGATTATCAAAATGAAAGATATCTGTCGAATAGAATTTCTGTATGTATCCTTCGAAATTAGCATTTGCACCATACTTGTGCTCAAATATATTTTCTATATTATCAATACTACATACTATAATTATTTTATCGAAACCGAATTTGTTTTTTCCATTGTAAGAATTGTTGTGGACGCTCAAAATATTTAAAATTCTAAATATATGTTCAGGATCAAGGCGGTCAAAGTCATCAATTATTAAAACATTCTGTCGATCGACCTTTTTCTTTAACTTGAATTTACTTTTAAGCGTCTGTAGCCCTAACCTTATAGTTTGCGTAATAATATCATCTTCGAAAATAGATCCTTTGAATTCTGTATGAGACAATGAATATGTTAATAATGTATTATAGTGGTTTTGGTTTTTTGTTTCTTCTTTTTTTTCCAAGCATCATATTTCTCTTTAGCCTCAATACTTTTTAAAATCATATCTGCACCCTGTTTTGCTATTTTAACGTCAGTTGCTTTAATAATTTCAAAGAGTAACCTACTTGCCTCAAGTGGCTTACTTTTTAAGTATTGTCTTACATAATGGCTTTGAGTAAATTTTTTAGTCTCATCAGTTTGTAGCTCATCACAGGAAATTAATTGCTGAGCGATATCAACTTTGATGTATTCAAAAATATCTTCATTCTGCCCTACAACATATTTTACGGGTGATAGCCAAAATGGATAATAATCAATGTTTTCGTTAAAAAATTGCTCTAAAAAATACGTTTTACCGAACCCAAACTGCGCTGAAAATAGAATTTGCTCATTTTCAGGTTTTGCAATATGATCGGCGAATACTTGGCTTGGCCCTATGATGTTAATTTTCATTGATGTGGTTTGTTAGAATTCCTCTTAAAATTAATACTACCAAGAGTTACTAACGAAACCAATAAGATGATATTAAAACCGCTTATCATGAAATTTGACTTAAATCCGCTTTCGACGTAGCCGCTTCAAACTCGTCATTGACATTTTGACCTGAATCGGGCAATCTTCAACGGCTTCCTCCAAAATATCACGTATACTCCGGCCGATCATGCGTTTTTGCGCCGGTAAAAAGTAATTATCATAAAAAAATCGGTGAATGGTAGGTTTGGTGCTCATAGCTCAATGAAGCCGCGCTCGTCGTAGACGTTGGCCGGGTTGTTTTTCTGGTCATCCTGATACACCCGCAGCGCGTTGATGGCCGCAATCAGGCCGTCGATTTTCCCTTTAGCCCGCTTGGAATCTTTGGTTAGGCGGATACATTCGTTATTACCTGATATCTCCACAGCATTGGCCGTCTGCCAGCGCATCACCGGATCAAACCCATGGTTGAACCGGCCTTCCATCAGCGAATACTTCAGCAGTTTGGTTGGCTCCGACAGTTCGTTGATGGTCTGGGGGACCATCAGCATCTCAATACCAAATTCCTCCAGATTGGTAGCCAGGTTCCCAATGTTGTGCACGTCGTAGCCGATCGCCGTCATCGGAAAATCAATGAATAGCTCTTTGATATGTTCCTCGATTACGTTGTAATCAGTGACTGTGCCTTCCGTTTCGATGATATAGCCGTCTTCAATCCAGTCCAACAGGGAAGCTAACCCCTTGTCAATGCGGTTGGCAACGGTGTTTTTCGGGATAAAATGCCACCAAAAGGCGTCAAATTCTTCTTTTCCTTCCTCGCAGTCTTCGCGGGGAAATACCAAGGCGAAGCTGCAAAAATCGTCCCGTTTGGCCAGATCCAGCCCACCAAAACAGCGTTTGTGCTTGAAATCTTCCAGCTCAATTTCACGGCCACCGGCCTGATACACCTCATCTTCAATCCAGGCAGATTCAGCATCTACCCACATATTCAAATTGAGGGTTTTAAAGGCTGAAAGGGCCTTAGCTCCCCGTTGCGTTGCCTTTTTTAAGGCTTCAGCCATATCATCCAGCCGCAGGAGATGACCCAGCATCGGATTTGCCTTAAACCAGTTGGCTGGATTACGCCAGGGCGCTGCTTTACTTTTGCCGTCTTTTTCTTTGATATCTTCCTCGTCGAGCGAGAAAATCAGCACAAACACAGCATCGTTTTCAAGTATTCCCTTGGCAATCGGGATGTAGAAGTTTGCTTCTGCCTGAAAGCAGGGACCCGCTTTATCTTTTCCCCGCGTGGTGACAATATCCATGATCGGATCTGATGTCTTGATCAGGCCCGTTTCCAGTTTTTCCGGCATGTCTTCATTTTCGAATTCGTGGAATTCGTCAATGATGGCATACGTTGGCCGGGTACCGTCGGCCGTCTTGGGATTTGACGTAAGGAAACTAAACTTGGACTTACGGCTGGGGTTGTAGAGGGTTTCGGCGCTGGCCTTCAATACGTCATGCAGTTCAGGCGAAAACTCCAGCATGTTTTTGGCATCCAGGAAGGCAATCTTCGCTTGGTCTTCCTTCGTGGCCGATACGTAGGCTTCGGCCTTAAACGGGCCATCCACTGTCAGGTGATAAAGGACGGCTAATGATTCGAGGGGCGTTTTGCCATTGCCCCGGGCGCAGGATTTATACTTGGTTCGGAACCGTCGACGGCCATCGTTTCGCTTCCAGCCGTAGAAAACATAAAGCTCCCAGACCTGACAGGGCGCCAGCTTGATGGGGGTTTCCGGGGCGATATTGATCAGTTCGGCAAAATCCAGAATTCGCTGGCCAGCCTCGTGGTCAAACCATATGTTTCGTTTGTGCCCTTCCTTTAAATCCTTCCGTTGCCGTTCAATTGCCAGACGTAGCAACTTACCCGACGGTATTTTGCCGGATAGGATATCATCTTCGTATTGTTTGGCAATCGGATTATAGGTGGTCACTTGGCTCGATCAATCAGTTGTTGAATTTTCGTTTTGGCTTTCTCAGGACCAACGGGTGATAATTTCCGGACGGTAGCCGGATCTAGGCAAAGCAGTTTTAAGGTCTGCTGCGCTTTATCGAACGCCTTATCCGCCAGGGTCGCGTACTTGGTAATGCCCTCGTATGTAGGCTGCCCATCACTATTCTGAAATTGGACAACCCAATCTTCATGTTCAGCCAGTTCCCGAAACCGGAAGGAATCGGATAGATAAGCACAGTACAATTCAATCCAGTCCAGCATAATCGGCCGGAGCATGCCCAGATTGAAGAGTTCTTCACAGACGTATTGCCACTGGTATTGAGCGCGTAAATCGTCAGCAAATCGTTCGGGTGGATCTGGAATCTGGGCAAGCAGGGTCACCGGCTGACCTCCGGCTTGGATAGCCCGTTTTCGATCCTGTCGAAATGTACCCTGAAGCTCTTTTTCTTCGTCTGATTTGTGGGGTCTTCCTGCTGAAGCCATACACGTACTAATGGCGTTATGTAACTAAAATTTCAAATTCGTTCGTAGGGGTATTTTCGGCTAATTTTGACACCGATTTTTCTTGCCAGGCACAACGGTTTAGCTAGCGCGATCGGTGAGGATTTACCCGGCCCCTCCCCTTGGCGTTGTTTTATCCTACTTGGTGCTTGTTTCTTGTACTTTTACCATAGTCTCGCATCATTATAAATAATCGAATGTCTTTGATAATAATGCAGATTGTCTGCCTCATGTCGGGCTCATGCCTACGCTTTAGGCATAGTCTTAAGTCTTCCTTTCTCTGCTGGATGACCTGATCGGCAATAGATAGTTCATTAGCCATGTAAGTCCGTCATGTTATGCACGTTTCGCAATAAATCGTTTTATCTCCTTTTGAGCCCACAGTAAGAAACAGGCATATAGATACAGACTGCCCCAATACGCCATCATATACAACCATAGGCTTACATAGTAAAGCGTTAGGGTGCTGAGTAGCCAGATTACGTATTTCGTATTTGAGGTAGCGATACCGACAAATACAAATAGAAGTATGAGGTAGCCTATTGCTTTCTTCATAGTCATACGGGCCGGTTGGTGTCAGGCTGGGGCCGTGGTGGTAGGGGCTTGGCATGATCCGTATCAATATGCTCTAATACAGCATCGATTACATCAAGCAATTCCTCTTTCGATTTAGGCTCAATGTTGGCGCAATTAAAACTGAGGTGGGTGCTGTGGCGGTGAATGGAGAGTTCCATTGGTTTTAATAAATAAATGGTTTTAATGAATTCGCTTGATCCATTTGCTTTTTGAGCGTAGCTCCATCAACCCAGATACGTGGATTAGGCATGATAATCTTTTGCATCTGTTCAGCTGGGGCAACAACCTCACCACTGAACTTGGCATCATTATCATTGCCGATAGGCGTTACTTCTTTCAAAACGGCTCCAGCTGCGAACAGCGAACCAAGAAAATCCCTACGTTTCATTCGTATCGGTTTTGTCGTTTGCCCAATTCTCCATTTGTTTTAAAAGTGCTTCGGACCTGCTGTTTAGATACTGAAACCAAGGATCATCCATTTTTAAGTAGATGAGAAATTCTTTGCTCATCATCCCCTCCAATAAAGCCTCTGCCTGCATAAAGGCTTCTGCTGATAAGGGTGCTGTCATCCCTCGATGTTGAGATGGCATCTTGTAAGGTTGTAGGCAGGCTGGAAAGTTGGCGAACGTATCCGACGTAACGCCAGAGAGAACGCCCGTAAACGGCTGATCACTTTTGCTTGTTAAGCTCATCGGCTATGTACTGACGAAATCCTTTTTTATACTTTGGCTTGAAATGCGACTTAATCCACGCCGTTACATATGCGGATTGCTGAGTAGTCAAATACGCTTTTGCCTCTGAGCCAAACCAGATATATTCTGATTCAATAGCGGTATAATGATCATCAATGTAGCGATAGGCAGACGTGCCATCATCATGCACTTGCCACTGTTGAGGATGTCGTTTTAAATCCCGAACAATAGCGGCTCCCAGCAATGAATCAGCCTTAATCTGCTCTCTGGTGTAGTTCGCTGGATAGACAACTACATTTTCGATTTCATTCAAAACTTTATTCATTACGCTGGATTGCGTAACGACATTACCATTACTATTCTGAATGGTAATGGATGACATGGACTGATGCTTGGACTGGCAGCCGATGATCGATAATAGTGCAATGAGGAGAATACTTGTTTTCATGATTAGTTGCTGCTGGGTTTAAAAATCTGATTCTGCAAACAGCGGGTTAGAATATTCAACTCCTCGACTGTTCCAAAAAAGACCGTACCATCATCAGCCTGAAGACTGACCTGTACGGTTGCTGGAGCGCTGTGGATACGTTGACAAAGCTCATCAACCGCATTGGCATCGGCAGGACCAGGCTGATCAATAGTCACCTTGGTGTTTTTATAGGTATAGGTGATCTTCATTATTGAACAACCCTCTTTTTATTAACCCTGTAACCTGGTACCGTTATCGTGTCAGGAGTAGACTCATCTTCTGGAGCATCACTGGGTACGGCTACGTTTTCCGTAGAATCAGATGCCATTGGTGATTCTTTCTGATCATCCCCATTGAGCACTACCCAAGCGTTGCCGGCTTTGGTAGTCACTTGGATTTCCTCTTTCGGTTTGAACAGATCCGGATTTTCGATAACCCGATCACAGGTACGTTGGATGATCCGTAGGACATCATGCGCGGCATCAATAAAGCCTTGCTGTTTGTAGCGTTCGTAATCAGTGACTAGCTGGTGAAGCAAGTTTGCTTCTTTGGCAGGCATTGGCGGAGTATGGGTTCCGAAACTCATAGTTGCTTAGTTTTCTACCTCTTCAGTCAATGATTGGACACGGTAGGTAGTATTATCTCTATCGTATTCATAGCTCACTTTGCCCTTACAGGTAGTCAGGTAAACCGACTCGCTACCATCGAAAAAACGGTACACCTTACAGCCATCCACCTCAAATAGATAGGACAGCTGGAAGTTGGGATTATTGGTGTTTTGATTTTTGATTGGCTTTTCTTTACAGCCCAACAGCAGTAAGACAAAGAGCAGAAGATTAATGGTTTTCATAAATGTTACGGTTTTAAATAGCTATACTGAACGTTGTTACAGCACTGGCACCGACGCTGGTAGCGCTGACGGTGGCAGAAATTGGGTACGTTATAGGCGTTGTCCATCCACTCCTCAACCCCCTGATACCAGGGAGACCACTTGTGTTTGCAGATAAGAATCAGTCCCATTACGATCTGTCACTTCTTGATTTACGACTGTGGCAACTGGAGCAAAGAGGCTGAACGTTATCCCGATCGTACATTTCGCCTTCCTTCTTTACGGGTATGATGTGGTCCAGTTCTTTGGCAATGATCTGCTTACCGATCTTGGCGCATTCCCGGCAAAACGGTTCATCTCGCAGTACGGAGATTCGGAAATCACGCCAGCGTTTGCGACGGTAGATCTGGGTGTCGGCATTACCACCTCGACTTTCGTTGACGCGCTGGGTTGGCTGAACGGACTTGCCGGAATGCGTACGTCGGTCAACTCGCTTTTGAGTCGGCATGGCCTATGGATAGGGAGTGAATGTGACTGTGTGCCGATCCGAATAGCGATGAAGTGAATAGTAGCCGATGGACTTTCCGTTTCGGGTAAGTTCTAATTGCGCTGTCCGCCCCGTCAATTGATTACAGTGGCGATAAAACTGAGAAACGGCCTGTCGCCGTCGTAAGTAAGCCGATAAGTAAAATGGAGGAGTTGGAATCGAATGCGAGGAAGCATTCTGAGAAGCAACGTTCATGATTGAATTTTTGATTACGGTAGGCAATGTACAATTATAGATAATATTTATAATATTTAAGAAATCATCGATATAATTTATATGAAAATATACCTAGACAGGACTGAGTATATAAAAACGCCCGGTTATCGTTAACCGGGCGTTTTTAAGTCTAGCTACTGGGATAGGGCATAACGGTACTTTACTCGCATTCCAAACTCTCTATTTCACCGTCAATATCTGGTAGTGTCTCAGTTTGAATTTAGTTTGATGAAAAACAAACAATAATATTATTATTTAAATATTAAATAGCATTAATGGATTAAGGGTGGTACCTTTCAACAAACGAACTTAATACGTTCCTCTTATGGAAGATACAATTGACAAAAAAACCAATCAGGCCGCCGAATTACTCAAAGCATTGGCGCATCCTATCCGTATGCAGATCGTCATGCACCTGACGGAGCAAGCTTCCATAAACGTCGGTTCGCTCCAGAACCTGCTGAATATAGAACAATCACTGCTATCTCATCACTTGATTAAAATGAATGATCAGGGGATATTACACCATACCCGTAAGGGAAAAGAGATATATTACTCTATAGCCGATCCGACTGTTATCGAGATCACTAAGCTAATGGTAGGCAGTAGATTGATTCCAAAAGGCTAATGAGGGGCTATGAAGCCCCTTAATTCTATTTATCTGCCAGTTCAACTAACCGTCAATATCTCCTCCCAGCGCGTCGTATACCGCTTCGATAAATAATTCTGTTTCATCGGCCACTCGGGATTGTACAGCTGACTGGCCAGCCGCAACTTATCCTGGCCATATCGTTTGTTGAGCCGGTCTACAACACCGGATAGTTGTAAGAGCTTCTCATCGGGGCCCTCCACAAAGATTCCCTTTTGCCGGTAATCTAGGGGTACCAGATCGGTCAGCATCACGCCAACTTTTTGATAATTATAGCCATAGCGAAAGATGGCCTTCAGTCCAGAAACCGCATATTTCAAGAGTTCAGGCGTGGCACTGGTTGGATGGGGCAAAGGAACCGTGATGCTATTGCTGTACTGTTTGGCGGGTAAGCCGTTGCCGGGTGTACGTCGGAATCGATCGGTATGCAAAAACACGGTGACAGCCCCGCAAAGCGAATCCTGTTTACGCAGCTTTTCGCAGGAGCGGGTTAGATAGCTGGTCAGGGCGTCGGTGATCGTTTCCAGATCCGGAATCAACTTACCAAATGAAGGCGCTGTGAGGATTACTTTCTTGGCAGGCTGACTAACCTCTAAAAACTTACAGGGAAAGCCGCGCAATTCATGGACCATCCGAAGACCGTTGACGGTCATGACCTTATTGACCCATTCATCCGGCGCATCCCGAAGCTGAGCCGCTGTGGTGATACCATTCCGTTTGAGCATCGCTGCGTAGCGCCCACCCACGCCCCATAAATCCTTAACAGCAAAGTTTTGCAGGGCTTCGGTAATGGATTCGACCGACTCCAGTACGCACACGCCCTCATAATCCGGATTTGATTTAGCCAGCTTGTTAGCAACTTTTGCCAGCGTTTTCGTAGGCCCAAACCCCACGCAGACCGGTATACGTATCCATTGATTGACGGTTTCTTTGATCGCTTTTCCTAATCCCTCATAGCTCGGATAAACACCCGTATAATCATCCACCTTGATAAAGGCTTCGTCGATACTGTACACCTCAACGTCCTCCACAAAGTTCAGAAGGATACTATGAAAACGCGAGGACATATCGCCGTAGAGGGTATAATTTGAGGAAAACACGGAAATTTCGTGCTGGTTGCGTAGCTCCTCCAATTCAAAGAAAGGTTGACCCATTTTTATCCCGAGAGCCTTAGCTTCATCGGAACGGGCAACTACGCAACCATCGCGGTTCGATAAGACAATGACGGGCTTGCCTTCCAGGGACGGATCAAAGCTACGCTCACAGCTTACGTAAAAGGCGTTGGCATCAATCAAGCTGAACATAGGGCTCTGGTTTTGAAACGATGTAGGTGACCGTACCCATAACACGCAGATTATCCCGGTCCAGATGCACGAAGGTTGGCGTGTAGTTTGGATTAGCTGGGTGCAGCGTAATCATTCTCCCAGTGCGAACAAAGTACTTGACGCAGCATTCCCCATTCAGCCAGGCAACGATGATCGATCCGCTTTTGATGGGCCTAACCGCATCAACGACTAGAATAGAGCCGGGTAAAATGTGGGCGCCTATCATCGAATCACCCGCTACCCGAACGAAATACGTCGCATCGGGGTATTGAACGCAGAGATCATGCAAATTCAGTCGCCGTTCGATGTAGTTTTCAGCGGGCGAAGCAAAGCCCGCCTGTACGTAGCTGAGGAACAGTGGAATAGTTTTTGCCCTCCCTTTTCGGTTGGTGTAACTGACGCGAAAGATATTCTCAGGAGGGATTTTATCCATACTATCGATCATAGCGGTGTCGGCTGCTAGTGCATCAAACCGCTATAATATACTTTTGTTATCTATCATACAAATAAAATACAAGGACGCGTTAGTTTTGATGACAAAACACAATGACAAATGAACAAGTAGCCCAAACTGCGGCCCAGTTGAAGCAACTGGATTTTGTCGATGAGATCCAGTTTCCGGATGATACGTCCTACGTACACATACTACTGGCGCCCCGGCTGACGGCCGTCTTGCCGCCTGCCTATAATGTACTGCAGATTCCCCGCTCGGATTTTACCGTTGAGCGGGTCATCAGCGATTATGCGATTGTTGTTGAAAAACTTCAGGAGTTAGCCGATACGGCTCATGAAATGCTTGGGAGCGCTTTGAAGCAGACTGGAATTGACGGGGAACGGCGGGAGTATGATACGTAATCAGAAGATCAAAAAGATACCTAAGACGTGTTAGGTAGAGAGCATCTGGCCACTAAATAATTTATTTGAACTATAACCCGTCACAGCGCCTTTTTTGCGACGATAGTTACCTTATCCACTTCTCCCTAACTCACATGGAGTTCGTCTTTTTCTCCGGTCTAAATCAAAAAGGTGAGTTTGGTGAGCACAGTTTCGCTGGACCTGACGTAGAGTCCTGTTTTAGCGTTTTAAATGGCTTAGTCCGGGCGGGCTGGCACTTGGAGAGCATAAAACTTAAAGGTGACACGGGTAAAGCCATCAATCTTTCCGTTGAATCCTTTGATGGGAATTTGGTCCGCGAGCCACTAGCGTTAATTCAGAGAACCTGGGAAATTCTTTTAGCTAAACCGAATGGTAGGATTGAAGCGGTGAAAATCAGAGTTGTTTGCGCTCAAAACGCTGAAATTACTATGCAGCGTGCTACGCAGATCCTGACACTCGTCAGTCAGCAACAGCAGTCCAGCAAAGAGCATATCGAAAATCTGATGCAAAGAATAGATCTTGCTCAGAAGCGAATTCAGGCGATGAAAGCCAAGTGGGGCGTTGTCTAAAGAAACCACTGAATCGCTCGTTATCTTTGCGCTATGGACGATTTATAGTACAACGCAGGTGAATACCTCTGTATACGCATCAATACTATTTTCTATAAACGCATCACTGGTATCGGCTGGGAGGTGATTCTGGCCAATAAAGCGCCGGGGATATCGAAAAGTAGGACTGGCTACCCCAGAAGCAGCGGGAAGCGTATCAGTCGGCCTTACGGATAGAGGGGTTAATTGAATTAACCCCTCTGCTGCCGTCCCTATGTCTTGGTAGCTGGTACGAAAAATACTCTACTTTGATGGCTCTGGAAGGCCAGCTGTGGTATTGGCTATTTTTTAGCTGAACGAATGGACATAGCGGGTCTATAAACGTATTCCTTTTCATAGACGGCTCGTTTGTATTGGGCCCATAATCGACCGAACTCCAGGGGGCTGTGCGACTCGGCCCTGCTCTGATCAGGCAGGTTGCTGTTAGGTTTCATGAGGTTTATCATTAGGTGATTGCCTATTCCTAACCTCATGTGTTACCAAATTGTTAATAATTAAACCCTATGCTTTCTTTTTGACTCCGTTAGGATCAACATCAGCTGGAGCACGTCCACAACAGTAGGGTCCGCCAGGGAATAATAAATTTCACTTCCCTGCCGCTGGCTAATAAGAATCTTCTTGTCTTTTAGCTTAGTCAAATGCTGGGACAATAGCGACTGCTCCAGCTGGAGTTGCTGCTGCAAAGACGATACATTGATGGAAGCCTGCTGAGTTAACGCCAGCACGATGCGAATTCGGCTCGGATGGGCTACTGCTTTCAACACGTCAGCGGCCCGATCAATGGATAAGTTTGGCATAAAAGTTAATCATCGAAGAGTTACAGATAGGTAAATATAGACATAAGTTAAATACAAACATTAATATAGATTTATATTTCTAGTTTATTATAGACTAGTTCAACCCTCAGCTCCATAAGGCCTTTGTTAAGTTCACTAATACTGATTCGCCGGATATATACCAACAAACTGTTCCCCTATTAATGAAGAGTAGTATAACCGTTGTTACCAGTAAATAACTTTATAACTAAAAACGGATTAAACAGTATATATTAATAGCATCTCATGACTAGGCCACGCTTCTACTTAACACGATGACTACTTTACAAATTGATCAGGTGGTTGAGACCATGCAGGTTCTCGCCGATCCAATGCGGTTGCGCATTCTTTTTGTCCTCAGTGAGCAGTCCTCACTTTCTCTGTCAGCGCTTCACCAGCGGTTACCCATTAGTTTCTCTGCGCTCTCGAGTCATGTAAATGAGCTGAAGAAGCAGGACCTTGTGCACAGTCGACAGCGGGACAATGAGCTGTATTATTCCCTGGCCAATAAAGCCGTCTTAAGGTTGACTCGCCTGTTTTAAGCGAATCGTTTCGCTTATATAAACAACTCTTATCGTATAGAACCAAAGTTTAGCGCTTTACCCTATTCACGGCCCAGTATATAATTTCCATCGCATCCGGATAGGCTAGTGAGTAATACATCTCTTTACCCCGTCGCTGGCTTGAAAGAATGCCCCGATCTTTCATTAAGATAAGCGCATGCGACAACACCGATTGTTCGATCTGAAGCTGCTGTTGTAGACTCGATACACTAAGGGCATCAGTCTGGGAAAGGAGCAGCATAATCTGAACCCGCGTTGAATTGGCAATGGTTTTTACTATGTCAGCGATTTTGTTGATGGCTTGATCTGTTGGTATCATAGGTAGGTTAGGTAAACTTAAGGCGCCTGCGATGGGCAGGTGAAGGGCCCTTACAAAATCATCGAAACAGCCAGGTTAACCTGATACTGAACCCGCTCAAACTGTAGCGTGTAATGAATAATATTCTGCTGGTCCAGTATGGCAAGCATATAGCTGCTCTGCAGTTGATCCAGCTCCATTCCGGCATTGACCAATAGAATGGTATAGGCTAAACAAAAACCGGGTTTATCCGGATTCCCGCTTCTTAGCTGTTTAGCCAGGTGGCTGAGCTGCTTACACCCGCTAAGGAGCCGATCCGGGCCGTGTTTGGGGGTTAACTGTTGCAGTTGATCGTTCTCCGACTGGATTTGGTGAATGAGCGCATAATTCATCATGGATAAAGTTGATCGTTTAGGTTGCTCAATTTTTAAGTAATAGTACTTAGTAGTTTACTCAAAAGCAATGACTGCCAGTATAAAGGAAAAAAGTAGGCACTTCGATCTTTTTTTTATCGATCCAGTATAGTAAACCGCTTAACGGGCATTATCTACCAGTTTTCCCCTTTTTCTACCAAAAAACGGGCAAAACAACCAGTTCATCGAAAAGCCCGTTTTTAAACCGATGTTACCACTAATTTCGGTTTATAAATAAAGTAGATATAACTATTGCTAAAAAACGGTTGACAATACGATTATGAACCAGTTGTACCCCCAACAATTAGTGACAGATTCGTTAAAAATTGACCAGCTGGTAGCGGCACTGGATGCGTTGGCCCAGCCCTGCCGTCTACAGATTATGCTGGCCTTGAGCCAGACAGGTGCTCTGCCCGCTGGGGTTTTACAGCAACAACTTCAACTAAACATTCCGATTTTATCCAGCCACTTGACGTGTTTACAGGAGCAGCGGCTGCTGAGCAGTCAGCAACGGGGCCATGAACAGTATTACGCACTGGCCGATGCGTCGCTCATTCAGGTGATGCGCCTGATCCAAACAAACTATATGTAGATTCTAGTAAACTATTCCGTATAGATCATGGGGGTATACCGTCCGGCTTTTTGACGAGCCGGACGTTTTTTTGTGGTAGGGGGATTAACTAGTCAGTCCTGCTTCTACCAAATGAAGGGGGCTAGCGAAGTTGACGCTGCAAGGTGGATACATTCAGAGAATAATGTTCCGTTGAGGCAAGCAGAATACGAAGGCGCGTGGTTTAAGCAATGGTTTCAATCAATGTTGCCACCAGATCAGTTTGTCGTCGTCTGTCATAGGATAACGTTGAGGAATATGGGTATGGAATACCACACAATGCTCTGAGGAATCTCCGCCAGGGCTGAGCACCAATCACAACTACAATTTACCGGGTTCACCAGGGCACAATCAACCTGCGCAAATTGGTTTGTGCTGATGGGTACACAGGATTGGTAATTGCCATTCACCCATTGTTATTCATATGTATTATTGTTAGATTTATACGTTACTTCTTGCCTTTCCTCGCCTTTATCCGTTTTGAACCTTATGGGACTTACGCACGGGCCAAGTCTGTCGATACTTGAGCCGATTCATGATCCAGGATGGACGATTAACCAATGGAAAATTGCGTTCCAGTTTTCGGAACGGCTACTGGCCCGTATCAAGAAGCGGTCTCGCTTACCGGACTGGTATGAAGATCCGGTTGTAGCTGCCGTGTATGTGAACCGGCTTAGTCACTGTTTTGCCAGTATGCAGATTTACCATGCTACCTTTGGCAACTTACCGCAGGTAGGCGATCGGCTCATTGATGAACAGGAGGGGTTGTTTATTCAAGAGCGGTTCATTGATGGCCTACAAATGACCATCACCTTAACCCTGAGCAACTAATGGATCGGGAATCATTTCGCGGAACTGGATTGATTAAGGTCCGCCT
Organism: Spirosoma sp. KNUC1025; assembly: GCF_045160025.1. Classification (GTDB taxonomy): domain Bacteria; phylum Bacteroidota; class Bacteroidia; order Cytophagales; family Spirosomataceae; genus Spirosoma. Next base: position 4,490,799 of record NZ_CP087139.1, read on the forward strand.
TATTCTTGCTGAGCAATAAACACCGTTAACGCTTTTTGAAGGGCGTCATTGGCAATCGAATAATAGATCTCATTTCCTTTTCGTCGTCGTCTCAAAATACCCTGACCAGCCATTAATTTCAGATACCTCGACAGCTGAGTTAGTTCAACCTGCAGTTGCCCCTGTAAGGCGGACACCGTGATTCCGGATTTTTTCGTGAGGGCTAACAGGATACGCAGACGGATGGGATGGGCAATTGATTTTAGGAGCGCAGCCGTCTTACCCACTTTGACGTCTTTTAATGGTGAGGACATAGGTACACAATTCTATTTCTGGACTTTATACCAATCTGACCGATCTGTTTAGGGAGCGGAGAACTCGTTGGGCGCTTCAGGTACCAGAGCCCGCTCGGGTAATAGTGGACAAATTAAAAAAGAATTCATATGAATGCGTACTTATGATGTGACGTTTGCTAAATCCGTCGTCTAAGGCGTATAGTTACAAGTACAAGTTAACTGCCAAATGCCCGGACGAATTGAGCTGGGCTTTTTTGTTGCCTTAGTTTTAAACGTAGGTAATGGAGTAGATAAAAAAATCTATCTGCTTTTCCGGCGATTCAGCCGAATCAGGGTTTCCATCATTCGACGCCGGGACACCGGGATGGTCTCCCCCGTGGTTAATTTAACGAACATTATCTTGGGGTTCGTTCGACTAACCTGCACAATGTAAGCAGGATTGATCAGCGCCGATCGATGGATGCGGAGGAAGGCCGGTAGATGCGCTTCAAAGCGCTTTAAGGTATAGCTTATCAATATTGGCTTGTCACAGTCCAGCAAATAAACCAGCGTGTAATTGCCTTTGCCTTCCAGCCGAATAATACGCTGAGCATCGTGGATCAATCGGTAGCCCGGAACGTGGTTGGGAACATCATCCTGTGGTTGAGTAACCATCCTAAAAAATAATTGAGGTGCGTGTTGAATGGGATCGTATAAGCTGAATGATCTTCTCGTCAAAAGAATCGTATTCGACTAAAGATGAAGCGGGCACCCAGGAAGGTGTAAAGCGCTATAGCACTTGTTTCCAGGATCGCTTCCAGGGGATGGCTGGCATACATACCGGTTCGATAATCCTGCACCCAATCAATCCAGGCCGCCGAATAGCCGAAGACGCTTAACAGGATTCCCGAAACGAACAGCCAGATAACTACTCGATGACGCATAGCCTTTATCACTGGGACAATCAGACAGGGCAACATTACACCCTTTTCCTGATCATAGAGCGGAAATCTACTTAAAGGTTTAAGCGACCAACGAATTATATTGAACAGTATCGTTTCCTATTGATGGGCGACGATTTTTTGATAAAATAGGACCAATCAATGATGCTTTTATCCCGTAGCCTATATCAGTGAGCCATACAGTAAAATTGAGCGGAGGTGTTTTCGGAATGGCGATGAGGTCTCTAGTTTTGCCTGGTTTAATTCTACCATCCTCAGCCTATGAACAAACGATCTGTCTTTGTGCCTATAGTCGCCATGCTGGCGCTGCCTTCACTTTTTCGGTCTGTCTTCGCTACGCTCTACAACACGCTTCATCAGTACCATCCCATTGGCGGGTTTGTGTTGATGGTCATTCTTGATATTCTTTGGATGTGGGTCGCTTTGGTTATTGTTATCCTGGCCAGTCGAGCAATGCGACGAATGCTGAAACAAAAAGTTAAGTCAGAACACAACGGGACGTCAAGCGAGCACGAACCGATAAGCGTTCAGCAGTTAAATCCATGATAGATCAATCATCAAAAATTATGCTAGTAAAGTTAGAGATACCCCTGGAGAAAAATAGTACTATTATTTATCGCTATATCCTTAAAATGACCATTTAATCAATCCGGTAACAATGAATATAACTTATAAATAAATTATTAACTTATATTCATTTAGGGCTATAAATTCACTGGTTTCTTTCTTCAAATCCAGCGGCTACTGTCGCCAGGTCGCTTGCTCATCCAGTATGGCGGGGAGAAGCAGCACAGCGTCAATGTATATTGGTCTGCAGTTAGTTATCACATCTTCAGCATCGGGTAGAAATAAATGGGTATAGAGGCTCCGACCGGGTACTGTTCCCAGCAAACTGCTGGGTGCTGACATCCCAGTTTCCAGGGTCGACATGGACTCAAATTTAGTGGGCGGCTTAATTCCTTGAAAGCAAGCGAACTACTCGATAAAATAGGGTAACTCTACTGGTTATTAATGACTTATCAGATTGACTTTTTGCGTTTTTCGAAGTCATAGAGTTAAGCAGTTGATACGCTGCTTACTAGTTAGATAACGGCACAAGCCCCCGCTTCATAACGGGGGCTTGTCTTTTCCCTCATCTATTCACGACTGTCAGGCTTTGGGTGTGTTCAGACTTACGATAAGCGCTTGGTTAAACCAGGTGTTAACTTCTTTGGTCCTTGATAATCGTGTCTGCAAGCCTACATCTCCACTATTCTAAGCGCGATCATTTGTAACCTAGAACTGGCGAGGTTGTAGCGCTAAGCAACAAAAAAGCAACCCACCTCGCGGGTAAGTTGCTTTCCAATTAATTCCTCATAAACCTTTAACTATCACCCTTTCTTCCGATTAGGTGATACAAAGGTACATCCGGCCAGAGGGTCATAACTGGGTTTTCGATGAACAGCAACTATCGGACTGTTTTTGACCGAAAACAGTCCGATAGTTGCTGTTCATCGTATGTAAGTAACAAGGTGCTTATCGGGATGGGGCCTTGATACATGGATTCATAAACAGCTCGTTTGTACTGGGCCAGGAGCCGCGTGAATTGAGCATAACTGAGGGGTTTTTCAACTAACCCGGATTTTACTGCTTGATCGTTTGTTGGTTTGTTGGGGCGCATCAATAAAGAGTTGGTATGGTAATTTATTGATACATACGATGTTAGTTTATATATGGTTTTATGTTCATCAAATAATATTTCAAAAAATTGTTTCTCGGCTTAACCGACTGGCAAGACCTGTCAGTAAAAAAGCAACCCGGCATAGGCTGAGTTGCTTTCGTTTCCTATCCACACCAGTAGAAGGCTGCTTGAAGTCAACGCTTACCGGGTGGGGTAAAGGTAGAATACAGAATTGTCAGTTTAGTTAAACCCGGATTATAAACGATCCCCAAAACAAAACCCAACCTATATGGCCAGTTGCTTTCCAATCCCTGATAAACTTACTTACAAGTAAGCTGGTATAAAACCGTTTAATCTTACTTTACTACTTTTAAGACAAGCTGGTAACACCCAAAAAGGGGGCCGACATGATCAGCCCCCTTTTTTGGGATCACGGGGAAGCGCCTGTGATCTGGCAACTGGTGCCTCGCCTTACGGCTCAGGCTTCTTGATCATTAAATCGCTTTACGGCCTACCTTAGGCCGGGCCAGTTGGGTAATTACCCGATTTATCCGCATTCGACGGGATACGCCCTGAGCCGATGACTCCCCCTTTGAGACGGTGGATGGTTTAGGATTTATAGGGAACAGGAGACTACTGATCAGAAAGTAGAGAAAAGCGCCTGCACTTAAGCTCATCAGGGCTCCATTGAGCCATAGATCAACATCATAGAGATACATACGTTAATAGGGAAGTTTATGTTACGGATTGCTCAACAAGGTAACATAAAGCAATCAAAAATCATTAACGCTTTAATCATATGAACCATTAAATTTTCGATGAACTGCTGTTTTCGCCCGTTTTTTGGTAAACAAGGCAGTTTAGCCAGCCAGGGATACCCAAAAATAGAGTGATCGGTACACCAGCACTACCACAACCCTCCTAAGCCCTTGGCGTTAACCGATAGCTTGAGCCAACCGAATTAAGGATGCGTTAATTAGAATTTGAATAAATTATCATTTTTCAAAGGAACAAATGAACATTTTACAGCATTATGGAATTATGCAACTATCTTCCATAAATCATCCATCATATAAAAAAACGGACTGGCTTTGCTAGTCCGTTTTTTTATTCTAATCCTTGTCAAAAAGGAGTCAAGTGGGATAATGTATTGGTGTATATCGCTCCGGCGATGATAGTATAGTCTGCCCTTATGCAGACATAAAATAAAGCGACAGGTACAGCGGTAGTAGGATGAGTAGGCCGTTACCCTTGCGCCATGGATGGTTTGTACGTCAACGCGGGTGAATACTTCTACTGTGGTAACTTTTCACGGCTTTTTAACATATCCTAGAAAATACTCAAGTATTTTTACCAGCAATCTTTATATACAATACCTAATAATAAATATATCTTTTACGATGTATATATTAAGTTTATATTGATTTAATAATCGTTAACAAAATCTTATTTACACAAGCATACCATCCTATTATCTTCTATAATACAAGCGCATATACCGCCCGAACTGGCTCATGAAACCAATCCACGATGATATCTCAGTTGAGATGGTGAGCCATGAGCTCGCAAAACTGAACAGCCCGGCCCTGCTGACACGGGTGCGCGTTGAAGAGTTGGAGTTAACGGCTTTTGCCGAGAAGCAACTCCAAAACCGAACCGACGTAGTTGGTCGGCATCATCCTTCCGCCTTTCGGAAGTACCTCATTCACTTTCAAACCGAGTCGAGCCGTCAGGATGATGAAAAGTGGCTGTTTCTCTATGAACGCACGGACATAACGCCTAAACGAATTGCCCAGGCTATTTTTGATGAACTATCTGGTGTACCCGTACCTGACCAGCAACAGGAGCCAGTCCGTCGGTTAAAAAACCCGCAGCCATTCAGTACGCTGCACCTAAACGTAACGATCCTACTGGCGGATCTGCTCATTTGCCTACTGAAGGCAACCGCTCGGGAGTCAGGAATATTCTTCAACTATGCTAACTTGATCGCCTATGGCACACTGGTAGCGACAGTCGCCTTTATCTTTCTCTTGTTTTCCAATCCAGCTCATCATCGACTCCGCTATCTATATACCCTGCTAGCCCTTTGCCTGGGCTGGTTAGGAGGAATGGGAATTAGTCTACTGCACTAAGCGGTCCCAAGCCCATAAAATGTTTTGAGTAGCGAATCAATAAAATACTTCCCCTGAATACTAATCGAAAATGTGACCTTAACTGAATCTGCCGTCCAAGGTGTATTACTTAAAGTATAAATTAACTGCCAAATGCCCAGACGAATTGAGCTGGGCTTTTTTGTTGTTCACTATTTCTAGGCCGCTATTGTAAATTACTGAAAATGCATCTAGTCTACCCGGCAAAACCTTTAAAAATGGAAAGACCACAGCAACCAGGCAGCTATATATCAGTGCGAAAGTTTATTGACTACGCCCGAACGGCTCAGTATATCTTACTTTATCCGTACGACGTACGTACACTGTACAGACCGGGTAGTAGCTCCTTAGTTTATTACCGACGTATAACATGCACTGGCTGGCAGGTGATTCTGGAAAATAAAGTACCGAAAGAGGTTAAGCAGGATAAGCTGCACGAAAGGCAGCGGGAAGCCTATCAATCGGCCTTACGGATAGAAGAGTTAATTGGGTAAATTTTCAATGAATCATTTGTAAACAGCGGCCAATTTTTGCTGGTAGATCCAGGATTTCCGCTCTTCCATCCAGCTTATTACCTGTAACCAGGCAATCTGTTCATCCAAAGCTGCCGGTAGTAAATCCAGGGCATGGAAATAGACCGGTCGTTTGTTGGGCACGTCGCCCTGTGCATCCGGTGGATGCAGTACGGTAAAGTAATTCGTCTCTCCTACCCGACCTACGAAAACCCAATCTTTAACGAACCACTCAACTGGCAGGTAGATCTTCGTGCCGCCTGGCAGTGTATCGAGCTCATCAGCGGTCATTTTTGTAAAATTTATTCGACGGTTTAAAAATAAGAAAAACAGGCCATTCCCGCTCGTAAATCTGTCGTTTTCAGGCGTAAAGGCGCAGTAGCTCAGGGGAGGCTTTCAATCTAGTTTGTTTAAAGAGTGTAGGGTAAAGCATACCCTATTAAGGATAAAGTGTATACAGCCCCCGGCGCTTACCGGGGGTTTGTGTTTGCGTCAATTTCTATTGCTCAACATCCGTCAGTTCAGCTATCACCAGCGAAACCAATTGGCCTAACGGCTCCCAGATCATCAGATTTTGTATTCAAAGCAGCTGTAAACCCGTAGGCAACAAAAAAGCAACCCGCCTCTCGGGCAAGTTGCTTTCTGCTGTAAACTCTTACTCAAAAACGTAAATGCTCTTTGCTATAAATCGTTACGGTTGGTGATTCAAACGTACCACCCGTAAGCGATCTCAGCTGACTTTTTCGATGAACTGTAGGATTTGCCCGGTTTTCAGTTGATAGTCGTCGATTTTTGGGTAAAAAATCGGACAAGCTGTAATAGTTGAAACTCCATTGCAACCGGACAAAAAATAAACGTGCAAGTTCTTGATAGTCAAGACTTTGCACGTTCTATCAGCAGAGAGCGAGGGATTCGAACCCCCGGTACCCTTGCGAGTACTTCTGATTTCGAATCAGACCCGTTCGACCACTCCGGCAGCTCTCTGTTTCATTTGTTGGTCTCACAAATGGAGTGCAAAGATGCACGTTTGCCAATAATGACGCAAATTTATGCTGTCAAAAAATTCATCTTTGGCTTAATTGAATTATTCACTCATTTCACCACTCTGGGGCTGAGCCAATAGCGTTTGTAGACGTTTTACTGCCGTTTCACTACGTTCGCTCTCCTGCCCCAGCAAGACCATGAGTTTTGTCACGGCGGCCTCAGTTGTGATATCGGCTCCGCTTATCACACCGATCTGCAGCAGCTGGCGACTGGTTTGGTACTGACCCTGCGTAACGCGCCCGCCCTGGCACTGAGATACGTTGAATACCAAAACGCCCCGGTCTATGGCTGCTTTCAGCGTGCCTAAAAACCAGGGATCTGTGGGGGCATTACCGGCACCAAACGTTTCAAGCACAATAGCCCTTAGATTTGGACTAGTGACAATCGATTCAACAACCGACTGCGTAATACCGGGGAAAAGTTTTAAAATCGTTACGTTCGGGTCCAGCACCGTACGCAGGCTGAGTGTCTGATCAGGTCGATACGGCAAAATAAACGGCCGGTTATAATCGATACTGACACCAGCCGTAGCCAGATGCGGGTAATTTTCGGAGACAAAGGCGTTAAACTGGACGCTTTCCCGTTTGGTTGAACGATTGCCCCTAAGTAGCGACGAATTGAAATATACGCACACTTCAGGCACAATAGGCTGACCAGTCGATTCTACAGCCGCCGAATCCACGGCGACCGAGTCCACGGCGGCTGCAATTTCAAGGGCGGTAATAAAATTCTCGCGGGCGTCACTGCGGGCTACACCAATGGGTAGTTGAGCCCCTGTCAGTATAACCGGTTTACTTAAGCCAACCAGCATAAAACTAAGTGCCGAGGCTGTATAGGACATCGTATCGGTACCGTGCAAAATCACGAAACTATCGTACAGGTCATAATTCTGCTGTATGATCTGCGCCAGTTCGACCCATACGGCAGGTTTCATGTTTGACGAATCGATGATGTCGTTCAGCGTCAGTAAGGTTATAGCAAAATCAAGCCGGCCTAGTTCGGGTAACCGATCCAGCACCCGCTCAAAATCGAACGGAATTAATTGCCCAGCCCCCCGGTCATAAACCATTCCAAACGTACCGCCGGTATAAATGACCAATACTGATCGCCGGGCCTGATTCGTAAGAGTTGGATTGATGTGTATGGTTCTATAAGGCATTGAACTATTAATTATTAGGGAGCAGATTGGTGTACAAAGCGGGCAATAAGGATAGTGCATTAGCAGTAGTGTGCCGCGCTACGTCATCGATATGAATATGCTGAAGGTCGGCCACCCGCTGAGCGATAAGTCGTATAAAAGCTGGTTCGTTCCGTTTTCCCCGGTATGGAACGGGCGCTAGATAAGGTGCGTCGGTTTCGAGAACCAGATGATCCAGACCAACATGTGGCAGTACCTTATCCAAACCCCCGTTTTTGAACGTACTAACCCCGCCAATCCCTAATTTAAAGCCCAGTTCAATAGCCCGATTGGCTTCGTCAAGCGTTCCGACAAAGCAATGGAAAATACCCGTCAGGCCGGGTAAGGCCAGCTTCTCAATCAGGTCAGCAGCTTCAGCGAAAGCATTACGGTCGTGACCCGAGCGGGTATGCATCGATACCGGTAATTTTTGCTCAGCAGCCCAGCGAAGCTGCGTTTCAAACGCCACAAACTGCTGATCGACGAAAGTCATATCCCAGTAAAAATCCAGACCAATTTCGCCTACAGCCATAAAAGCATTCCGGTTCAGTTGATCTTCCGCTGCCGCCAGCTCTTCCTCAAACGTATCGGTTACGTATGCCGGATGCAGGCCCATCATGGGAAGGCAGCGGTCGGGATATTGATCGTCAAGGGCCATCAGTCCGTCGACCGTCTCCTTCGCGCAGTTGGGCATCCAAATCTGACTAATTTGCTGCTTTTCAGCTGCCTCTAACATCTTATCCCGGTCTTCATCAAACTGGGAATCATAAATATGTGCGTGTGTGTCGATAAGCGTCATATGTATTGTTCTGCGGTGTAGAGAATTGAGCCGTTGCCGCATTACGTCGGCGTGTTACGACTTAATGACGCTACACCTATCTTATTTATAAACTCTTCCTTTCCACTCAATCCGGGTCGGTAACAGGTAAAACAGGACTGATACGGGCCCAATGATGAGTTGGTAGACCTCAAAAAGCAACGCATACGGCCACAGGCTGGTTCGACGCAAACGGCTTAATCCGAATGAAATCACCGTCGTTTGCACAAACAGTTTTGTGAGATAAAGCATAACAGCCAACGTAGGTGCAAATAGGCCAAGTAGCAACAGAATCGGCCCTGCCAGATACTGTCCATACAACGAAATCACCATCCAGACGGGCAGGTCAACAGCGCCCCGCATCCAGCGTTTCCGCTGCTGCAAAAACAGATAGAACGTATCGACGGGTTTGGTGAGGGCCAGTACGTTTTCATCCAGCAAGTTCCAAAAGCTGTAACCTTTCTGGACAATAGCGCGAAACAGCGTATAATCTTCTACTACCGAAAATGGCAATGATTCGTAGCCCCCAACCGCTTCGTAAGCTTCGCGGCTCACAGCCATATTATTACCCATCGCCGTAATCGGAATCCCCAAACTACTGCCTAAATGAGTCAGGGTCAGGTTATAAAGCCAGTCTATGGTTTGAAGCCGGTGAAAAACGGAAGGTCCATTCGGCAACGTAACCCCTGTCACGATACCTACCCTATATACAAACCGACGACGTATTCCGGCAACCCAGTCTGGAGAAACCTGGGTGTCTGCATCGGTAAAAAAAGAAGACTACCCCGCGCCTGCCGGGCCAGTTGGGCCAGTACGTTCGCTTTTCCGACCAATCCAGCTTGATTAACTACACTATCAACGAGCCGAAACCTGGGTTTATCAGCAATGTAATCTGCAACCACCAACCGTGTGCGGTCTGCCGACTGGTCATCACCAATCAGCACTTCAACGGATGTCTCCCCATCCATCTGCCGGGCTATAGCTTGTAAACAAGCCAGGATGGTATATTCTTCGTCGCGGGCGGCAATTAAAATACTTACCAGTGGGCGATCTCCGTCCGGGTAGGCCTGGTCCGACTGCGGTGTACTCGTTGCGATGAGGCCGGAACGGTCAGTAACCGGCATAGGTGGGTTGGGGAACGGCACGGAATGAGTAGCCCAGCGTAGCGAAATGAGCCAGCATCCGGGGCAGAACATACCGCATGGTAGGCCAAGCTTTCAGGCTATCGTGAAAGACGACAATAGAACCCGGCTTGGTGTATTGAATCGTTTTTCGAAGACATACATCCGGAGACAGAGTTCGGTCAAAATCACCCGTCAGTACGTCCCACATCACAATCGAATACGCTTCAATCACCTGAGCTACCTGAGTCTTTTTAATTCGTCCGTACGGGGGTCGGAACAGGGCTGTTTCGATGCCTAACTGCTGCTGGCATTTTTGTATATTTTCCAGATACAGGTCGTCGTCTGTTTTCCAGCCGTTGAGGTGATTATATGTATGGTTACCTACCATATGACCCGCTTCAAGAACCTGATAAAGTATATCCCGGTGCTTCCGAACGTTGTCGCCAATGCAGAAAAACGTAGCCTGAGCCGCGTATTTGTCCAATTGTTCGAGCACAAACTGGGTCACTTCCGGAATCGGACCATCATCGAACGTCAGATAAATGGTTGGTTCAGTTTCATCATCGATCTTCCACCAGAACTCAGGGTAGACCGTTCGGAGCAAAAAGTTGGATTTGTGTAGAAAAAAAGACAAAGCGCTATGTGATCTAGGATGCCTGATACATAAAATAGATGGTATGTGCCTGATTGATAATCACCTACCCTATGTCGTACATCATGCATCAGTTAAGTTTCCGTCCTTTCCATATGTATCCTTTTTTTGAGCGGCAAGCCCGAAAAAAAGAACGTAGAGTGGATACATCAACTGTGTCAGCGGAATAACGCCTACTGACGATTTTTTTTGTAAAAAAACAAGAACTTGTCGTAAAAACAAAAACTCGGGTACCAGCTTTAATCCTATAACGACAAGAGCGGTGTTTCCGTTTAAAAAACCGAGCAACCAGCCCAAACCTGCCATAACCGGTACCGCATTACTCAGAAAAATAAAAACGGCCAGTGCCGACGGTAACAGACTCTCGTAGGCTCGCCACTTACTTGCCCAGCGCTTGCGTTGGTTGTAAAAGGTAAGCCAGTTACGGTGCGCCTGAGTCTGGACAATGGCCTCCCGGCTTTTGAGGAACCGGACGCCATCGGGATAGCGGGTCGCTACCTTGTGCATCAGAAATTCATCGTCGCCCGAGGCAAGGTGATCGACCCCGGAAAATCCGCCTACTTCCTTAAATACTTCCTTTACGTAGCAAAGGTTCGCTCCGTTGCACATCGTCGGAAAACCAAGTGCCATGGTGCAGGCGCCTGTACCAATCAGGCTTGAAAACTCTACCGTTTGTAAGGAGTCAAAAATGGTTTGTTCAGTTGTAAAGGTTACCGGGCCTGAAATAAGTTTTGCCCCCGTTTGCGTGTAAAACGCAGCCAATGAAGCCAGCCAGCCTGGCCCGACGCGACAGTCACCGTCGGTGGTTACAATAAGCTCACCGGTAGCCAGCGCGATACTTTGCGTAATCGCCCGTTTTTTGGGAGAAGCCGTACGTTCATCGGTCAAAGGCAAAGCGCATAGTTCATAGGTTGATTGTTGCGCATACTGCTCAACAATCGACAACGTAGCGTCAGTGGATGAATCGTCGGCAACAATTACCTCAAACTGCGAATAGGTCTGTCGACTCAGGTCATCCAGTAAATTAGCTATATTCTGCGCTTCGTTCCGAACAGGAATCACAACCGTAATCCGGGGACCCTTTGTTAGAAGTGCCCTGCTCCGGAGTGTTGGCATCTTTAGCCAGGTGATCCAGAGCGTCAGCGTAAACAGTGCGTATAAAAAGCTAATTATCAGCAGCATTAGTTGTTGGGCATTGGTCAGTCGTCATTAGTCAGCATACAACAGTCATCAAATCTGCCATGAGCTATTTTTTTAATTTCCAGACCCAGATCAATCCTAGCAATACCGGCAGGAGGATATTGGCTATCCAGAGCGTCAGTGTAGCCGTCAGCAGTACCGGCGCTGGCACTGCGTCTACAGCCCCACCTACCGGCGCAAACACCCACAGGGCCGCAGCTTCCCGAACGCCTAGATCACTAAGTAGGTTAAACGCTGGCGTGATGGTTTTCACCAAAAATACCAAGCCAATACCCGACGCAGCGATGCCTGGCGGAAGAATTATTCCCACAAGCCGCATGGCGAAATAAAACTGCACCGAAAAAACAACGTATCGCAGTACGGCTACGCCAAGTGCCTGAGCAATTTCTGCGTCGGAATACATCCCCGCTACGTTCCAGTACTGGGCAAAACGATGTAAAGAAGTCCGTTTTTCAAGCCAGCTCACCAAACGACGACGTACCAGTCCAAAGACTACGCCACCACCCGAGAGAATAATCAGTATAATTAGCAGCCAGTTGCCAGTTATATTAGCCCGCTCGGGCACCAGGGTCAGATGAACCGCCCAGGCTATGGTGCCGAACACCAGGGCAACATAAAACTGCATCCCGCCCGAGACCAGCGACGCGCCGATAGCCCGTTCCCGATGGTTTCGCAGCGATAGAACCCGCCCGGCTGTATCGCCCAACTGGGCTGGTAAGGCAAAGCCAAGCGCCACTCCCGCCAATACGCCCCGGTAAGCTTCCCAGAATGGGGTGTTCTCCACTCGCCGAAGTAAAATCTGCCATTTCAACGCTTCAAATCCCCAATTGACCGGCGTGAGCAAACACAACCCGATAGCCCATCGTTCGGGATGGGGCACGACCCGGAGTTGGTTTCGAATAATTGACCAATCGAGCGGTTGTTGGCGCACTACGTAGATGATATACGCTACGAGTCCGGCAAAAACGGTACTTTTTAGCCAGAAAATGATTTTTTTATCTGATTTCAGCGACAAAACAGAGGAGAACACGTTACTTTGCAAAGAGTACAACGCCCATATTATGATTATTCCAGCCAATTCTTCCGATATCACTAAAGAGAAAATTATTCTCGGCGTAGACCCCGGCACCCAAGTAGCCGGTTACGGTATCATATCGGTGAGGTCAGGCGTGATGAGCATGGTACAGTACGGCGTCGTTCAGTTGAGCAAATATAGTACCTACCAGCTGAAGCTCCAGAAACTCCACGAAACCATCATTCGGCTGATTGAGGAATATCATCCCGACGAGATGGCCATTGAAGATCCGTTTTTCGGCAAGAACGTACAGGCTATGCTAAAGCTGGGACGGGCGCAGGGTGTTGTGATGGCCGCGGCCTTGTCGCGTAATGTACCGATTGTCGAGTATGCACCCCGACGTATCAAGCAGTCGGTAACGGGCAACGGAAACGCTACCAAAGATCAGGTTTCGCAAATGGTAGGCCACCTGTTGAAAGAGGACTTAGATCCAAAATTTTTCGATGCAACCGACGCACTGGCCATTGCGGTTTGCCATCATTTCCACGAAAATGCGTTGCCGCTGGCACCTGGCAAAAAGACCAAGAAAGGCGCATGGGGTGCTTTTGTCAGCGAAAACTCCGGCCGGATCATGTAGGCGAATATATGGCCTTACAAACTTTATGCTCTTATCTCACAGGCTGCAGATTCGTTTGCGAAGGCAACTGCTGCGTTCCTGTCCGTTCAACAACTAAGCTTTCCAGTAGTCGGTGGCTGCTAACGGCCTGACCGAGTGTTGAGACCTGAGTCGCACGCTTGTATTTCATCTGTCGATTCACCAGTCTGGTTCCCAGAATAAACAAAGCGACCAGAACCAGATAAGGAAACAGCGATTTTATGACTGCGAAGCGAAGTATGAGCGAATGATGACCTCGCCGAACGATGAAATTATAGGTCAGCAGGCACGCTCCTACACCAAGTACTTGAAAGGTAGTCATGAACAGGTTTACGGGAGAGGAAAATAACGTATCAAAACTAGCATGAGTTGACCTACTCAAAAGGGGAAATCGATATCAGGTAGTATTTGGCTGACAAGTGGTCGTTTTTGGTTTATGCGTGGTTTTGCTAACGTTTAGCTGCTTACATCCGGTACGCCAGATTATATTGCAGTGAGCCATAGACGCGATAAACCGTCAGAATACAGGTTGCGGATATAGCTTTCCCATCGTTTATAGCTGGCTTCCAGTTCAGTTTGTCGGGCGTCCACTCGGGCATATTCCGAATAACCTGCTGAGCATAGCTGGCCACACCCGGTACTTGCTGTTCGGCCGTTTGGGCGGCTTTAACCAATACTTTCACGTTTACGATCTGACCAATTTCGTTGATAGTCAGCGTGGCGGTAATTCGCCATATTCGTTCACCATCGAGTACCGCTGCCAGTTTCTGGTTCAGATACGTAGCCAGCTCCTTTGGTTTGCCGGTGAATTGAGTTGGCTGATAAAAGGGTTCGCAACGCTGCACCTCCCCTTCCAGATCGTAGCACTTACTTTGCGTAAGACGCCCTCCTTTATAAAATTCCCGGCGCTTGATCGACCCATCTTCGTAGAAAACCATAAACGGCCCCTGCAACAGATCATCCTTGTATTCACAGGTTATGTATAGCTGCCCGGTCCGGTACAGAATTTTGGTTGGCCCATACCGAACGATTCGGCTGAGGCTATCCAGCGTAAATCCGTTGGCTAGTGTCTTGGGCAATAATTTATAGGAATCAAGCCTGAACAAGGCCCCGTTTTTCTGGAGAATCCGAACCGTAAAATACTCATTATGCTTTCCGTAATACTGAATTTCTTCGTCAAAGTCGGGATGCAGTCTGCGCACTACGTTGTCGGGAATACGCTGCAACGAATCCAGTTGAGCCAGTGCGGATTGGCTGAACACGAAACAGAGCCACAGAAGGTAGAAAGCTTTCATGACACAGGCCATATGCTTCGCAAAAGCCTATTGATCCTTTATACGAAGCCGTATAGATCATAACTGTTTGACATACAAATTGGTTACCTTTCCAACCTGCATTTAAGTCCATTTTAAGGATACCCGTCGTTAGTTATGCCTACGTTTCAGCAAACCATCCACTTGCCTGCCTACTCTCGCGGCTTTCATCTGATCACCCGGACGATTGAGCGCGAGTTCAGTGAATTGCAGCAAATTCGGGTGGGCATGTTGCATGTCTTTATTCAGCACACCTCGGCTAGTCTGACCATCAACGAGAATGCCGACCCGACCGTTCGGGGTGACTTTGAGCGTTTTTTCAATAAAACGGTGCCCGAAAATGCGCCCTATTTTCAACACGATTACGAAGGGTCCGACGATATGCCTGCCCACCTGAAAGCGGCCATGCTGGGGCATTCTGTTACGATTCCGATCACAAACGGGCGTCTGAATCTGGGAACCTGGCAGGGTGTTTATCTAGGCGAGCACCGTAACGACGGCGGCCGCCGAACGCTGGTTCTGACGGCCTGGGGCGAGTAAATAAAGGAAGAAGGAAACAATCCGGATCAGTTACGCAGTGTTTCCTTCTTCCCGCTCATTCGTCTCTTAATACGTTTCGTATTCGTATGTCAAGGTCTCCACAACCTTACTATTTGTTGTTGTGATACGTTGGGTCGGGAGGTTATTACCATTGTATTGATACGAATAGGACGTGTTGCTTGGCGCAGATGCCAGTAGGTTATTACGGCTTAAATTGAGCAGATTATCGAGTCCACCATAAAAAGCGAAGTCAAGTAGCCCCCCACTGATCACATTAATCACTTTACCGGGCAGCGGAATGATGTAAACACCGTAAAATGGATTGACTTTATTATCGTACGTACTGGTTGACGTTGACGTGGTCGGAAATGCGGGGCCGCCTTTATTGATGCCTCCCGTAACAGTAAGCGAGGTTAAATTATTATCCGTAAATCCATAAGCAAATTCCTTCAGGAAGCTGATACCGATACTTTGAAGAAGCGACTGCTTGCTGCTTGTCAATATCCCATTGCTGTAGTTATAGTGTACATTGAACCAGGGGACTGGTGGTGATCCGCCCGAACCGGCATTGTTCAAATACAGGATGTTGTTGACCTGCCCCCCTGAATAGCTGTACTGATGCTTTTCAGTGTAGTTCAATGAAACGATCTCCCGTTTGTGCTCGGTCAGTAGATTCTGTGCGTCGTACTGATAAGTATTAACCTCTGCCGGAGTATTACTGGGCGCGTAGAATGTATTGATCTTGCCCAGTCGCCCCTGCGCATCGTACTCGAAGGCACTGATATTGGTCAATGAACTCACCGAGTTCACATTGCCGTCGGGCGGAATTATTTGTGTTAAGGTCTTTACACGCAGTCGACTAGGGCCCGATCCTGGCGGCACCCCCGGGATAACGTGATCCTGGCAGCCAAAAAATTCAACCGATGCAAACAGCAAACAAACAAACCAGAGTAGTAAATGGGTGGCTTTCATAGCTATTCATGAGAAAAGTATAAACAATGAACTTCACAACGCCTGTCTGAAGAATCATGGGCGTTTTAATGAGTGCAAATCAAGCCAATACCAGGGGGATTACATAGTAAATTCTACCTAATTTATTTTACGTGAATTTAGTGCCGTCAAACTGCCTGCAGGCAATTTATTAGCCTAATTTGGCACACGTATGCAGACAATTATGCTACGTTAACCAATAGTTATTGTTAACTATTGGTTAACGTAGCAGTTGCCATACTGCTGCGGTGCTGGTTACGGGCAACTGGCACGCCCGATTGTAGCAGACATAAACAGCCGTCTGTCCGTCGATTGGCCCTCGCTGTTGCAGAAGCGGCAAGTTGCCAATAGCTGTAGTGCCGCAAAGAACTTTATTGGGATAGAATTCGGTATCCAGTTCAGACCGATACGCTTCAGCTTCCGGTCCAACGATAGCGATTTCGGCGGTGGGACGTACCCGTAGCGCAAACAACGCGGCCCAGTTTGTCAGGTAATCGGCATTCTGCTGAACAAGTGGCTGTATACGCCCCAGCATCTGATCGACGCGTTCGGCATAGGCTGGCCGCTCAAGCAGTAAGCTCAATACGTAGAGGTTTTCTGCCATCATCGAATTCGATGACGGTACAACATTATCAAACAGTTCTTTACGTCGGGCAATGAGTTCCTCCGCATTTTTGTCGGTGAAGAAAAACATAGGGTCGGGGCCAGTTTCATACTCGGCCGTATCCGCGAAATTAGTCAGAACGTACTGGGTTAACTGGTCAGCTTCGGTTAGCCAGCTCTCCGTAAAGGTTGCCTGATAGAGCGCCAGCAAACCGTCGATCACAGCGGCATAATCCTCAAGAAATCCAGCCTGTCGGGCACGACCCGCTTTATAAGAATGCCACAAACGCCCGTTCCGGCTATCGCGCATTTTATTCAACAGAAAAAAAGCCAGGCGCAAGGCAATTGACAAAAAATCCGGCTCACCAAAAACCCGGTAGGCCGTTGCCAACCCTTTTAGCATCAGGCCATTCCAGGAACACAGAATTTTATCGTCCAGGCCGGGTCGGATACGCTCAGTCCGTAACCGCAGGAGTCGGACATGAGTAGCATCCAGCCGTACATTCAGGTCGTCCAACGACCAGCCCATGCGTTCGGCAAAGGCTTCGTCACGTTCGGTCCGATGAAGAATGTTACGGCCATGTTCCCAGTTTCCAGTATCGCTGAGGCTATATAACTCGCCAAACCACTCGTAATCAGCACCTAACGCATCTTTTAATTCGGGCGTTGTAAACGTATAGAACTTCCCTTCGACGCCTTCACTATCGGCATCGAGAGCGGAGTAAAATCCACCTTCGGGGCTTAGCAATTCACGCTGTGCAAAGTCAATAGTCTGATAAACAATGTGTTTGTATAGTGGGCTTTTTGTCAGGCTGTAGGCTTCACTGTATAAAGTCAGGAGTTGACCATTGTCGTACAGCATCTTTTCGAAGTGAGGGGCAAACCAGTCTACGTCAGTCGAGTAACGAGCAAATCCACCCCCTAGCTGATCATAAATACCACCGAGCGCCATCCGATCTAGGGTCACCCTTACCTGATGCAGGGCAGGCGCATTGCCCACCAGATCGGGCGTACCTGGCCTGGCAAGGGTTGTATCGTAGTAACGTAGTAAAAACCGCCAGATACCCGGCATCGGAAACTTCGGCGACCGGCGCATGCCTCCTTTTTCGTCATCCGCTTTGACGGCCACTTTTCGATAAAAAATATCCAGGATTTCAGGCGAAAACAGGGGATCGTTCTGAACCAGGCCGTACCGTTCGGCATCCGTCAGGTTTAATTCCCGCGCAAACCCTTCTGCCGACTGCACCAGATCATTGCGGTGCTCTTCAAACGCGGCCTGAATACTGTACAGTAAGTTGACCCAGTTTTTGGTCGGTACATACGTAACGCCGTAGAATGGTTTGGCATCAGGCATCAGAAATACGTTGAGCGGCCAGCCTCCCTGCACCCCCATCGCCTGCACCGAATCCATGTAGATTGCATCCACATCCGGACGTTCTTCCCGGTCAACCTTTATGCAGACGAAATGCTCGTTCATAACGCGCGCTACGTCGATCTTCTCAAATGATTCGCGCTCCATGACATGGCACCAGTGGCAGGCCGAATACCCAATACTCACCAGAATCGGTTTATCTTCCTCAACGGCTTTTGTGAGCGCTTCGTCTCCCCACGCATACCAGTCGACCGGATTATTCGCATGTTGAAGCAGGTAAGGGCTGGTTTCGTATTGCAGTTGGTTGGGCATATTTTGTCAGAAAGTCATTGGTCATTAGGCATTGGCCATTAAATAACGTAGCAGCTAACTAATGACCAGTGACTACTACAAATGACCAATGACGGCTAATGACTAATGACTATTTTTTTTGTTTGAATCCGGTTTTCGTTTTGAATCCGGAGAACGTATAACCCGGCAGCTAAACTGGCTACGTCCAGCGTTTCGATTTTGCTGGTGGCTGCTTTTCTAACGACGGATTGCCCTTGTGTGTTCAGTAAATCGATGGTGGTCGACGCGGGGGGTAGCTGATCAAACGTTAGCGACAGTATGTTTTGCGCCGGATTGGGCGATGCTGTTACGTTGGGCAGGGCTGGTTCGGTGGCCGTTACGTTGCCCATGTCGAAGCGGCACAGATAAACCTCCCGCCCGGTCAGTTCGATGGTCTGTTGCCAGGTTTTGTAGTTAACAGTCAGGCTTGTTTTCTGCCCATCGGCCGCATAAGAATTTTGAGCCGCAATCAATATACTATTCCCGTTGGCAACGCCCCGCCAAACTGGCAACTGTTTGTCCATCAGGTCACGCGCCGATGTTTCGATTACCAGCTCATAATTTCCCTGAAACATATCGGCAAACTGAGACAGCCGAAATAAACCGTGCGTAAAGTGTTCGTAAGCTGCATAGACATCGTTTCGATCGGTGCCAAGCGTTGGATTTTCCCAAAGCCATAACCCGGCGGCTCCTGAGAAAAACGGAAAAATAGCCGTTGCTTCGGCCATAAACGGCTGGATGAACTGAAGTCCACTGCTCGAACTGTCGTGATAACGCATCCAGATCCAGGGCACTACGGGTTTATTGCTCCAGGCCCGGTTAACTTCCACCTGAAATAATAAATACGGTAAGTAATCCTGCGCCAGTGGGTTGGGGTAATCGTAGAAATAATAGGCAGACGGCGAAAGGGCATCCAGTTGCTCATAATACGGCCCACCAATACCTGTACCGTTGACGTCCTGAACCAGATAGTTTGTCAGATTGAGTTTGGTTGTCCAGTCGGCCCAGCTAAAAGTTGGTACGTTGAGGTATGTATTCAGCACCGGCGTATCGGCATAGCTGCTCACCGTGACGCCCGTAAGATCAGCGTGCTGACGGATGTAGCGAAGTCCTTCAGCATACAGGTTTCGCATATCCTTTTTGTACATCGCAACGAAGTCAGCATCTGCCAAGTTGCGGTAAATAACGGGAATGCGCCCATCCTGTTTGAGCCGCAAAATTCGCGTATCCGTTTCCTGAATCCGTTCGATATCCAGCGCCAATCGACCAATAGACAGTATGTACTTCCCGGAAGCGTTTTTCTGCCCGTTAGAAAGTCCTGCCAGAAACCCGTCCCATTTGGCGTAGTAAGCGTTCATATCGTTTTCCCAGGGGCTCTCCAGAGTTTCCCACGGCTGATTTAAGCCCGTTGCAAAGCCATAGTATACCACAGCCTGTTGCCTGGCCTGCACCATACCTCCCTCGTTGGGTTGTATGCTTACCAGATGACTAAAGCCATGACGTAACGGACTGGCCTGATTGTCATTGAATCGGGGACCGCCGTAGATAACCGGAAATGGAAATGTAAAATCCGGAAACTTGCTCCATTCAATCTGATTGGGCTGACTAACCGGCGAAAACGTAAGGCGGGTAGCGCATTGTTGCTGAGCTATTGCCCCATGATAACGGGTCAGTAACAGCGCCGTTACCGACAGGAAGAATAAGCCGAAAGGAACGCGCATTGCTTGAAGTTTCGGTAAAACTACGGAATTTAGGGGCTTGATACGGCCCATCCACTAAACGAATAACGAATCGTTTGTCGTTACTATGCCAAATACAAACTTTATGAAAAAGACTTTTCGGGTGCTGAATACCCTGCAATTTTTACTCATTGTCAGCCTCTTTTTAAGCGTTTTAACGGGTTGTAAAAAGGACGATGGCAACACGCCAACGCCCACAACCTCTTCACAAACCGATTTATTGGTGGCAAACAACTGGCGGGTTAGTGGCATAACCACGCCTGAAGGGCAGGACATCAACAAAAGTCGGCTCAATTTAGCAACACAGATTCTGTTTGATCTGAACATGCAGTTCCGGAATAATGGCACGGTCCGTGCCCTTGACCCAAAGCAATCCAATTCCGTCATCAATGGCGGCACCTGGTCGTTGGCCACCGACAACCAGTCGATTGATGTTGACGTCAGCGGTTTTAAAGGCAATTTCCCCATTGTTCAGTTAACTAAATCCAAGCTTATTCTCCGTCAGCGCGCTCCCGTCGATGGAAAAGATGCCGACATCAATCTGGTTTTCGATGCGGTTTTATAAATGATTGAATGATTGAGTTGATGAATGATTGAATGAAACTTTAAACATCAGCAATTCAATCATTCATCAACTCAATCATTATGGAATTCGAAACAGAACCGGGCTTTTTTGTGCGGGGAGATGCGTGGGGCAATCCGGCTAACCCGCCGGTCCTGCTATTGCATGGGGGTGGCCAAACCCGCCACTCCTGGGGCGATACGGCTCAAGTGCTCGCCGATGCGGGTTGGTACGCCATCGCGCTGGATGCACGTGGTCATGGCGATAGTGACTGGTCGCTCGAAAGCCATTACAGCTTAGATTATCTGGCCAGTGATCTGCGTTCGGTGGCTAGTCAACTCTCGCAAAAGCCAGCGCTGGTTGGTGCCTCAATGGGTGGCATGACCGCCCTGATCGCAGAAGGCGAACGACCGCCCGATACTGAATCCATCTGCACCGCTATCGTACTGGTCGATATCGCGCCACGTACCGAGCAAAAAGGCATCGAACGAATTTTCGCTTTCATGAGTGGCAATCTGAACGGATTCGCCAGTCTGGATGAAGCCGCTGAGGCTGTGGCGGCTTACCTCCCCCATCGCCCGCGCCCATCTGACCATAGCCGACTCGAAAAAAATTTACGGCTGCGGGAAGGTCCAACCGGTGCGTTACGCTACTACTGGCACTGGGACCCAAAGATGCTGGCTTTATGGAGGCAGAACACCGGCCCTTTGCAACAAACCCGCAACGAAGAGCGCCTGTATCAGGCCGCCCATGCCCTTAGTGTTCCGACGCTTATCGTTCGGGGTGGCATGAGCGACGTAGTAAGTGATAAAATTGTAGCCGAATTTCTGGATGCGGTCCCGCACGTCCGAAGTGTGAACGTAGCCGAGGCCGGGCATATGGTTGCCGGCGATTCAAATCATGCGTTTACCCGAGCGGTTATTGAGTTTTTGACTAATATTGAATGATTGAGTGATAAAATGATTGAATAGCTTGATTGTCAGCCCTGATCCTATTCAATCATTCTGTCACTCAATCATTCAATCATTTCTCCATGAAGAACAACCCCCGTACCCTGACCGCCTGGACGATTTATGACTGGGCCAATTCTGTGCACTCGCTGGTCATCGTATCCAGTATTTTTCCGGTTTACTTTTCGGCTACGGCCCTCAATGAATCGGGCGGAACAACCATTAATTTTTTGGGTTTATCCATCAAAAACTCGGTTCTTTTTTCTTACACCATTTCGGCAGCATTCCTGTTTACCGCGCTTCTATCGCCAATCTGTACGGCCATCGCCGATTACAGCGGTCGAAAAAAAGCGTTTATGAAAGCGTTTTGCTATACGGGCTCCATCAGTTGCAGCCTGTTGTATTTCTTTACCCAGGAGACTACTACGTTTGCCATTATCTGCTTCTGGCTCAGCTTGATCGGCTGGAGCGGCAGTATTGTTTTTTATAATTCGTACCTGCCCGACATCGCTACGGAAGATCAATACGACCGGGTCAGTGCGCGCGGGTTTTCGATGGGTTATATCGGGAGCGTACTGCTCATGGTATTTAATTTACTGGTGATTCTCAAACGGGAGTGGTTTGGCAATACATCCGAAGCCATGGCCTCTCGAATCGCGTTTCTGACCGTCGGTGTATGGTGGATAGGTTTCGCTCAGATACCCTTTAACCGGCTGCCCGATGGCGTAAAAAAAACGACGGCTAAAACCGGCAACTATCTGCTGAATGGCTTTAAGGAATTGCGCTACGTATGGGCCGATTTACAGGAACGTCCTTTAGCCAAGCGGTTTCTCGTTGCTTTTTTTGTGTACAACATGGCGGTGCAAACGGTAATGTACGTAGCGACCATTTTCGGCAGCGACGAGTTGAAACTACCCGGTCAGAGCCTAATTATCACCATCCTGCTAATTCAGTTAGTGGCGATTCCGGGGGCATACGGCTTTTCCCGCTTATCCGAACGACTGGGTAATACCTACGCTTTGATGACGGCAGTGGTTATCTGGATTGGCGTTTGTGCGGCTGCCTACTTCGTGCAAACAGAGTCGCAGTTTTTTATTCTGGCAGGGGTTGTAGGTCTGGTCATGGGCGGTATTCAGTCGCTATCGCGTTCGACTTATTCCAAGCTTATTCCGGCCACAACCGATACGGCTTCGTATTTCAGCTTTTACGACGTAACGGAAAAAACGTCGATTGTTTTCGGTACGTTGGTGTATGGGCTGATTGAGCAACTTACGGGTAGTATGCGCAACAGTGTTCTGGCGCTGCTGGCTTTATTCGTGCTGGGTTTTGTGCTGTTGTGGCGAATTCCGTCGCAAAAAATTTACCGTGCTCATTTGGAAACAGAGGAAGTTTTGTAAGTTTGCAACCCCGGAGCGAATGAAGAGTGGGTACTATAAACTGACTAATACCATGAGCCGGGTCATCAATTATTCAGTACTCATTGACTAGTATTCATTAAAAAAGGAGGTTAGCTCAGTTGGTTCAGAGCGCTGCTTTGACAGAGCAGAGGTCAGCGGTTCGAGCCCGCTACTTCCTACAGAAAGGACAGACCACGTATCGACGGCGTCTGTCCTTTTTTATTTCCAACGCTAAGTCAGCAAGGCATTCCGCTCCTGTAGTAGGTCAACATGGTCACTCCTGACCGTATAATCATCCACGAAGCGGCTTGTTACGTCTACGTTGATTAGTTTCATTAGCGAGTCTGCTTTTACTGCCAGACCACTCAGGCTATACCTTAACCCCGACAAGCTAATGAAAACCACACGCAGGCATTTTTTGCGCAAATCAGCTGTTGCCGCTACAGGCGCAGGCTTAATCAGTCTCCCGACGCTGGAAGCGATTGCCAGTCAGCGAAAACGAATTTCTCCCAACGACAAACTTCAACTCGGCGTAATTGGCTGCAACGGTATGGGCTGGTCGGACCTCCGCTCCCATCTGCTCCTGAGCGATGTAGAGTGCGTTGGGGTTGCCGATGTTGATCAGAGCGTACTCGACAAGCGAGCAACTGACGTTGAAACCATCCAGCACAAACGGCCCCAGCTTTTCAAGGATTACCGTAAAATGCTGGAAAACAAAGACATCGACGCTGTTATTATTGGTACGCCCGACCATTGGCACTGCATGGCCATGACTGATGCGGTGTCGGCCGGAAAACACGTATACTGCGAAAAACCGCTAGCCAACAGCATTGAGGAGTGTAACCTGATGCTGTCCGCAGCCCGCAAATCCAACAAACTCGTACAGGTAGGGCAATGGCAACGTAGCGGTTCACATTATGCCAAAGCCATCGAGTACGTCAGGTCGGGCAAACTGGGCAACATTCGTCTGGTGAAAGTCTGGGCGTATCAGGGCTGGATGAACCCCGTTCCGGTTCGTCCCGATAGTGCCCCACCGGCTGGCGTCGACTACGATATGTGGCTTGGTCCCGCTCCCAAACGGGCCTTCAATCCCAATCGTTTCCATTTCAATTTCCGCTGGTTCTGGGATTACGCGGGTGGATTGATGACCGACTGGGGTGTCCATGAAATCGACATTGCGCTTTACGCCATGAATGCCAAAGCGCCCAAATCAGTCATGGCTTCGGGCGGAAAACTTGCCTATCCCGATGATGCTTCTGAAACACCCGATACGTTACAGGCTGTGTATGAATATGAGGGCTTTAACATGCTCTGGGAACATGCCACCGGGATCGATGGCGGTAACTATGGCCGAACGGAAGGCATTGCGTTTATCGGGAACAACGCAACGCTGGTACTCAACCGCGACGGCTGGGAACTGCTACCCGAAACAGAAACCAAAAATGGCATCAAAGTCTACAAAGTCGAAGACATCCCAAAGCAGGCACGTAACGGCGATTACCTCAACGAACACACCAAAAACTTTGTGCAGGCCATCAAAGCCAATGATGCCAGTATGCTGAAGTGCGGTATCGAAACGGGAAGCATTGCCGCCATAAACGCGCATATGGGCAATATCGCCTATAAAACCGGACGCAAGGTCTATTGGGATGCTGCCGCTAAAGGTTTCAAGAACGACCCGCAGGCCAATGCGCTCATTGCAGCTCATTACCATAACGGCTGGAAACTGCCTGTCGTTTAACGGCATCATGACCCTGTGGTGCGTATGGCAGTTAATACTGGCCATACGTACCATAGGAGACAAGCAATCTTCAAGGCAATTCTCTTTTATTTTGACGGGGCACTACGTCCTGAATTCCTGTTAAGCACAGCCCCTACTCAGCGATTCTCTACGTTTGGCGCAGGCAGAAAGACATTAACCGCCGGGTGCATGGTATAAAGCCGATACTGCTGCCCATCGTTGACTAAAATCCCGCTGGATCTGTTCCCGCCTACGATTGGGTTACCGGCATATTTCGTCCAGTGAATCAGGTCTTTCGAGACAGCTGCATTGGTCGACCAGTCGTGCCAGTCGGCAAATCCGGATGCATGATAATAGGCGTAGTAGAGTCCTTTGTACTTAATAACCTGATTCATCGCAACGGCATATCGGTCATAGTCCATTGGTCCTTTCTCCAGAACGGGTTCGTCCTGCACGTTCGTCCAGACATTCAGGTCTTTTGACGTAGCCAGCCAGATGGCATGATCTCTACGCTCGTAGAACAGGTACCAGGTATCACCCTCTTTCCAGGCTGTTGGCGTACCGTAAGGCCCTTTGGTTAAGGGTTGCCCGTTGACATATCGGACATCGAGCGGCCCTTTCTCCTGCCAGTTTATACGGTCGGTCGAGGTCAGCAGATGTGCTATATCTTCTTTTCCCTCGGCAAACATATAATACGTATTGCCGTCTTTGACCACGTTCATATCTTCTACCCAGCTTGTGGTAAGAATTGGATTGCCTTTATACCGTGTCCAGTTATAGCCATCCGACGACGTAGCATAACCCAGGTATTTATTCTTGTCGAGTCCATCCTTAAAGCCGGTATACCATAGATGATACGTATCACCCTCCCGCAGAATATAGCCTCGCTCCCGAATTTTCTGATCCCAGGTATCGGTTCCCGTACCCGTAAAAATCGGATTGGTTTTGTAGGGCACAAACCGGACGAGTTCAGTCGGGAATACAGGATTGTCTTGCGGTTGAAGAGATGGCGTATCCAGCATTAGCCCGTTTCCGACAAACAGACAAGACAGCAGCAGGGCAAGAAACGTAAGGGTTGCGTTCACGTTCAGCGTTGGATTATACTGTATTAAGGATTCATTTTCAGATACAGGTCTTCAACCTTCTGGCGCGCCCAGGGCGTTTTACGCAAAAACGTCAGGCTAGATTTAATGCTTGGATTATCGGTAAAACAGCGAATATTGATTCGTTGCCCCAGTTCACGCCAGCCGTAATGCGTTACCAGCTCGGTCAAAATTACTTCGAGAGTTTTACCATGCAGGGGATTATTAGGCTGAGAATTGATCATACGAACAAAAACTGTGGGCTCAAAAACTGGTAATCGCAAGTTATCAATTTTGGCTCTATTTTTACAGGAAGGGCATCCGTTGCCAAAAACATTGACTCAGAAAGTCCGTTCATTAAATATATGCCGGCTGCTTATACCAAACGATTCGGTCTGTTTCGCAATTCAGCGGTTCAGCGCGAATTACGAACGCTCGACCCCGCCCGCGACCACCAGCGGATGGTGTATCTGCTGACGGCCTATGAATTTCCGTTCGATATTACGCGGGCGCTTGAACTGGCGTTATTTCATACGTATGCCAGTCCGCGCGTGTCGGGTCTGCTGGTACGTACCGGCGAGTTTGAGCACCACGGCCAGAAACGCTATGACGATACCAGTCGATTGATTGCGGAGTTTATGGAATCGGGGTACGACAGCGAAAAAGGACAACGCGCCATTGCCCACATGAACCATATTCACGGGCATTACCGCATCGATAACGCCGATTTTCTGTTTGTGCTGGCTACGTTTGTTTTTTACCCGATAGACTGGATCAATCGCTATGGATGGCGACAGTTAACTCAATCGGAGGAGCAGGCTCTTTTTTATTTCTTTCGGGAAGTGGGCCAGCGTATGCATCTTCATAGTTTACCCAATACCCTGGCTGAGCTTCGCACCTTTTCTGAAAACTACGAAGAGAAGCACTTCCGGTTCACGGAAAGTAACCGACGGATTGCCGATGCTACGGTCAAGATTGTGCAGGGCTGGTTTCCCCGGTTTCTGCATCCGTTGGTACGTCCAACCTTTTCTGCATTGATCCAGGACAAATTGCGGACCGCTTTTGGCTACCAGCGTCCACCTAGCTGGTTTATTGCCATGGCAGAAGGGGCTTTATGGATTCGGAAATGGCCGCTACGCTGGCTGACTTTCAAACCGTATCCCTCACTGATCGAGCAGACCAAATTTCGGTATTACCCAGCCGGACCACCCGATATTGAGGCTGTTGGCCCGGCACATCTTCGCAAAGAGCCGAGCTCTGAACCGTAATGCTACGTAGTAAGATGGTTAAAAAAAATAATTGACTTTTTTCAAACAACTGCCTGACCGATCCCGTTATATAGTTGTCTTTCGCTTGAGAGAGGAATTTTAGTAATAGGAACCTATCAAAAAGCGAAACCCAAAAGCCAGGTAACTTCGGTTGTCTGGCTTTCTTTTTTTACCACACATACGTTCCAACTGCACCGGCCGCTAACGTAACACCAGCCTGCTTTCCGCCAGCCTCGATCAGAAATGTCTGTGACGCTGCGCTGTCATTGAGCACGATCAACACAAGCCGGCCTTCCGGGTTTTTAAAGGCTACATTAGGTAGCGATTTTGGCAGGTCGGAAGCCACACGAACTGAACCCGGCCGCACGAATTTCGAGGCTACCGCTACGTTGTAATACGCCGGATTACGGGTCACTGTATTTCCGTTAATTGTTCAGGGCGCCCAGACATTCTGTACAACCGCCGGGTGTATGAGGCTTCTGCTGCGGATCGGCGGCCAGATTCCATTGCAAAACGGTCCGGCTCCAGTTGCGGGTAGCGCCGATGATCAGTTCCCGCACATGCCAGACCAGATCACCTTTGAGGTTGCCGGGTGCCCCAATCCATTGCTCCGTGAAATACAGATTTTTGTCGGGAAACGCATTGTGTACCTCCGTCAGCGCACTGATAGGACCAGCATACAGGTGAAAAGCCGATCCGTCCACGTACTTTCGGGCATCGGGGTCTTTCAGTACTGTAATCGGGTAATCTGGTCGATCGGCGTTATGATCGTACAGGATAATTTTCGTTTTTATGCCCGCCGATTTGAAAGCAAGTCCGAGGTTTTGTTTAATAAAAAGCGCCTGTTCGGCGGGAAGCATCAGCAGGCTCGGGTTGTTGCCCGGATGCAAAGGTTCGTTCTGAATCGTAACGGCATCAATCCGAACCCCTTCTTTAGCCATCGCCTGAATGTACTTCACGAAGTACTTAGCATAGGCATTGTAATACGTTAACTTCAGACTTCCCCCTTTCGAGTTTTCATTGGTTTTCATCCAGGCTGGAGGAGACCAGGGCGACCCCAGAATTTTGATGTTGGGATTGATAGCCAGAATCTGTTTAAGCACCGGAATCAGGTGTTCGCGATCAGGATCCAGGCTGAATTTTGCCAGAGTGGGGTCTGTCTCACCCTCAGGCAGGTCATCGTACGAAAACACCTGCTCGTCGAGGTCCGATGCACCGATACTCAGGCGCAGGTAACTAACCCCGATATTTTTCCCGGTTGTCGAAAATAATTCGGTCAGCAATGCTTTGCGCGCAGCGGCCTCCATCCGATGGAGCAGCATGGCACTGCCCCCTGTCAGCGTATAGCCAAATCCATCGATGGGTTGAAACGTTTGTGAGGCATCGACATGAATAGCTGTGCCTGCTTTCGCCTTGCCCGCAAACGATAAGGACGGTTGCTTTTCAAATAGAATACGTCGGCCAGGGTCAGTTAACCAGAATTCGATCAGATCGGTATTTGCCTGTTTTGATTTGGGCTGAGCATGCGTGTACCCCAATAAACCTATCAAGAGGGATAGGGTACTAATTAGGAATAAGTGTTTAAGACCAGGCATAGGTTTTGTCAGGATTTAGTAAGCCAAAAATAGTCAGCTATGGCCAACTGACTACGCAATTGTTCCACACCTGACTATTTTCTGACGCTGCCCGACGAATTTCTTTACAATTTATTGCTGCGGACCTGCCAGTGTTGGACTCACCATCACCTCAAGTTTACGTTTCCGCTTCCGGCGATTGAGCACCACATTCCGCAATTCATAGTCGATTCCCTGCACTTTTGCTGTTTCGCGGAAGTCGTGCAGCATGTTATAAATATCATGGTCGATAAACGGCGCTTTGCTCCCATCGACAATCACTTTATCACCCGTATTGAGCGATCCCAGGGCTTCTTTCAGTTGAGGTTTACTCAAAAAATACAGGTCTTTCTCGAACTCAATCATCACCTCCTTACCGTTACGTTCCAGCCGAAACGTTGACTGGAAATTGGTATAGAGCACGTAAATAATACCCACAACGGAACCCAGTGCTATCCCAATCAGCAGATCGGTAAAAACAATGCTGACAACCGTAACGATAAACGGGACAAACTGACTCCAGCCATCGTGGTATATTTTTTTAAAAACGGCCGGTTTGGCCAATTTATACCCAACCAGAATCAGCAGAGCAGCCAGACATGATAACGGAATCAGGTTGAGCAGCGCCCCACCCAAAAAAACAGCCAGGAGCAGATAAAGCCCATGAACGACGGTCGAGATTCGGGTTTTAGCTCCACTGTACACATTGGCCGATGTACGAACCACAACCGACGTAACGGGCAAGCCGCCAATCAGGCCAGACACCATGTTGCCGACGCCCTGAGCCACCAGTTCCTGATTGGTTGACGACACCCGCTTTTGTGAATCAAGTCGGTCTGAGGCTTCGAGATTCAATAAGGTCTCCAGACTAGCCACTAACGCAATGGTTGCCGCAACGCCATAAACCTTGGGATTGCCCAGCACACTAAAATCAGGAAAATCGAAAATCGAAAACAGACTTTTACCCGGCGCTATGGTTGGAATTTGTACCATGTGCTGGTGGGCCGTATCCCCAAGATACCAGTCGGGAATAGCGACCCGAAAGAATTCGTTTAGAGCCACCCCAATGATTACGACTACCAGTGCCGACGGAAAGTTTTTGAAAAAAGCCCGACTGCTCTTACCCGCCACCCGCTCCCAGGTTATCAGAAAGATCAACGAAATTAAACTGATCACCACAGCACCAGGGCTGGCCGTTTCGATGGCCCGATAAATTTCCGAGATGGTATTTTCACTGTCGGCCAATTGTTGAAATTCAAATTCGCCCTCGTAATCGTTATCACGGCCTAAGGCATGAGGAATCTGTTTCAGAATAATGACAATCCCGATGGCAACGAGCATTCCTTTGATCACACTATCCGGGAAAAAGCTGCTAAACCGGCCAGCCTTAATCAGCCCCAGTACTAGCTGCATGACACCGGCCAGCACAACTGCTACCAGAAATGCTTCGTAAGACCCTATTTTTGTGATAGCATCTGCCACGATGACGGTTAGCCCGGCGGCTGGTCCGCTGACACTAACTTCGGAGCCTGATAATATACCGACGATCATGCCACCAATCATACCGGCTACTAAACCGGAAAATAAAGGGGCCCCTGACGCCAGGGCAATTCCCAGGCAAAGTGGAAGGGCAACCAGAAAGACCGACAGACCTGCGGGCAAATCCTGTCGCAAATAGCCTGCTTTATAATTGGCAAGGGTTCGAAGTGGGCTAACTCGTTGCATAAAAAGGTTATCTTGGCTTTAGTACGTTGCAGTAACGTTCAAATTTCAGTTCTCGTTACGATAAATTAAAAAGCTATTAAAATATAATTAATACCCATTGCTACCTTTCCTTTCTACTGCCGACCGTCAGTTCATTCGCGATCACCTGAGCGATGATGTTCGATCATTGCTGCTACGGTCCAATCCGGCTGGCCTGGATCTTAAGAAGCTCGCGGCCCAGATTGGGGCTCGGCAGAAATCCCGCGAAAAACTACCAACCTGGTACGCCAGCGACAACCTCATATTCCCCCTGCTTTATCGGTTGAACAAGCCTCGTCGGAGCGGACAGCTCACTATAAAGCATCTTTAGTGAGTGGGAACGTACTTTTTGACCTGACGGGCGGGATGGGTATTGATACGTGGGCGTTTGCTCAGCGCGTAACGCACGTAACCTATGCAGAGCGCAATCCGGAACTGGCCGAGCTGGCCGAGTACAATCTGGCTCAGTTGGGGGTCACGAACGTAACGGTACGTTTGGGCGATGGACTCGCGCTTATTGGCAATTTAGATACGCAACCGCTACCAATCGACTGGCTGTATATTGATCCGCACCGGCGGGATGAACAGGGCGGTAAAGTTGTGCGGCTGGAAGACTGCGAACCAGATCTGTCGAATTCACACACAATTTCGGGCTTATTGAGGAAAGCAAACCGAATTTTAGTGAAAACATCTCCGTTACTTGATGTCGATGCGACCGTCCGACTGTTAAACGGGGCCGTTGAAGCTGTCCACGTAGTTGCCGTTCTGGGAGAGGTGAAAGAGATATTATTTGTACTTGGAAAACAAGTTGTTACGCAGGATACAATTCAAATGAATGCCATCAACCTACTACCCGATCGAACCGTCAGTCTGGCTTTCAGATGGGCAGAAGAACGTACTGCAGATGTAACGCTAAGTGAGCCACAACGGTACGTCTACGAGCCCAACGCGGCTGTGTTGAAAGCCGGGGCATTTCGCTTAATTGCCGACCGATTTAGTTTGGCGAAACTAGCTCCTAACAGTCATTTGTATACCAGCCATACCCTACGCTCTGACTTTCCTGGTCGTATCTTTAGCCTGCAGGCCGTAATCAAACCCGATGCAAAGGCTATCAGAACAGTCGTACCAACTCTAAAAGCTAACCTTACAGTACGTAACTTTCCGCAGTCGGTGGCGGAACTGCGAAAAAAATTAAGCCTGCGCGAAGGGGGCGATGTTTATATTCTGGCCACGACACTGCTGAATGGCGATAAACGACTACTGATCACACAGAAAGTTGATATATTGAACTGAGGCAAAATTCCTTCGAAAAATTCACTATAAATCAGTTATTTAGCCAGTAAAATCCCGTACAACCATGAAAACCGTAGCGAAATTTGTGTTAGCTTTTTTTCTTTTTGTTTCCACCCTCTCTTCATATGCCCAAACCGTTTATGCAGGTGAAAACACGATTGATAAAACAAAATTATCGGGCCTCTATTTAACCATTCAGGGCGATGGCAAGCAGATTGAAAAAGATTGGGAAAGTCAGTTACAGAAATACGGGCGGGTTTCCTCTTCGCGGGGCACGTATCGCGTCACCAATGCCAGTATTCCGGCAATTTCACCAGAACCGATCAATTTGGTCAGTACCGTAAAATCATCACGTACCTCCGCCACTATTTTTACCTCTTACGATCTGGGCAACAATAATTTTGTTACGACGGGCAGTACCGGTTACTCGGCTGCGGAAAGTTTACTGAAAGAATTTTCGAATTCGTCGCTGTATAATCAGGAAGTACGGTTGGCGCAGACCAGTTTCGATGATGCCCAGAAAAACCACCAAAAACTGGTTCGGAAAGGCGAACAGCTTCAGCGGTCAATCGAGCAGAATGCCAAAGAAAAGGAACGGCTCCTCAAGCGCATTGACGACAATGCCAAAGAATTGGAACAGCTTCAGAAAGATATTGAAACCAATAAAACGGATCAGGCCAATGCCCTTACAGAACTGGACAGCCGTAAAAGCAATGTTGAAGCAGTAAAGGCCAAGAAGAGTAACTAAGCATATTTGTCGGTCGGCATAGCCTGCTCAAAAACGTACAATCATCCCCTGTAATGAATTAACTGCTGTTGTTAATTCATTACAGGGGATGATTGTATATCAGCCTATCTGAATAATTTACAACCCATATCCGAGAAGACCCTGATCCATAAAATCATTTATTCACCTATCATATTATTAATCCACGTTCTTTTATCAATTTCATATATAGTTTTTTTAATTACTCGACGTCATGAAAACCATAGCTTTAGTTATACAGGGGGTATTCCTGTGTGTGTTTGCAGCTATTAATAGCCTCTATGCACAGGTTGGGATTGGTCCGACCCCTGGCACAATAGACGGATCAGCATCGCTGGATGTCAAATCAGGGCCATACACATCGGGCAATGCCTACAGAGGTTTGTTAGTGCCCTCGATAACTAGCACGCAACGAGATCAGATCCAGAGTCCGGCGGTAGGCTTACTTATTTTTAATAGTACAACCAAACAGATAGAAGTTAATACAGGAACGGTAGCCTCCCCAACCTGGACCCCAGGTGGCGCCGTAATGACAACGGGCAGCAATACAGCCTGGAGCCTGACTGGTAATTCGGGAACTATCAGTGGCACCAATTTTCTGGGTACCCGAGATAACGTACCGCTAAATTTTAGAGTAAATAACCAGAATGCTGGCCGAATTGATCAGATTTCGTACAACACAGCTTTGGGCCATCTGGCATTAAACAGTGCAAATACAGGCCAAGGAAATACGGCCATAGGCTTTCAGGCATTATCCAGCAATACGAGTAGCAATTATAACACCGCTTCAGGTTTCCAAACCCTGTTTAAGAATACGACAGGTAACTATAATACCGCAACCGGAACAGTAGCCTTACAGGCCAATACAAGCGGAAATTACAATACAGCTTCAGGATATAAAGCGCTTTACAGCAACCTTGATGGCTCAGGCAACACGGCCATCGGCAGCGTTACGCTTCAGGATAATACCAATGGTCATGACAATACTGCATTGGGGCAGGTAGCCTTACAAGCCAATACAAGCGGAAATTATAATACGGCGACTGGAGCAGGCGCTCTGCAACACAACACCTCTGGCTACGCTAACACAGGCTTGGGACACAATGCCGTAGCCGCTAATACAGTTGGCTATGCCAACGTAGGAATTGGAGAGGATGCTTTAGTTTCTAACCTTGATGGACATGACAATGTAGCAGTCGGAAACTCGTCTTTACTTTCGAATACAAACGGGCAAAGTAATATGGCTACGGGCACTCTTGCCATGAACGCGAATACAACCGGTCAGGGTAATACTGCCGCAGGAACCATTGCATTACGTTATAATAAAACAGGCAGCAGCAATTCGGCATTGGGCTATAACGCTGGACCAACTTCAGCAAATCCCAATCTAAACAACACAACCGCCATTGGAGCGAATGCCGTGGTAAGTGCCAGTAATCAGATTGTGCTGGGTGACAACAGTATTACGTCTCTCCGTTGTAATGTACAAACCATCTCCTCCCTCTCCGACAAACGCATCAAGGAGGATATTCAGGCGAACGTTCCGGGCTTAAATTTTATCACCAAACTAATTCCGGTCACGTACCATATCAACAAAGTGAAGGAAGCAAAACTGGTAGGGTATTCGTTAGTGAATGTCAAAGAGGATAGTATACTTCATAGTGGGTTCATCGCCCAGGACGTTGAAGCGGCCGCTAAAGCAGTAGGCTACGATTTTGAAGGCGTTCGTAAACAGGAAGGTGCCGACTATTATACGTTAGGATACACCCTGTTTGTTATTCCCTTAGTGCAATCGGTTAAAGACCTGCACACTGAAATTGAAGACCTTAAAGCCCGGTTAAAAGAAAGTAATGAAGCGTATAGTCAGTTATCAGCCCAGGTAAAACAGCTACAGGGCTTAATGGGCATGGCCAACTCGGCCCCCCCCCGGGTAAGTAAGAGAATGTAAGGTAGCCACACCGTACCGCCTGCCCGCATTTACCTGCTCATTTCCCGGTTCAGTAGGATCATTAAAGCCTGTGTGATGCTGCTGTTTGTTAATGAATAGTATCGCTCTTTACCCTGGCGACTGCACTCTAAAAGTCCATGGTCTCTCATTTTGGTCAGACAATGTGACAACAACGATATATCAACCTGTAATTGCTGTTGCAATGTCGATACATTCACAGAGGACCTTTCAGTCAGCGCTAATATAATTCGGATACGTATTGGATGAGCCATCAATTTCAGTACCTCAGCAGCCTGATCAACCTTCGTGTCACTCATCTTCGTTCAGGGAGTCAAATTTATGCAATATAAGTAAGCACATGCGTTTAAACAAGACTCTGGCCTGCCTGGCTTAAACAAGCAACCTGCCAATGGGTTTATGTAGCTAAACGTTATAGACTATGGCAACCAATCGACTTATTGTTGTTACTGGCTTTGGTTCTCACAACCCTTCCGGCTGGACGCGGGCTTACTTAAATGTTAGTCAGGAAGAAGCCGTGAAGCGATACAAAGAACACTTTCAGGACAAGGATCACCCCAGAGTCGATATCATTGAATTTGATGATGAACTCGCGCTATCGGTAGGTCCAACCAATCAGGTAATCGTTACTGGATAGATCAAGTCGACCTAAAATCAGTTGTGACGTAGCCGGAAATAAATGGTGAATAATACCTGTTGCACTTCTACTTCCTGGCAAACGCCCTCAACGTATCGATAGCGGTTTTTACGCCCATCGGGCAAAGTCATTTCATAGACATGCGAGGCTACAGGCCGCAGTGGGCAAAACTGGCCATGGCGTTCAGAAAACAGTTCTCGAATCCCCAACGGCTCCTGCAGATAAAGGCTCGCTGTGCTATAGGTGACGCGTCGGTTGTTCAACTCCGAATGAGCGCCGTTGACCAGAATCCGATAGGCCATTCCATCCCAGCGGACCAGTGCATCGTGGCGGGTTTTGCCGTTAAGCTGGTCATGGAACCGCGCTTCGGTTAGCAGCTTATCCTGATAGGTACTTGTAAATCGGGTAATCATCCGACGCTCACCCAGCAACTGCAACCGTACATCAGCATCCACACGGTACTGCAGGCCAGTCGCGGTAGGCAAGGCTGTTACCTGCATCACCCCTACTGTATGATTATTAACAATCACATCATACAAAAGTGTAGGATGGAATGAGGGCTGAGTCAACAGCATTTGAATCAGGCCAATTCCAAGCCATTTCCCGAGTAACATATGCCAAAGAGGATTTGAAATTTGTCTATATCCATTACATGGATAAGACAATCTGAACGTAAGATACCCCTATATACTAATAAAAAAGGGGATTATGCAGTTTTCGGTAAAAAGTAAAAATGGTCACACAAATTACTCACACCATATGCCCTTTCCTTCAAAAGCGTTCATTCTGCATTCGTTTAAGTAATTATTCATATTTTTAACAACAATCGGTTAGGGAACAAAAATAGGCTTCATTAGTATACAATTGAAAAACAGGCTTTTACACCATGAAAAAAGTCGTTAAAAAGTAGCACCTGTTTCAACCGATATGAAAAGGCAAGCATCAACTGCTCTGATCCTGGGTCTACTGCTAATTCCAATGGCATTTCGTGCTACCTTTCCTACTCTATACCAACGAATTTGGATCAGCTATCCTTATGCAGGCGCACTATTGATTTTACTAGTAGACATTATCTGGATGTGGTTTGTCCTGTTCGTCATTATACTCGCAGCACGGGTAGTTCGCTGGATCAGGAACAGAAATTAGAATTTTTTTCCTAGAAATAAACTTTTTTTTCAGTAACGTCTATTTATAAACTCTACACCATTCACGAATCTTTGTTAATTACATTAATCAAAATATGTATACTTATAAATATATTTAGTGAATATACAGAATAAATAGATACGGTTATTTATTAAAGTAAAAATATATAAATAGGTATAATTATTAATTTTAGTATAGTTTGATACGTTAGTTGAATAAGAGTAAGCTCCTCAAAACGAACTAATTAAAAAAATTTAGAATTAGTAGAGAAAGTCCCTCCCTACTCTCTATGCAACTTTCTCTCCAAAGCCAGATTTTGGCAGAAAACGATTATGTTCAACAGTTTGCAGCTGAACAAGGTCCTTCCCCGCTCGTAGCCAGTTATAAGCGAATCAGCAGGTTGGCCAAACAATTAAAACGCAATAGTCCAAACAATCCAGGCTATTGTTTAGCTCACACCATTTTATTGAATAGTGCAGAAACGGATCTTGAACAGCTCAGACGGTATTATGATCAGGCCGGATGGGATAAACAGTCGAGAACGAAGTACATTTTGTCGTTCGAACGGCTGCAATATCAGATTAACCTGGCTGTTTCTAAGCTAGTATAATCCCGAAGCACGTGATGGCCTCGGCTACCTACGTATAGCAGATCTGCTATACGTAGGTAGCCGAGGCCACAGTTCAGTAAACGGAAAAAACGTAACGGGGCTAATTTATGGCCGGTTATTTACGCTTTAGGCTTTCTTCAACCAAACGCACCAGTTGAGCCTGTTTCTCCTTCATCGACTGTATTTCCAGCTGGTCCTGCTGCCGTTGTTGCTTAACCGCGTTTAGTTCATGCTGCAACTGAATGCTATATAAGGTAAGTTCTTCAATTTTTTCCAGCAGCTTAGCATCCATTTTGGCTACGTCCAGGCCTTGGCGAACAACTTCTTCGGCTGATGGTACACCTGGTAGGTGTTTATTAGCCTCAATGTATTGTTCAACAGTTTTCAGACTGTTGAGGTGGTACGTCTTTTCAAATACCTTGTCTGACCAGTCATCGGTACTTTTGACTGCCACTTTTACTTTTTCGGTCAATACGCCATCGGCTACGTAGAGACGATAACCCGAAGGGGTTCTATTGACCCCAGGTCCAATGACTACCCCACCAGTATTAGTATTCTGAAGGTTTTCTCCATTAGTTTGCCACGAGTTTTCTGTATTGGCTGCAGATCGGGCCGAGCCATTTATACTCCCCAATACCACATCTCCGCTGGCATTCACCGTTAAAAATTTGGTTTGGCTTAACAGGGTCGCATTCGTGCCCAGACTAGTCAGTCGCAATCCAGAAACACCCGACGTTCCGGATACTACTTCCAATTTGGCATTAGGGGCAGTTGTACCAATTCCAACATTAGCATTATTTCCTAGAACAACACTGTTACTTTTAGAGACCTGAGCCTGGGATCCTATGGCTGTGGCATTGGTTATGGTTGGAGTAGTTTGCGCTACTGTGGCACCATTACCAATGAAGACGTTATTCATACCGTTATTATAAAGTCCTGCGTATCTACCAACCGCCGTATTTGAGGTACCATCGGTGTTATTTAATAGAGCACCATCCCCCATAGCTGTATTACCTGATCCAATAGTAATAGCTTGTCCAGTACTGTTACCAAATAAGAGATTATAAGAGCCTGTTGAATTACTAGTTCCCGCTAATTGCCCTAAAAACATGTTACCTATTCCTGTAGTGTTGGATTGACCAGCTTGGGACCCAATAAAGACGTTAGCAATTCCAGTCGTATTATTATAACCGCTTTGAAAACCCAAGAAAGTATTACCCGTTCCTGTTGTGTTTGCTCGCCCGGCTTGATATCCGACAAAAACGTTATTTACCCCGGCAGTAATAGCTGATCCGGCCCCATTGCCCGCAGCTACATTTTTGTTAATAAACAAGATATTGTTTTGGGCCTGAACACTATTTAATATTATAGGTAGGAAAGCTATTATAGTTACATATGAACGTATGAAAATCATATAAGGTATAATTGTTTATATATTACCGATTGTATTCAAATATAAACAATAAATTCTTATTACACCAAAAAACAATCGTCATTATTTTAATATTTTTATATTTACTATTATTATTATACGCTTAACTAACTATTTATACTTATTTCCGTAAACCAATTTTTAGGAAATATTGATGAATTAGCAGTTGCACTATCCTGTAAAGCACAATTTTTCTAGCTTTCTGAACCTAGCGCTGAACAGTATAAATGCCGGCTGGCAACTGAATAATAAATTCAGTACCAGAGCCTTCCTGACTCTCTACCAACAACACACCACCATGTCCCCTCGTAATGATTTCGTAAGAGAGTGAAAGGCCAAGGCCCGTTCCTTCACCTATAGGCTTGGTTGTGAAGAAGGGTTGAAATATTTTTTGCTGTATGCTTTGAGGCATGCCTGTGCCATTATCGCTCACTCGTATCTGAATCCCTGCATGTGTCTTACGGGTATCAACCGCAACTGTTGGCTGATACGTATCCCCCGCTCTCTTCTGACGTTCGTGCACAGCATAGAAAGCATTATTGAACAGATTTAACAGTACCCTGCCCATTTCCTGTGACATAAGATTGACCTTACCAATTTGCGGATCGAAGTGTGTGATTAATGAACAACTGAACTCTCTATCAATAGCCCGTTGCCCATGAAAGGCCAGACGAAGATATTCGTCAGTTAACGAGTTGAGGTCTGTCGCCTGAACCTCGCCAGTTGACGTACGGGAGTGATTCAGCATACCTTTTACGATACTACTGGCCCGCTGCCCGTGATGATTTATCTTTTGCAGATTGTTGGTTAAATCATCGATCAATTCCAGCACGTATGCCTGTCCTGATTCAGGAAGTAGTTGTAGGGGTCCTTCGCTCAACTCACTGAGTATATCAGTACTTACCTCTGAAAAGTTATTGACAAAGTTCAGTGGGTTCTGAATCTCGTGAGCAATACCGGCCGTTAATTCGCCTAAACCAGCCATCTTCTCTTTCTGGATTAGCTGGGTCTGAGCAACTTTAAGCTCTATACGGGTCTGTTCAAGTTGTGCACGTTGATTCTGAATTTCCTGCTTCTGTTGCTCTAGTAAAACGTTCATCTGCATTTCGCGACGTTTATTCACGTAATACTGAGCCAGCAGTCCAGTAATCAGGATTAGCACAACCAGCCATGTGTACAATAACTGACGTTGGTAATGATCTCCGTTATTCAGCTGCTCACTCTTGGCCTTCATCCCTACGTCTGTGGGTAACTTACTAATCTTTGCCTGGTCAGTATTTCTCTGTGTAAGGACCATCCCCTGGTTTGTTAATGCCCGAAAACTTGCCAGATCGCCTTGAATAAACTTAGGCATGGCCTTCAGTAAGAGGGCATTTGCTTCGCCATATGGGTAGTTTAATGCCTGGGCTAATAGTAATGATTGAGTAGCTACTGAATCAATTTGGGCAACCTTATCAGCTGTCCAGCTATTGTTGCCTTCTGCAATTGCCAGGTCGACGAGTCGATTTACCCGAAACGTATCTGCCTGAGGGTGTTGAGCCAGCAGTGATCGTAAACTGTCAACCTTAGAGGTTTGGGCACAAGACGAACGTATCGTTAGGCTGGCAATCAAAAAAACAACAATATATCGATGCATAGGCAACAGGTATCAACTAAAAACAAGAACTAATCTTCTCAAACGTGGTATTAACGCTTCTGAACAAGGGGGAGTGGATTTAAGTAAAAACATAGAAACGGTTTATCTGGATCTGGCATCAGCCCAACTATTCTGTTGCCTGTGAATAGGTTATAACCCTGAAAAGCCGGATGTAAATCCAGCCTTTCAGGGTTCAACATGTCCCGACTATAGCTACTGTTCATCAAGCATTAGCGAATTGATGGTCAACGCTTCCATTAGCTTTCCAAAGCGATTTCTGGACAAGGGCGGTTGTGGCTACGTTTCCGCTATCGAATTGTGAATCTTGCTGTGCCATGATGCCGGGTTTGTTGTTCGATTAAGGGTTGAGGATAGAAAAGTCAGTAACGACAAGGCAGTTTAGTCGATTCGGGTATGGATAGGCTTGTGGTATTCAGCTTAGTTCACAGCCACTAACCGGCTTGGTGTGCTGGGCTGTTTTGTTGATATCGTTACAGCATGAACGGTTGTTTCAACACCGTTGGTAATTTCCACCTGATAATCGCCGTCTGGTAACTCATTCATATCCAGCCGTATGCGCGAGGTTTTTTCTTTCTTACAAAGTCGCTGCGAGAAAAGCACTTTGCCCGACGTATGTTTAAAGCGAACGTCGACAATGCCCGTTGCTTCTTTATCGAGCGCAATGTTGAGTTTACCTTCACTCGTGGTGTAAATACCCGTCTTATAGGATGCGGCAGCCGCCGGACGACCAATTGGATTCGATTCAGCCAGAGAGGCCGATACAGGTATCAGACTTATCGAAAAAACGAGGAGCAGAGATTTGATGAGGGTTTTCATGGTGCAAAGAGGTTTTGGTTTTGTAGTCCGTTCAGGACATAACAAAGGTCATCCTCTTTGCCAGCTTTCCCTGTCAAAATTGAGTCGAAGAATAGTACTTTTGAGAAGCAGAAGCGATAGATATCTGTGCAATTATTTCCGGCTGACGCCCGCCTGAAAATGACCAGCATAAATTGTTCATTTTCAGGCAAATAATACGTACCTATTGAGACTCTAGCCCTAGTACGTCAATAATGCTTTATGGGCTCGTGAGGTAAGTTAACTGATCAGAACAGATCGATACCGCTCCATATCCTTGATTACCTCGCCAGTTCCCTTTACAACCGCCTTGAGCGGGTCATCAGCAATATGGATGGGCAACTTGGTTTTAATGGCCAGGCGTTTGTCAAGTCCGTGCAGCAAAGCCCCTCCCCCTGTCAGGTGAATACCGTTGGTGTAAATATCAGCCGATAACTCTGGTGGCGACATTTCGAGAGCTTTCATGGTGGCCTCTTCGATTTTTGAAATTGACTTATCGATTGAATAAGCGATTTCGCTATACGTCACCTTAATTTCTTTGGGAATCCCTGTCATCAGGTCACGGCCGCGGATTTCATAATCCGGTGGTGGGTTATCTAACTCCGACAGCGCCGAGCCCACTGCCATTTTAACCTGTTCTGCCGACCGTTCGCCAATCAGCAGGTTATGCTCCCGGCGCATATAATCGACAATGTCACGGGTAAACACATCTCCAGCGATACGTATCGACTGTTCGCAGACAATCCCCGACAGAGCGATTACCGCAATTTCAGTTGTGCCTCCACCAATGTCGACAATCATCGTGCCGTTGGGCTGAGTAATGTCGATGCCGATGCCAATTGCAGCTGCAAGTGGTTCGTGCATCATATATACTTCTTTGGCCCCAGCGTGTTCGCAGGAATCTTTAACGGCCCGCTTTTCAACTTCGGTAATACCGGAAGGAATGCTAACAACCATCCGATGAGAAGGTGAGAAAAGCCGGTTGGTTGGATTGATCATCTTTACCAGTCCACGAATCATCAATTCAGCCGCAGTAAAATCGGCAATAACGCCATCCTTCAGCGGCCGGATTGTCTTGCTGTTCTCATTGGTTTTTTC
Source organism: Spirosoma sp. KNUC1025 (assembly GCF_045160025.1). Classification (GTDB taxonomy): domain Bacteria; phylum Bacteroidota; class Bacteroidia; order Cytophagales; family Spirosomataceae; genus Spirosoma. The sequence goes on from NZ_CP087139.1 coordinate 4,532,703, forward strand.
ATGCATCTGCATGGCCTTATGACCAATGGCCAAAACCTTGCCGCTGATTTTGTCCATTGCAATAATGGAAGGCTCATCAACGACAATTTGATCTTTATGGATAATCAGCGTGTTTGCTGTGCCCAGATCAATGGCAATATCACTGGTAAAAAAATTAAAGAAATTCATTTTTTGTCCAATAGGGGCGTTCCGGTTCTAAGGATATTGTTGCCACAAGTAATGGGCTGCGGCAATGAGTCAACGTACTGTTGTACAAAAACGATAATAACGTAAGGTCATTATCTATTTCATTGAACTCAAGTCCCGAATAATTGCCTGTTCGTCGTAGAGCGTCAATTCGCCTTTTCGAAAAAATGAATAAAAAGCCCGGCCGCATGTTCGGGCCTGTTCCTTGTCGCCACTGGCCATGGCTGCTTGGTAAGCCTGAGTAATCAACAGTTCCTGCTTTTGTTGCTGCTGCTTACGAAAATGCTGAAAAAGAAACCAGAGAACACCTGCCACCAACGTTACCACTACAATTATTTCCATGTTCTCGAAAGGTAAAGCGATTAAAAGAGTTAGGGTCAAACTAATTCAGGGCGTCACCAGAGATGAGGCTTACCCGTAATGAGTCAATTATAAATGATCGAAGGGGTTTATCCGTAACGGAACGAAAGTCAGTTAAGCTAGCGCTGGTTGAATTTATTGCGTGTCTGGATTAGGCCAATACCTGATAAACATGAAGGATTACGGAAAGGTCTCCTTCATGCCATTTACTCATGTTGTTAACGGGAAATTGCGAATTAAAGTGCGAATTAGGAAAGGAAACTACCGAAGAGAGAAATTTCTGAATAAAGGTTGCCATAATTGGCAACAAATTAATTATTTCTCCAACTCATAATCATTTTTCTGTCGGGCATGTTCATTACGTAACAGCTTTGCTGCAGGCTTGCTTATTGGCAGGAAGTTTGGCTAACTGACAGTACGTTACGTTCATCTATCTGACTTTAGCAGCCAGAAAACCAAATTTTATCAATTTTCTAAATCTCGCCTTATGGATCAAATCGTGTGTAATAAACGAGTTCTCTAAAAATCGGCTCATTGTTGAAGCCGATTTTTTTCTTCTGTCAGTGTATCTGCTCTATTTTCGTTCTGGGTCCAAACGTATTAACGGATAAATACCCGGATTTGGAGATGGACTCGCCTATCGATCCATTTCAGTTAACCGTTCTTTTAGCTGCCTTAACTTAGCCCGGCTCGTAGCAGCGCTCATCCCGCTCTGCAAATGCCGAATCTGAAGCGCTATGAAGGCGGGGAGGTCACTAATCAGTTCACTAGCGCTCAGCCTGAAGGGAGGGTTTGGCAACTGTACATTCTCGAAATACCTGATCAACTCAATATCGTCATTGCTCATTAGGTAAAGTTATGGTTTTTTTAAGATACCTTACCTGGCCAAACAGGCGCTTACAGCGCAAAATCAATAGCTACGGATTGCTTCACCGAACCGATTTACGGGTTTAAACCAATAAAACGCCCTATTTCGTCAACCAAACATTTCACTTATGGCAGCCAACATGTTAGTCATTATTACCGGGTATGGGTCCATCAAGCCCAAGCCCTGGAAGAAAGCGTATTTAAATATGTCTGTAGAAAACGCCAATGAACGATTTCTTAAAGAGCATCCCGAAGCCCGCGATATTACGGTAGTGAAAGTTAGCTTTGATGATGAATTCGTTATCAGCAGCAACGGAGAAATTTCATCCAGCTTCGTCTGAAGATGCTGAGGAAGGATCGTAAAAAGGCTGGTTTTGTAATTATAAAAACGTAAAAACCAAACTTAGATTTGTAGCGATCCGACGTACCGGTACGTGTTTATGAGTACGCCTGTGCCCGTCACCTTTGTGTTGACCAGAGCGAGTTTGCACGGGTCCACACTGTCCGAAAAAAAGCGTTTGCCCCGCCCCAGCAAGACCGGGTAGACCAGCAGTACAACCTCGTCGGCCAACCCCTGGCCGAGCAACACAGGCGTCAGCGTTGAACTCCCCCAGACGATCAGGTCAGGGCCGTCCGTTGACTTGACAGCACGAATACCCTCTATAATGTCTGCGCCTAAGTCCTCGAACGGTCCCCATTCAAGGCTCTCCGGCCTGTGGGTCGCAACGTATTTCGTGGCCGCATTCAAACCGTTCGCAATTGGGGTATCCCTGGCCTTCGGCCAGTATTCGGACCATAAATCGTAGGTACGGCGGCCAAGCAACAGATCGAACTCACTGCCCTGTGCCTCAACGACTGCCTCTAAGCCATCCTGCGTCCGATAAGGTGACGTCCAGTTGCCATATTTGAAGTTTACGTCATTTTCATGCTGAATCACGCCGTCCAGTGAGATATGTTCCAGAATTCTGAGCTTTCTCATCTCGTTTGTTTTTGTTTACTGTTTATACAAAGTTAACCCGAACGAGGTACGTACCTAGGGGGCAATCGTGACAATATGAGGGGTGTTTGTGACAATCACCAACAGGCCGGAAGAAAGCCGGTCCGCCCTTACAGAGTCGTGAATATGGCCGTAAAATGGAGACGCTTTCTAGATCCAACTTCACTACGTAGTACAGGCCCGACAGGCGACTTTTTAAACGTATTCACGAGTTATTAAACGAAGCGGACATTCCGTCAGCCCTAATTACCTTCTTTAAAGAACACACGTTTTACCCGTTCGCTGACGCCGGTCAGAATTTCGTACGGAATGGTTCCGATTCGCCTGGCCAGGTCAAGAATGGACACATCCTTGCCGAAAATCACAACCTCATCGCCCTCACTGGCAAACGCCTGTGTTACGTCGATCATCGTCATATCCATGCAAACATTACCTACGGTTGGGCAGCGCGTGCCGTTTACCCAGACTTCGCCGACCCCATTTCCCAATCGGCGATCGTAGCCGTCGGCATACCCAATGGCCAGTGTGGCGATACGGGCGTCATGATCAAGCCAGCCCCGACGACTGTAGCCTACTGACTCACCCGCCCGGACGGCTTTTATCTGACTGATGACGGTTCGTAATGTACCGACCGTTTGCAACGACAACGGATCAATGCCACTTGCCTCCACACCATACAGTCCAATGCCCAATCGAACCATATCGAGTCGAAAATCGGGGAATCGTACGATACCGGCTGAATTGAGCAGGTGGCGCGTTTGTCGATAGCCGAGTTCTCGTTCGAGGGAAGCCGTGCTACGCAGAAAGGTTTCGTACTGCTGCTGCGAAAAGGAATTGAACTGGGCTTCGTCGGCCCCCACCAGATGGCTGAACACCGTTGCTACGTGCAGAAGCGGGTGCTGTTTTAAATAGCCAGCAACGTCCGGAATCTCGTTCTCCAGAAACCCCAGTCGATGCATACCAGTGTCGATTTTCAAATGCATGGCGTAGGGCGCGTTGGGTCTGGATGGTTGAGTAAGGGCCACGCCGACCGGTTTCTGTTCGTTGACCTCCGCCACAAACCGCCCCCATTCCCGCAATAGCCTCATGCTGTATATCTCCGGCTCAAGATTGTATTCGAGCAGAGCCGCAAAAGTTTCGGGAGCAGGATTCATGACCATAATGGGCAGATCAACACCATTGTGCCGGAGTGATACGCCCTCATCCGCATAGGCAACCGCCAGATAATCAACCCGGTGATATTGAAGCAACTGAGCCACTTCGGCACTACCGCTGCCATAGGCAAATGCTTTCACCATCACCATAATCTGGGTTTCGGGTCCTACTTTTTCGCGGTAGTAATTCAGGTTATGAGTTAGAGCATCGAGGTTAATTTCCAGCACGGTACCGTGTACTTTTCGCTCCAGCCGATGCACAATCCGCTCGAAAGAGAAAGGTCTTGCTCCTTTTATCAGCACCGTACTGTCGCGCAGGTTGCCAAACGGAAATTGCGTTAGAAAGTCATCCGTTGTGGCATAGAACAAACTGGAATCCCCAAAGAATCGGGCGTTTCGGCTAACGACCGGGCCAATGCCAATAAACAGGTCGACCTCCTGCGTTCGCATCAACGCTCCGACCTGTTCATACAGCTCCGCTTCGGGCTGCCCCGACTGCAGTACGTCGGATAGAATCACTACCCGACGATTGCGCGTATTTTGCTGATTCAGAAAACGTAACGCCAGTTGTAGCCCCACAACATCGTTGTTGTATGAATCGTCAATCAGTACGCAGTTGTTGATGCCTTCCTTCTGCTCCAGCCGCATGGATACGGGCCTCAGCCGATTCAACCGACTCTGAAGTTCATCGTTCGTCCACGAACGTAACGTGAGCATCGTAACGAGGCAATGAATCAGATTCTCAACCGAGGCCGGGTCCGTAAAGGGGAGCTTCAACTGATGCGTAGCCAGTTGCCCCCGCAAACTCAGCCGGTCCTTGTCTAGGCTGGCCTGGTACGTTGCTTCTTTGCCCGTCAGCGCCCACGTAATCAGCTGCATTTTAGGGTTAACAGCCGTCAGAAGCAATCGGACTTCGTCGTCAATCTCGGCATAATCAGAACAATAGATAAGCGTATTGACGCGAATAAACAACCGCAATTTTTCTGCTATTTTTTGCTTCCGGGTCCGAAAGCCTTCATCATGCGCGGTGCCCATGTTGGTAAAAATGCCAACGCTCGGCTGAATGATGGCTTCCAGCGTCTGCATCTCGTGCGCTTTGGAGATACCCGCTTCAAAAATTCCCAGCGTATGCCCGGCCGTTAGTCCGTGAACTGACAACGGCACGCCCAACTGGGAGTTATAACTCTTAGGGCTTTTCGCCACTACGTAATCGTCGGCTAACAGTTGGGCTAACCATTCTTTTACAATGGTTTTCCCATTGCTACCTGTGATACCAATGATCGGAATACGAAATTGACGGCGGTGTTCAGCAGCCAGGTCCTGCAGGGTTTTCAGGCTACTGTCAACCTCAATAAATTGAGCATCGGCATAGGCTAACAGCTCGGTTCGACGATCAGGGGTCAGGGCCACCCGTTCGACAACAAACTGCCGGACACCCTTTCGATACAGCTCGCCAATGAAGTCGTGACCATCATGATGATCGCCCCGTATAGCAAAAAACACACTAGCCGCCAACTGCTCATCCGCACCCACCCCCGACACTTGCCGCGAGTCGGTAATCCACTGTTTATTAATTAATTGACTATCTCTCGTTATCATGTTTCAGTTGGTCGCTACTTGTTTGGCGAGTCAGTCTGTTGGTAAGGAAATCCGATAAAACAACTCGTCAGCGGACTGGCGGCCCTCACATCCACCCCCGCCGTTTGAAGTAAATAATTTCGCCGATAGCGATGACGATCATTACGCCCCAAACGACAAAATAACCGTTTTGCGTACGTAGTTCAGGCATGTTGTTGAAATTCATACCATAAATACCAGCAACGAACGTCAGCGGTATAAAAATGGACGAAATGATGGTCAGTGTTTTCATAACCGAGTTCATTCGGTTGCTGACTATGGAATAGTAAACGTCCATCAATCCCGCAATAAGTTCCCGGTACGACTCAAGCGTTTCAATAACCTGGTTGATATGGTCGGCCAGGTCGCGCAGATACGGAAAAATAGTATGCTGAACTAAATCGGATTCTTCCCGGAGAAGGGTGCCAATAATATCGCGGACCGGATTTACCGTACGCCGGATGATGGCGAGTTCGCGCTTTAGGCTGTATAACGTAGAGAGTGTCTGCTGATTCGCCCGCTCCTGCACAATCTGCTCCTCTACTTCGTCCAGTTTCTCGCCAATACGTTCTGTAATCAAAAAGTAATGGTCTACGATGACGTCCATCAGGGCATACAGCAGGTAATCGGGGCCGTTGCGCCGGGTTTTACCCGATGACGCTTTAATGCGTTCGATTACTGGCTCGAAAATATCCTTCGTGCGCTCTTCCTGAAACGATATCAGGTAGTTTTTACCCAACACAAGGCTTATGTGTTCGACATCGATTTCCTGCCGCTGCCGACTGTGATGAAGCATTTTAAGGGTGACGAATACCACCGGACTCGTTGGTCCTATGGCGCCGTTCCCATTCAGAATCTCATCGTAGATGTCGATCTTGGGTTTCTGTTCGGTATTGAGCACATCTTCGAGCAACAGCGGATGGAGGTGATACTGCTGTCCCAGAGCCGCTACGACCTTTGGTTCATGAATCCCATCAACATCAATCCAGTTGACATAAGGTGTACTGGATGCGGGCAGTCGACATGCGCTCAGCCGGCTGGTGTCGTCAATGTGATAGTCGGTTGCATTGTATTCAATGCGTTTGATTTTTGTGGCATGCTCAATTTCCGCACCAACGTACGTAAGCGTACCAGGCGAGGTGCCGAGCAGTTTCTCGGCCGAGTGATTACGTCGGTGCTTCGACATAGTTTTGTGCTAACGTTTAAGGCTCCTCATGCCACGTGCAGGATTCTGCCTCTGGACCCGAAACAGGGGAAGTAAACAAAAATGAAATCAAAGATAAACCAACTACTACGTGGGTTATCTAATGTTTAGAAAATCGTATCTTACTGCTATGTTTCGGCTGTTCCTGTTCATCGGTGTAGTTGGTTTGCTGGCGGCCTGCAGCAGCGGTAAAACAGCCCTCAAGCGGGGTCATTTTGACCTTGCCGTTAAGAAAGCGTCACAGCGGCTTCAACAACGTCCCGGACTGAGCAAACGTGGCCATCCGTTGGCTACGCAGGTGTTACAGCAGGCGTTCGTTCAGGCTTATGAACTGCACCAGTCAACCATCCGCCGGTTATCTTCCTCAACCAACAGAGATGCGTTCCGGTGGGAATCTGTGTACAAAGAATACGTTGCGCTGCAAATATTAACTGATAACGCCCGGAAATGCGTCACCTGTTCGGAATGGCTCAGTACGTTCCCGACATCCTACGCCGACCGTCAGCAGGACACCCGCGAACTGGCAGCTGCTGACCGATATGAGGCTGCTGAACAAGCGTTTGCCTACCGCCAGACCAATCGTTTGGCAGCTAAAGATGCTTATTTGAATTACCACAAAGCTCTCGACTGGATTCCGGATTACCAGCAGGCTAGCGCCAAAGCCGACGAGGCATTCCCCTTCGCTATTTTGCGCGTTGTGGTAGAGCCGCTCAGCCCGACGAATGAGCTAAGCCCCGACGACAATCGGGAATTGCAGGGACTCATTCTGAAAGAAATTGGCCGAAACCTGGCTCCTTCTACGTTTGTGCACCTATACCAACCCGATGAACAGGCTGGCGACGGGTATCCGCTTCATCAGGCTGTCCAGATGATTGTTACGGACTATACGCCCTACGCCGAGAGCAATTCATCGTCATCCACAACGGTTTACAGCAATCTTGAATACAAGGTTGGAGAAAAGAAAATCAACGACTCGACGAAAGTTGACATCAAAGAAAAAGTGAAGGGTACGTTAACGACATATCGACGGGAAATTCAGGCTTACCTCAACCTCCGAATGCGGTCTGTGGATACCCAAACCGGGCAGATTTTATGGGAGGAGTCTATTGGTGAAAGTCGAAGCTGGCAAACCGAATGGCAAACCTTTAGTGGCGATGACCGGGCCCTGAATGGGCAGTCGTTAAAAAGCGCCGACATGTTTCCGCCCACCCGATGGCGTCTTTACGATAGCATGCAGGACGAACTGGCCGGGGACGTAGCCCGACGACTTCGCACGAAGTATGCCCGTGATTAGTGTATTCCGGCAAAAAAGCCCATTTCATCGCCTGGATCACCCCATCCGACCGTTGCTGACAACAATTCAGCAGGGATTCCTGCGCGTTGAGCAACCAATAGTTACTGTCTATACTACGTACTGTTTTCTTATTAAGCCAGGCTGACCAGTTTTGCGCTGTAATTCAGTCGGTTTAATTCTTAAAAAAACTGCACTTATGAATCGAGTCGTCTTCTGGCTGCTGATTGCCTGGTTAGCGTTTGATACGTTGCCCACTCAAGCCTGCGAAACTCCGGGATCGGTACCGGCCTCACCGAATCGGCTGTTTTATCTTCAGCGTAGCAAAGACGCCAATATGGTTGTCTATCAGGCCAATTTCACGGCCGATCAAAAGTTTTCTCCGCAAAAGCCGGTTGAGGTTTTCTGGATGCGATACGCCGAACACGGGCAGCGTCAGGAGTTATCGTCCATTCAGTGGCAGCTGGCCTATGGATACCAGCATCGCCCTACTGCGAACCAAATCGACACTTATGAGCTTCGGCTGAACGCTTACCCGAAACGTCCCATACAGATTGTTCAGCGCCAGGGTAAACCCGCTGCCATGATGCTGATTAATGGTCAGAATGCCAGCCTTCAAAAAATATTTGTGCAGTTGGCAAACTCCTTTCATCTGGTTCCAAAGGTCGCCTATATTGAATTGTACGGAATTGATGTGGAGAGAGGTCAGCCCGTTTACGAGCGAATCACGATCTAGGCATTTCGTCCGCATTGACAGCTGCTCCACGCTGCTGGATTTACAAAACCGTGTATCTTTCGGGCAAACAGGTCCATAACCGAATGCAAAAGAGAGTAAAATTTGATTTTGAGCTTTATTTCACCAACGGCGGCAGCCTGAAAGGTGAGGATTTCCGGCTCGATATTGCGGGCGACGATATTTCGGACCGCGAACTGGCTGATTACATCATTGCCGACCTGCGCCTGCTGATGGTGGGCCAGACCCGAATTCTGAACAAGGTCATCATTGACGAGCCTCATAAACGAAAACCTATCGACGTAAAAGGCGACCGAAACCTGCTCATCGACCTAAGCCATACCATCGAAGATGGCCTGATTACGTATAAAGGACTACCCGCCCCCATCATTTGCGATTACCTGAGCCGGGAAAATTCGCGCCAGTTTTACGAAGCCGGAACCGAATTTCAGATTGGTAAAATTGAGATGGTAACAAATACCGGCACGTATCTCGACTGCCCTTTTCACCGCTTTCCCGACGGCCACGACCTGGCCGAAGTTGGGTTGGAAGCCTTTACCGATCTGGAAGGTATTGTCATTCGGGTACCTCACACCGAAACACTGGCGGTAACACCCGCTCATTTACAGCAGCACGAAATCAGAAACCGGGCCGTACTGATTCATACCGGATGGGATGCACACTGGAATACAGACCTGTACTACACAAATCACCCATACGTAACGGCCGAAGCGGCTGATTATCTGCGCGACTGTGGAGTTAAGCTCGTGGGTATCGATTCGCACAATATCGATGATACCAGGGGCAAAAGCCGTCCGGTTCACACAACACTTCTGGGCAATAACATCCTGATTGTGGAACACCTGTGCAATTTATCGGCCTTGCCGGACGAGAGTTTTACCTTCAGCGCAATTCCCCAAAATTCAAAGGCGTGGGCACGTTTCCGGTACGTGCCCACGCGAAGATTCGATCAACGTAGCACCGGGTAAAGTCCGGTGCTACGTTGATCGTTGGTCAGAGCTGACTACTGCGACTGGATTAGCGTTAACGTGAAATCCATAATCCGGTCGCGTTGGTTCACTATATCGTCGATTGTAGGCTCAACAACGTAGTCAGGAATGATGCCCCGATCGGTGTAAGGATAAGCTGACACATTGGCCATATGATAGCCAAACATACCAATGCCGAGGTCGATTTTCGAATTCGGTAATTGCGTGATGGTGAAAATTCCGCTTGTATTCAGTTTATACCCTCCCCGCTTTCCTGCCCCACAAACGTAGCCCGCTTGTCGGCATGAGCACGGGCAGCAAACTCAGTTGTAACGGAAAAGCTGTTGCCATTCAGCAATACATATAGTTTTCCAGTGTAGGCATCTTTTTGCGGTTTAGTAACTTTCAACCCACGTTGAGCGGTAAAAGCATACCCATCTCCACGTTTCTTCACCACCATAAATTTCGCCATTCGGTAGAGCTTCGATGTCCAGGCCGGAAACGAGAATTTCTTCTTCTGCCGAACGCTGATGTGATCGTAATACTGAAAAGGTTGTTTGGCTAAATAGCTGTACAACAACACGCCCAATGGTTCTTCACCACCTTCGTTGTCGCGCAGATCAAGCACCAGATTCTGTATACCTTTCTGGCGTATGTCTCGAAACGCATCAGCCACAAAGGGCTTGAACTTCAGCCCATTCGATTCCTTGAAAAACGCTTCGATAGTCAGTATGGCTGTTCGCTCATTGACAAACTCCATTCGAAATGGGCTTTTGTAAACAGGTTTATTTTTCTCGGCATAGGCCTTGATTTCCGGCTCAGTTACAGGCCGAAGCGTTACGTTCTTCTCGTTGCTACCAGCCCGGTACGTAACAGCAAACGTATCTGGCGCACCAATGAACGTAGCGTAATAGCCAGAAAAATAATGGTTCAGATCTTCCAGCTTCCCTCCTATCCGATTTCCGTCGGCAAAAGTCATATTCGGCAGTAATGTCTGTATAATTTCGGCAATTGGTTTTCCATTGATAGCCATTACCTCGGCGCCAACAGGCAGGTCAACAGAGCCATAATTACCGGCTATCCAGGCTTTTTCGCCCAGGAAATAAAGTTTCAACGGGAATAGTTTATCTGTAAAAAAGGGGTAATGTTCGTCTTTGCCCGCGACAATCCATTTGATGTGACCATCGCGCAGAGCTACCAATAGGGGCACCATTGTCACGTAAAATTCGTGTTGCGACATGGGGTGATTTAATCGGGCCTGCGTTGTCGAAAAAAGCGAATCGAACGTTGCTTTGGAAGTGTACCGATACATTTCCGGGTGAACTTCGTTGAGCGCCATTCGGAAACGGGTGAAATCCCTCTGGAGCTGTTCCGGCGTAATAGTCTGCCCAAAGGTGGACAAGCTCAAAATCAGGAGAATGAACGTAATGTGCCGACTTGTTTTCATTCGTTATTGCTTTGTAACGCGGGTTCTTGCCGCAGTGTGAGTGTCAATAGTTGCGGATTTCCACCCGTCTTACAAAAGCAAAACTGGCTCCCAGAAGCCGTGTGCGAAACGATGTGCTTACCGAAAAGGCAGGTTTGTTGACTGAACCGTCGATTTTATTCACCCAGCCAAAGTTTCAGTTCCCCCGCCTTTTCGCGACTAACGATTACCTCTTCATCAAACGCCGGTAGAAGATTGATCTTTAATTTTCCGTTGAAGTACAGATACAGCTTATCAACGGCTCGTACTTCAGCAATAACTTGCCGATTAAGACGAAAAAAGCGCTGTGGATTAAGCATTTGGTACAGTTCATCCATCGTATAATCAACCAGCCATTCGTGGTTGTCGTGGGTTTTCAGGAACGACAGTTTATTTCTCGAAAAAAATACGCAATCTCATCAGTCTGCACCGGGAACAGGCGCTGCCCCTGCTTAATCAGAAAACGGTCTCGAAAGCCCTCAGCTGGCCGGGTGCGTAAGTTCTGGGCAGATGGGCTGTGAGCCGATGGTAACGAAGCAGGATTTGCGCTCTGAAGTTGCCGAAGCAGATTCTCGATTGAGGCTTCTAGGGTGCTTACTGGGGTCTCTGTGGGTGAATCCGGCAGTACGTCTTTGAGGTGGCGAAGTTTTTCCAGTGCCTGACGCAAATCGGCCTCTTTCACTGGCTTCAACAGATAGTCGATGCTATTCACTTTGAACGCTTTAATGGCGTATTCGTCGTAAGCGGTTGTAAAGATGACCGGACTCTTTACGGCAAATCGATTGAAAATATCAAAGCTCTGTCCGTCAGCCAGTTCAATATCCATAAAGATCAGGTCGGGCCGAGGGTTAATACTCAACCACTCAACCGACTCCTCAACACTGACCGTCATACCGGCAATATGAGCGGACGGCATTACGTCGGTCAGAAGTCGCTGAAGTTTACGGGCAGTGGGTTCCTCGTCTTCAATGATAAGTATAGTCATAGCGGTTTTCGTGAATAAGCGGCACCATCACCTGAAAACAATCATCCAATTCCTGAACCACTACGTCGGGCTGTCCCAATAATCGGTACTTTGTTTTGATGTTCGTCAGGCCAGTCCGGTTCGATGGCACCAGATTTTGTTTCCGACGTAACGTATTGCGTACAACCAGCCTATTATGTTGATCGGTATAGATCTGAATCAACAACGGTTTTGCGGGAAGTGCTGTATTATGTTTGACCGCGTTTTCAACAAGGAGCTGCAACGTAAGGGGCGGAATCAGAAAACTCTGACGTGGTTCATCAACTGATACCTCCAGCTCAACACTCCGCCCAAAGCGCATTTGCAACAGGTGGAAATAGGCCTGAATAAAGTTCAGTTCGCTTCTCAGGGTCGTGAGCAATTCCTCATTGGTTTGCAGAACGTACCGATAAACGGACGCCAGCTCTTCGATGAATCGTTCGGCCTGCTTCGGGTTTTCGCTCACCAGCGACGAAAGAGCGCTCAGGCTATTGAATAGAAAATGGGGGTTAATTTGCGCTTTCAGCGAATCGAGCTGACTTTGAAGCGACTCTTTTTTAGTTGTTCGGCTTCGTAGTAGGTCGTCCACCACTGACGATATAAATAACGGGCTTCGTAAATCGTTGCCAACGGTACTACAAACAACAACGGAATTAACGTATTGACCCAATAAGCCCGCTCGGTCATGGCATATCCCCAGAACCGGGTTATGTCATAGAGATAAACGATGATAATCCGTTGAATAACCGTGGTACTGATAAACCAAAGAATCTGAGCCAGTATGCGGGGGGCGGTCTGGTTCAGGCGGGGGTAGCGCCGACGCGCCCAGAGAATCCCGATTCGGGCAACCTCCCACACCAGAACGCACTCCACCAGGCTCAGCCCGAGTGCCATCCAGCGGCTGATGTGCCGGGCATCGTTGTCGGGCTGAAAAAAGATAAAGTTCGAGACAATTGAAATAAGTGGTACGCCAGCCAGCCGCAACCATCGGTCGTTCAGTTTCTCCATTTCTGTAAAGATGCCAAAACAACCTGCATTGCAAAAGCCAACGACTACCGAACTGTGGGAAAAGAAGGCTCAACTCACCAAAACAGGGCACTCAAGCCACAGGCTTGCTTATCTTTGTCGGTCAACCACCTCTATTTTCAATCAATGAAACGATTTCTGTTTTGCCTCGTATCTTTTTCTCTCCTGCTTTTCACGTCCAGTCTTCCTGCCTGGGCACAGACCGGCCATCCGTACGTTGTTATTGGCTACGTAACGGGCAATGGCTGGACAAAAGAGCAGATTAATCCCCAAAAATTAACCCACATCAACTATGCCTTTGCGATACCCGCCCAGAATGGCGAGCTAGCTCCGCTGAATGTGAAAGATGATGCCAATCTGGCAGCTCTGACATCGCTGAGAAACGTCAACAAAGACCTAAAAATTCTTATTTCAATCGGCGGCTGGGGTGGCTGTAAATATTTTTCGGATGCCGCTCTGACCGATGCGTCGCGTCGGAAATTTGCCAATAGTGCGGTGGCTCTCCTCAAAAAACACAAGCTCGATGGCGTCGACATCGATTGGGAATACCCCGACCAGATTGGCGCAGGCAACATCTTCCGCCCCGAAGACAAACAGAATTTTACCCTGTTTCTGAAGGCGATCCGCGACCGGCTGGATGAAGTTGGTAAACAGGACAAACGAACCGGCACTAACCATTATCTGCTCACTGCCGCGACCGGGGGCGATACGGCCTTTGTGAACCATACCGAACTGGGAAAGGCGCATAAATACCTCGATTACGTGAACATCATGACGTATGACCTATATCACGGCAACGACAAGCAAACCGGCCACCACAGTCCGCTGAATCAGTCAGACAAACCCCCTCACGCCCGTAATGGCAGTGTTTCGGCCGTAGATGGCCATATTAAAGCGGGTGTCCCCGCCAGCAAAATTGTACTGGGCCTTCCTTTCTATGGACGAGGCTGGGCGGATGCAAAAGATCAGAACAATGGACTCTACCAACCCGCTACGGGCAAGCACTACTTTCTGAGTTATGATGAGTTGATGGCGAAATACATCAACAAAAACGGGTTTACCCGCTACTGGGATGACGAGGCAAAATCGCCGTATTTATGGAATCCAACCTCCCATATGTTTATCTCCTACGCTGATCCTGAATCACTCAAAAACAGAGTTGACTACGTTAAATCGAAACAGTTGGCAGGCGTTATGTTTTGGGAGTACATCTATGACTTACAGCAAAAAAGTACGCTCCTCAACGCCCTTGTACAGGATTTAGGCAAGTAATTTCTGGTGACAGTTAATAGTATACCACCCCGATACGGTTTGTGAATCTTACCGTATCGGGTTTGGTATCAAGCATACCCGTTGGGAAATCGTTACCGGATTCCAATCGAATATATTCAGCGAAAACGAAGCGGGTTGCATGCCCGACAAACGTACCAACAAGGCGATCAAGCTGATGTTTACGTACTCAACGTAATACTCAACCCCTTCCGCAGAGTATTATGCACCTCAGCCACCTGGTCGGTATACCGGATGAGGTCTTCAATTTCGGATACAGGCGCATCGGAGACGACATTGGCCTTGTAGGTAAAGTTTGACCCCGGCTCTCCCTCTCCGCCAAACTCGCCCGTAACGACGACTTCAACACCCGTAATGGCAATCGTTCGTTTGGCGGCTTCCCGGTAGATGTCGTTGCAGAAACAGGTAGCCAGCGAAAGCAGCAGCAGCTCGCCACCATTGATGGCCGATCCGAAGCCAGACGGCTTCACGGATAGCTGCATTTCTTTGCTGGCGCCATTTGTTTGCACAACGGTTTCCTGCTGATTGAAAGTGCTCTTTATACTGGCCGACATTTTCATAATTAGTCTGCTTTAAACGTTGCTTTATTTATTCGAGACTAGTCTGAGATGGCGGTGAACACGTCAGACGTATCGGTATCAAGAATCAGAATGCCCATATCCATGTCAGTTAGCTGACCGACCAGCTCTCCCTTTGAATTCCAGATTGAGCTTTTGCCGCCACAGACAACATTGTCGCAATACCCCACGCAGTTGGCCATCAATACGGTCATTGAATACGTCCGGGCAATTTCAGCTAAACGATCAACCGCTTTTTCTACCCCACTTGCTGTTTTGGCAACGCTGGCCATATATACGGTTGCCCCACTCTGGAATGCCTGTCCGGCGTGTTCGGGAACGGATAATTCATAACAAATAGCAAGGGCTATGGCACCGGCTGCCAAAAGAACCGGCTCCTGTCCACCAACAAAATATGGGTATTCGTCGGCATGCAGGTGTTGTTTTGAATAGAGCTGTCGTGGTTTTTCGGGCTGGAAGATCAGCATACTGATCCGGATACCGGCCTCAGTGGTTGTAGGCATACCCACTCCTATTGTAATCTGGTTACGGTCGCTGATTAACTGAAAATCATCAAATCGATCATCTGTATAGTCCGTCGCCAGTTCTTTCGCCAATGTCGGTTCGTAGCCGGTCAGCGAGAGTTCAGGAAAAATGATGGTATCGACTCCATACGTAACAGCCAGGTCGATCAGTTTTTTGTGCTGTTCGATATTCTGTTGAATAGCTCCTTTACCGGGTCGTGTCTGCGCTACGCTGATTTTCATGCCTAAGCCGTTTACATATTCCGAACGTACTGATCCAATCCTGTTCAGGCAAAGCCGCAACAGTTCTTATTGTCCGAAACATAAAAATGGCAATAAATCTGTTGCTGAGCGCATTTCGGGTGATTCATTTGGGTGGCTGATCGGGTCTCCAGTAAGGCTCAGACGAAGCAATAAATTCAACCGGAACTTCCGGTATGAACCCCTTCAGCCATTCGGCACAATGTTTCATGCCTGCCTGCTCAGACAATAAATGCCCCAGTATGATCAACGCCTTTTTTTGACCCGAACTAATTGCATCCTGTACGTATTCGACCAACTCCCATTCGTGCGTCTCTCCAACAACCAGTACGTCAGCCTGTGCCAGGAAAGGCACACCCGGCATGAGACTTACATTGCCCCAGCTGGCCATAACTCGACTGACGGACAATTGCGGATCACCAATGACCCGCATGGTTTGTATGTTCAATTTAGCAGCCATTCCCTGCGCAAAACGGGCAAGCGTTGTTTGCGGAAACGTGAAAAGTCGGGGATTTTCGGCATCCCTGTTCTTTTCCCAGCCCAGTTGCCGAATCATACCCGTAGCAATACCGTCGGGCTTAAACCCGTGCCAGTGATCATGAAAATGAAAAACGGCCAGGTTGTTCTGCTGAATATAATCGCGTTTAAGCTGGTAAAGCCCGTCCTGCTCAATGGGTTCAATCCGGTCCTGGTGCGAGTAGAACGTTGGTTCATGCGTAACAATCATGTTAAGCCCTTTGGCATTGGCACGCTTCAGAGTATCAAGGGTGGCCATCATGACGCTGGCAACGCCTTTCACGGGCGTATCTGGCGTACCGGCAATCAACTTATCTACAGTCTGCTCGCGCCAGGGAATACCTACATTAGTTTTTATGCGGTCGATGACCTGTCCAGCGGTCAGTTGTGGAGGACTATATGCCCGCACGAAATCAATTGCCGGTAAACAGAGGGAGGCCGCCAGAAAGGTGCGACGTGATACGGTATTGGTATGCATAGTACGAATTTGCTAAAAACAGTCAGGTAACCCGTACCGTCAATCCGCTCATAGAAAACAGTTCGGTTGGTACACCCATTTCAGAAACCTTATAACGTACTAATCCTACTGAACAGCTCCTTTATAAATATATGACCCTCCCCAAAACTGACCGGGACTGCATTATCAAGCATAATGCAGTCCCGGTCAGTTTTGGGGAGGGTCGAACGTTAGGTTAGTGCGGGTTCAGCAATCTGTACAAATGCCCGTTCCAGGTCAGCTTTGATATCGTCGATGTGTTCGGTACCCACCGACAGACGTAACAGACCCGGTTCAACACCAGCGCTGACCTGGTCCGCTATGCTCAGTTGCTGGTGCGTGGTTGATTACTCAGATCGATCAAAAGGTAACCCACTTCCTTGTGAACATTGCCGATTAATCCCCACGTACCAGACTAGTTTTTACCGATAAATAAAAACTTCACTCAATTAAGGCCACTACCACTTGTATCGGCACCTTCTTCAAAGGAAAGTACTGTACTTTTCAGCTTTATAGGTATGCAAAAATGCCTTTCCAGTTAAAACGCTTCTGTTACTCGAAACGGCCCCTTTTTCGACTACCCAATCAATTGCGCGCACAAGGCGCGTGACCATGCTAAACTCATTTCATGAAAACAATCCTTAACAAGAATTCGCTCGGCATTTCCAAACGGGTGCTCGACCTGTCGAATCGTGATCTCAATCAACTCATCAGAAAAATTCCGGAATTGCTGCTCCAGGAAGTAACATTTCCGATTCGGGGGCTGGGAAAGCCAACGTTGTTTCCGGGTTCCTGGCGCCGGTTCCCGGTGAAGATTGCCAATACACTGGCGGTGCCATTTGATCAGCTCCATTTTGTCGTCTTAGATGGCGGAGGAAAAGTATCGACCGCCGTTGACCCTACGTTCGACCCAAAAAACCCGCACGTTGTTCTGCTGGCAGGGGCCCGGTCAGGTACGTACAAACTGGTTGCCCTGGCACCGGGTACGAATGGGCAGTTGCGGGCGGTTGGTCACCTTGAGTTTATCGTTGATGCGCGAAAGGCCGGTGCAATCGGCGATGGCCCTCCTTTGTGGATTGACGGACAGGTAAACGGGATTGGACCTGGTCAGGGGACCTGGGGAGAAAATGGCCCGACTGGACAGGTCATACAGACTTATCCGGAGGTAGCGCCAGCCATCGGCACCAAACGGGTGCTGGTTTTACTGGTCGATACGGCCAGTGACCGATATCCGGCCGCCGACATGCCTGCTATCCTAACCAACTGGAAAGGCGTTATTCTGGATGGAGCCAACAGCAATGACGGAGTTATGCGGAGTATGCGGAGCTTTTACGAGGAAATTTCTTACTACGTAAAAGATGCCAAACCAGCCATTGGCCTGACGATAGACGCTCAGATAGCCGGCCCGATTTCGCTGCCGGGTGTATGGGAAGATTATTTCCCATCCGACTATGCGCATTGGTCTATCCCCGACCCCACCGACCCGGAACCGGACGAAACGAAAAAGAAGCAGATCATCACCCGTCGTTTCTACAATACTCCTTACCATTTTCAGCCAGTTGTGGATGTTATCATCGAACGGAACAAGACGGCAGCACCAGCCGATCAGATTGACTTGACGAATTTCGATATTATGTGCTGTGTCATCCGATCCGTACATCCCTCAGACCCAAAGGATGCCTTTAAAACCTACTGGCCGTGGCGTCATTATCTGTCGGTAAAAATACCGGCCCCCACGGCAGGCGATCCGGCGGCAACAGTGAATAAAAACATGGACCCCTTCAGCATGCCCGACGACTGGACGGATTTTGATGGACGAACGTATCAGGATACAGTCTGTCACGAATTTGGGCATAGTCTCGGGCTGGGCGATTTATATACGCCAGCGGTTTTAGACGTAGGGGCTAAAGACCCGGCCATTGGACCAGTTCGAAACCTGGCCCACTGGGATACCATGGGTTTTAGTGACTTCAGTCCGCATTTTTCGCTGGTATCGCGGCTGAAACTGGGCTGGATAAGACCCGAATGGCTGAAACGATTTAATTTCCTGATTAAAAACGACGTTGACGAAACGTTCTGGCTTAGTAAGGTAGAGAAAGGCGCTCCGCAGGCAACAGCCTATGTTGGCGCCGAAATCAGAATGGGTTCCAGCTGGAATTATTACCTCGAATATCGGGCAAGGGTAATGGGCCAGATTGGCGATAACCATTTGCCGATCGACGACCGGATTGTTTGCACAGATGCCATAGCACAGGGTTACCAGTCTACTTCCGTACGACCCGAGGTGTTACTGCTTAAAACTGACGCGACTGTACAAAGCAATGGTGCTATATTAGGCCCGGGCCAAAACTACCTGGAACTGGATACAGACGGAAGCGGTAAGCAACTGAAAATTAGCGTAGTTGAAATAAAAAATGGACTGGCTAAAGTCCGGGTCCAGTATAAGGTATTTGGTGTCGATCTGGGTATTCGGCCGTGGCCGGCAGCACCCGACCGCCCCTGGCAAAGCCCGGACATTGAGGTACGTAACGAAAAATCAAAGAAAGACCCTGCTTATTTTAATACGGCATGGACCGGGCAATCCAACGACATTGTGGCGAAGATTACCAATAGCGGAACAGTCGATGCGCCCGGTGTAGCCGTTAATTTTTCGATTAAAGACTTCAATGTTGGAGGTAATACACCCGTCACCAGCCTGTTCTTTAAGGATGTTCGTGACGTACCCGCCGGGGCAACGGTCGAGTTTGTAGCGCCAAACTGGATTCCACCGATTAACGGTCATTTCTGCATACAGGTCGAAGTTTTACCCTATGCCACCGCAGGACCGCCCCTGTCGGTTGATATGAACCCCCAGAACAGCCTAGCACAGTCGAACTATTCGACCAGCAATCTGGACTCGGCCTCGCCCACTGAGCGAACGATAGCCACGGTTAAGGTGGGCAATCCATACGATAACCCGACGATAGCCTATCTGATACCCTCGCAGAACAACCCGTTCTACCGGACATACCTGTCGAACCGCTGGATCTATTTAAAACCAAAAGAGGTGCGGGAAGTAACGGTCATGATGGAGTCGAGACTCGATTGGGACGATGAACACCAGGCGTTTGTACCGCTGATGAGTACAGGCGAATTGCGCGATCTAAGCTCCGGAAAAATAGGTGACTTTCGAAACGTACTTTCGTACGTCAGCCTGCCCAATCAGGTGTCGCTGGCAACGTACATGCCCAACTCAATAACGGACCCTAACTACGTAGTGCAGCTGCTGGGTGGCGCACAGATTCAGGTACGTAGTGGCCGCAAAGTTCAGATTATCGACTTCCAGCCCGGTCGTAGCCGGACCACTGGCGGGGTCGTAACTACTGGCCGCCCAGTCAGTGCCGTTAGATCGGGGCAGGTAATACTCATTTATTCAAACCCTTCCGATTCCAGGAAAGCTTATTTAACGCTGCCTGTACTGGGAGGCTTGTTCAGAACCGGCCCAATTCCACAAATGAGTCGGTTCAGGGACGTACAGGCTTATTTCATCCCGAATGGAGTTTATGGGTCTGCCTACAGTGAAGTAATTCCTATAAAAGACGAATAATGTTAATTAGTTATTGAAGCTGCAATAGCCTGACCCGCTGAATGTACGGGTCAGGCTATTTTATAACCGGCCAACGGGCTGCTATAAACTTATGGCTTGTCATGCGCCCACTTCGGTTTGGCATCCAGTACGTTGCTATACACAGCGCAATCATCAGTGTGTGCGCCGGGCAGGTAGCCAATGCTCATCAAAAACTCATTGACTATTTCGCCCCCCGTAAACCGAAACGTCTTTTTGAAGAGCTTTACCCACTCTTCTTTTGGTTTGGGATGATGCAGATCCAGCCAGTTTTCGAAAGAACCGTGTTCATTGCTGAGCCGTAGTATCGTGTTCGCGTTGTCAATGGCCGCGTTGATTTTCAGTCGGTTACGAATGATGCCCGCATCAGCCAGTAGTCGTTCCCGGTCGGCATCCGTATAGGCAGCTACCGTTTTCAGATCAAAATTGTCGTACGCGTTCCTGAAACCAGCTTCCTTTTTCAGAATGGTTTCCCAGCTCAGACCAGCCTGATTGATTTCCAGCACCAGCCGACAGAACAGTTCATTATCATCATGAATTGGAAAGCCATACAGCTTGTCGTGATACGCTTTGTGCAATGCTTTTCGTTCGGCTGACATGCTCTCAATGGCGCGGCAATAGGACATAAAATCGTAAAGTAAATGGGTGTGATTTCTTAAACGGTTAGGAAGCTGCCATGAAAGCGGACTCATTGGGAAATCATATGAATTCACCTGATGGCACGCTAATTGAAAAACTCCCCGAAGTGCCATAAGATTCCAGAAGGGTCATGCAGGAAGCATTCCCGCCCCCAGTCATAGTCGCGAATGGGCGTTAATTTCACCTGTTCATAAGAAGCCGTCAGATTTAAGGCCGCCAGCTCATTCCAGTAGCGGCTTACATCATCGACTTCCAGAAAAATCATCGTATTATCAATCCAGTCCCGGACATAAGCATCCTGTAAATAAAAGCCCAGCCCTTCGGTTTTGAAATAGGACATATCATGCGACAGAACGCTTTCCTGAAAACCTAGATCTCTATAAAAACGTCTCGATAAGTCAAAGTCTTTAGCGCCGATAAATGGCCGTATTGATTTCGTTCTATTTTCCATTAGTTTTGCTTTATATACAGGGTGAATTAAAATTTGTTGTATTATTATTCTCAGAATAAATTTACGTAATAAATCAAAAAAAAATGACACACTACGTTAGCTCACGCTACTTATTTTATCAGATATAATGTAAAGGAAATTATCAAATAAACATACTGCTCTCTATACAAATAAATACAGCTTTTTTTCTAAAGGATATTTTCTTGTATTCTACAAATAATAACGCATGTTTTTTTATTTATAGAATATATTTTCAAACAAAATAATATGAACATTTCTACGGCTATTTTCTTCGAATAAAATGACTAACGTGCATTGAGAGAAATAATACGAGTAAGATTATTCCAACAGCTATAATAATACTATCTAGCTTTTTTTGATTTGTAAACTTATTACTTAAATCATATAATTTCAGCCCAAGAAAGCCCCCAAGCGTATTTGTAATCAGGTCGGTTACGTCTGTCGCCCCAATCGCGAAGATATATTGGATTAGCTCAGCAGTAAGGCTAAAAAGCAGTATAACCGTAAGCTTAGGCCAGAAACCAACTGTCTTGAAATTGACATTCAACAGCAAACCAAAAGGAATAAAGAATACGCAGTTAAATATCATTTCTCCGAAATTAATTCGCCCTTCCACCCTGGAAGGTGCCGCAAACGGGATCAGATTAAGACTTCGATGGTGGTGATCAATCACGGACCAAATATTGACATTTAACTTAAAGATCACCAACCAGATCAGTATCGCTACGTATACAATCAACATTCCCTTAGCTACAATATTTTCTATATAACTTCCTCTCATAATCTGCACGTTTATTTGCGTCGTTTTCTTTCGTCCTTCGGTAAGAAAAGAGCTGTAATATTAACATTTGTACATCATCAAAATCTTACCCACCTGCAACCTACTAGTATAGCATTTCTTTCTCAAATATTGCTTCTATCATCTGTATTTCCTTACCATACGTAGTGTCTTTCCTCGTACCGAAATATAGTGAATTTTCAAGCTTATTGAAGCCTTCCCATATCAGTTTAACAGTTCCATCATTCATTTCTTTTTGCGATAAAAAATCAGGAATAACAGCAATGCCTTTTCCGCTTTTCAGACAACGAATTATCGAACTCATGTTCGGTACAATGTAATTGGGCTTAAAATCAGGTCGCTTACCAAAATTTGCGTGCCAGAAACGTAGCAAATGCTCCATATCGCCGGTGGTACCGTACCAGATTTGTTGTTTGAGCCAGGCGTGTATTGCCTCCAGGTTTCCGCTGGCAATCGAATCATCCAGTGCCGACGTATCGGTTTCGATACCCCCGATTACCACAATACGTTCCTTAAAAAACGGGCGATATTCCAGTCGTTTATAGTCGCCTTTCTGCGGGGTAATGATAAGGTCGAGAATGCCGTTATCGAGGTCGCTGAGCATCAGCGGGTATTCACCAAACTTAATGATTACGTTGAATGGCAGAGTGGGCAAGTACGATTCCAGCGTGAACTGAAACGTTTCGAAACACATGCCTATGCTGATCGTAGCCCGTTCTTTCTCAGTGGTTTTATGGAAGTGTCGTTCCGCTTCCTGAAGCTTACTGAGCGGTTCCAGTAAATAGTTATATAAAATTTTTGCCCGCTCGGTAGGCTGCATTTTACGAGATGTGCGGTCGAACAGCTTATAGCCTACATACGATTCCAGCGAACTCAGGTGCAAACTCACCCCAGGCTGTGATATGAATAGCGCATCGGCCGCGGCCGTTAGCGAACCCGTTTCATAAATCGTCTTGAACGTGCGGAACCATTCCAAATTAACCATCGGATTATCTATTATTATACTAATACAAAGCTATGATTTATCTTATTTTTCTAATACAACTGGTGCTGGTAATTTTGTAGCTGTACATTTCAACCATTAGATTTTTATGAACACCAACCATATTTTCGTCATCAATGGCGGACAGGTTTTCGGGCATTCCGGCGGCCGATTCAACAAGACCATTTTTGATACCACCATCGATTTTTTTCAGGAGCAGGAAGGTTACGAAGTTCGCTTTACCGATATCAACCAGCCGTACGACCTTAAACAGGAAGTAGCAAACTTTGTATGGGCCGACGTAATCATTTACCATACGCCAATCTGGTGGTTCCAACTGCCCCATGCGTTCAAGAAATATCTCGACCTCGTGTTTACCGAAGGTCACCAGCAGGGCATCTACCGGAATGATGGTCGCTCCTTGGCAAATCCCGCTATAAACTACGGAACGGGTGGTCAGTTGCACGGACGTAACTACATGCTCACTACGTCCTGGAATGCGCCCGAAACGGCGTTTACCTTACCCGGTGAATTTTTCAATCAAAAAAGTGTTGACGACGGGCCGCTTTTCGGTTTCCATCGCATGAATGCCTTTACAGGCTTAGCCCCCCTGAAAAGCATTCATTTTCACGATATTGAAAAGAATGCCGATGTCGAAAAAGAGCTTAAACGCTACCGTCAGCATCTGCAAGCTGTTTTTACTGAGGTGTCTGTTGCGGAGGAGTTGGTAGTTTCTTAGCGGATGTTTGTGTTATAAATGTGGCTTCCCCGGTAAATTTTAGTGGTTCAGTGTGTTGGTAACCGTTAATTTGCAGGCATGAGCTATTGCCAACATCTACTCACGTTAGGGTTGTGTTTTCTGCTGACGTGCCTGACGAGTTTACACGCCCAGAAACGTCAGCTAACGTACCGCGAGAGTCAGGACGATTTCCCGAATCCCGAACGAGGGTTTTACATCCCCATATCGACTTCCTCGGCAAAGTTTGTTCCGCTCGATGCCGTTGCGCTGGCTACCTACCGCACCCAGTCCCGGCGCGTTTCGAAGGCCAGTTATTCGATTTACTGCTCGCTGGTATACCGGGGTTATCGGCTGGAAACATTCAAAGACAGTCCCCTCAGCGAGGGTTTTCTGGAAAAGGTACGAGCTGATTTTGCTATTGCCCGTAGCTCTGGTATCAAGCTCATTCTTCGGTTTGCCTATACCGACAAAGCCACGACGGGCAATTGTCCTGATCAGTATAAAATCTGTCCGCCTTATGGCGATGCGCCGAAAGCGATTGTTCTGAAGCACATTAGTCAGTTGAGCCCTCTGCTGCATGAAAATGCGGACGTACTGGCTGTTTTTCAGATGGGTTTCATCGGCATTTGGGGCGAAAACTACTTTTCCGATTATTTCGGGGATGCCTCTACCAATGGACTTGGGGTTGTGCCGGATAGCAGCTGGCAGGCTCGAAATCAGGTACTGGCGGCCCTGCTACAGGCATTACCGGCCGACCGTATGGTGCAGGTACGTACTCCCCAGATTAAGCAGCGGTTTGTTTACGGTCCGCAGGCACCCGTAACCGCGGCTGCCATGCCTGCCACTATGGGTTTTAGTCAGGCGACCGCTGCCCGGATTGGCTTTCATAACGATTGTTTTCTGGCCAGCCCTGATGATTACGGAACATTTTACAGCGTGGGCAATTCGTCGACCAAACGCGGACCCGCTACAGCGGTGTTACGTCAGTATATGGCGCAGGATAGCCGATACACCGCTGTTGGGGGCGAAACCTGCGATGACGCCTTTAGTCCACAAAATGATTGTGCGCCCCTCGGACGAGCAGAGCAGGAAATGGCGTTGATGCACTACAGCTACCTGAACGCCAGCTACAACAACGACGTAAACAACGACTGGCAAACCAATGGCTGTATGGATAATATTCGTCGCCGACTCGGCTATCGGTTTGTGTTGCGCAGGGCATCATTCCCGGAAGTCGTAGCAGAGCGTCAGCCAGTACAGGTTTCTTTAACCGTTGATAATGTTGGATATGCCTCTCCGTACAATCCAAGGCCAGTACAACTGATTCTGAGAGAGTTAAAAACCGGAACTGTTTATACGATCCCGGTTAAAACCGATGTTCGGCAGTGGTTCCCCGGCTCCCACCAACTTAATTTCTCGATCAGGCTTCCCGACGAATTGAAATCGGGGAAATTTGAGATGCTTCTTAATTTACCCGATGCGTATACGTCGTTAGCCAAAAATCCAGCGTATAGCATCCGATTCGCCAACGACGGGCTCTGGGAGGAACAAACAGGTTTTAACAAATTGAACCACACGCTTACCGTTCGCTGATTGCCAAACTGGTATCACGCTTTAGCAATCATTCGGTCGAATACGGCCCGCTGCTCGTTCATCGACTTTACTTTGTCGGGCGGGTTGGTATGGCATTCGAGAAGTACCCAGCCATTGTAATTCATCTTGACCAGATTCGTCAGCAGTGCCTCATACGGGTAGTCGGTACGGTCCAGCTCGCGAACATGGCAGGTAGCACCGAACCGATCTTTTACCAGATTGAAGTTGGATTCGAAACCTTTCCCATTCAGGTCCTGCGGATTACAATTCCAGCAAATCGTTGCGTTGGGATGGCTGGCCACGTCCATTATCTGTTTGGTAATCGGAAGTTCCTGCGTTTCTTCTCCGTGTACCTCCAGCCGGATTTGCTGTCCCAGGTCGGCACCGTAACGAGCCAGCTCATTCAGGGATTCACCAATCTGAGTTATCGTTTTTTCAACAGGCACTTCTTTATGCAAGGCATTTGGCTTTACTTTCACACCCGTTCCGCCCACATCGGCACTTAACCGAATGAACGCCTTTGCCCGCTCGATGGATGCCTTCAACTGAGCCTGGTCTACGTAATCGAACTGCTGATTTGTGCCAAGTCCTACGAGTTGAACCGGACTGTCGGCGAACCGCTTTTTAACGTCCCGACGTTGGGCTGCGTTCAGTTCGGGCATTACGTTATGAGCATGTTCTACCCGCAGCTCGACACCCAATATGCGCGTATCGGCACAATTCCGGATCAACGTCGGCAAGTCCCAGTCTTTCCCCCACAGATACGTAACAAACCCCAGTTTGACCGCAGCTTTTGCTGGTTCAAAAGCAAAGGCCGTTTCAGCCAGCAGGGACGTACCGGCCAGCAGAGCCAACTCTTTCAGGAATGTTTTTCTATCGATACCCGCCATTGACATTGAGGTTAAGTAGTTGCCCAAAACGGACCCGTATGCTGATAAAGTTTACCCCTACGTAATGTTACTTACCCATCGCTAAAACCCTTACGGTCTCGAAGGCGCCGGATACCACGTAACAGACTCAACTTTACGACTGACTAAAGAGGTCGATCAACCATGAAATCGCATCAGGCGAGTGTAGCCTAGCGGTTGATTCCAGCGTCATTCGGGCCGTATCGGCGGCTCTTGCACGCATGTTTTTTTCGTAGTGAGCAATGGCGGATCGACAGTCGGAAAACTCATCACTGGTTAAACTATCGCTTAGTTCCAGCGCATCCAGCATGGCCATATTGACACCCTCTCCCGCATAAGGCGGCATTAAATGAGCGGCATCGCCCAGCATTGTCACGTTGGGCCGTGCTTCCCAGGATTGATCCAACGGCATACAGTACTGAGGCCGTGGTATAAAATGGGGGTCCGCTGCTTCAATCATCTCTGTCCATACGCTATCCCAACCCGCAAATTCAGCTTTAAACCAGGCGACTACCTGCGCTTTATCCGTAAAGTCAATTCCGCAATCCCTTACCCAATGCTCATCCGTTTTGCAGCCTGTATAAAACGTTAAACTGCCGTCGCCCTTGGCGCTAACGATTAGTGATTTACTATCCCCAAAGGCAAATACTTTTCCGCCTTTTACCAGTTTGCTGGCACGTGGAGCAGCTCGTTCAGCCTCGTAAACCGCCCCCTCTACGATGGTTATTCCGGCGTAAAACGGCTTAATCGACGTACTGTACGGGCGGATTCGGGAGTTGGCCCCATCGGCAGCAATGACAAGATCTGCTTCGGCCGACGTACCATTTTTGAAGGTAAGTTTCCAGGCATCACCTACCGGAGTCATAGACACAAACTGACTGTTCCAGATGACCGTATCAGTCTTCAAAGAATCCAGCAGCAGTTTCCGCAGCGGCCCCCGGTCAATTTCCGGCCGATTTTCTTCATACAGCTCACTTTCATGATTGTCTAAACGGATAACACCCTGTTTGTCAATCAGGCGCAGTTTATCGGCACCGGGCCGGTAAGCAGCCTGAAAAGCCTCCATCAGTCCGGCCCGGCGCAGGGCTTCCAACCCCGATTCTTCGTGCAAATCAAGCGTAGCGCCCTGCACACGAGCCTCTTTCGTTACGTCCCGTTCATACACGTTTACCCGTGCACCACTTTGTTGTAAAAGTCTTGCCAGCGTGAGTCCACCAGGACCGCCACCGACAATGGCAATTTTTTTATCGTTAATCAACATCGCTGAAATTGTTGTTTAATTCCAGCGCAAACCTAGGACTTCGGCAAGGTCGAAAATTGAATAAATCGGTCGTTCTGATTCCTGCTTAATTCTTTAGGCGCTACACCCGCGTACTTTTTCACATCCCGAATAAAATGAGCCTGATCGGCAAAGTTCTGTTCGGGAAATAGCTTGCCTTCTTTAATGTGCTGGAACGAAGCTCGAAAGCGCAGGATGGTACAGTAGGCTTTCAGCGAAATGCCAAATCGCTGATTAAAATAGCGATTGATCTGTCGACTGCTCCATGAGACGGTTTCCGAAAGCTCTTTTACGGGTATCGCCCCATTGGTGGTATAGATCAGGTCAAACAATTTCCGTTTCCGTTCGTCAATGTTCCGGTCCAGACGAGCGGCCATTGTGTCCGAAGCCTTTGCACAGAATTCGCTGAAGTCCTGTAAATCGTTGGCCGTAAACCCAAAAAAGTCGGCAGGCAGATCGCTTGCGGTATTCAGAAAAGGCGCGATGTGGGTATCCAGAACATATTCGACAGCCAGTAATTTCAGGCTGATGGCAAAATTTACTGTATTCGGTAAGATCGTGCTTTTCCCCGGCTCGCTCTCCAGCCCCAGTAGCGTAACATGATACGGTTCGGTGGCCGAAATCGAAAAGAAAATATCGATTCGCCCATCCGGCAAAATGATCACCTCCTGTTCTTCATCCGAGTGGTTAGCCAGCATCCAGAAGCTCTCCACAAAATCTGACAGTTCAGGATTGGGCTTAATGACTCTGTACTCAATATCGTGAATCGCCATGTTGCTTTCAGAGACGTATCGTCATACAACCCGCTACGTCAAAAGATGGTTGAGTAAGCCACAACAGGTGCATGAGTACCTGCTTCCTATGCCTGTTAATTCTTCGTGAGCCTATTCTGCTACTTCAGGTACGTATCGAGCCAGTCGAAAATAGCTTTCTGATTGAACTCACTATCGAACATGGGGCCGTAATGCGGAGCGCCGGGCACAATGATGAGTCGGTTTTTAACCTGAGCCAGAGTCAGCCAGGAACTCAGCAACACCGACTGATAGGCTGGAACCGATTCGTCTTTTTCGCCCTGAATGATCAGAAATGGCGGATCGTTTTTATCAATGTACGTAACGGGACTGGCAATTTTCGCCAGATCAGGCCGACGCAGGGGCGACGCACCCAACAACGTCTTCATGGGGTCAGCGGCTGCGGTATCCGCCAGGGACGCATTCCGTGGCAGCAAAGCCAGAAAATCGGCCGGACCATAAAAATCAACAACGGTTTTGATCCGAAACGACGGCTTCTTCCGGTTGACGTAAAAATCCGGGACAGGGTTATTGTTCGACAAGGCCAGTAAAGAGGCCAGATGTCCACCCGCCGAAAAACCCACTAAAGCAATCCGATTTCGGTCGTATCCGTATTTAGCGGCATTCTGATACAGAAACTCCACCGCCTGATTGCAGTCCTGAATCAGAGCCGGAAAGGGGGCCGTGGTACTGTACCGATAATCGATGGATGCGAAGGCATATCCTTTTTCCAGAATCGAACGTACCGTATTTTTCATGTAGCTCATGTCGGCATATTTGTCGTTGAGCATCCAGGCACCCCCATGTACCCAGATCACCAGGGGCGGATTGGTACCGGTTTTAGCGGGCAGGTAAATATCCAGCAGGTGTTTTTTCAACGTATCACCCGCATACGCTACGTTGGCAATGAAACGGGTGTCTGCCGGAAAGATCGACTTGACGGGATTGCCCCCTGCCCCCGACTGGGCATTGCCGCCAGCAGCAGACAGGATAAAGCAACGTATTTTAGGGTTCGGGTCAACATAACTTCGGAATGAGCGTTTGGGTAGTAGGTAAATGGGTTGGAAAGATACGGCTCTCCGGCTTACGCTTCGATTAGTTTAGTGGGTTGTATCACGTAAAATCGGATTATTTTCCACAACTTTCACATGGAAACGCGGTCTGTCAAAAGCAGTTCATTTCATTACGTACTGCAACAGACGACACCGCTCTCTGTTACCCCTGTCAAATGATTAAACCCATAACCATAAGCGATTTTTTAGGGCTCAATCTCGCTGTGCCGCTGGCCGATGTGCGCACCCCCGCCGAGTTTGAGCAGGGCCACATTCCGGGGGCGTTTAACCTGCCTCTGTTCAGCAATGAAGAGCGCGTACAGGTGGGCACTACGTATAAACAGGTTGGCCGCGAAGAAGCTATTTTACTGGGCTTCGACCTGACAGGCTCAAAGTGGTCGGGTTTTATTAAACGGGCACTGGTTATGGCCCCCGACAAAAAAATTGGCGTTCATTGCTGGCGGGGCGGTATGCGAAGCGGAGCCATGGCCTGGGCACTGGATCTGTACGGCTTTGAGGTTTATCTGATTGAAGGGGGATACAAGCAGTATCGGCGTTGGGTGTTGAACCAGTTTGAGGCTCCTTATTGGCTTTGGATACTGGGCGGCATGACGGGTTCCGGCAAAACCAGAATCTTACATCAGCTCAACGTGCTGGACGAGCAGGTAATTGATCTGGAAGACCTTGCCCAGCACCAGG
The DNA here is from genome assembly GCF_045160025.1 of Spirosoma sp. KNUC1025. GTDB lineage: Bacteria > Bacteroidota > Bacteroidia > Cytophagales > Spirosomataceae > Spirosoma. The sequence goes on from NZ_CP087139.1 coordinate 4,562,796, forward strand.
GTTCGTCGTATGGCAGCATGAACAAACTGGTGCAGCCTACGCAGGAACAATTTGAAAACAACCTGGCTGACCAGTTAAAAAACCTGGATAAAACCCGCAAAATATGGGTGGAAGATGAAAGCCTGATGATCGGGAAACTCGTAATTCCCATTTCCTTCTGGCATCAGATGCGGGACGCCCTGCTGATTGATCTACAGGTCGATCTGGAGCAACGTATCAGCGCACTGGTTGAGGAGTACGGCAAACTGGACAAAGACTTTCTGATCGCCTGTACCGAACGTATACACAAGCGACTGGGGCCGCTCCAAACCAAACAGGCCATTGCCGCCATTCGTGAAAACCGCATGAGCGATTTTATCCGGCAGGTGCTTGTCTACTACGACAAAACCTACCGAACCGCGCTGACCAAACGAAAACCCGATCAGCTTGTTTCCGTTGTCATCACCAGCGATAATCCAGCCGAAACTGCACGCCAGTTATTAACCGTTACGTCTACACTTTCTTTACCCGAACAGGCCGTTCAAGCCGATGGATACAACAACATTTAAACTCACGCAGTACTCGCATGGTGCGGGATGTGGCTGTAAGATCAGCCCTGCTATTCTGGACAAAATACTGCATAGCCCCCTCGCCGTACAACCCGATCCGCGGCTGCTGGTTGGCAACGATAAACGAGACGATGCGGCCGTACTGGACATGGGAAACGGTACGGCGCTGATCTCGACAACCGATTTTTTCATGCCCATCGTGGATGACCCGTATGATTTCGGACGTATTGCCTCAGCCAACGCCATCAGTGATGTGTATGCCATGGGCGGCAAACCCGTTCTGGCCATAGCCATTCTGGGCTGGCCCATTGATAAACTCCCGCCCGACGTAGCGCAAAAAGTGCTGGAAGGGTCAAGGGCTATCTGTGCGGAAGCCGGTATTACGCTGGCGGGTGGTCATAGCATCGACTGCCCGGAGCCGGTTTTCGGATTGGCCGTCAACGGCATGGTGAATATCCCCCAGCTCAAACAGAATTCAACGGCCACGGCTGGCTGTTACTTATACCTCACTAAAGCTCTTGGCGTCGGTATTTTGTCGACGGCTCAAAAACGCGGAGTTCTGTTACCCAACGATGCGGCCACTGCCCTGAAAAGCATGGTTACGTTAAACAAACTCGGTGAAGTATTTGGGCAGCTTGAGGGCGTTAAAGCCATGACCGACGTAACGGGGTTCGGCCTGTTGGGGCATCTTTCTGAAATGTGCGAAGGCAGCGGTCTTTCGGCTGTTATCGAATTTGATAAGGTGCCTGTTATCGACGGGCTGGATTATTACCTCGACCAGAAATGTTTTCCCGGCGGCACCCAACGAAACTGGACTAGTTACGGCCACAAGGTTGGTACGCTGACCGATAAACAGAAATATATTCTGGCCGATCCTCAAACCAGCGGTGGTCTACTGGTGGCCGTATCACCCGACAAGGCTGCAGAAGTCGAGCAATTATTACAGGATCAGGGCTACCCCCATCAGCGCCTGGGCTGGCTTAAACCTCAGGAAAATGGGCCGCTGATTTCGGTAGTCTAAACGCACTGAAGTGCCAACTTTCGGGTTGGCACTTCTCAGCCGCTCCAACGCGATCTTTTGGCAGTTCAACCGTTCGAATTGTCAGTTCAGGCAGACAGGTGCTGGACAGCCCGACGCAACCCTTCAACTTTGGTGCAGTAAACAACAAAAAACTACACCATGAAGAATCTTCTCTCACTCTTTGCTTTTTCTCTGTTACCATTTAGCCTTCTCGCCCAGTCGAAACCCGTAGCCCGTAAGGCAGTTCCGGCGAAACGTCCCGCAGCGACCCATGTTGCGACAACTGCACCGGCAAAAAAGCAGGCGCCAGCGACTAAGCTCGCTTCAACTCCCCCTGCCAGTACCGCCCCTGCTCCACAACCTCAGGCTCGCCAGGAACAACCCGTTGCTGCCTACGTAGCACCCGCCCCTCAGGCGGCTCCATCCAGTCGTCCGGCGGCCCGGCCTGTAGCACCCGTAAGCACGTATGAAAGTCGTTTCCGGATTGGCTTCCGGGTTGGTGGAAATTCCTCAACCATTGGCGGGATTGACCCCGAAACGTTTGGCATTGGCGTTCAGGCAAACCGCGTTATGGGATTCCACGGTGGTGTGCTGTTCAATTTTGGCGGTCCCAGTTTTTCCGTACAACCCGAGATTCTTTATACGCAGTACGGCATCAAAATGACCGCAGGCTCCGATTATCTGCAACTTAAATACAGTATTATTGAAGTGCCTGTGCTGTTAAAAGCGTCGTTTGGTCAACCCAACCTCCGGTTCTTTATTAATGCCGGTCCGGTAGCAACTTATACGCTGGGCGGTACGCTTTCGGCTCTGGAAGGCGGTCAATCCGGTTCGCAAAAAATCGACATGACCAACGAAGGCCGTCTTTCATACGGCGCATCGGGCGGTGCGGGTGTAGCCATTCAGGCTGGGCCCGGCGCGGTGCAACTGGAAGCCCGCTACTCCTACCTGTTTTCGACTAATGATAATGGAACAAACCTGCACCCACAAAATGCCATGCTATCGGTCGGCTATCTGATCCCACTGGGCGGGCGTTAATCAGTAACAAATCGCTGGCTAACTTCCCAAACGCTTAGAACGTTTGGGAAGTTTTTGTTTACACTAATGGCCGTTAACTTGCCGGTCTAACTTCCGACAGGATACCCGTTTGTATGGATGATTTAGCCCTCATACACCTTGCCCGCGACCCGGTGATGGCCCGCCTGATTGCCGAGACGCCCGCACCGAAAATTTTTAACGACTACGCCGGTGATGTGTATTTATCGCTACTGGAAAGTATTGTTTCTCAGCAAATTTCAACAAAAGCGGCTGATGCTATTTTCACCCGGTTTCGGGCGCTTTTCCCCGACAAGTACCCTTCGGCTGATGCGCTCCTGCTAAAAACCACCGACGAACTACGTAGCGCGGGGTTGTCGTTTCAGAAAATCAAGTATCTGCAAAGCGTGGCCGAATTTTCACTTATCCATCCGATGGATCAGGCTCATCTGGATGTAATGACCGATGAAGAAATAGTACAGTACCTGACGCCCATCAAAGGCGTGGGACGCTGGACGGTAGAAATGTTGCTGATGTTTGTCCTCAACCGGCCCGACGTATTTCCGATTGATGATCTGGTCATTCGGCAGCGGATGATACGGGCTTATGCTGAGCAAACCGAAGGTCTGTCAGGTCGTGCACTTTATACCGTTCTGCACGAAATTGCGGCAAACTGGCGACCTTACCGAACAACAGCCTGCCGGTATCTCTGGCGCTGGCTGCCAGAAAAATAAAGTAGCTTGTGCCCTATCCTATCAGTCGGCTTCCGTAATTTTTTGTTTATGCGCCTTTCCCCAGTTAATCATTTCCTGAATCACTCCGCTCAGCGATTTGCAGTAAGCGGTAGATGTGTATTCGACTAGCACCGGCGAATCAGGATAGACCGTCCGAACGATCAGTTTATTGATTTCCAGCTCCTTCAATTCCCGCGAAAGCATCCGCGTCGTGATACCCGGAATACTTCGTTCGATTTCGCGGAAACGGCGATTCCCGTTACAGATGGAGTTGATAATGGGCAGTTTCCACTTACCCCCAACTACGTAAATGGTATCCTGTAAGGCCTTGACTTCTTCGGGTTGGCTACGTACCGAGGCTTGGTCTGTCATAGATATCGATTAGTATACCCTGTGATACTGGTTACAAAGGTATATCAAAAGTCGATTAGTTTTGCACCTGTATTGAATTCATCAAGAACATGAGCAAAACCATTTTTATTACTGGCACCAGTTCAGGGCTGGGAAAAGCCAGTGCCCGGTTTTTTGCCGAGCAGGGCTGGAACGTAGCAGCCACCATGCGGACACCCGAAAACGAAACCGAGCTAACAAAGCTCGACAATGTGCGTGTTTTTAAACTCGACGTAACGAATCTGGACCAGGTACAGCAGGCGACCCAACAGGCCATCGATGCATTCGGCACCATCGATGTCGTACTCAACAATGCCGGCATGGGTACGTACGGAGCGCTGGAACTGGCTACCGAAGAAGCTATCGACTGGCAGTTTGCCGTAAACACGCGCGGCCCGATCAATATGATCCGCGCTTTTCTGCCCCATTTCCGGGCGAACGGTGGGGGTATGTTTATCAACGTGAGTTCGTTTATGGGGCTTACAACGGCCGTTCCTCTGGGCTCGCTGTATAACATGTCAAAATTTGCCCTGGAGGGTCTGACGGAAGGACTTTATTACGAACTAAAACCATTGAACATCGAGCTGCGGCTAATTGAACAGGGCGGCTCGACCGACAATAATTTTGCCAATGGTATAACCTGGAATACTAATCCCGACATCACTGTTTACGATAAATTGACTGATAAACTAAAGCAGCTGATGAACAGTACCGACAGCAGCCTGCGCGACGATACCCTGACGATTGTAAGGGAAGTGTATAAGCTGGCAACTGGCGAGAGTACTACGTTCCGAACAGTAATTGGTGATGTTGGCAATCAATTGATTTCCATGCGTAACGCCATGCCGATAAACGATTATCTGGAAAAAATAGCGTCAAATTTTGCCTGACTATAAGCGGAGATGCACGAAGATCCCCCGTGGCATCTCCGCTTATGATTAGATCAATCCGGCACCACTAAGTATGGCCGCGGCACTAAGTATCGCATTTACTTTATCGGCAATGTCTTTTATCGTTGTCGCAATTTTAGCCAGATCTGCCGAGGTCTGGTTTATTTTGTCTGATAATTCCTGAAGCTGGCCTGCCTGCTCCCGAAGGCTGTCCGACTGGTTCTGTAGATCGGCCAGCAGCAGATCGGCGGCCAGATTATCCAGCAATTTGACTCCCTTTCGGATTTGGCTCAGCTCTTTGGACGAATGCGGTTTCTCCAGTTCGTCGGCCAGCTCGCGCTTGGCGTCGTTCACTTTCTGAAGGGTGGCTAAAACTGTCGATTGCATCATCGTGATTCAGGCGGTTAATGACTAATCTGTTGATACGTACTTTGTAAATCCCGAACAGCCTGATACAGACCAAACATCTCTTTGCCAACGCTGATCAGTTTTTGCTTCTGCCGCAGTTGATCCGTCAGTTCGTTGTGTGCCGAGCGTAGTTTTTGCAGCGCCAGAATCGATTGCCCATTCATTTTTTTCAGGTGGTCGATCTGTTCAACCAGCGCCAGTGTTTCGGAAGCAAACTGATACCGTTCGTACTGGGTTTTATCCGACAACTGGACCAGCAGCTGGTTGTTAAATGTCTGCACATCCTTTTCCAATTCCTGAATATACGTAGCGGTGTGCGTCGCCATCATTTCCTCCATGCTTTTTGTCAGAATGTTGATAAGCGTATCACCTGCCTGTACGTAGCGTTTTAGTGCAGCAGTCTGCTTATAGCCAACATATCGCCCTCCTACTTCCCGCAAGGTCAACCCAACAATTGAGCCAATAAACGGCAACCCAACGTTGGGCTTAACGACCGTATTGTACCGACTGGTCAGCGAATCCAGCGATGTACCCAGGGTCTGGGCATTCGCGCCGACATCCCTGGCAAAATCCGGCGACGAGAGTTTTTTCAGCGCAGTTGCATAGTCTGTAATCGTCTGAATGCCAATATCTAATCCCTGAATAGCTTCGCTTTCCCCCTTTTTCTGTGCGTACAACTTACTGATATCCTTGAAGGTCAGCGGATTCTCTTTATCCGAGTTCTGACTGGCAATGAGCGTCCGGTCTTTATACCGAAGCACCAGAAATTCAGCGAGAACCTTGCTGGGGTAATCGGAATAATGGGTCGTTACGTCTGCATACTGATTGATGGCGGCCACCTGACTCGGTGTCAATGTTGCACAGCCAGATAAGCCTGCCAGAACGGGCATACATACGACAAGCCAGGAACGATTACTCATGCGGATGAACCGGTTTATTATAGGATAAGAAGGGCACATAGTAAAACTAGTTCTTTACCCATCACCCGACTGTACCTTTTTAGCAAGCGGTCGTATCGGTTACGGCAAGCCCGATTCGGGACACAAGTTGCGGATACAACAGGAAAATCAGCCACGTAAACCGTACCGAATTGGACTGATTTTCGCGGATGACAATATCCTATAAATTGCCGAGAAAATGATATAGATATTGCCCTAATTTTTAGCCTTATTTTGAGCTTGATATACAATCTGATCATTGATCAACCCGATTGTTTGTTTTTGACCGATTGCACCTGACAACTCGCTCACTCAACAGAACCCTCGTCTCATGAAAAAGCTTACGATTCCTCTTCTCCTATCGGCTGCCTTATTGGTTGCGCAGCATACGGCATCAGCGCAGTATCCGACCATTCCGGCCGACGTTCAGAAAGAAAGTGATGACCTGCTCAAAGAGGCTCGTCGGCAATCGGATATTGCCTGGGAAAAGGCAAAGCCGATCATCGATAAGGAAGCGAAAGAAGGGAAACCGTACGTTCCGTGGGCGGCTCGTCCGGTCGATCTGCCACAGGCCAGCATTCCCGCTTTTCCAGGAGCCGAAGGGGGTGGCGCGTTCACGTTTGGCGGACGGGGCGGTAAAGTCATCGTCGTAACCAGCCTTGAAGATAGCGGCCCCGGTACGTTACGGGACGCCTGCGAACAGGGGGGCGCCCGTACCGTTGTTTTCAACGTAGCCGGTATCATCAAACTAAAAAGTCCGCTGATTATCAGGGCTCCTTACATTACCATTGCCGGGCAAACGGCTCCGGGCGATGGCGTTTGCGTTGCCGGTGAATCAGTCTGGATCAATACCCACGACGTACTGATTCGGTACATGCGCTTCCGTCGGGGCGAAACTTTTGTGGGTCGTCGCGACGATTCCATTGGCGGCAATCCGATTGGCAACATCATGATCGACCACGTATCAGCCAGTTGGGGACTCGACGAAAATATGTCGATGTACCGCCACATGTATAACGACAGCACAGGCAAGACACTGGAAGAAAAGCTGCCTACCGTAAATATCACGATTCAGAACTCGATTTTCTCGGAAGCTCTCGACACCTGGAATCATGCCTTTGGTAGTACGCTGGGTGGTGAGAACTGCACGTTTATGCGCAACCTCTGGGCCGATAATGCCGGGCGGAATCCGTCAATTGGCTGGAACGGTATTTTCAACTTTACAAATAACGTCATCTTCAACTGGGTGCATCGGTCAACCGATGGGGGCGATTATACGGCTATGTACAATATTATCAATAACTACTATAAGCCTGGTCCGCAAACCCCGAAAGACTCTCCTATCGGCTACCGGATTTTAAAACCCGAATCAGGACGTAGCAAACTGCCCTACCGCGTTTATGGACGGGCCTACGTCAATGGCAACATTGTTGACGGGAATGAGAAAGTGACCAAAGATAACTGGGATGGCGGTGTTCAGGTTGAAGAAATGGCGAATGCCGGTGAATACGCGTCCAAAATGAAATGGAATGAGCCGCTGCCAATGCCTAAACTCACGATTCTTTCTGCCAGACAGGCGTATGAATTTGTGCTGGCCAATGCGGGGGCTACCCTTCCCAAACGCGATCCGGTCGATACGCGGGTGGTGGAGCAGGTACGTACGGGTAAGATCACGTACAAAGAAGGAGTTAAATTACCGGAAACGCAGTTTAAACACCGTCGTCTGCCTATTGATTCGTACAAGAATGGTATCATTACCGATCCGATTCAGGTGGGTGGTTACCCGGATTACAAAGGCACGCCTTACGTTGATTCCGATAAAGATGGGATGCCCGACAGTTGGGAGACCAAAAATGGCCTGAATCCAAAAGATGCGTCGGACGCCAGCCAGGACAAAAACAAGGACGGCTATACGAATATCGAAGATTTTCTGAACAGCGTCGTTTCGGTGCAGACCGTCCGACCCAGAACGTAACTGTCATTAGTCATTCATCATTCGTCATTGGTCATTAGTACTATCAGCCAATGACCAATGACCAACCCCTCCTAAACCGTGCTTAAACTCAATCTGCTTACCGCACTGCTTTCGTTCCTGGTCGCTTTTGGGCGTATCGGGTATGTGTGCGCGCAGAAAAACAAGCCGGTTCCTCCCAAACCAGTTGCGCTGGGAACAGAGGGACATCTGGTCTACACTCCTGACGAACAGGGCAACCGTATCCCCGATTTTTCGTACTGCGGCTATAAAGCTGGTGAAGAGGCTATTCCGAACGTAGCCATCAAGGTTGTTGTACCGGCCCGAAAAGGCGACGCTACCCGTCGGATTCAGGCGGCTCTTGATTACGTAGCGTCCCTACCTTTAAATAGCGACGGCTTTCGGGGCGCTGTTCTGCTCGATAAAGGGGTTCATGAAGTGGCGGGCAGCTTGCACATCAGTGCGTCAGGTGTGGTACTGCAGGGCAGCGGTATGAACGCTGGAGGCACCACTCTTCTGGGCACGGGTACCAGCCGCGATCATCTGATTACCATTTCGGGGAAGAGCGACCGTCAACTGGCTGCCGCTTTACCGATTACAGACAGCTACGTTCCCGTTAATGCCTCCAAAATTCACGTAGCAAAATCAACCGACCTTAAGGCTGGTGATTATGTCCAGATACGTCGACCTTCCACGAAAGAGTGGATTCAGAAACTCGGTACCGATACGTTTGGGGGTGGCCTTTCGGCGCTGGGTTGGAAACCGGGTCAGCGCGACCTCTACTGGGATCGGCAGGTTATCGCCCTGAACGGTACTGAACTTACCCTCGATGCGCCACTAACTACGGCCCTCGATTCCGCTTACGGCGATGGTACAGTTGCCCGATACAACTGGGCAGGACGAATCTCGCAATCAGGCCTTGAAAACCTTCAGCTCGAATCCACATTCGACAAAACCAACCCCAAAGATGAAGCGCATCGCTGGATGGCGATTGTGCTGGAAAACGTACAGGACGCCTGGATTCGGCAGGTAATTTTTCGGCACTTCGCGGGTTCAGCTGTAAACATTCAGGAAACAGTCCGGCGCGTTACGGTCGAAGACTGTCAGTCGCTGGCTCCCGTTTCCGAGATTGGGGGTGAACGGCGGAATACGTATTTCGTTAAGGGTCAGCAGATTCTTTGTCAACGGTTATACGCCGAGTCTGGCTACCACGATTTTGCCGTTGGCTTTTGCAGCGCCGGACCGAATGCCTTTGTTCAATGCGAATCGCATTTGCCATTTAGTTTTAGCGGCAGCATCGATAGCTGGGCATCGGGCGTCTTGTTCGACATCGTGAACATCGACGGCAATGCCCTGCGATTTGCCAACCGGGGGCAGGACGAGCAGGGCGCAGGCTGGAATGCCGCCAATAGTGTCCTTTGGCAATGCACAGCCGCCCGGGTCGATTGCTATCAACCGCCAACCGCTCAGAACTGGGCATTTGGTACATGGGCGCAATTTTCAGGTGACGGGTACTGGGATAACTCCAACGAACACATTCAACCCCGAAGTCTGTATTACGCGCAATTGAAAGACCGGCTGGGCGATAAGGCGATAGCCCGAACAATTCTGTTGCCCGTTGAATCCGAAGCGTCCAGCAGCCCCAAAATAGACGTAGCGGCAGCTCTCACGAAACAAGCGGTAAACCCCGCTCCTACCTTATACGATTTTATCACGGCCTCGTCGACGCGCCAACCCATTTCTGTCAGCTCGCATGCTACGTCGATAGACGCGATTGGCGTGCCCAAAGAACCTGTCCTTACCCGTTCAGAGCCGATGCAGATTCTGCACGGGAAACTGGTTCGTGGCGGCAAACTCCTGACGGGTCGCCGACAGGAAGTACCCTGGTGGAATGGAAGTGCCCGACCCTACGGATTAGCCGGGGCCAAGCCACACATTACCCGGTTTGTGCCCGGAATGACCGGTCGCGGTCTTACCGACGATCTGGAAGCCATGACGGACTCCATGAAAGCCGACAATGTAGTTGCTATCGACCACAGCTATGGCCTCTGGTACGAACGTCGGCGGGATGACCACGAGCGTATTCGCCGGATGGATGGCGAAGTCTGGCCGCCATTCTATGAACTGCCCTTTGCCCGTAGTGGTAAAGAAACCGCCTGGGATGGCCTGAGCAAATACGATCTGACGAAATACAACCCCTGGTACTGGAGCCGCCTGAAGCAATACGCCGACCTGGCCGATCAGAAAGGACTGGCGCTCATTCACGAGAATTATTTCCAGCATAACATCATCGAAGCGGGTGCACACTACGCCGATTTCCCCTGGCGACCAGTCAACAACATCAACAACACTGGTTTCCCGGAACCGGTACCCTACGCTGGCGACAAGCGAATTTTTATGGCGGAGCAGTTTTACGACGTATCGCATCCGGTACGTCGGGCGCTGCACCGGGCTTATATCCGTAAGTGTCTCGACAATTTCGTGGGTAATTCGGGGGTCGTTCAGCTGATTGGTGCGGAGTTTACCGGACCCTTGCCTTTCGTGCAGTTCTGGATCGATACCATCAGCGAATGGGAGAAGGAAACGGGCAAAAAAGTAATTGTTGGCCTGAGCACGACCAAAGATGTTCAGGATGCCATTCTGGCCGATGCGAAACGGTCGTCAATCATTAATTTGGTCGATATTCGGTACTGGCACTATCAGGCCAACGGTACGGCCTACGCGCCTGCTGGTGGACAAAACCTGGCTCCCCGTCAGCATGCCCGACTGACCCTACCGAAAAAAACTTCGTTCGAGCAGGTGTACCGGGCCATTCGGGAGTATCGCCAGAAGTATCCGGAAAAAGCCGTTACGTACGCTGCCGACAGCTATGATTCAATGGGCTGGGCGGTGCTGATGGCAGGCGGTTCCATGCCGAACGTATCGGCCGTGGCTGACCCTCAGTTTTTGACCGATGCCGCTCAGATGCAGCCTTTTGACCTGGCACAAAAACCGGCCAGTCAGTGGGCGTTGGCCAGCGAAAAAACCGGCTATATCATCTACACTGAAGCAAACGCGGCTGTTGAACTCGATCTGACAAAATCAGTCGGTTCCTATTCGGTAAGTTACGTTAATCCGAAAACGGGACAGATCACAAAATCGAAAGAAGTCGTGAAAGGAGGCAGTCTGGTCAGTCTGAAAAAGCAGGGCGAAGGGGCTGAAGTGATCTGGGTAAAAAAAAGTAAAGGGTTATGAGATGGTTTGACTATAAACTGGATGTGATGTCGGGTTCTTCAACCCAACGCTGGGCGGTTTCTCAAAACCGTCTGAGCACCGCACTCCATGCGGTTTTAAGAAACCGCGCTAGTCAGGTTTTAGAACCTGACTTCACTGAAAAGGGGGCTTCAAATGCGCGAATTTTAGCCCCCTTTAGGGGTTGGGGGTTTGGGCAATACTTATTTTATTATCAACCCAAACCTACGCCCAGGACACCGTACGGTACGTGGGTACTACCTTGTCTAATGTCGATTATCACCACGGGCAGTTAAGCCCCGCTGTAGGTGTTCATAACATTCAGGTGTTTCGGGCGAATCGGGAACATCCTGAACTGGCAGGTGGTACCAACTGGACGTATAACCACGCGCCAGTGCTGGCGTACTGGAACAGTACGTTTTATCTGCAATACCTCAGCAATCCGGTTGGCGAACACGTACCACCTGGTCAAACCCTGCTGCTAACCTCAAAAGACGGGTATACCTGGACGAAGCCGACCGTCATTTTCCCGCCCTACAAAATACCCGACGGCTGGAAGAAAGAAGGACGCCCGGAAACGGCTAAAGACCTGTACGCGGTCATGCACCAGCGCATGGGCTTTTACGTAGCAAAGAACAAGCGACTGCTGACACTAGCTTTTTATGGGATTGTTATGGGGCCAAAAGACGATCCGAACGATGGAAACGGAATTGGGCGTGTCGTTCGTGAGATCTACCCCGATGGGAAATATGGGCCTATTTATTTTATTCGAAACAACTCATCCTGGGACAAAGCGAAGTCGGCCTACCCGTTCTATACCAGTTCGAAAGACAAGGGGTTTGTGGAAGCCTGCAACGAACTGCTGGCGAACCCGCTGATGATGCAGCAATGGATCGAAGAAGCCGACCGTAACGACCCATTGATATCCCTTAAGAAAGACGTAAAGGCATTTAGCTATTACCATCTTCCCGACAACCGTGTCGTCGGGCTCTGGAAACACGCCCTCACAACCATCAGTAAAGACGACGGTAAAACCTGGCTCTATAATCCGCTGCGGGCACCGGGCTTTGTGAACAGCAACGCCAAAATCTGGGGACAACGCACCTCCGATGGACAGTATGCTACGGTTTACAATCCGTCCGAATTTCGCTGGCCGCTGGCCGTTTCCACCAGTCGTGACGGGCTGAATTATACCAACCTTTTGTTGGTCAATGGCGAAATCACGTCGCTGCGTTACGGAGGTGCCTATAAATCGTACGGGCCGCAGTACGTACGAGGCATTGAAGAAGGCAACGGCACCTCACCCGATAATAACCTCTGGGTGACCTACAGCATGAACAAGGAAGACATCTGGGTGTCTAAAATTCCGGTACCCATCACCGACGAAGTGACGGCTCATCCGAACGAAACCTTCGCCCTCATGCCTGCCGGTGAAGAACTGAAATACTGGAATATCTACAGCCCTATTTACGCGTCGGCCAGAATTGAGTCTACGGATGGAGACAAGGCGCTGGTGCTACGCGATAAAGACCCATTCGACTATGCCAAAGCCGAGCGCGTGATTCCCGATTCAAAAAAGGTTGCCGTCGAATTTACAATTGTGCCGCAGCATCAGACCGCCAACCGAGCGAACAAAGGCACGTTACAAATTGAATTTCAGGACGCCAAAGGCAACGCAGCTGTCCGCCTGATGTTCGATGCTGACAGCCTCTTCAAAGCCAAAGTGGGTTACCGCGATTCGAACATACAGAAATACGAAGGGGGTAAATCCTACGATGTACGCATCGAACTCGACCGCGACAAACGGATGTTCACGGCCTTCGTCAATGGTCAGTCCAAAGGTACCAGACTGTTTTTTGCCCCGGTCGCTTCGTTCCGGCGGGTCGTCTTCCGAACGGGCGGGGTACGTCGGTTTCCGGATGCCGATACGCCCACGGATCAGAATTACGATCTGCCTAAAGGTGGCGAACTGGAAGCCGAAGCTGTATTTGTCATCAAATCATTTAAAACGAGTCCGTTACCAGCGCGAGCGGAGTAGATTACCGACCCGTCGGTAAACAGAATGGAACGTAACAACGCTGTTTTTTCAAGGAATTTAGGGCTCAGAACCCGTCAAAAAACAACAATAAGAAACAACCAATGCCAAAACGTCCCCTATTAGCTGCCATCCTCTTTCTCCTTTCGGCACAACTGAAAGCGGAGGTTGTATTGCCCCGCATTCTGGGGCATAACATGGTTTTGCAACAGGGTAAACCACTGGTTATCTGGGGTAAAGCTACAGCTGGTGAGACCGTAACAGTACAGTTTGCCGGGCAGAATCTGACGACTTCAGCCGATGCATCCGGCAAATGGAGCGTTACGTTAAAGCCGCTCAAGGCCTCGGCTGTTCCATCTGAACTGATTATTTCGGGCACGAATACGATCCGTTTGCAAAACATCCTGGTGGGCGAAGTCTGGCTTTGTTCGGGGCAGTCGAACATGGAGTATACGATGCGAAAAAACAGCAAAGTGAACCCGTCACTTGCTACGCAGCTCACTGATGGTCATAATCCCGTTGATGAATTGAATTACGCCCATAATCCGCTGATTCGCATTTTTCTGGTGAATCGAAAAGAGTTGAGCAAGCCGGATTCCCTGCATCGCGGGTGGAACGAAGCCCAGGATTCGGCACTACGCTCCTTTTCGGCACCGGCTTACTTTTTTGCCAAAGAACTTTATAAAAACCTGAACGTACCGATTGGTGTCATTTCATCGGCCGTGCCGGGTAGCCGCATTGAGCCGTGGATTTCGGAAGCCGCTTTCCACGAAGACGACTACTACGTCGACCAGAAACTTGACGGTGAACCGGGCAAATTCTATGAGCCCATGATTCGGCCATTGGCTCCCTTTACGTTAAAAGGTTTTTTGTGGTACCAGGGCGAATCCAACTGTTTTCTAAAAGAAACCCTTACGTATTCGCACAAGCTAAAAACTTTGATTACCAGCTGGCGAACTGCCTGGAGCGATCAGAAACTTCCTTTTTACTACGTATCACTGGCGCCGTTCAACTACTCCGAATCGAAACAGAAACTGGCGTTGACGAAGGAAACCCTGCCCGAGTTTCGGGAAGCGCAGGAACGGGTGCTGAGTCTGCCCCAGACGGGCATGATTGTGACAACCGATCTGGCCGACGATCTATCCGACATTCATCCGCCATATAAATGGGAAATTGGTCGACGCCTGGCGCTGATGGCGCTGGCCAACGCGTATGACAAAAGCGATGTCGTTGCGGAAGGGCCGGTTTTTGACAGAATGAAAATCAAAGGACGTACTGCCGAACTCCATTTTACGCAGTTGGGCAGTGGGCTGGCAAGCCGGGACGCTCAGCCGCTTACGGGTTTCGTGATTGCCGGAGCCGATGGTGTTTTCGTGCCTGCTCAGGCTCGCCTTGAAGGGAAACGGGTGCTTGTTTCTGCAGCCAATGTACCAAATCCCGTAGCTGTTCGCTTTGCTTGGGACGAAACAGCGCAGCCCAATCTGATCAACAAAGAAGGGCTGCCCGCCCGACCTTTCCGTACAGATAACCCGCTTAAACATCAACTCTTTTCAGGAAGTCAACTGCCCGAAAGTTCTGGACTATCAGGAAGCCTGAAACAATCGACAACGCAAACTAACCGATGAAAAAGACACTTAATCTGTACGTACTCGCTGTTGCGATCACCATCAGCTCACCCGCTTTCAGTCAGGAGCAACCAGCCAAAACGGCACCGTCAGCGGAAACAAAAGCGAAAGCCGATGCCGAACTCGACAAAAAAGCTGCCGAATGGATCGCATCGCTGAATCTGAACGATGGAGAAAAAGAAAAACGATTGACGGACGTAGTGGCTACGCACCTGAAAGCCGTCTACTACTGGCACAATGCGCATCCGGCCACTACGGTTCCGGCGGGAATTAACCCCGTAACAGGCAAACCCCTTTCTGAACTTGACCGGCAGTTGATTGCAGATTCCGCTATGCCCCCAACGGTTCATCAGGCATTGATGGCAGGGCTGCAGAAAGACCTTGAGAAAAGTCAGGTCGACGCTATTCTGGACAAATACACGATTGGTAAGGTCGCGTTCACGATGAACGGTTATCGGGCTATCGTGCCGAACATCACGCCAACCGAAGAAGCAACCATTCAGGGTTTTCTGGAACAGGCCCGCGAACAGGCCATCGACTACAAAAACATGAAAGAGATCTCAGCCATCTTCGAGATCTACAAAACCAAATCGGAACAGTATCTGAACGCTAACGGCCGAAACTGGCGCGAGATGTATAACACCTACACGGCGGCCGTCAAAGCCAAAAAGGCAGCGGAGAAGAAGTAGTCGTCATTTGGTCATTGGAAGGCTTGTCATTCCGACCTCAGGAGGAATCTCAAGCTTGGCTTATAGGGTAATTTAAGATTCCTCCTGGCGTCGGAATGACAAAAAACAGAAAGTAATACAATGAAATTCAAAGGCTTACATATAACTCTGTCCATCACCTTAACCCTGTTCAGTACGTCGTTTGCCCAATTGGCAAAATGGCAGTCGGGGTTGGTGGTCGATGAGTTTGTGGTTGAGAATCCACCATTTCCCGAAAGTCACGCAGCTACAATTGCCGAAACGCCAACGGGGCTGGTATCGGCCTGGTTCGGGGGTACCAAAGAGCGTAACCCGGACGTGTGCATCTGGGTGAGTCGGCAGGAGAAAGGAACGTGGCTGCCTCCGCAGAACGTAGCCAACGGCATCATCAACGATACACTTCGGTACGCCTGCTGGAACCCGGTTTTGTACCAGATTCCGAAAGGCGACCTGATGCTGTTTTATAAAATTGGGCCAAGCCCCGCCAAATGGAAAGGCTGGCTGAAAACCTCGCCAGATGGCGGACGTAGCTGGTCGGCGGCACGGGCTTTACCCGACGGGTACATTGGGCCGGTCAAAAACAAACCGGTTCTGCTGGCCAACGGAAACCTGTTTTGCCCAACCAGTACCGAAGGCGACGGCTGGAAGCTGCATTTCGAAGTCACATCGGACTTTGGCAAAACATGGCGAAAAATTGGCCCGATCAACGATGGAAGTACCCTTAACGCTATCCAGCCGAGTATTCTGACGTACGGAAAGGGTAAGCTGCAGATTCTGGCCCGTAGTAAAGACCGCGCCATCGAAGAATCCTGGTCGGCGGATAACGGTGAAACCTGGTCGCCCCTAAGCAAATCGTCATTACCTAATAACAACTCAGGCACCGATGCTGTAACGCTGAAAGATGGCCGGCAGGTGCTGGTGTATAACCACGTATTGCCCCCCGGAAATCTGGCGAAAGGCCCACGTACTCCGTTGAATATGGCCGTATCGAAAGATGGCAAAAACTGGTCGGCGGCCGTCATTCTGGAAGATTCACCGATCAGCCAATATTCGTATCCGTCTGTGATTCAGACCAGCGATGGCATGATCCACGTGATTTATACCTGGCGTCGGCAAAAGATCAAACATTCCGTAATAGACCCCGCCAAATTGCTATTGAAACCCATTGAAAATGGTGTCTGGCCCACTATGGATGGCTACACTGCACCGATTGCAAAGGAGATAACAAAAGACTGATGACGCAGAATTTAACCATACATTTCCCCGGCAAGCTCGTTTTCGGCAAAGGCTCTCTCGCAAATCTGAGCGACGAGATCAGCGCGCTACGTCCCGCAAAGGTGCTGCTGGTAACGATCAAGCCGCTATTGGAAAAACTCAAGCCGCTGATCGACAAGCTAACCACCAATGGCATTGGGGTTTGGGTTGACACGAGCATCGTACAGGAACCATCATTTTCTGACTTTAACACGCTGATGCAAACGGTTGTCCCGTAAACCCCGACCTGGTGCTGGGCATTGGCGGAGGCAGTGTGCTGGATGTTGCCAAACTGGTAGCCGCTCAACTCGAGAACGACCAGACACTGACAGATATGCTCGGCATTGGCAACCTGAAGGGTCGCCGAAAGAAACTTATCTGTGTTCCTGCTACATCGGGAACGGGTAGTGAAGCATCGCCCAACGCTATTCTGGTTGATGACGCGGATAATCAGAAGAAAGGCATCATCAGCCCCTTTCTGGTTCCCGACATTATTTACGTTGATCCCCTGCTGACGTTGAGTGTGCCACCGGCTATAACGGCCGCTACGGGAATCGATGCGCTGACGCACTGCCTGGAAGCCTACACCAACAAGTTTGCGCAGCCGTTCATCGACATATATGCGATTGAAGGGATGCGGCTGATTGCGGCAAACATCGTACAGGCTGTACGTAACGGTGCCGATGAAGAGGCCCGTACGCAGGTGGCGATGGGCAGTTTACTTGGCGGCATCTGTCTGGGTCCCGTCAATACGGCAGGGGTTCACGCACTCTCCTACCCGCTGGGCAGTATGTACCACCTGGCGCACGGACTTTCCAACGCATTGCTGCTGCCGTATGTGATGGAATTCAACATACCGGCCTCCGTCTGTAAGTATGCGCAGGTGGCCGTAGCCCTGGGCTGCGAACGCGCTGATGACTGCGCCAAAACAGCGGCTCGCGGTGTACAGAAAATTAGAGACCTGATCCGTGAATGCGGCATTCCGGCGCGTTTGCGCGACGTCAATATTCCGTTTGAGGCCATTCCGACGATGGCCGACGATGCCTTGAAAATTACTCGCCTGCTAAAAAATAATCCGCGGGAAATAACCCGCGAGGATGCTATAGCCATTTATACAGCCGCTTATTAACCTACGTGTATGAAAAAGAAATACCAGGGTGTTGTTGTCCCGCTGGTTACACCCCTGACCGAAACGTATCGATTGGATGTAGCGGCCACTGAAAAGATGATTGCCAGTCTTCAGGCCAATGAGGCTATGCCGTTTGTACTGGGGACAACGGGTGAGGCTACGTCGTTGCCCATGTCGGTAAAAAAGGCGTACGTGAGGGAAACGGCCCGGCTCAAAACGGCTGATACGACCCTGTACGCAGGCATTTCGTCCAACTGTCTGGAAGAGTCCGTTGACTTTGCCAACTACTGTTTCGATCATGGAGTCGATGCGGTCGCGGCTACACTGCCATGCTACTACGCGCTGTCCGACGGTCAGATGAAGCAGTATTTCGAGCAGTTGGCCGACCAGCTGAACGGGCCGCTGATCATCTACAACATCTTCGCGACGACCCGCATGTCGATTCCCATTCCGGTGCTCGACGAGCTAAGCTATCACTCGAATATTGTGGGGGTGAAAGATTCTGAACGTAGCACCGACCGACTGGCCGAATCCCTGGCTCTATGGGCTGAACGTCCTGATTTTAGTCACTTCATGGGCTGGGCCGCCCGGTCGGCGCATGCCTTGCTGGCGGGCAGCGACGGGCTTGTGCCCAGTACTGGAAATCTTTTTCCGGGTATTTACCGCGATATGCTCAAAGCCGTTCAGGATGGCGATGACGAGAAAGCCTTTTACCACCAGAATCAGTCAGATGTGTTTGGGCATGTGTATCAGTCGGGCCGCACGCTGGGCGAATCGTTGTGGGCGCTCAAAGTGCTCATGCAGGAATACAATCTGTGCGGAACGACCGTGATGCCTCCGCTACAACCCCTCTCGCATCTTGAAGAGACTATGTTAAAAACGTCCTTTGCCGAGGTGCTGGTCAAAGAAGAAATACAGCTTTGAGATTCGCCTGGATGCCTGTCGTGGTGTCGGGTTCTCAAACCCGACACCACGACAGGCATCCAGGAAAACAGTGGCCAAACCAAAAATTGCGACAAAATGAAAGAAGATAAACCGATAGTCGGTATCACGATGGGCGATCCGGCAAGTATTGGCCCCGAAATTGCTGTAAAAGCGCTGCTGAATCCGGTTATTTACGACATCTGCAATCCCATTCTGGTTGGTGATGCAGGTGTGTTTCAAGACATTGCAACCCGGTTGAATCTGCCCGCTACGATTCACCCCATTACGTCGGTTCAGGAAGCCACCTTTCAGCTCGGGACTATCGACGTATACGATTTGGCCAACGTAGACCTTGCTGATCTGAAATTTGGCGAAATCTCGGCAATGGCTGGTGAAGCTGCCTTTGCGTCGGTAAAAAAAGTTATCGATCTGGCTCTGGCCGACGAAGTAGACGCCACCGTAACCGGACCCATCAACAAAAAGTCGATCAACGAAGCGGGGCACCATTTTGCAGGACATACCGAGATTTACGCGCACTTCACCAACACCAAAAAATACGGGATGCTGCTGGTTGAAGATCAGATGAAAGTGATTCACGTATCGACGCACGTATCGCTGCGGCAGGCCTGTGATCTGGTGAAAAAAGACCGGATTCTGGAAGTGATCGAGCTGTTGTACAACGGCCTGATTTCGCTGGGCGAAACCAACCTGAAAATTGGCGTTGCCGGATTGAATCCCCATGCTGGTGATTCGGGCCTATTTGGTACGGAAGACGATGAAGAGATTTTACCGGCTGTACTGGAAGCCAAACGCCGGGGTTACGACGTAGAAGGCCCCGTTCCTGCCGATACGATGTTTTCCAAAGCCGCCACGGGTCACTATGGGGGCGTGGTGGCCATGTACCACGACCAGGGCCATATTCCGTTCAAGCTTACGGGTTTCAAATGGAATGCCGACAAAAAGCAGATGGACAGCGTCAAAGGTGTTAATATTACCATGGGGCTCCCCATAATCCGTACCTCAGTCGATCATGGTACTGCCTTCGAAATCGCCGGTAAAGGCGTAGCCAGCCCCGACGCCATGGTACTAGCCATCGAATCAGCTGTGAGGCTGGCTAAGAACAAAATAATGATAGAATGATTGACTAGTTGAATGATTGAATTACGGGTTGCGGTAGAATGTATTTCGCATCAGCCGATTCAATCACTCAGTCATTCTATCATTCAAAATTAAACTATGATTGCCGTAATCGCAGACGATTTAACTGGAGCCGCTGAACTCGGTGGTATTGGAATAGCCTACGGTATGAAGGTAGAACTGGCCATGTCGGTCAATCCACGCTCAACCGCTGAACTGCTTGTTATCGCTACGGATGCCCGGTCCGTTGCCGAAGTGGATGCAGTACGGGAAATGACCGGAGTGAGTGCCGCTTTACGAACGATGAACACCGAGCTGATTTTCAAAAAGGTCGATTCGGTGCTACGTGGACATGTTATTGCAGAAACCAAAGCCCAGATAACTGTTCTGGGTCTGGAGCGTGCCCTTATTGTTCCGGCCAATCCAGCCCTGGGTAGAATTCTGATCGATGGGCATTATTACGTTCAGGGCCAACTCATTCACCAGACCCATTTTTCTAAGGACCCGGAATTTCCGATAACGGAATCGAATGTGATGAAGCGACTCTCGGCAAACGACGTATCGATAACTGTGCAACCGCCTACGACTACTTCGCTTCAGTCGGGAATTGTGATTGGCGAGGTGGGTACGCAGGGGGATCTTATGGCCTGGGCCAGCCGCCTTGACGACCAAACCTTACCGGGTGGGGGATCGGGCTTTTTTACAGCTATTCTCGAAGCACGGTACGCTCTCAAACGGACAAAACGCCTGTCGGGCACGTTGGGACTATGCCGGCTTTACGTCTGCGGAAGTGCCTTCGGGCACAGTGTCGAGCTGGTTAAAAAAGCAGCAATGTCCGGCAATTTCGTTTGTTATATGCCAAACGCTCTGATGATTTCCGGTGGTGAACATCAGGCTGAATTGACCAACTGGGTAACGAGCATTGTTCGTTGTTTTCAACGCCATGAGCAGGTTATCATAGCCATCGATGCCGAATCGGATGTGGATACGCAGGGGTTGGCGGTTCAGCTACGTACTATTATGGCCGAGGTTGTGAAGCGTGTACTCGACCAGATTCCTGTTGATGAACTGATTATTGAAGGCGGCTCAACAGCATCAGCCGTGTTACGTGAAATCGGCGTAAAGCGACTGTCTCCAACTCAGGAACTGACGGCTGGCGTCGTTCGCAGTGCCGTTGTCGGCAATAACCATTTACATATTACCGTAAAGCCAGGTAGCTATCGCTGGCCAGCGATATTGTGGGATTTTAATAGTAATTAGTCATTGGACATTCCAAATTCTAATGACTTAATGACCCATGACTTAATGACCAATGACTCTTTCAAATGTCAACCCCGACCTTAAACGTAATTGATTACCTGATCATCGGCATTGTGCTGATTATCAATCTGTATTTTGGGTTACGCTATGCCAGAAACCAGCGTACCACGGAAACTTATTTTGCGGCCAGGGGCCGGGTGCCAGCCTGGGCAATCGGTATGTCGCTGCTTGCGACGCTGATTAGCAGTGTTACGTTTCTGGGCTACCCGAGCGAAGGCTTTTCGTCGAACTGGATTTTGCTGGTGCAGGGCCTGATGGTGCCTATCGTATTGCTCGGAACCATCTGGTTTATCGTACCCCTCTACCGCAAAGTGATTGGACTCAGTACGTATGAATATTTCGAAAAACGCTTCGGTTCCTTTGCCCGTTACTATAGCTCTACTGCGTTCGTTCTCAGGCAGTTTTCATCGATGGGAACGGTCTTCTTTCTGCTCTCGGTGGCCCTGACCAACATGACCGGTGGCGATACGTTCTACATCATTGTGGTTGTTGGGTTAATCATCATTACGGTCAATCTGCTGGGAGGTATCGAGGCTGTTATCTGGCTGGATGTGTTTCAGGGATTTATGCTGTTTGCCAGTGGTATACTCTGCGTCATTGTCATTCTGCTGTCGGTCAGGGGGGGCTTCTCGGAAGTCATTAGCGTTGCCTCTGCCAATAACCGAACGGGTTTTGGGCCGTATGACCTCGATTTCACCAAACTGACTTTCGTGGTCATGGTTATCAACGGTGCCTTTTACGCTGTGCAGAAATACGGAACCGACCAAACCGTCGTGCAGCGTTACCTGACGGCCAAAACCGATAAAGCCGCCATCAAAGCGTCGATTCTGGGCATCTCCCTGACCGTACCGGTTTGGGCATTATTTATGTTTATCGGCACCGCCCTGTTT
This sequence comes from Spirosoma sp. KNUC1025, assembly GCF_045160025.1. Lineage (GTDB taxonomy): Bacteria > Bacteroidota > Bacteroidia > Cytophagales > Spirosomataceae > Spirosoma. The sequence continues at coordinate 4,584,984 of NZ_CP087139.1, forward strand.
GTCTATTACAAGCAGCAGCTTCTGCCCGCCGGTATGCGACCGGACGCCGTTTTCCCGTATTTTATTATGACAAAATTCCCGACGGGTGTGGTCGGGTTCATCCTGGCGGCCATGATTTCAGCCGCTATCTGCAGCCTCAGCGCCGACCTGAATTCGCTGGCTGCCGTTGGACTGGAAGACTTCTACAAAAAATTTCGCCCCGCCCGCACCGACAAAGAGTACCTGACCATCAGCAAGACGATTGTTGTGATTTCAGGCCTTCTTGCTATCGGCATCGGCGCCATCTATCTACAGGCTGGCAATGAGGGCGTTCTGGGTATTGTCTTTACGCTGTACGCCATTTTTTCGGGCGGTATTGTCGGGATATTTCTGCTCGGAATTTTCAGTGCGCGCGCCAACAAACAGGGCGTCAACATTGCCATTGTGGTGTGTATTCTGTTTACGGCCTATGCGTTTCTGACCTCTACCAAAATTGGCTATGGCGACAATAAGAAACTGTTGCTGGACCTGGGGGCCTATAACTTTACGCATCACAAACTGATGCTCGGTGTATACAGCCATCTGGTCGTAATCGGGGTTGGCTACGTCGCCAGCCTGTTCTTCCCGAAGCCGGAGCTGGATGCCAATCTGCTGTACAGTGGCTGGCGGAAGAGTTCGAAAAAACTGGCAGTAGAAAATACCTCAAGGCTTGAAGCAGTTGGCAAAGTTGGAAAAATAGCGGTATTCTTTCTCGTCTTTCTCGGCTTGACTGCCTCGGCCCAAACCTCTGACAACCAATTCAGAAAACCACTCAAAGAGGTCATCAGCCAGATCGAAAGCCGATATTCGGTAAAGATTCGTTACCCCAAGGATTTAGTCAAAGATAAATACGTAACCTATGCCGACTGGCGGTTCCGCCCCGCTGATGTAGAGAAAACAATGACGAATATTTTGTCGTCGCAGGACATTACGTTTGCCAAAGAAGGGGATAAAAAATACAAGCTTCAACCATTTCAATACCACCTCAAAACCCCCGACGAGGGCAGGCAGCAACTGGCTTATTTAGCGTCTCTGTATACAGACGTAACGAGTTGGGAAAAGCGCAAAGCGGAACTAAAAAGCTGCATGCAGGAAGCCCTGAAGCTGTCGCATCTGCCCGCTAAACCCAACAGCCAGCCCATCATCACCAACAAACGAACCTTCGACGGCTATACAGTCGAGAACGTAGCGATTGAAACCCTGCCGGGCGTCTACGTAACTGGTTCGTTGTATAAACCCCTCAATACCAAAGTACTGATGCCGGTTATGCTGAATCCCGACGGTCATTTTGGCGATGGGCGCTACCGGGCCGATAGTCAGTATCGCTGTGCCATGCAGGCCCGCATGGGGGCGATTGCGTTTAGCTACGATCTGTTTGCCTGGGGCGAATCGGCCTTACAGTTCAACCCCGAAGATCATCGCCGGAGCCTCGCTCAAACCATTCAGATTCTGAACGGAATGCGAAGCCTGGACTGGTTATTGACGCTAAAAAATGCCGATTCGAAACGTGTCGGTATCAGCGGAGGTTCCGGTGGCGGAAGTCAGACGATGCTGCTCACTGCCCTCGATGATCGTATCACGTTGAGTGTACCCGTAGTAATGCTTTCGTCGTACCATAGCGGTGGCTGCCCCTGCGAAAGCGGAATGGGTGTACACCTGTGCGGCAACGGCACGAACAACGTCGAAATTGCTGCTATGGCTGCTCCCCGCCCCCAATTGGTTATCTCCGACGGTAAAGACTGGACGCAACACGTACCGGATACCGAGTTTCCATTTTTACAACGTATTTACGGATTTTACGGGAAGGATGCGGCTGTTTCTAATACACATCTACCGCAGGAAGGCCACGATTACGGCAAAAGCAAGCGGCTGGCTCTGTACGATTTTCTGGCAAAAAAATTCTCGCTTGATCTCAGAAAAGTACAGGACAAAACCGGGGCTATCGATGAGTCGACATGCACGATCGAGAAATACCCGGCGATGTACGTTTTTGGCGAAAAAGGCGAAAATCTACCCACAAACGCCATTCGCAAGTTCGACGATCTGGAGAAACTGGTCCAGTAAATGTAGAACCGAAGCTCCGGATTCGGCGTGTCTTATCAACTGGTCTGCTTTAACCCGAAGCCGGAGCTTCGGCTCTACACAAACCTAGTTTGGCAGTATCAGCAACAATTTACCAGCGATCTTCAAACTGGTAACCCTGAACTTTGGGATTCAAAAGACCTATGATAAGCTGAGTAAGACCTGGACGATCATGGATGCCAGTAATCTCGCTGAGAACGAGCATTTAACGCTCACAAAGTAGATTTTCTTAAGGGTGCATGGTTAGCATTCCGAAAGTTTCGATCTTTCGGAATGCTAACCATAGTCATCTCCTCGCTATGAACATCAAACTTGTGTATCTTCTCCTGATTGATTTGTGTCTGGGTGTTATCGGAAGCTTCAACCAACCCATTCACGGTCATTACGCCATCAAAAACGTTCAGACAGGGTTACTCCTTCGGGTGCAGGACGCCCGCAAAGCCGATGGCACACCGATTGTCGCTTATTCGCCGGTCAACTGGAAATGCGTTACCTGGGATTTTGTGCATGTCGGGGGTGATACGTATCAACTCCGCAACTTATTCACCAGCAAAACGCTTCAGCCTGAACATGGAAAACCAGCGGAAGGTGTCAATCTGGAACAGCAGCCGTTGGTAGCTTCACAGTCCAATCAGGAATACGAATTTGTTGACGCTGGCAAAGATACGTACCGGATCAAGCTCAAAGGGTCAGATCTTTACATTACGCCAGTCGATAGCAAAGGGTCCGTCAATTCCCGCATCATGCTGGCAAAGAAATCAGCGTCGCAGGCGCAGTTATGGACAATCTACGAACAGGACCCGCAGATGTAAGCTAAAAGGATCAGAGCATTTCGACACCGTCAACGCTGCTGTTAAAAACAAACCGCCGACTTTGACCTTATTGTAGCCTGTTCACTACGTCGCCCCGGCGGGATTCAGGTGTTACATTCAGCGATTCCAACCTGCCGTTTTTCAGCACGGCTTCGACGGTGGTGTTGTAAGGTGCGTGGAGTTTGACGTGAACATCCCAGGTTTTGGGCCAGGCCGGAAACAGGTAAATTTTCTTTCCATCCGCCTGCAACAGCATTTCCTGCAAGCCGATCATACCAGCCCCGCCCCAGTTATGATCGGGCGTCCAGTCGAAGCCGGGTCCCCAAAAGGCCGGAAAACGGCGACCCGAGTTACCAAGTTTTAGTAAAGTCAACCTAGCTGCCTCGTCGGTCAGGCCGAGTCGGGCCGCAAAGATGTTGTCCTGTTTCCAGCCAACGTGACTACGGAATTTCAGTACGTCTTTATCAAACCAGTACGTATTGAGAGCGGTGTCGAGGCCCGACTTTCCGATGCCGTAAATCCCCCACGGAAACACCGGATACAGCTGGGGCGACTCTACATTATTGATCCGTTCCCAGACTTTTGCGGGGGCAATGGTCGGTCGCCCATCAAATGACCTGAACGAAATCGGCGGAATGCGATGGAGCATGGCTTCCCAGATTTCCCGCTTTTCAGCGGTCAGATACGTATCGGGCAACTCCAGCAGTCGGGTAAGCACAGTCCGCAAAGCCGAAATGGTCGAGGTCGAGTTGTAAGCCATCTTGTAGGTCTCAGCCCCTGAGCCCGGATAAAGGACCAGTTTTTTATCGGCATCCAGCGCTTTGCTGCCCCGCTGTTTAGCCAGATACTGATAGTGCTCGTCGAAAAACGTCAGGCAGCTTTCCACCAGCGGTATGTAGGGCGAAATATCCTGACCGGCGTAGCGTTCGGTTTCCAGCATCATCAGGCAAAATTCCAGTACCGTATCCCATTCGTATTCGAGCCAGGCGTTGTATTCCATCCCCTTGTCGTAACCGGCCGGGCGTTTCCAGGCATATTCGGCGGAGTTGGGCAAGCCAAAATTTTCGATCTGTTCGGTGAAACTAGCCCCTCTATGTTGCCAGTAGACGGCGGTTCGAAGTTCAGCATTTTTTAATAGCTTGAGGTAAAAGTCGAACTGGGGTTTCATCAGTTGCCAGTCGCCACTTTTTAGCATGGGCCAGTACACAAGCCGCTGGTTTTGAGCCGTATGGATTCCCCTCCCCAGTTTCGGAAGTCGGGCGTATAGGTCAGGGTTGAATCGACCAGGACCGGGTCGTAGGTAAACAGTCCGCCATTAAACTTGGTCGGGTATTTGCCGAACGCGTTGCAGCCGAGCATGTACCGAAACAGCTGATAATTCCGGGCAATCTGCCACTGAGGTGAGTCCGTCGGGGCCGAAATAGCGATGAAGCTTTTGGTCCAGAAATCCTGCCACCAGGCTTGTGTCTTTGCCTGAGCGGTTTTTGCCGACGTACCGGCTTCCAATTTTAGCTGTTCGAGGCCCCTTTTCCAGTCGTCAACACTCGCTGACTGATCGGAATGCAGGGCCAGAATAAGCGAATGATTTCGGGCGGCTGACGTACTGCTTAATTTCCAGCCCCTAAAATCGGCATTCAGATACCTCCCCTCATATGTGCCGGATGGCCTCATCCCCTTACCCGATAGGCTGCCGCCAAATGTCAGATTCATGAGAGGATTAAACAGTTGGTGTTTTACGCTGTCCATCCCCTGCTGCTGCACCGTTACGTCAAAAACTGAGCGTTCAGCGCCGTTTCGGTGATAAAAAATGAGCTCGCTGCCCGCGAATTGAATCACATCTTTCAGGGTTTTTACTTCGCCCTGCGGAGCCCATTTGTACGAATTGGCGTTGTTCTCTTTGCCTTTCGTTACGTGGTCAACGTAGCGCCAGCTTTCGAAAGATGCCTCCGCTTTCAGGGCTTTGTTGCTCGACACATCCACATGCACGACCGGCCGGAACACGTCAACCCAAATCGTAATTTTCGCTGAAAGCCCCGATTTTTCGCCCTTGATATCGATATGCCCTTTATCGAGCACGAGTTCCTGTCGAAAACTAGCGCCTTCGTCGAACGGATTGGGCGACAGTTTGAGCCGAACCCGTCCCAGTTTCAGCACCGTATTGTTGTGATCGAACGTACCGCTTTTTGCAACATAGAACAGCAGATCGCCGTTTTCAACCCATACGTTCAGGCCAATATCACCACCGCCACAAGAAATTGATTCTGATGAATTTTTGCTCTGACTCGCCCACACTACGTTATACTGACTGACCGTAACAGGCTGACCAAAACAACTAGTTAACCCGTTACAAACCAAGAGGTTAGCTATAAAGAAACTGGCAAAAAGTCGTGACATAACGAAAGCAGGAGTAGTACGTAGCAAGGCTAATATGGTATAATTAAAGGAGAAAATAGTAGAGATCACCGTCAAATTTAGAGAGTAAATTTGTGAAGCTGCTTCCCAAAAAGCGCTGATCGTTTTTACGTTAACGGAAAGAATGTAGAGCAGGAAGGTTCACGAACCTTTCCGGCGAGGTTTTCAGAAACCTCACTTGGTCTGATACTTAAATCCGACCTCACAACAGCAGAATGAAACACAGAAAACACTTCGGATTTGTCTGGTTGATCGGACTCCTACAGGCAACGGTCTGTCTGGCGCAGTCGGCGACTGTTCTGCCGACGGATCACCTGAAAAAGTACGTAACTCACTTTAACCAGATCGACCAGGAAGAAGCTGTAAAAAACTACGTACCCAACGATCAGGCGTTTGACTGGCTATCTAAAAACATTCCGCTCTTTGATTGTCCGGATTCCGTACTGAACGAAATTTACTACTACCGGTGGTGGGCTTTTCGGAAGCATCTCAAACAAACGCCAGATGGCTATATTTTTACGGAGTTCATTACCAAAATGAACCACGCTGGTAAATACAACGCCATTAGCAGCGCCCTTGGCCACCATATTTACGAGGGACGCTGGCTCCGGAATCCACAGTACATGGATGACTACATTTCGTTCTGGCTCTACGTCGATCCCAGGCATACAGTGCAGCGATTTCATGCCTTCAGCAGCTGGGTCGATGATGCCGTTTATAACCGCTACCTGGTCAATCTCGACAAATCTTTTATCCAGAAAAATCTGCTCACGCTGGATGCCGACTACCGCCAATGGCAGCAGGAGAAGCAGTTGCCAGGCGGGCTGTTCTGGCAGTTCGACGTTCGCGATGCCATGGAGGAATCGATCAGTGGGTCACGAAAGGAGAAAAACCGGCGACCAACCATTAATAGCTACATGTATGGCAATGCGAAAGCACTGGCAGCGATGGCCGCACTCGTTCAAAACGATACGTTACAGCGCCGATACGAAAAACTGGCAACGACCCTGAAGAAACTGACGCTCGATAGTTTGTGGAACGGTACTGACCATTTTTTTGAAGTAAAACACCCCAACGGAGCCTTCGCCAATGCCCGCGAAGCGATTGGTTTTATTCCCTGGTATTTTAACCTGCCCAACGATACGCCTGAATACGTCCGGCAGTGGGATCAACTCATCGACACAACCGGCTTTGACGCACCTTGGGGCATTACCACCGCCGAACGTAGGCATCCGCTTTTTCGGACACACGGCTCCGGCCATGGCTGCGAATGGGATGGGGCTGTCTGGCCGTTTGCCACAACCCAAACCCTGAAAGGTTTATCGAACCTGCTCACCGACTACCGAAATCAGGGCCGCATGAGTAAGAGCGTTTTTTATGACGAACTTCTGAAATATGCCCGTTCGCACACCATGAACGGGCAACTCTATCTGGGTGAATATCAGGATGAAAAAACGGGCGAATGGCTCAAAGGCGATAATCCACGTAGCAAATTCTATAATCACTCCGGTTTTGCAGATCTTATCATCAGTGACCTGATTGGCTTGAAACCCCGCACTGATAACGTACTGGAAATTCATCCGCTGATTCCGGACAACCGATGGGACTGGTTTTGCCTGGACAACGTACTATATCACGGCAAAACACTCACGATTCTGTACGATAAAACTGGAAAACACTACGGTAAAGGCAAAGGCTTTCGGGTTCTTTCGCAGGGCAAAGAAATTCTGCATAGGGACAAACTGGAGCCGGTTCAGGCAAAAAAGTTTTAACCGGACAGGTCGGAAAAGCAACTAGCCGAAACGGTCAGGCTTTCGGCTACATAGCGTAATTACCCTTACAGGCTTATGCCCTGACCAGCAGCGATTTTGACTTGTTCAAGTACTGTCGTTTGTATTCCAGCGGGGTCAGCCCTGTTACTTTTTTAAAGTGACGATAAAAGTTCGATACGTTGTTGAATCCACAGTCGAAGCAGATGACCTCCGTTGGCGTTTTGTCTTCGATCAGTGCCCGGCAGGCATGGCTAATCCGAATCTCGATCAGAAAATCGTAGTACGTTTTATTCGTCATTAGTTTGAAATACCGACAGAACGACGTAACGCTCAGGTTGCTGATGGCCGAAATTTCTTCCAGCGTAATTTCTTTTTTATAATTCGACAGTGTATAGCTGCATACCGTATTGAGCCGCAGTGAATCGGTTTCGTTCGACTGGTAGAATACGGCCCGGCCATTCACAATCGACTCATATTCATCGGTTTCGGCTAATATTTTCAGAATCGAGAGCAGAATAATGATCTTGTCGAGATTGCTGGCTGTCAGGGCCCGATGCATCAGTTCAGCAAGCTTCGCATTGGCCTTACCCGTAAGGACCATGCCACTTTTCGCTTTTTCATACAGCTTCGGAATCAGGTACGCTTCAGGGAGTTTTAGCAGGTCTTCACCCAGACAGTCGGGCAAAAACTGAATAACAATGACTTCAATATTCAGCGAGTGATCATTGAAAAAATACTCTTCGTTGCTACGCCAGGTGTGGGGCAGGTTCTCGCCGACAAACACGATCTCACCCGGCGAAAAGTTGCTAATATTATCGCCAATAAATCGGACTCCTTCCCCCTCAGAATGTAGTGCAACTCCAGCTCAGGATGATAATGCCAGATGTTCTTGAAATGGGGTAAGATATCGTGCCGGACTGTGAATGAACTCTCCAGTTTGGCAGTCACCTTGCGAAATAATGGCTTCATGGTTGTGAACGATAATAATTGAGTTTAGTAGCGGTTGACTTGTCAGTAAAATTCTCAATCGGCCTCCAGACGACGTAGACGGACTTTCTCCCCGGCTTTTTCCGCTTTCTAGGCATAGGCCAAAGCACTCTGGCAATATTTATACAAACTTAAACGAATCAGCGTAAATAATTCATATTTATTCTATGATAATTTCCTATAATAAATTGACAAAAAAATGCATTTATGCCCAAAAAATGTACTATATTTTTGTATGGAATTGTAGAAAAGTATTGTTAAATCTCGATTTTATCTTCTTTTACCGCCTGTTCATCAAGAAGATTTTCGCCAATAACTGCCCAACTACGGTTCGCTGATTCAAGTACGTTTCTAACCTTGTAATGACTCATAGCCATGACGCCAAAAAACTTTCTGCTAAGCGCTCTGATCACTTTTGCCAGCGCGGCTATGACTCTGGGTCAGGAACAAAATAAGGAAAGCAACGAGGCTGCGTATACACGGGTCGTTAACGAACGGGCGGCCAAAATTGTCGCTACCCTGAACCTCTCCGATCCGAAGCAATCGACCCGCGTGCAGGAAGCTATTGCCCAACAGTATAAAAGGCTGAATACGCTGCATGAAAGCCGAAAACAGGAACTGGCTACCCTGACGGAGACGGATAAAAAAGAGGCTGTGGAAACAGAAACAGCCAGCAAACTGGCTAGCTTGCATAAAGACTATCTGACCGCGCTCGCCCACGAACTGACACCGCAACAGATTGAACAGGTGAAAGATGGGATGACCTATGGCGTTCTGCCAATCACCTACAAAGGGTATCAGGCCATGCTGCCCGATCTGACCAATGAACAGAAAGGGCAAATTCTGACCTACCTGACAGAAGCCCGCGAACGCGCGATGGACGAAGGCTCATCGAAAGAAAAGCACGCGATGTTTGGTAAGTACAAAGGGCGAATCAATAACTACCTGTCGGCCGCTGGCATCGACATGAAAAAGGCGAGTAAAGACTGGGAAGAACGTATCGCCAAGGAAAAAGAGGCCGATAAATCCCGAAAATAAGCGTATTCGCTGCGGAAATGCCTGTTGTGCGGCAGGGCGGTTAAGTCTGCAAACCCACTATGACAAATCGATTATCCTTCTCCCGTACATCCCTTAAAACTGACACCTTTTGCCACAATTTTAATTGATTAACCTATCATGCTCCTGGCTTTTCGAATTCAAAAACAAAAACTCCTCACCAGCGCTGTCCACCTGGCCGGTGCGCTGATGCTGGGCGGCCTTACGGAAGAGGTCAGCTATGCGGAGAACCGGAATGGAGGCTCTCACCTGATTTCACCGAAGGTTACGGCTCCGCTGGAAAATATTACCGGAACGGTTAAGGACGCGAAAGGCCAGGCTTTGCCCGGCGTAAACGTCCTGATCAAAGGGTCTAAAACGGGGACGGTTACGGATATTCAGGGTACGTTTCGGCTGAACTTACCTAAAGGAAACGAAACACTGATTTTCAGCTATATCGGTTTCAAAACGCAGGAAGTTCCTGTCAATGGGCGCACGTCGCTGGCGGTTAGCCTGGAGGAAGATGCGGCTGCCCTGAGTGAGGTCGTGGTGGTTGGGTACGGTGTACAGAAAAAAGCGAGCCTGACCGGGGCTGTGGCGTCGGTCGATATGAAAGCGGTGCAGGACCTGCCCGTCAATAATTTATCGGCCGTTCTGACCGGGCAATTGCCGGGGGTGGGGGTGTCGGGAGGTACCAGTCGGCCGGGTGATAACGCGACCATTACGGTGCGGAATCCGGTCATTCTCTCCAAAGATGGCGGTACGCTGCAGCCCCTGTACGTGATCGACAACGTAGTCCGCTCAGCGGATGATTTCAATGCCCTCGACGTATCGGAGGTAGACGCCATTTCGGTACTGAAAGATGCCGCTGCCGCTATCTACGGGGCTCGTTCAAACCAGGGGGTTGTAGTGATAACCACCAAGCGCGGTAAAGCCGGGACGCCAAAATTCAGCTATAGCGGCTCAACGGGTATTTCTACCGCTACATTGCCCCAGATGATGAACGGCGCTCAGCAGGCTACGTATCTGAATGATCTGAACTATGCTGCTGGCAAGCCGGCTACCGATCCGCTCATCTATACCCCCGACGAACTGGCGTACTTCAACAATCACAATACCGACTGGCTGCGTACAGCCTGGCAGCCCTCTACCGTACAGCGCCACGCCCTAAACGTGAGCGGTGGCAACGAGAAGGCAACGTATTTCGCCGGAGCTTCCTACAATGCACAGGACGCCAACTTCGACAATATCAACACCAACAAATGGACGTTCCGGGCCAGTGCGGATATGCAGGTAACCAAAGGCTTAAAAGCGGCCCTCTCGCTGAGCAGCTACCTTGGCAACAAGCGGATGTATTACCTGAAACAGGGCGGTGAAAACCCGGAGAACGACATGAAAAGTCTGCTCTATACACCCCAGTTTGCCCCACCTTCGATCAATGGATTACCGGTTCTTCTGTCGAGTTCGTCGAATACAAACACCATCGACGCGTTTAACTTCTTCGCGGTTCAGAATTCCAATAACTACACACAGACCAAATCAACCGGTCTGAATATCACGGCCAACCTGGACTATGACATTCCGGGCGTAAAAGGGTTAAAAGCGCGGATTCTCTACAGCCGCACCTTCGATAACAGCTTCGGCAAACAGTACGGCACCAAATACAATGTGTACAGCTTCTCGATGCTGGGCGACCACAAGCACATTTACGGGGGCGATGTCATCAAAACGACCACCCTGAACAACGGCGACCGGGTACGTGTCAATCCAGCCTATATTGATACGTATCAGTTCAACGGGTACCTGAATTATGATCGTCAGTTTGGCAAGCATCAGATAACCGCCATCGCCTTCTTCGAGCAGGCTGAAACCCACGCCGATCAGGTTGCGGCCATGGCCGAAGGCGTCATTATCGGTGGCTTAGACAATATGCGATACGCTACGGGCACACAAACAACCTCGGAAACGGAATCGGAAACGGGCTTCCTGTCGTATGCCGGACGTATCAACTACAATTATGCCAACAAGTACCTTTTCGAAACGGCCATTCGGTACGATGCCTCCACCAATTTCGCACCGGAGTATCGCTGGGGTTTGTTTCCGTCGTTCTCGCTGGGCTGGGTGATGTCGGAAGAGCGTTTCTTCCGCGACAATGTGCGATGGGTTGATTTCCTGAAAGTGCGCGGTTCGTTAGGCTTCATGGGTGGCGACGCAACCAAACCCTACAACTGGCTGACCAGCTACTCAATTCAGCAGGGTAAAGGCGCCGTATTTGGCGGCAACTCCGACCGACCCCTGGTCGTAACGCCCAACAACGCCATGGCCAACCGTCTGGCACGCTGGGACAACAATACGAAGTATAACATCGGCCTGGATGCCCAGTTCCTGAAAAATCGCCTGTCGGTAACACTTGACGCGTTCTACGATCACCGCTACAACATGCTGACGAGCCTTACCTCATCGGTACCGCTGCTGGTCGGTGCCAACCTGCCCTCCGAAAACTACGCTACCATCAATGGCTTCGGCACAGAACTTTCGGTAGGCTGGAGCGACAAAATTGGCAGTGACTGGTCGTATAAAGTCAATACGTTCTTTACCTGGAATGACAACAAACAGATACTGGTGGATGTCGACAAAGGGAAAATCGGTACGTATCTGGACCCAACCGGCCGGTCGAGTGACATGGGCGTACTGGGCTATCACTACCTGGGAATGTTCAGAACCCAGCAGGATGTGGATCAGTACCTCGAAAAAAATCCAGGTTATACGCTCTTTGGCGCGGCTCCCAAACCCGGTATGCTGTACTATCAGGATGTGAGAGGCCCGAAAGATGCTTCTGGGCAGTTCACCGCACCAGACGGAAAGATCACGGATGCCGACATGGACTACCTGACCAACAAAGCCAGTAATCACTACAACATCGGTTTCAACTTCTCGGCATCGTATAAAAACTTCTCGCTAGCTGCTGTCATCGGGGGTTCGTTTGGCGGACAGGCCATGGTAGAGGGAACGGCCCGGGCACAGGGAACGCTCACGGCGAACCGTCCTGTTTTCTGGGCTGATCACTGGACACCCGACAATCCGAATGCGGCCTATCCAAGTCCGTATTATAAAGATACGTACACTGTCGATTCCCAGTTCTGGTTCGTCAACGCTACGCAACTGGCCGTTCGGAACTTTAACCTGTCGTATGCAGTACCAGCTGCCATTGCCAGCAAACTCAGAATGAGCAACGTACGGGTTTACCTGGTGGCAACGAACCCGCTAAATCTGTACAATCCCTACAGCTGGAAGGCAAACTCAGGCAATTTCGATGCGTACCCAATGCTACGTTCGTACTCGATTGGCCTAAATCTTGGCCTGTAAACCCCAACCGATACCATGAAACGTTTCCATAAATACATCGTCGCTTTCTGTTCATCGCTTGCTCTGACGAGCTGCATGGACGTACTCGATAAAACGGACTTAAGCTCTACCCCTGGGTCGCTGATTTTTAAAGATTCGGTGCTGACCCAGATGAACCTCGACTACATCTACGACCAGAACCTGCCCGCTCCCATTGGCAGCCTTGGTCCGGAGCCTATCAGCATCAGCGGGCTATCTGACGAGTCGTACGGAGAGAGCAAAATTTTACAGGGTACGCTGCTCGTCAACGAAATTGGTGATTTCGGTACGAAGCTCGACCCAACCAACAATTACGGCAAAATCCGAACCATCAATACGTTTCTGAATGATGTAAACACCGGAACGCTGCCACAATTCACCAAAAACAAACTCCGGGCACAGGCGCAGTTTTTCCGGGCGTGGCGGTATTTCGATCTGGTTCGGCTGTACGGCGGGGTGCCTCTGGTACTTACTCCTTTAGCCGCCGTGGGTGTGGAAGCCAAACAGGCGGATTACCTGCCTCGAAACACCACTACAGAAAGTTTTGCCCAGATCGTTAAAGACCTTGATTCAACCATTGCATCGGTACCGGGGCGCTGGTCTGCCAGCAGCGATTGGGGACGTATCACCAAAGGTGCAGCAGCCGCCTTCAAAGGACGGGTGCTGTTGTATGCGGCCAGCCCACAGTTTAATCCGGCCGACGATCAGACCAAATGGCAGGCTTCATACGATGCCAACAAACAGGCGTATGATCTGTTGACGGCCAACGGTTTTGGCCTGCATGCCTCCTTCGATCAGATGTGGTTTCAGGAGGTCAACAACCCCGAAGCGGTGCTGATAACGGGGTATAACACGGCGACGGGCGACCAGGCCCGGAAGAACAACGGCTACGACAATGCTACCCGCCCCTCGTATGCCGGAACAGGTGGTGGCTCGAACCAACCTTCCTGGGAGATGGTAAAAGCGTTCCCGATGCTGGATGGCAAAAAACCGGGTGAATCGACAAAATATGCGTACACCGATCAGCTGTTCTACAAAAACCGTGACCCCCGTTTTGACAAGACGATTGCCTATAACGGAGCTACCTGGCCGCTGAACGGCAACACGGCAAATAAAGTGTGGACGTATTTTGTCAATGGCAAAACGATAGAATCCAAAGCGACCAATACGGGTTTCTACACCCGCAAAGCCATCAACCCGTCGGTTAGCTCGGGCGACGCCCAGTATTCGGGCACCGACTGGATGGAAATCCGGTTCGCGGAAGTGCTGCTGAATCTGGCCGAAAGTGCAACCGGCATTAATAAGCTGGACGAAGCTTACACGCAGCTGAAAGCCATCCGCAAACGGGCTGGCCTTGAGGCTGGAACGGACGGGCTGTATGGGCTGAAAGCCAACATGACCCGCGCCAAGATGTTCGCTGCGATTCTGTACGAACGCCAGATTGAATTTGCTTTCGAAGGCAAGCGTTTCTGGGATTTACGTCGCTGGAAGCTGATCGAAAAAACGCTGAACGACGCCCGGAGAACAGGCGTTGTCATTAACCTGAAAACAACGGGCGTACCCGCTGATTTCGCCACGAACCGCGACAATGTACCGCTTGATTCGGCCTATGTCAATTATTTCACACTGACGTTCAAGCAGCTCGACACCAAATATGCGATTGCCTGGAAACCGGAGTATTACTACTTCGCCATTCCGCAGTCTGCTATTGATAACAACCCCAAACTCATACAGAATACTACCTGGGGCGGGGCTTTCGATCCGGTGAAATAATCTGGGTCGCACAACTTCCCGAAACATAAAAATTTCGGGAAGTTTCAGATTTAATTCTCTCAAAATAGTGAATAGGTTGGTGTAATGATTAAACTTACCGAAACGTGGCCGCCCAACGGTTTTTACCGGGTAAGCGGTGTCTTTCGGTAAGTTTTTTTGCAATCGTATGAAAACCTTAGTCTGTACCACCCCGGCCAATTTGACTATCTGCCGGGCATTAAACCAACACCCGCTCCGGGTCGGGCCATTATTCAGATCAAACGGATTGGTATCTGCGGAACGGATCTGCACGCCTACGAAGGCACACAGCCGTTTTTTGCGTATCCGCGTATTCTTGGTCATGAACTGGCTGGCAAACTCGTCGAGGCCGATGGTGCGCCCGATTTTTCGCCCGGCGACGTTATTACGTTCATTCCATATTTCAACTGCGGTACGTGCATTGCCTGCCGGTCGGGCAAGACAAACTGCTGCGTGAATTTACAGGTGAGTGGCGTACACATCGACGGTGGCATGGTTGAGTACCTGTCGGTTCCCTCCTATTCGCTGGTACATGGTCAGGGGCTGAGTGTCGATGCGCTGGCGCTGGTCGAGCCGCTGGCGATTGGTGCCCACGGTGTGCGTCGGGCTGCGGTTCAACCCGGTGAGTTTGTGCTGGTCGTGGGGGCTGGTCCCATTGGTCTGGGCATTATGGAATTCGCCCGTATTGCTGGTGGTCAGGTAATTGCGTTAGACATCAACGAGTCCCGGCTGGCTTTCTGCCGGAATAAGCTACAGGTGAAACATACCGTAAACGCGCTGTCGGATGACGTCATGGAGCAACTGAAGACAATCACCAACGGCGATATGCCCACGGTGGTAATCGATGCAACGGGCAGTTTAAAAGCCATCAACAACAGTTTTCAGTATATGGCCCACGGCGCCCGTTACGTACTGGTGGGGCTCCAGAAAGGCGAAATCAGCGTTAGCCATCCCGAATTTCACAAGCGCGAAGGTACGTTGATGAGCAGCCGAAACGCCACTCGTCAGGATTTCGAGCATGTGATTGCGAACATGAAAAACGGGCAGGTCGACCCAACTACGTACATCACCCACCGGGTCGCGTTTGGTCAGGTTGGCGAGCAATTCGCTAGCTGGCTCGATCCGGCCAACGGCGTTATTAAGGCTATGGTAGAACTTGAGTGAGCGTGGGTAACATCCACACCATCTGACAAATCGCAGGAATGTTGACGCCCATGCTGTTGCATGGGCAGATCATTTCACTACGTATCGACCTTTAAATTAATCCATTAAACGGGCTTTCTCTCAACAAAATACATTTTGATATCCCCTTTCCCCTTAGCGTTAATCTTACCGCGATAGTCGAACGAAAAGCTGTCGTTGTCTTTCAGCAAATTAAAAACCGTCTCGCTTACGTTTACTTTGCCCGGCTGGCCATTGCTTTCGATTCGGCTGGCGGTATTTACCGTATCGCCCCACACATCGTACTGAAACTTTTTGACCCCTACTACCCCTGCCACTACGGGTCCGCTATGTATGCCTATGCGCATCTCAAAAGCGGGCGTACCGTTCGTATCGTTTTCCGCTTTTCGTTTCGCGATGAACTCCTGCATTTCCATCGCTGCCAGAACTGTATTTTGGGTTGAATGCTGATCTGAATTGGGGAGATTCCCCGCTGCCATATAGGCATCGCCAATCGTTTTGATCTTCTCTATTTTGTATTTTTCCGTAATGAGGTCAAAGGCTTTGAAGCAGACGTTGATTTCTTCCACCAAATGTTGAGGTGACATCTTTTCGGCCGTTTGGGTAAACGATTTGAAATCACTGAAAAGTATAGCAACTGAATTAATATTCTGCGCATCGACCCGCCCTTTTTCTTTCAATTCATCGGCAATCTCTTTTGGTAAAATATTAAGGAGTAATTCCTCAGAACGGTCCTTTTCTTTTTGCAGGATTTCCTTTGACCGTCTAACGTAATTCAGCCGACTCCACAACCCGATAGCACCAACGAACAGTAAGCCTAATGTAACAAGGATAACGTTACGTTGCTTTTCTTTTTTCGTACTTCTTCTTTATGTTTTTGCTGAATAATGTACGCTTTTCTGGCATGAACAACGCTATCGACAAGTTGCTGTTTTTGAAACTCCATATTCTGCGTTTGGCTGGCAATTTCCTGCGATTGCAAACTGTCTTTGTGTGCAATAGATTTCTCATAAAAGCGGAGTGCCGAACGATTATTTCCAAGGGATTTATAGGATTTGTAGAGGCATTCGCAGGCGTCTCTTTTTAGAGTTAAGGCGCCTAACTGTTCAGCAATGTTTAATCCTTGTTTACAGGCATCGATTGCCTGATGGAGTTTATTTATTCTGGTCAGCAAATGCCCAATCGAAATTTTCGATTCGCTAACGTGCTGTAAATTATTAACTTCCTGAGCTATAGCCAGACAGCGCTCATAATATGGAATTGCCAGGTTTAGTTTATTCTGACGACCAAACAAATCACCCAGGCTGAGCAGGACTTCCATCTGTCTTGTTTTGTTTCCTAATTTACTGGCAATCAGTAATGATTGATTGAGATAGTTGTAGGATTCGATGTATCTTTTTTGCTTCATGTAAATGCTGCCAATCCCATTCAGAATTTGTGCAATCGAAACCGAATCGTTTAAGGCCTTATGCATATTGTAGGCTTTTCGATAGTATACCATGCCGTTGAAAAGATCATTGATAACCACATAAATACCACCGATATTTTGTGTAGTTGCGGCAATAACTTTTCGATCCCCCAGTTTTTGCTGCACATCAATGGCTTGTTTATAATACTCAAGCGCTTTAAGCCGGTTGCCGAGGTAGTAATACGTAGCACCTATATTATTTAATATGGCTGATACACCCTTTTTATTGTCGATCTTTTGAAAGGCCGCTTTGCTCTTTTCAAAATTTTGAAGAGCTTTTGTATAATTTCCCTGATAAGAAAATGCGGTAGCTATTCCATTCAAACTTTTCCCGAGTCCCTCCTGTTGATTATGTTTTTGATAGATCGGTAAGCTTCTTTCGAAATGAATTAGCGCTTCAGCGTAATTCCCAGCATCCAGTTTCGTGTCGCCTAGTTTAAATAAACTGTCAGCCAGTTGTTTATTCTGTTGATGAGCGGATGGGCTGGGCTGTGCACACACGGTTCCGGCGCTGATAAAGAAAACGAGAATTGCAAGAAGTTGCGCGATACGTTTCACGGTGGGTGTTGCTTGCAGTTAGGTGAATTTCCTGGATTCCTATACGGCCAGGGTTTTCTTATGTATAAATCCACCCTTGCAGGCATGTTATAAGAAACCCTGTAATACCTTAGTAAGACGTACCAGGAGGGATTCTGCCACTATCAACCTAAACATGTATGGGACAACCCGATTTTACCGACCTATTAAAACGCAGCATCCCGAAACGTCTGACGTTTCGGGATGCTGATTATCTCTACTCTTTTCTAGGTCTTATGCCACCGATTGAAAGGTGTTTTTCAGGGGAAAGTCCGGGCGAGACGATTCGTTGAATAGGGTTGCTTTGCGCTTTTTGTGATAGAAAATATACGAACCAAAACCCAGCGCCACAAAGATAAAAATAGGCGCCCACTGGACGAGATCTTTACCACTATTCGCGACGGAATACGTAGCGCCCAGTAAATCGAAAATAAGACCGGCATACGCCCATTCTTTAAGCCGCGGAAAGCCCGGAACCAGAATTGCCACCACACCCAGGAGTTTGGCCCAGCCCAGAAACGGGATGATGTAGGTAGGATAGCCCATTTCATGAAATCCCTGCACCGACATTGGATTGACCAGGATATTGGGAATGGCCGAACCCAACATAACAAATGCAAACAAACCGGTTAAAACCCAATAGATGATTTTTGTCTTTTTCATGGCTCTTCGATCTACAATTTTGTGTTGTGCTGTTGTTTACTGACGTAACAAATTTACCACTCTTTACCGACTCCGGGAGGGGGTGAAAGCGGCAATAAAAGGGCCGTTTGCGACAATCTTTTTATCAGATCCCAACGCACACAATCCGTTGATAAATAGTTGATTTATTGCCACTTAACGTCAATAAAAAAGAGAGACACCCCACAGAGAAGGGAACGGCAGGCCTGTTTTGTTGGTTTTTTAAACGGGTTTGTCTAGTAGTGTTTATTCGTTCTTTACGGGGTAACGCAGCTCCGGGAATTTCCCATTCAGTTTCCTACGCGAGCATTAATGTAAACGGTCATCTGTTCAGTCAGTCGGTAAAATAATGGAGAAGGTTGTTCCTTTTCCGACTTCCGATTCGGCCTTGATAAGGCCAAAGTGATTGCGAACAATTTTTCGGCAGTATGCTAACCCGCTTCCTTCGCCCTTCCGAACTTTATCGTAGGGGGTAATTTTGAAAACAGATCAAATATTTTTTCAAGCTGCGATTTTTCAATTCCTATTCCGTTATCAGCTATCCGGATTTCGACATAGTGCGATTTAATGCCTGCCGATACGTCCTCATTAACTTCCGAATCAGCTAATTCAGTGCATGAAATACGTATTTCAGGGACTACATCTTTTCGGGAGAATTTAAGCGCGTTGTTGATCAGATGATAGAATAGTTGCTCCAATTGCAGGGGTATGGCCCGAATCGTTGGAAGTTCATCTACCTCAATAATGGCATTCTTTTCCGTTATCTGCTTGGTTAAATGAGAACACACTTCGAGTAGGCTATCATTTAAATCAACAAGTTCAAAACGTGTATCCAGTTCATTCAGCACCGAAAACGTGGATAAATCTTTGAGCATGACTGAAAATTTCTGCGCACTGGAATCAACTTTTTCAGCCAGTACTTTTGCTTTATCGCCATCCTTTTTATCCACTGCATCGATCAGCATACCACTGAAAAGCCTGATTTTTCGGAGGGGCTCCTGCAGATTATGGTTGGTAATATTTCGGTATTGCCGATTTTCGTCGACTGAGTCCGTTAATTGTCGGTTCAGTTGCTGGATAGCCGTGTTACTCCGCTCCAGAAGTTCAATTTGCTGTAAATGAAAGGATATCAAATCCACAAACAACTCGAATATACCAATAACCTTCGAATTATTGAGCAGCGCAGGTCGGGGATCAATGGCACAAAGTGTCCCAAAGAATTCCCCGGTTTTCAACGTAATGGGGAATGAAATATAACTTTGAAAGCCATACAGTCTGGGCGTGTAATGATCTTTGTATTCATCACTTTCTGCTACGTGGTCGATAATGACGGGGTTACGCTGGTTGCGGATCTCATTACAGATGGTCGTTTCGATCGCCAGTTCCCCGCCCGGCGCCAGCCCAAACTGAATGTTGTCGAGAACACTACAGGCAATCCATCGATCTTCGGTAATACGGGCAACTGCGGCAAAACCCATTCCGGTTGTCTGACACACCACATCAAGAATAGTGGGTATAATCGAGATCTGCTGAACCCGCTCAATATCCTTGATTAAATTAACGTCCGTATAAATCATTACCCTATCTGATATCTCCCGTAGTCGTTCGAGACAAAGCTATGGCCTTGCCTCAGCAGAACTCAGCCGAGTGTAAAGCAATTTACGCAAATCATTAAATAATTGCTGTAACTACGTGCTTTTGCTTGCTAAAGCCTTTTTTATGGACTCTTTCTTCAGTTTGGGCCAAACCATATCATTAGACGCAAAGTTAAAGCCCAGCACGCCTATAGTCAGTACTTTATTTTGAGAAGTATGCTGGAAAAGGTTTCTGGCATCTTTGATGATACGTCTATACTAAATGGCAACCAAATTATCAGGCAATCGGACAAATCAGCCCGTGTACGTGCTTGTAATAGAAGACAATACCGATCAGCAGGATCTTATCGCTAATTGCCTACAGGCACCCATTGATCAGACCAGGGTGATTTTTGCATCAACGGCAGATGAAGCGTTGAACATCCTGAGCACCAGCGCCATGGAGTACTATAATTTCCCTGAGGCTGCTCGTACTCAACCTGGATGCACTGCATGAACAAACGGGCTGGCAACTTATTCTGAGCGTACGTGCCGCTTACCGGCATCTGCCCATTGCCGTGATGAGTTCGGATCAGCAACCTGTTACAGCCATGAAGGCATATCAGCTTGGTGTCCACTCGTTTATGGTAACACCGGCTAGCCAGACAGAACGCATCCGTAAATGGCAGGAATTAGCTACGTATTGGCTGCAGGTGGTTAACCTCCCCCCTATGCATTAAGTTGAATTGGCTAATAAGTCAGGCGCCCCTGCCCTACATTACGGTTAAATCGCCGGTCAGTTTATACGTTTTTCCTTTTTCGGTTGTCAGACGCAGCTGTTTATCGCCATATCGTAGCACGCAGGGCTGACCAGCTCTGGACGTAATATCAACACCGCTCAGATGGCCGTTTTGCCAGCGGATGTTGAGGACAAAACCACCCTGCGCACAGATGCCGTTGATATAGCCCGTTGGGAAGGCCGACGGCAGGGCTGGGAGTAAGTCGACCATTGGGGTGGCCCCCTGTTTACCCTGGCTTTGCAGGATCATTTCAGCAATGCCGCTTGCTCCGCCAAAATTACCATCGATCTGGAATGGCGGATGGGCATCGAAGAGGTTAGGATACGAACCGCCCCCTGTTGTGCCCTCGGGCGAGATAGCCGGCCGGAACAGCAGTTTGAGCATATTGTACGCATGATTTCCATCGCGGAAACGGGCCCAGAAGTTGATTTTCCAGGCCAGACTCCAGCCCGTTCCTTCGTCGCCCCGCTCCAGCAACGACTGCCTGGCGGCTTTCATCAGATCGGGAGTTTCTTCCCACGTAATGTCGGTGCCGGGATGAACGCCCCACAGATGTGATACGTGCCTGTGGGTGTCTTTGGGGTCATCGACATCCTGCAACCACTCCTGCAACTGACCGTGCTTGCCAATCTGATTCGGAGCGATCTGGCCATACATCGTTTTGATCGTATCGCGAAAGGCATTATCAGTACCTAAAATCTCACTGGCAGCCATGCAGTTTTTAAACAGATCACGAATAATCTGATGGTCCATGGTCGGGCCAGCAACCAGACCACCGTGTTCGGGTGAGTTGGATGGCGTACTAATGAGCCAGCCCGTTTTAGGGTCTTTGACCAGAAAATCGACGAAAAAGCGGGCGGCCTCTTTCATGATCGGGTACGCCCGTTTTTGCAGAAATGGCCGGTCCTGCGTGTACTGATAATGCTCCCAGAGGTGATGGGATAGCCAGGCGCCCCCACTTACCCAGACGCCGTGGTTAGATGCGTTGATGGGAGCCGTTCCGCGCCAGAGATCGGTATTGTGATGGAGTACCCAGCCACGGGCGTTGTAGTGTGCTTTTGCCGTTTTTCGTCCCGATTCAACCAACTCGTCAATTGCTGCAAACAGCGGCTCATGGCAGGCCGGCAGGTTCAGCATTTCGGCGGGCCAGTAGTTCATTTCGAGGTTTATATTCGTCGTGTATTTACTGCCCCATGGCGGAGTGAGCAGGTCGTTCCAGATGCCCTGCAAATTGGCCGGTTGTGACGCTACGCCGTCGCGGCCTGGACGCGAACTTGAAATCAGCAGGTACCGACCATATTGTACGTACAGGGCTGCTAGTGCCGGGTCCGACGATTTTTCGAACTGTTGCAGCCGCTCATCGGTAGGCAGTTGCTCATTTGGCGAGTGGCCCAGATCGAGTGAAAACGTACTGAAATAGGATTGGAACTCACGCACATGGGCCGCTTTGACGGCATCGAACGTTTTAGTACGTAGTGTCTGCAATGGTCGCTGGCTCAGTGTAGCCGGGTCGCCGGAAACGTCTTGGTAAGATTTGAAATTTGTACCAGCCGTCAGATAGAGCGTTGCTTCATCAGCTTCCGAAACAATGAGTTTACCGTCTGAAATGCTGAGCTTACCTTTTTGGGTTTGAATACGCAACTGACTCTCTCCACGTAACGCACCGTTCTTAACTTGCACCGATAGGGCAATGGTTTGGTTGTCAATTTTCCGCACAGAACTCTCTTTATGGGGACTATCCAGCGAAGCCTCAAAACTGATTTTTCCAGGCTTACTGGCTGTCAGGTGAACGGCAATGACCTGATCGGGAGCACTAGCCAGGTACTCGCGGGTGAAACGGACGCCATTAGCCTGATACGTAACGCGCGAAAGTGCCGTCGTCAGGTCCAGCTCACGGCGATAGTTTGTGGCCTGTTCCTGTCCTTTTAACTTCAGCCACAGATCACCAAAAGGTTGGTAGTCGGCCTGATAGCGCGGAGAAGCGGGCGGGCTATCGTTCTGAATCCAATAGTTGAAAGGGCGACTGAGCGGTACGCCATCGGTAGGTTGCTGACCGACGGGATAAACCACAAATGTCGGCTGACTGGTTTTCACCCCAATGAATCCGCCCTTATCGAACAGATTGATAACCTGAATGGCCAGTTGATTTTTGCCAGCGTTTATCCTTGCCGCCGGAATTTTATACCGTCGATTTTTGGCAATGCCTTCGTCGGAACCGATCAGCTCACCGTTCAGGTAGGTAAAATCCTGATCGCGAATACGGCCCATATCGAGCACAACATCTTTCCCCACCCAGGCTTCGGGCAACTCAAACGACGTACGAAACCATACGGCTCCATCCAGTCCTTCCAGTCCCGCTCTCTCCCAGCCATCCGGTGTCGGTACATTCATCGTTTTCCAGGAACGATCATCGAAGGCTGCCGAGGATGGATTCCCTTTCGATTCCGTCAAGCGACGAACCATCGCGAACCAATCTACTTTTTCCTGTGAGTAGTCATCTTGGTTGCTCTGGCGTCCCATGAAATGTTCCTGCGCCAATTTTTCCGCTTCGGCCTGCTTCCCGTCGGCCAGTAGCTGACGGATTTGGGGTAGATATTGAGCAGCTCCTTCTCGCTGATATTCGCGGGGACTGCCCGTCCAGAGCGTCGCTTCGTTGAACTGAATATGATCCTCCAGAATCCCTCCGAAAACCATGCCGCCAAGCCGACTATTGCCAATGGGCAGCGCTTCAACCCACTGATTGGCAGGTTGTTTGTACCACAATGCAGACGTTGACAGAACGGTCGGCCGGGGCTGTGCTACACAGAATGACGTAGCTACCCAAAACGTTAGGGTCAGGAAACGGGTCGTTTTCATAATCAGCACAAAAGTAAATCCACAAGCCCTTTCAGAACTTATAGGTTTTTAGCCAAATGCTCTACGATCTTGGAGTAATTTGAGGTTGACTATTAATTCCTTTGTCCGTCTCTGCTCGTCCTCGATAGTACCGAGGATGAGCGATGAGCGAAATTGTTGGTGGGTAAGCTATAAATGGTTTTAACTTTGTTAGCGTAGCAAAGGGTACTGTAAAATAGCAACCAAGACACTAAAGAAATCCGTGCCACCTCTGGTAATACGCGGACGAAATGCAGCGGGTAAAATTATTGAAGGGTCAATTCCTGCCGGTGAGTTGTCTTCGGAAGACCCTGGCCTGGCTATCCAACGGATATTAGCCAAACACAAAGACATTAAGCCTACGCCTGTTCTGCCTGAATGAATCCCGTTTTCCCCAATTCGTTTGTGCTGGTAGATACCGGTTTATTAAGCCGTTTCTTTTTGAAAAAGCCACAGATTGTGGCCGCCTACAATGAACTGTTAACCTCGTCTGTTCCTGTTATTTCGGCTAGTGTATATATTGAATTGATGCGATGGCTGGTTAATATCCGGGGCCGCATAGTTGATCCAATTTCTAAAAGCGAGTTTGATGCTATTCGCAGGCAATTAGACAAGTACGTGCAATTGAACCATGGAGATTGCATCGAGCTGGCTGTTGAGGTTTGTCGACTCTATCTAGATACTGGTCTTGGCGACTGCTTTACAATTGGAGTCGGTTTATTTTTTGATATTCCCGTTTTCACGCTAAACCAAAAACACTTCGAACGAGTGGCGGGACTTCGACTTTATCGCCCCAGCAATTACGAATTACTGGAAACCAATTGACCTAAGTTATCCTCTGCTCATCCGCGATTGTATCACGGACGAGCTACGAGCCAGCTAGTGAAACGCTGCATATAGCCCTATCATCGTCAGAATCAGGGCAATCCATGTCATCCAGACTCGTTGTGTCGGCTTGATAATTAGCTCATTTCCAGTTGCATCGACTACGTAAACGGACGGGTTTTTATCCAGTAAGGAAATCAGCATGGCCTTGATCAATAAGATCATGAAAATGGAAAACGACAACAGCAGATAGTGCGGCCAGAACACGAAACGATCAGGCGGGAAAACCCATAAATACAGGATACCCACACCCAGACTAAACACTGAACCGATTGACAAAACTGTGTTTACGGCACTTCGGGTAGTTCGTTTCCAGAAAACGGTTAGCAGAAAAACGACGGACAACGGTGGTGCAATAAACCCCAGCACCGACTGGAATACATCAAACAGGTTCAATCCTTTGATACTATCGATGGCCAGTGCCATACCGACGGCAAACAGACAACCTGCAATTACAGTCAGGCGGCCAACCCGGATAATGTCCTGATTGCTGGCGTTTGGGTTAATTTTCTTGACGTACACATCCATCGTAAACACCGTACTGAGCGAATTCAGCGACGAACCAATCGTACCGACCAGCACTGCAATCAGCACGACGATGACCAGTCCGTTCATACCCGGTGGAAACAGGTTCGTAACCATCGTCATGTACGCTTCAGCGGGGTCTTTGAGATTGGGAAACAGGATAAAGCAAAGGATGCCCGGCAGAATGAACAGCGGCAGCGACAGAATTTTGAGCCAGCCGATGAAGTTGACGCCCAATTGACCCTGCTCCAGATTGCGCGCTCCCAGCACCGACTGCACCATCGCCTGATCGGTACAGAAAAAGGCCACTGCAGCCACCGGATAGCCCAGCAAAATAGCGGGCCAGGGATATTTGGTATCACTGGCCGGATGGATCAGACTCCAATATTCGGCTGGTGCTTTCTGATAAACAGCCGCCAGACCACCAACTTTATTGATACCAAGTATCGTAAGCGTTAGTGACACGCCAATAAGCAGCAGCATCTGAAACACATTGACGCGGGCAATGGCTTTCAGTCCGCCTGTGTACGCGAACAATCCGGCAAAGAGCACCAGCACAATAACCGATTGCCACATGGGAATACCTAATATTTGACGTACCAGAAAACCACCCGCAAACAGTCCCAGCGACAGCCACGAAATCAGCATTTTAATCAGCGCGTACCAGGCCAGAATTGTTTGCGTGGATTCACCGTAGCGTTTTCCCATGAACTCAGGCATGGTCATTACGTTAGCAGCCAGGTATTTTGGCGCAAACACGATGGCCAGCAGAAACAGGAACACAAACGCGTACCAGTCGAAATTGATGGCGACGATACCCGTACTGTACCCAATACTCGCAAAGGCCAGCAGCATGGACGGGCCCACATTGGTCCCCACATATTGAATCCAATACTCGCCCAGCCCAGCGACTTATTCGCCAGAAACAGTGTCTCGTCAGCCTGCCCTTTTTTCGGCCGACTAGCCCGATACCCGATAATCGCCAGAATGACTAGATAAGCCAGTACAATGCCGTAGTCCAGTGGGGTTAAGCGGTCGGTGATGTTATGCATGATTCACTACGTGTATGACTTTCAGTGGAGTCAGGTTCTCAAACCTGACGCGAGCGGTTTCTTAAAACCGCATGGTATTCAGACGGTTTTGAGAAACCGCCCAATGTCGGGTTGAAGAACCCGACATCACAGCCCGTGCTCGCTCAGTACGTTCTGGACTTTCACCGGCTGGCCGGTTTGCAGAGATTTGTCCATGGCCTGAAGCAGGGCTACCGTACCAATACCTTCCCGAATATCTGGGTAAGCCGTTTTGCCGTTCTGTAGGCACGTAGCGAAATAGTCGAGGTAGTTCTGGTATTCACCCGCATGATGGCTCTTGCCTTCAAACCGGAAGTAATGTTTCAGTTTGTGCTCCCAGGTCTGAACGATTTCTTCACCCGTATTGGTGGTGATGGCGTAGCGCAAATCCATATAATCAGCCTGACTACAGCCTTCGGTCCCCCGCAGAATACAACTCATTTCGGAGTCCCGCACAACGGGTTGAACGGGGCCGGTGTAAGCTCCACTTACGCGGGCGATACGTCCGTCGGTAGCTTTGAAAATGAAATGCATGGTATCGGCGTTTTTCAGGCCACCTTTCCGGCCGTTTGAACTTAACATACCGTATCCCATCACTTCGTCAATATTGGGCAGATACCACCGAATAAAATCGACGGGATGGCTCAATCCCCCATACAACCATTTGAATGCGTTTTCCAGCGACCAGCCTTTGGCCAGAAACCAGCGATGGTCAGCATGGTAGTAGCCCTCGATGGTGATCAGTTCACCGATCAGACCCGCTTCAAAGTCGGTACGTTGCTTTTTCATCGGCTCGAAAAAGCGGGAACTTTGCCCGACAAACACCTTTTTGCCGGTTTGCTCACTGATGTCGATGAGTTCTTTCGCCTTCGACAGATCATCGATAAACGGCTTGGTACAAACGACGTGTTTGCCATGCAGCATGGCCAGTTTCGTATGCTCAGCATGATATTTGTCAGGTGTGTAGATCGCAATGACGTCTATTGTCGGATCGTCGAGCAAATCCTGATAATGGGTCGTATAATACGGAAAGTCAAATTCCTTCGCCCGTTGCTGACACAGTTCCAGTTTCTGATCGCAGACTTTAACTAACTCATAATTCGGGCTCGACAAAGCCGCCGACATGGTGCTCCGGCCTTCTCCTAATCCTAAAATCCCTAATCGTAACATAGTTTTGTTTGTCATTCTTTTTCTAGTGGAGTCAGGTTCTCAAACCCGACGCGAGCGGTTTCTCAAAACCGTTTGAAATAGTGCACGAGGTTTTGAGAAACCACGCTATGTCGGGTTTGAGAACCCGACATCACTCACAATGGTTATTGGTCATTTGTAATCGTCTATACCAATGCCTATTGCCTATTGACCCGGTTTGAATTCCACCCACACCTCCCCCGGCTTGGTACCCGGAATCCCTTCCTGATATTTTTTCATCTGCGCATTCCACTCGTCAACGCGGGGGTTGTTTTCAGTTGTTTTGGGGTTCAGTTTATCCAGACTTTCTCCCTTCGGGACGCTAATGACCAGCATCAGCTGCCGACCATTTCGGTAGAGAAGCAGTTGCTGGAACTGCGCGTTGCAAAACCCGTCCGACACTTCCGGCCATTTTTCAAACTGTGTTGCGTGGTAGTCTAGGTATTCATTTTGCAGTTTAGTGTCAGCGACCAGATTGGCTGTCAGGATGGTATGCTTCCACTCCCCAGCGACGGGCCGAGTGGAGCAACGATTCCGGTTGAATTCGTAGAATAGGTCGTAGTAGGTTTTGACATTAGCGGTCGGAAACGCTGATTTCAAGCGTTCACTCAGTACGAATACGTCCTGCACTTTATCGAAAATGACGTAATGATTTTGCCACTGATACAGCGCTTCCGGACGAACCTTATTTCGCACCATCACTTTCGTTAGTTGCTCAGGATTAATCCTCTGTCCTTCCGGTGCCGTCAGCTCAACAATGACTGGATTTTCTTTATTGATACGCCATTTCGAGTCAGCGGACGCTTTTTCGTGAAGCAAATAATGGTACGCCGGTTGTAATCCCGCTTTCGTTTTGATGCTGTCGCCAACCAAAGGACCGTTACGTTCCCATATGTTATTCGGCCCGTTAGCGTTTTGCAGGTATTTTTCCGAGGGCGTCCAGTTGTCTTTTATCGTAAAATAAGACGAACCTTCGTCTGTATAGAGGTAAAACCAGTGCGCGGGCAGGTGTGCGTAAGGCGCTTTATACACGCTATCAATCACGTTTTCGGTGATGACCGAGCCCGGTTGTGCCGATAGTGTGTAAATGGCTGCTGCGTCATACATGTGTTTGGCAAAGTGATGAATCCGGTTTGCCTCAATCCGGTTGTTCCGCATGGCGTTGATGGTCCGTGTCCAGCCCCAGCCCAGGCTGATGCCACTATAACCCACTTCATTGATGTCGTTATGAGCTATGGTAATACCCCGAACGTAGCCAGCGCCGATGCCCACACAGCCCCAGTCTTCATTCGTTACGTTAGTAATGAGGTTGTTGCTGATGGTCAGGTTACTGCACACGTCCCGCTCGTCGGTCGGGTTATAAGGCAGGTGAATTTCTGTAGCTTCATCAGCGAAAACACCCGCCATAATACCCGTCCCGCCAATGTCTTTGAACAGGTTTCCCCGAATCATGTTATCCTGTACGCCTTTATGGTAATCCAGCCCCGTAGCGGCCATATGCTCAAACCGGCAGTTTTCAAACCCCGTACAGTTGGCGAAATTCACTTCCACAGCCGCAGCCGGTCGGCCGACCCAGGCCTGATTTTCGAGTGACTTTTTATCGGGTGTGCCGGGTATTTTCAGTTTATACGCATCGAGCATGAACAAACCGGCCTGATGTGGTACGTGTCCCTGCTGGGATGGCCGCAGCCAGCCCGTATGCTGAAACGAAATGCCCCTGAACAGTACGTTCGACACTGGATGATCAATCGTTCCGGCGATACGTACCAGGGTTTCAAGCGCAGGGGCAATGACCTGTACAGTGGTAAGGCTTTCGTTCGGACGCGGGATGTAATAGATTTTTGCGGCTTTGGTATCCAGAAACCATTCGCCGGGCTGGTTCAGAAACTGAATGGCATTGGTCAGATAGAAGGCTGAATTACCCGTTTCTTTCGAAATCCAGGGCGCAGGCCACGGATGCTCCGACTGAATCCGGCTTTCAGGCTGATGAAACCAAAGCTTTGCGCTATCACCCTGTACGTCAATCCGTTTTATGCGCAGATTTGCAATCGCCCACCACTGATGAATCAGCATTTCCAGGCCAGCCGCTTTCGACAGATCACCGAATTTAGGCGTGGGAATCCAGCAGGTTTGTTCCTGTTTGTTCCACGACAGAATCCGGTTCATCAGTGGGT
Source organism: Spirosoma sp. KNUC1025 (assembly GCF_045160025.1). Classification (GTDB taxonomy): domain Bacteria; phylum Bacteroidota; class Bacteroidia; order Cytophagales; family Spirosomataceae; genus Spirosoma. The sequence goes on from NZ_CP087139.1 coordinate 4,614,274, forward strand.
ACGATGTGTCTTTGGCACGTATTGCTTTTTCGCCATTGACCCACAACTGCCGAAATTCCAGTGAACGACCACCTACGTTTGGCGCATCGGCCACCCAAACCTTACGTATTGCTTCTTTTGGCAACCCCGGTACAGTCCCTTTCAGCTTTTGCCAGTTTTTGATAAATACGCCACCGCTCAGTATGGGTTTTTCGTTCGGAGCGGCTTCAATAATGGTCGGACTAGCGGATGTACCGGAATCTTCCGGCCGGATAAAAACTGGTTCGCTTAACGCGTACGAGCCATTTTTCAGATAGATATATGCACCTTTAGCGATGCTCGGGTCGTTCAGCCGACGCAGTTCCCGAACCTTTCGAAGCGCCAGTTGTAAACTCGCCAGCGGCTTTTCTTTCGTTCCCAAATGCGCATCCGACCCATCCGGCGATACCCATATTTCGCCCTGCGCGTAGAGGAGCGAGGGAAAGATGGAAAAGATTACTAGTAGAGCCGACAGTCGTTGCATAATCTGTGGTATCGGTTTCTTATAACCGACATTGTGCGGCTTCTCAAAACCGCTTGTAAACGTATGTTATCCCGAACGGTTTTGAGAAACCGTTCGGGTCAGGTTTGAGAACCTGACCCCACTGTCGAAGTTCTGTTCTACCTTCCCGAAAAGTCAAAGTACAACGTCAGTTCTTTGGCGCGGGCGGGTTCTTTTTCGTAATCGTAAAATGCGTATTTCTGCCCCATCGGGCCAGTGGTTTCGTTACGTTGCGTTTTGGTGCCGATGCTGGGAATTCCCTGCATGAACGAGATATCGCCCGACGGAAACATGGGTTCGTAATTGTGCCACTGGTCGGTTTTCCAGGCGGGTGTGAAGAGCCGGAAAAACACGTCTTCGTTTTCAGTTGCGACGATAAACGGATTGTCGGCTTCGAACCGGCACCAGTACATATTGGCGTGATAGCCTTTAAACTCGGGATAAACCAGCGGCTGCTCACCCGTTTCAGTATTGTTGTAGGCTTTGCTCCAGACGCCCAGCGTACCGCCCTTCATCCGGTTTTTCCAGACGCGGTACGGACCTTTTCCCATCCACTTGACGGCCTTCATTTTCGCTTCTGGAAACGAGAAATTAACCCCGTTCATGAAGGTGAAATAGGCATTGGGAAAATACCGAACCTTCATTTTCACCCAGCCCGACGGATAAATCGTCCACTGTATCGTATTATAGGCCGCTTTGCGGTCGAAGGTCGATTCGATTATGATGTTTTTTCCCTCACTACGTTGGGTGAAGTTGCTGAAGTTATTGGCGGATTCCTGCAAAATCGGGCCATTCGTCAGCGCTACGTTCCCTTTTGCGTTCGAAACCTGACGTAGTAGGCCGTTTCGTTTGCTGATCGACAATTGAATGCCGTTGGCCGTTACGTTATAGAGCGAATCGGTTTCGCTAAGTGTTACGTTGCCCGCGCCTTCGGTTTTGACCATTGTGGCCGCAACCTTGTCAGGCAACGAAATGGGAAAACTCCAGGTAAACAGCTCGCGATTGAACGGGTCAGTGGCCGTGATGTACAATAAATCGTAGTCCGTCCAGTCGGCGGGAAGGTTGGCTTTCAGTGTTCCTTTTTCCAGTGGTTTCAGGGTTGGAGCCACAACCGCAAACGGTCGGCCCGCTCCGTATGCCCCCCTACTTTGACTAATTTTCCGGTAAAGGAACAGTGATTGGTATTGGTAAAATGGTAGCGGTTTTCAATCGAAAACGTACCGTCGAAGGTTGGGGTGATTTCCCTACGTTCGAGCCGGATGGGCGACCAGACTTCTTTGACGGTGAAAAAACTACCTTCCTTCTCGCGGTACGGCCCCACAATGCCATCGGCCCCACGATTGCCGTCTGTGTCCAATGGCCCTTTGCCGCCATTTCGGTCGGTACGGACAACACCCTGATCGGCAAAATCCCAAAGGAAACCACCAGCCGCCAGCGGTTCATGCCACATCGCTTCCCAATAATCTTCCAGACCAGCTCCGTGACCGCCATCGTATAAGCCGTGCAGGAACTCCGTTGGTAAGGTGATAGAGTGACCGAGGTTGTAGCTGCCAATGCCATAGTTGTATTCGCGGTAGTGCTGTGTGTCGAAGCCGTTGAAATCCTCCCAGGCATGAAGTACGTGCCGTTTCTGGATATCTTCCTTGGCAAAAAGCGCGTCAAGTTCACGGTTGTGGCCACCTTCGTTACCGTTGATCCAAAGAATGACTGATGGGTGATTTACATCGTGCGTGATGAGTTCGTGGAGGAGTTTGGTGCCGGTTGGCGTATCATAGTGCCCATGCCAGCCTGCTAGTTCATCGAACACAAACAGTCCCAACGAATCGCAAACGTCCAGAAAATGATCATCGGGCGGATAGTGCGACATCCGGACCGCGTTCATGTTCATGTTCTTCATCAGGTTCACGTCCAGCACACTCACTCCCTTATTCAGCGCCCGCCCTGATGTCGGCCAGAACGAGTGTCGATTCACGCCTTTAAGTTTGATTTTTGTGCCATTGACGTAAATGCCATCCCGCTGACGAATCTCAACGGTTCGGAACCCAAACGGTTGCGTGACGATATGAACGGGTTTTCCAGCCTGCAATAACCGAATCTCTACTTTGTAACGATTCGGTGTTTCAGAGGTCCACAGTAGCGGATTGGGTATGGTTTTGACTAACGTAACATTCGAATTTCCCGAGCCGACTTTGGTGGTAAATGGCGTACCCACTTTTTGACCAGAGGTCGTAAAAATCTGGGCTGCTACGTCGGTAGCTTTCCCATTCGTGTTGAGCTGAAGCCGCGCCGTGACCGTACCGTTGGCTTTGGCGTCGATGGCTACGTGCCCGATGTGTTCGGATGGTAGAATTTCCAGATAAACGGGCCGGAAAATGCCGCCAAAAATCCAGAAGTCCCCTTTGCGTTCAGCTTCGTTGACGGATTGGTTGGCGGAATGTTTTGAGACTGTGGCTTCTAGCAGATTACTGGCTCCATAATTCAGCCCATTCGTTACATCGTATTTGAAGGCGTAATACGAACCCTGATGAATCGGTCCAACTGATTTGCCATTGAGTTTCACCTCAGCATCGGTCATTACGCCTTCAAATACCAGATTCACACGCTTGCCTTTCCATGCTGCAGGCGCTTGAAATTCGTATTTGTATAGTCCCTGTTCCTTGCCTTTTGCCGAGTCTTTGGCAAAGCCGTAATTGTATTTCCCAAACCCCTGCAGCTCCCAGTTCGACGGTACGGGAATGGTGGTCCACTTGCCCGAATTCTGCCCGCCAGTACAGTAGAATTGCCAGTTAACAGTCTGGTCATTTCCCGTTCCCGACAGGTAGCGCCGTTCCGTCTGCTGCGCGGTGGCTAGCTGAGCAAGGGCGAGCAGGAAGAGGGTTAAACGATAGTACTTCATTGTATTGATAATGTTAGCTTCGCGTATCAATCCGCCCGATCGACCGTTACAGCCAGTGTGTGGTGTCGGGTTCTCAAACCCGACACCACGTTTGAGTGGTCACGTTAGAGTGGTTTTGTCATTCCGACGCAGAAGGAATCTTAAATTGCCTTAACCAACTATTGAGGATACATTGAGATTCCTCCTGCGTCGGAATGACAAAAAATGGTTCTATCAGTTCTTCAACAACCCTTTCAAAACCTTCTTCTTCACCTTAAAAATTGTACCATGCTTATGACCTTCCGGTACCGAGATTTGACCAGCGGCATCCGTAAACGTTTTAAAATCGCGCGTTCTGACAGCATTGTAGGATTTAGCCTGATACGAGTCGAAATAGATCAGCCAGTCGTCACCCACTTTGGCAACCGAAGGGCCTTCCGTAAATTTCTTTGTAAACGGGCCTGATACGTTCGTGTAAGGGCCTGTCGCCTTCGAACCAAACGCGACTTTGATGTTCCGTTCCGGCCGGGTGTTGTCTTTCAGCACCAGTACGTAATCAGCGGGTTTACGCTTAACAATCACCGCATCGATCACGCTGAATTTTGGGTCCAGAAAGAGCTTCGTGGGGGCAAACGTCTGAAAATCTTTCGTAGTGGCGTAATACATGCGGTGGTTGTTTTTTTCCTCCTCCTCTCCCCGCTCAAACCGGCCGGGGATGGTAGATGCCCAGATAATGATAAACTGATCGGCTTCGTCGTCATAAAACAGCTCGGGGCCCAGACATTCACGGCTGTTGGCTCGTGTTCCATAACCGGAATAAATCGCTCCGGCGACCAGTGAATCAGGTCTTTCGAGCTGGCATAACCAAACCCTTTATCGTCGCGCCAGCTGCTCGTCCAGACCAGATGAAACGTACCATCTTTACCCTGCGCAATCGATGGGTCGCGCATGACTTTCTGGTTGCCAATTTCGGGTTTCAAAAACGTACGGTTCAGATCGGTCCATGTATAGCCGTCGTAACTATACAGAAAGCGAAGCCCTTCATTCGCCGGTTCATGAAACGAGCTGAACATATAGACATCCTTCGAGCATGAGGTGAGGCTTACAACAAGCCCAAGCAGGATAATTAATCGTTTCATTTCTTCTGAATGACTAATACCCAGTCGTTGCCGTTTTTGGGTTCGGCGGGCGGGTCAAACTCCTGAATACCCGTGTTCGCTACGTCGCCAATGGCGGTCGTTTTGCCATCGCGTGGGCTGAACCACGATGCCGTCACTTTGTCAACCGAAATCTTGCCCATATTCAGCCGGATGTTCCGCCCTGTATATGTATAGACCAGCGCGTAATCCGGCCCGCGACTGGCTACCAGATAATCATACCGTTCGCCCTGATTGGCAATGAGCGACTGATCGGGAACACGGTCGAAAAACGAATGAGCCAGCATTAGATTTTTCAGGTGAATAATCTGACTGGCTCCTGGCGCATCGATGGCTTTATCCCAGGTATCAATTGGCCCGAACGACGTTTTTTTATCGGATTTCCGGTACATCTGCATGACCGAGTTGTGGCCGTACGTGTACCCAAACGCGCCCGCCAGTACCGACCAGTAACCGTACCGGCGCACGTCGTCGGCTGTCCAGCGTGGATCGTCCGGGTTATGAAGGCCATGCGGAATCTGCTCATACGACGGTTCTCCATCGATTACGGGGCGGGTCGGTTTCAGGGCCAGGTCGGCCTGGATATACCGCCAGTTATCTTCGCCATAATGCCATCTGTCTTTGGCCGACGTATCCTGCGCGTACGACTTATGCCCCGACTGTACCATATTGAAATCCAGCCAGGGCTCGCTATGAAACCACTCCGACGAGGACGACCGACCGCGCGGGTGGAACGTAATCAGGTGCGTCGTATCGATTTGGTTGATCGTCCGGCCAATGGTTTTCCAGACTTCCAGCGAATCACTGCCTTTGATGTCGCCCCCATCCAGCCAGATGATGTTTGGGCGGTTTCTGTAACGGTTGGCCAGGAATTCGGCGTAGGCTTTTGCCCGTTGCTGATCGACGAGCTTACTTTTTACGTTGTTACCCCAAAGCGGTACTAGTGCCATGTAAATGCCTTTTTCGGCGGCCTTGTCGACCACAAAATCAACATGATCCCAGAAATCATACTGCATTGAATCACTGTATGATGAGCCGTCGGTTAGTAGAGGGGTCGCAATGTTTTTGCCGATGAGCGCGGAGTCGCCATAGATATTGGCGGCTGCCAGCGTGTGCAGCACCATGACCTGCACGACGTTAAAGCCTTTTTGCTTCCGGTTTTCGAGATATTGTTCAGTTTCTTCGCGGGTCAGGCGGTTGAAAAGCAGCCAGCCCGTATCCCCCAGCCAGAAAAAAGGTTTGTTATCCCCAACGGCCAGAAATCGCCCGTTTTCGGATATCGTGAGCTGATTTGAGTTAGTTTCAGTAGCCTTTTTTTCAGTAGTACAGGCAAGAACACTTACCAATAAGAAACCGGCAAATAGTGTGCTTTTGAACGATGGGTTTAGCATTTACAAAGAATGCGTTTTTTTGGGCTGGGACTTTGTATGATTTTTTCGGCCGATTGTATGATTTTATCAATCAAGTATTTTTATGCAATGCTCCATTAGTACTGGCCATTCGGATAAGTTTTCAGCCTAATTACCCCTAAATCCCCTGAAAGGGGCTTTGTCCAAAAGCGAGCAAAGTCTCCTTCAGGGGATTTAGGGGTGACCGATCATTAATATCCCGGATTCTGGGTGATCGCTCCGTTTTGGGTCCGAACAATCTGGGGAATGGGCCACAGCAATTTATTCTGGCTGATTGCCTTGCCTTTAGCAGTTAGTACCGGAATGGCCCGGTTTGTCCGTTTCAGATCGAACCAGCGATTGAACTCAATGGCTAATTCCATACGGCGCTCGTGTTCGATAGCCAGGTCGAGCGTTGGGTATTTGTCTGATGGATACGTAGCATCGCCAAATTTGGGAAGTTTCGCCCGTGTCCGCACCAGATTGAGGTACGTAGCGTCGCCGGTTGCTTCCGAAAGCAGTAGCAACGCATCGGCATAACGTAGTATCATAAAGTTATTGTTAGCCAGTGGGTTACCACCTACCTGGACGGCTTTTGTATCGGTCCATTTGACCGGGTATTTCTGATTAATGAATGTACCGGAATTGTTATAACCCAACGCTATCGATACATCCCGACGTGTATCCCCAGACTCATATTCATTATACAGATCGTCGGTAACCTGATTCATGCCACCTCCGTAAAAACCCAGAAAGTTGTTGTTCGGGTAAAACGTCTGGTAATAACGGCTATAGGGCGCTGATGCATTTCCGCCCAGATACTGAATCTCGAAGATAGACTCTTTCGTATTCTTTACGCTTGGGCCCCACAAGTCGGAATAATTCGGTAGCAACGAATACTGATTGCTGTTGTATACCTCCTTAAGCACGTTGGCAGCCGACGTTTTATCGCCAAGGGTCAGGTATACTTTTCCCAGAAGCGTTTGTGCAGCGCCCTTCGATGCGCGTCCGGGCAGCGTAATTGCCGAGGCAAGGGGTAGCTTTTCAGCCGCATATACAAGGTCTTTTTTGATCTGATCGTAAACGGCACTGGCTGGTGAACGTAGCACGGCATAGCTCTCCTCTCCCGTAAGCGGGGTTGTCACGATGGGCAGATCGCCCCAGAGCTGAACCATGTTAAAATAGTATAATCCACGTAGAAACATCATTTGCGCTTTAACCCCTTCCTTATAGGTCGTGCTCAGGTTTGCTCCTTCGATACGGTCCAATACGATGTTGGCATTGAAGATGGCTTTGTAGCAATCCTGCCAGAACTGGTACACCATCGTGTTGGCCGTAGCCAGACTATAATCTTTAAACTGCCATTTATCCGACTGAATGCCCGAAATGTTGAACATAATGGCGTTATCGCTCATCTGCTCGTTGGCGTACGAAACTGGCCCTTCCGGATGATAAACCGTATAAAGCGATGCATACGCGCCATTTACGGCCAGTTCAAAATCATCGGCTGTTTTGAAGTTGTCCGCCGTTGCGTTCGAAAGTGGTTTCAGATCGAGGAATGATTCTTTGCAACTGCTGGCCAGCAGCCCGATGCAGAGCAAGGTTATAATTGGTTTTATAGCTTTCATGATTGTTAATATCTAACTGATTGAACTTACCCCCAACCCCCTGAAGGGGGCTTTACTCGCCTGGAATTGAGCCCCCTTCAGGGGGTTGGGGGTATATTTATCTTTCTACAAGTCAACTTTCAGGCCGACCGTAACGACGCGGGGAATGGGATACGAACCATAGTCGACACCAATGAAGGCCCCATTGGGTGCATTGCCCGAAGCGTTCAGCCCGTTGCCCCCGCTGGAGTAGTTGCTGGCTCCGTAGGTTGTGTTTTCTGGGTCGTAGTTGGTGTATTTGCTCCACAGATAGACGTTGTCGGCATTCACATACACGCGGGCCGCCCGGAACGGGGTTTTGCTTGTCACAGAGGTGGGCAGGGTATACGAAAGGCGGATGTTTTTCAAACGCGTGAACGAAGCATCTTCAACCCAAAGGCTGTGAAACTGATCCTGCAAACCCGTCAGGCCGAGCGTTGCCCGGAAATGCTTCCCGTCGCCGGGGTCTGCTTCTGAACGCCACCGATTATCGACACTGGCAAACATGTTGCGGCCGTTGTTCCAGAAACCCAGGTACCGGAAGTTCTGATTGACAATTTCGCCCCCATACGTTCCCTGAAACAGGAACGAGAAATCAAATCCTTTAAACGATATCGTGTTGGTGATACCTGCTGTAAAGTCGGGCTGAAAATTTCCGAGCGTCGTGCGGTCGTCGGGGGTAATCTTTCCATCACCGTTCACATCCCGGATAATCGGGTCGCCGGGTTTAGTGGTGCTGTAATGCGGAGCGGCATCGACGGCCGCCTGATTTTTAAACACACCATCCACGACGTAGCCGTAGAAGTTCGAAATCGGCTGTCCCACTTCGGTTTTAACTGCTACTACGTAGTCCGTGTAAATAATCGGTGCATTGCCCGGACCAAGCTGGAGCACTTTGTTGCGGTTGACGCTGAAATTCAGGTCCGTCGTCCAGACGACTTTGCCGGTGGTATTTTTCGTGTTCAGATTCAGTTCAACACCCCGGTTCTGCATCCGGCCAATGTTGGTCAGCTGCGATGAGAAGCCCGAAATATCAGGCACCGGTACGTTCAGCAGCATATCGCGGGTAACCGAGTTATAAAATTCAGCCGATAAGCCAATTCGGTCGTTTAACAACCGCAAATCGACACCAATGTTGAACTGGCCCGTCCGTTCCCATTTCAGATTCGGATTCGCAATGTTAGCAATGGTTAGCCCCGATGCCAGTGCCGAACCGGATACGTAGTTTGTTGACCCGAGCAAGCTGACAGCGCCATAGTTTGGAATCTGGTTGTTCCCCGCGATCCCGTAGCTGGCCCGTAATTTCAGACTACTGATCAGCTTAATATTTTTCATAAAGTTCTCGTCCGAAATCAGCCAACCCCCCGAAACGGATGGGAAATACCCCCAGCGGGTATCGGTACCAAACCGTGAGCTGCCATCCCGTCGGATCGCGCCCGTCAGGAAGTATTTGTTCTGGAAATTGTACTGCGCCCGCGCCAGATACGAAATCATAGCCCATTCGGAAGCCGTGCTGGAACCACTCGTCACGACGCCCGCATTGAGCGTTTCAACCAGATCATTCGGGAAGCTCCCCGACGTAACGGTCGCAAACTCGTCGCGCTGCTTCTGAACAGAGTATCCGGCCAGTACGTTGAGGCTGTGGTCGCCAAACTGCTTATCATACGTCAGCGTATTTTCCGACAGCCAGTTCAGCATGTACGAGGTCTGAACGTTTCCTTCGGCGGGCAACAGACCCGAATAGCCATAACCCTGGTTTTTAACCCGGTACGAGTTCAGCCGCGTATTGAAGAGGTTGCCACTGATGCTTGTCCGAAATTTCAGATCATCGGTGATGTAATACTCGGCAAAGGCGGTAGCGAGCGTATTGAACGACTTGTTCTGCTTGTGATAAAAACGCGTCAGCGAGTACGGATGCCAGAGATTCAGGTCGTTATAGGCGACGTATTTACTCCAGACCGAGTTCGGATCGCGGTAGCCCAGATTGCCATTTTCATTGTAAACCGGAAAAATCGGATCGCTCTGAATGGCCAGACTCACTACGTCACTTTTTCCCTGTGTCCCTTCGGTACGGTCAAAAATCGTTGTCGCGCCAAGGTTCAGGCCAATCGAAAACTTATCTGATACCTTGTGTTTGATGTTGGTACGTAAGGCCAATCGTTTGTAATAGTTTTCATCCAATACGGCCTGTTGGTCCAGGTAGGCCAGCGAGAATAAAAACTGCGTTTTTTCGGAGCCGCCCGACACCGAAAGCTGCGCATTATGCGAAGGAGCTACCCGAAACATCACATCCTGCCAGTCGGTACCATTGCCAAACTGTTGCGGGTTATTGATAAAATCTTCGGGAATGCGGTACGTAGACGGGCGAACGCTGTTGGGATCAGAGGCTTTGTTGACCGTCGGGTTCAGGTCAACCCAGGCGTTGTTGTGTGCATCGACATAATAGCCAATCCATTGCTGGGCGTTCATCATAGGCACTTTGCGCCATACCGACTGGATACCATACTCATAGCCCGCGCTGATGTTGGTTTTGCCGGGTTTACCCAGCTTGGTAGTCACCAGAACAACTCCGTTGGCGCCCCGCGACCCGTAAATAGCGGCAGAGGAAGCATCTTTCAGTACGTCCACCGATTCGATATCCTGTGGGTTGATCAGGTTCAGGTTGAAGTTTTCGAGCGGTACGCCATCCACCACAAACAGCGGATTCGTACCGGCCGTAATGGAGCTTACGCCCCGAATCCGGATAATGGGCGAAACACCCGGCGCCCCCTGCGACTGGGTGATGTTTACCCCTGCAATTTTACCCGCAAGCGACTGCGTTACGTTGCTGAACGACCGATCTTTAAACTCGTTGAACCCGACCGATGCGACCGCCCCCGTAATGGCCCGCTTGCTTTGCGTGCCATACCCCACGACCACCACTTCATTGAGCGTTTTGTTCGACGGAAGCATCGATACATCAATTGCCGACCGATTGTTGACCGGGATTTCCTGGGTTTCGTAACTGATCGAACTAATAACCAGTACCGAACTGCCAGCCGCAGCAATCGAGAAGGCACCGTCCTGATTCGAGATGGTCCCGTTCTTTGTTGATTTCACCAGAACAGATGCGCCAGGCAGCGGTTTGCCCGTTTCATCCGTAATTTTCCCCGTAATGGTGATCGGCTGATTTTGCCCCACAACCTGAGCAAAAGAAAAACAAAACAAAACAAACATCAGGCCATATCGACCCGATCGTCGGAAGGTTAGATTTGGGTTCATAGTTATTGAGGTATCAGTAAAATAGACAATCAAATCATTTTAAATTGCCAAAAAACTGATACGAATGTATAGGACGGTATAGGCCGAACTTTCCTATACTTACCCATAAAATATTTCGTTTTCTTTCTTTTATTTTGCTTTTCCAATAAAAACCTTTGGATTATGTACAGACAGGCTCGACATAGACTTTTTCTTTTTCTTCTATTTTGTATAACCCAGCAAATTCTGGCTCAGTCAACGGGTGAGACCGGAAAATCAGTGGAGAAGTGGGGGCTGTATGAAGTGGCCTTAACCGGGCCATCAACAGGTAATCCATTCACCGACGTACAGTTGACCGCTGAATTTTCATCGGCTGGAAAGACCATCAAGGTCACCGGTTTTTACGATGGCGATGGCATTTATAAAGTACGTTTCATGCCGAGTGAGATTGGCAAATGGACGTATCGAACCGCCAGCAACGCAAAGCAGCTGGCCGGAAAAACGGGCGGATTTACCTGTGTCGCCCCATCTGCCGAAAATCATGGCCCCGTAAAAGTCTGGAATACCTATAATTTCCAGTACGCCAACGGCAAACCGTATTATCCCTTTGGCACTACAGCCTATGCCTGGACGCATCAGGCCGAAGCCTTGCAGGAACAAACCCTGGCGACGCTGAAGAATGCGCCTTTCAATAAGATACGAATGTGTGTATTTCCGAAAACGTACAGCTACGTAGAGGACGAACCGACGCGGTATGCCTACGTCGAGAAAAGCCGAAGCAAAGAGCCGAATGGAAAAATCAAACACGAGTGGGACTTTACGCGCTTTGATCCGGTTTTTTTCCGGCACCTGGAAAAGCGCATTGCCGATCTGGCGAAACTGAACATTGAAGCCGATCTGATCATTTTCCACCCGTACGACAAAGGCCGCTGGGGCTTCGATAACATGGGCCTGAAAAACGACCTTTTTTATATCAATTACCTGGTAGCCAGACTGTCAGCCTACCCGAATGTGTGGTGGTCGATGGCGAATGAATTCGATTACATAAAAACCAAACCCCGCGATGCCTGGGATACGTACAGCAAAGCCGTAGTAGAGGCTGACCCGTATCATCACCTCTGTTCCATTCACAACGGTTCCGACTATTACGACAACTGGAAACCTTATTTTACGCATGTCAGCATTCAGAACGGCTCGACCGTTGAAGATTTTGGCCGGGCTGTTTTGCTGCGCGATGCCTACCGTAAACCCATCGTGTACGACGAGGTTTGCTATGAAGGCAATTTGCCGCAACGCTGGGGCCGACTTAGTCCCGAAGAGATGACGGAAGCGTTCTGGCAGGGCGTTATTGCCGGTACCTACGTAACCCACGGCGAAACGTACCGGACACCCGGCGATACGATTTTTTGGGCCGAAGGCGGCAGATTTCATGGCCAGAGTCCGACGAGGATTGCTTTTTTACGGAAAATTCTGGAGGAGGAACCCGGCCCCGTTGAACTGGCTGACCCCTGGAAAGATCACCAGACCTGCCAGGCTGATAGCGCGCATTATCTGATCTATCTGGGGAAACAAATGCCCTCAGAATGGGTGTTTAGTCTGCCCAAAAAGGGTGCACCGGCAACAGGTTCGGTTTTTAAAGCTGAGCTGATCGATACCTGGAACATGACCATTACGCCCATTAACGAAACGTTTCAGTTGGGAAAAGAAAAGGATTATCGGGTGTATGATGACGCTTTCAGGAAAATTCGCCTACCTGCAAAACCCTACTTGGCGATCCGGCTAACACTGGTGAATTAACAGCCCTTTTGCCTGCCTTTTCCGCCCGGTAACCTAAATCTGCCACTTCATACCCACTGATTGAACGGCTGATGAAACCTTGCTTAATACCAATTAAGTACTCAAGTACAAATAGTTTAGAGTATGCTACAAGAACTTTTTTGTCATGCTGACCGGAGCGTCATTTTGACAATCCACATCGTTGAGCAAAGCGCTTATACGCCCCAACTGGAAGAATCACCTTATTTAATCAGGTGTTACTGAATTGGCTTGCGTAACATTGCAGACGGAAAGAATTCTTTTCTTTACTTTTGACTGTTTTCGAAATGAAAGAAATAAGTATGCTGCCGAACCAACGCCGGGAAAAAATACTCGAATTATTAAAAGAGGATGGCTCTGCAAAAGTCATCGATCTGGCCCGAATCTTTAAAGTGACGGAAGTGACCATTCGCCAGGACCTGGAAAAGCTGGAAAAAGACGGACTGGTAACCAAAGAGCATGGCGGTGCATACCTCAAAAACGTAGAAGATCAGGTCCGCACTTTCTCACTGGGTAATCAGGAAAACATCGACAAGAAAGAGCTTATTGCTACGAAATGTCTGGAATTTATCGAAAGCGGGGATAGTATCATCCTGGATTCAGGATCGACAACGACTGAAATTGCAAAAAAACTGCGCGGTTATAAGAACCTAACAGTTATCACCAATGCCTTAAATATCGCCCTGATTCTGGGGGCTGAACCCGGTATCGAGGTCATCATGACGGGTGGAGAATTTAAACCCCCTACGCTTTCGCTGACCGGTCAGAAAGCCGCCGACTTTTTCAAGGGTATCAACGTGCAGAAGCTCTTTCTAGCCACGGCAGGCATCTCGTTAAAATCCGGGTTAACCTACCCGAGCATCAGCGATCTGGTTGTAAAAAAAGCGATGATCGACGCGGCCGACACGACCTATCTGGTCGCCGATTCAACCAAGATTGGTAAGAGTGCCTTCGCGAGTCTGGGCGCTTTGTCGCTGATTGATTACATCATAACCGACGCCAGCATTGAGGAAAAACACAAGCAGGTTTTTCACGACAACGAAATCGAATTGATTATAGCTACGTAAGGCTAAAAGGTTTCGACAGGATCTACAGGATTTCTACCGACTAGCTGTGATTCTATTTATCCTGTAAATCCTGTCGAAACGTAGTTCACTCAAAGAGCCAATCGATATTCTTCTTATTGCCCGCCAGGTCAGGCGCGACTCCGGCCGCATCAAAAATCGGAATTTCCTGATTGCCATCCATAAATCCGAGTAACAGGCAGGCCCCCTTACCCAAATTCAGCGTATGCTGACCAGGTCTGAAGGAATACGCATGTATATTGACCGGTGGAAATCCGTTTACCAGAACAGCGTTGGAGATTTTAATTTCCGACTGGCCGTAGTCGTTGGCACTGGCATCCGTTTCCAGTTCGGGCGCAGGCAGGTAGTTTGGATTCTTTTCGGTAAAAAATCCTACCAGCAGTTTTACCGGTTGAGTCGTCGTAAATGTCAGGCTGGTCCGTTCCGATTGCAGTTTTGCTTTCGCCAGTTTCAGCCCTTTCAACTGCTTCAGTTCCGGCGCTATTTCACGGATGGTAGCAGTTGTATCGACAAAAACAGACTGCCCTTTTTCGAGCGAATAGCTTTCCACCTGCGGACGTTGAAGGGTTACGGCAACCGGTTTCAGCACAATGGTCTGTTTGGCAGCCGTAGTCGGCGTCGATTTCAGCGAATCGATTACGTGTTTGAACCGGGTTAGCTCTTTCTGATAAACCGGCAACATTTCCTCCCACGTTTTGTAGGTCCCATCGACGCCCCGCATGGGAATTTTACGCTGTTTTGTCTGCATGCTGTTGGCATACAGGTACGTGTCTTTGGTCAGGTTCGTCAGCTCCGCAAAATGCTTTACGCTATTTTCGAGCAGCGGTACGGCTTTTTCCAGGTCGTGAACGTCGCTGGAATACTTGTAGCGTAGTACGGCAACGGCTGCACGGGCCTTCAGGGCGTAGAAATTGGCCAGTGCATTCTGACAGTACACATCATTTTTCAGGCGAGTAAATTCAGCCTTGTCTTTCGTTACGTCACCCGCTGCTTTGTCGATAGCGGCCACGGCTTTTTTGCCATGTTCAATTACTTCATCGGCTACCTGAACGGGGGTTTCGCCAATATGACCATTATGCTTCCAGTCTTTTTCGGCATAGTCGATAATCATCTCACCTTCAGGTGCTTCCGATTCATACATGAGCGTAAACAGTCCGTACCGGAACGGATTGATAAGCTGCGTCATCAACATACCCAGCGTAAGAGTCTGTCGATTGCCATCGGTAATGCCGTAGCGACGTAATAATTTTGGTTCGATCTCACCGGCCTGTTCGTAGGCCTCCAGTACGTCTTTTCCTTTTTCGATGGATAAACCATACTTATCGGCAAGCTGCGTGCCCCAGTACGTCACCTCATCAGGGCGGCTACGCTCCGACTTCCAGGCGTAACGACCCCATGTTTTGTACCAGACCCAGTCGCGGTCGAGCTGAAGCAGGCGCGGAGTGGTTTTGTCAGCCGTGTAGGGCCAATCCCAGTACGAAGCCTGCGGGTACAGGTGCAGCCCATTCGCCCCGTAAATACTGTGCATGGCCTGCACTGATTTCTGAATAAAGTCAGCTGAGCCGTAGCGAAAAGGCTCCAGATTCGCCAGAATATGCACATTTTCAATCTGCACCGTACCGATGTTGCTCAAGGTCCGGTGCAGTTCTGCCCACTTGCCGCGCGGGGTGTACGTCGTCAGGGCTTCCCCATTGAACTTTGCTTCAGTGTATAGGTTTTTGTACAAAGGCAATGCGGCTTTCATTACGCGGGGGGCATCGGTGTCATGCGCACGCAGGACCAGAGGAGGCTCCTCCGTTTTTCCCAACGCTTTCAGTCCATCTTTCACACCTGGAATGATGGTTTTGGTAAACCAGTCTACATCATCCTGACCCACCCCTTCCATCGCTTCACCCAGAGCAATGAGCAGCCCTACGTTGGGGTATTTCTGAACAAAAGCGGCAATCGATTTTTGAGTATAATCGGCAATCAGCGGTATAATGGGGCGGTTGCGATCCTGCGTTTTTATGTTGTGGTGTTCGGCAAAGGGTTTTGAAACGATAATATTGTAGAACATCTGAATTACCCAGATTCCTCGCTTATCGGCCTCCGTCGTCAGAAATCGAAAAATCTCCTCGTTCTTTTTGAACGTAGCGTCATCGACTTCAACCGCGTATGGATACTCCTTCAACCGAACCAGCGACGCAAACGGATGTCCATTCCACAAATACAGCGAGTTATAGCGGTTCTCGACCATCATATCCAGATACCGTATCCACAATGCCTTGTCATACAGCCACGGAAATGTTTCGGGGGTATAGGGGTACTCATACACATCCCGGCCGGGTAAGTACGTTGGTTTCTGAATGCCTACACACGTACCACGAAGTACCATTTCGGGCTTCTCATGCTGGTTGATCGTGTCGGGCAGTTTACCGGATGCTGTTACTTTATCCGCCAGTTCCAGACAGCCATACAGCACTCCGGACAGATCGACTCCGGCGATCAGAAATGGATTGCGGGCGTCTTTACGTATCGAAAAACTTTCCTTAGCCAGGTCTTTTTCAGGTGTATACCAATAGGCAGCAGCCAGCTTTTTGACAGTCTCATCTGACCATAACCCGATCACGATCTGTTGACTGCCTGTTACCGATTTCCCCTGCCCAATGGTGGCCTGATACCCTGCTTTGATTAAGGCCTGTTTCAGTCGCTCGGCCCCAAACGTAACGCGCGCGTGTGCCGATGCCGGTATCAGTAGGGTTACGGACCGGTTGTTCGGGTCCATTTTTTGCGCGACCGATGGCAATGAAAGAAAAAGGAAAATAAACGAAACAAGTATTACGTATCGGTTCATATGGTTTAGGATGCTTTTCGGTACTGTCAAGTTTTAGCAACCGACGTAGTGAGGTTTCTCGAACCCGTCTGGTTCGCTACTTTCGGCATTTAGAAACCTCACCAGCCGGGAGCTCGATGTACAAAACTTCCCGAATGAGATAAACCGTTCGGGAAGTTGACCATGATTGTGAAAACAAACAGTATTGAGACAAATCTACCTGATTAGGCAAAGGCTAGCCTCCACCATCTTCGCCGAAAATTATAGAATGTTATCGTGCTGAAAGTCCGGAGTTTGTGTGACTTAGCATAGGACGGTAAACCTAAAATTACGGCAGGATTTTTAATAACTTTTGTCGCCCAGTTTGATAATTCGCCCAATATGTATCTGCTCCAGAAACGATTCGTCGTGCGACACAACAAGGAGTGTGCCCTGGTATTCGTTGATCGCTGCGGTCAGAATATCGATGCTTTGAAGATCAAGATTATTGGTAGGTTCGTCTAAAACAATAATGTCCGGAGCCTGCTGGCCAATGGTGAGGCAGCAAAGCATCAGCCGCATTTTTTCGCCACCGCTCAGGGCTGCGCAGGGCTTATCCCAATCGGCTTTCGTAAATAAAAACCGGTTGAGCCGGATTTTCACTTCATGCTCCTGCAAGGCCGAAACGTTGAATTGCTGGGCCTGCTCGTAAATAGTTAACGTAGTATCGATCAGCGAATAATCCTGATCGATATAAACTGATTTGTTGTCGGCTCTGCTAGCTGTGCCCTGGCTGGGTTCCCGTTCGCCCAGAATGATTTTTATCAGGGTTGATTTTCCCGAACCGTTCAGCCCTTTCAGCGAAATACGTTCCCCACTGGTGAGCTGGAAACGTAACGGTTCCGACCAAAGCAGTTTATCCGTGTAAGCAAAATTGATGTCATTTGCCGTGAACAGTATTTTCCCTTTATGGAGCGTGGAATTGTCAAAACCGAATCGCATCCTGTCCGTATCAGGTAATTCTTTACGCAGTTCGCTCAACTCTTCAGAAATCGACTCAACTTTTTCCGCATGAACACCTTTTAAGCGGGACGTACTTTGCTCGGCATTATTGCGGAGAGTGTTCATGAGTATGGTGGGCAGGCCAGCTTTTTCCTGCTTCTTTTTGCCCCGTGCATCGAGTTTCTGCTTCCTTTCGGCGGTTTCGCGCTCAAGTTCCCGAGCCTTCCGCAACGCCTTCTCTTTACTACGTACGTCCTGGTTCAGGGCATTGTTTTCAACCGATTTCTGCGCTACGTAGAAATCGTAGTTGCCACCATATACAGTGATGTTACGCTTGCTAAGTTCATACACCAGATCAAGCAGGTTCAGCAATTTCCGGTCGTGACTCACAACCACCAACGTTTCGGAACTAGCCTCAATATAGTTATACAGCAATTGCCGTCCTGCCGTGTCGAGGTGGTTGCTGGGCTCATCCAGCAGAACGATATCGGGCTTGTGGATCAAAATACCAGCCAGAAACACTTTGGTTTTTTGCCCACCACTCAAGGTTTTCATGGGCTGATTCAACTCCAGTTCTTCCAGTTGCCAATGACTTAACGCTTCCTGACAACGCTCTTCGATGGTCCAGTCATCATCTAGCAGCGTCAGGTTGGCCTCCGTTACGTTGCCGTCCAGAATTTCCTGTAAAGCCTGTAATTTTTCGGCCACCCGAAGGGCCTGCGCTACGTTGAGATCGTTAAACTGACCAACAAGCTGAGGAACGTAATAAGGCGCCGAATGAACAGTGACAGAGCCGGATGCAGGTTGTAACTCACCCGCTATGATTTTCAGCAGGGTTGACTTACCCGTGCCGTTATTACCAATCAGGGCAACTTTGTCGTGACGATTGATTGTCAGATTTATGTCGTCGAACAATAAATCTTTATTGGGATGATAGTAGGATATATGTTGGAGGTTAATCATAATTTCTTTCGGAACGAGGTGAATGACTATAGCTAACCGACCGGCGGCTGTACTACTGGTTTCCCTGAAAGAAATTAAATCCTACATGAACGGAGACGTATTGACTTGGCTTTGCAAAGTTAAGAAGAATTTTGCAGCGGGTGTTTCGAGTACGATGGTCTAACTACGGGTTATCGGATCAACGGTATCCAGACTTCCATTTCCGAATGACCCCGATTGGCCCAGGCGTAATACGGAATCAGGCGAACGTGGGTGGCGACAGGCGCTTTGTCCGACACTTCCCGGTATAACTGGTTTGACCAGTTGCCTTCGTTCAACAGGTTTGCATCGCCCTCAAGCGCCATCATCTCACTGTTGTCTATCCGGACCAGGGTTGGTTTGAACGTAGCTTTCGTTGAAAGGGCAATGTTGGTCAGCTTCGTTTTCGAATTATCGACCGATTCCAGACAGTATACGATCGGTCCACGTTTAACGGCCACCTGATTACGATTTTCTTCAACCAGCGGATTCGACTCAATCAGTTTAACGGGCATGGGCAGGTTGATTTCGACCTTATCCCCTGCTTTCCAGCCTCGGTTGATTTCGGCGTATTCGCCCGAGTTGATAGAAGCCGTAATAGCTATTCCATTTACCTTAATTGTTGCCCCCTGACACCAGCCCGGAATACGGACAAACAGCGAGAAGGGTTTTGCGGGTGCCTGCTCGAGTTGTAGATTAATGGCGCCATCCCAGGGATAGTTCGTTGTTTGCGTCAGTCGAAGGGATGAGCCATCTTTGAGTGCCGTGTTCAACTGACTACCACCAAACAGATTCAGCCACAGGCCTTTGGCGGAAATACTGTATGCGTAACTGCTCACTTCGGCCATGGTCCGTACCGTATTGGGCGGGCAGCAATTCGACAGCCGGATATACGGCTGACGGCCACCCATCCAACGCATCTGATATGGGTAATCGTTAGAAGCGCTGAGCGGGTTTGTATAGAAAAACTTGGTGCCGTCCAGATTCACACCCGACAGAATCGCGTTGTATAACTCCAGCTCCATTACGTCGGCGTATTTGGCCTGCCCCGTTATTTGCAGCATCCGGTAATTCCAGAGCAGGTTACCAATGTTGGCACAGGTTTCGTTATGCGCCGAATGATTAGGCAGTTGATACGCTTTTCCGTAGGCCTGATGAATTTTCTGAACCGTATCGGGTTTGTACGACGTACCTTCCGGAGAAACCCCATCGTAGAGTGCCCCGCAGCCACCCGTTACGTACATCTTGCGGTTTACTACGTCGTCCCACAGCCGATCGAGCGTAGTCAGCAACGTACTGTCTCCGGTTTCGGCAAAGACATCGGCGGCACCGGCAAACAGATAATTCGCCCGGACGGCATGACCAATCACTTTTGTCATCTGCCGAAACGGCACCCGGTCTGAGTTGTCGTCGGTTCCTTCCGACATACCCCGAATGTCGATCAGCTTTTTGGCAAGCGCCAGATATTTTGGATCGTGTGTTGTGCGGTACATCTCCGTAATGCCCATGTAATGCGACGGGCAGATGGCGTTACGTGCCTGTTCAGGACTGGCAATGTTGTAAAATCCAATCAGAAAATCAGTCGCTTTTTTGGCAATGTTCAGCAGCGAGGCTTTGCCCGTTGCCCGGTAGTGCACACAGGCGGCCGTCATAAGGTGGCCAAAGTTGTACGCTTCAAAGCTGAGCTTATCACGGAAGGCCGCCCCGTCAGACATCCTGGTCTCTCCCGTTTTCTTTTGCTGGATTATCGCCTTGGTGTATACGTAGCCGTCGGGCGCCTGCGCTTTGGCAATCACGGCAATGGCTTTATCCATCTGCTCGTCCAGCTTTTTATCTTTCGTGAGCGCATACATACTCGCCACCGACTCCAGCGTCTTGTAAAAATCGCCGTCGTGAAACGAAGGGCCTTTAAAATCACCCGATTTCAGACCGGCGGCTATTTCAAAATTGCGGAATGCATGGCTTACGTTCGGATCGGTGTAGGTGTCCCACAGGTGCGGCACCATCGAATCGCGGCAAACGGCAAAACGGTCGGCCCAGAAACCAGTCGTCCATTTGACGGCGTTGAGGTCAGAGCTTTCCAGCCGGGCAAACTTACTTTTTGAGGTATTAACAAGCGCGTTAGTCTGCCCCCAGGCTGTAGAGAGCGACATAAGCGTAACGGCCAGTAAAGGGTATCGGAGTAGCGTGTTGCAGCGGTTCATGACAAACAAGTAGCCTAAAAACCAAAATTAATAGCAATAATTCCTTACAAAATATGCTATTTTCTCCGGTGATTGTAGCATGTTAGCATGTGAATGAAAGCAATACCGACGTGAATTAAAATTTTAACTGTTTCACTTTGTATTTCAAAGTGCTTTGCTAACTTTGTTACGTCATTTAAACCAGAACCTGTATGATTACTACAAACAACCGACTTACTGGCATTTTGCTGGCAGTAGCATTTCTCTTGTCTATTCCACTCATTGCGATGCAGTTCACTGATGAAGTGAAGTGGGGTCTGTTCGATTTTATCGTGGCGGGTACGCTGCTGCTCGGTACGGGGTTGATGTGTGAGCTTGTATTAAGAACGGTGCGCAAACGGGAGTACCGCATTGGGCTTTGCGTTATTATTCTGATTGCCCTGTTCCTGATTTGGGCAGAGATTGCCGTGGGTATTTTCGGAAGCCCAATTGCCGGAAGCTAGAAAGGTGTGGAGACGTTAAACAGAGCCAACATGAAAAACAAAACAGGTAAACTTATTGGTTTTATCTTAGGCCAAACTGGCTTTCTGTTCCTGTTTAAACTGATCATCCTTGATACTACACATCCTGAGGATGAACTCGCACCGGGAATTGTAGTGATTGCGTCAATCCTGAGTGGGTTATTCTTTGCTTTTGTAGGGGCTTTTATGCAGACCTATTTTGACAAGCAGAAATACTAACCGGCAATGACCCGGAACGCCAATTACCGGAGGCTAGATAATAAATCCACCAAAACCGTGTAGGCTATAACCAAGAGCCTGGAAATTCACAGAAGTTACTACTCTGCGTACTTCCAGGCTCTTGGTTTATCCTGAATGCTTGTGTCAAAAGCTACCCCTTCGCTGTTTGCTATACGTTACACCTTAAGCGAACCACGGAATCCCCTGACTCCGTAGTAGGATTCGGCGCCATTGTGATACACAAAAACAGTCTCGTAGCGACGGTCGCAAAAGAGCGCACCGCCGAGTTTTCGGATAGCTGGAGGAGTTACGATCCAGCTCGACGTTTTCAAATCGAACTTCCCAAGTGTCTGTAACTCCCGATATTGCTCTTCCGTTAATAGCTCAATGCCCATAGCAGCTGCCATATCCATAGCGCTACTGGTCGGTTTGTTCTCTTTTCTGGATTCCAGCGCTTCCCGATCAAAGCAAATACTCCGGCGACCTTTGGGTGTTTCGGCCGAGCAATCATAAAAAATATATTCACCCGTACGGGTATCCTGACCAACAACATCCGGTTCACCGCCGGTATTTTCCATTTCCTGCAGCGACCAAAGTTTTTCTGGATTCGCTTCCAGCCTGGCCTGTACAGCGGCCCACTCCAGACCTTGATGTCGATTTGTATTTTTCTCGAAACGAGCCTTCAACAGGCTAATTTGTTTATCGCGTTGTTCAGATGACAGCTCCATTTTACTGTTTATTTTAGCTCTTGCTGTTGAATATGTGCGTCTAATTTGCTTACGACACTCTGCAACCGGTTATGGGCCATATTGATACCTTGAGAAAAGGGCAGTTGCAGCATCTGGTCCCGGAGGGCGGCAGATTTATAAATGACATGCATTGTCAGTCTGCTGGTCTCATTGGTGAGTGATCCGAACTCCAGAAACTCAAGCTGGACGCCAAAGGGGGCGCCTTCCATTTCAAACGTCCGGGTGATTTTCTGATTCGGAACAAACTCGTGGATTACTCCATTGAACCCGTGTTTATTTCCCTTTGGATCAGTAGTCTCAAATTGCCAGCTACCGTGTTTTTTATTCTCGAGTTTGAGCACTTTGGTCCCCATCCACTGTTCAACAATGTCGGGCTCTACGTACGCCTTAAACAGCAATTCCAGCGGCAAATCAAATTCTCTGGTAATTACTAAATCCTGTTTGCCTTCTTCGGCATGGACTTTTGTTTTTCGCTCCATAGTGGTTTATTTTTTTGCCTGATAGTTTTTCATAACCGCTTCCAGCTTATTGAACCGGTCATCCCACATCTGACGGAATGGCTCAAGAAAGTCAGCTACTTCTTTCATTTTCGTTGCATTGATGTGATAATAAATCTCCCGGCCGTTCTGCTCCTGTTTCAGCAATTCGCACTCAGTAAGTATCTGGAGGTGTTTGGAAACGGTCGGGCGGGCCGTATCGAAGTTTGCCGCTATGGCACCCGCTGTCATGGATTGTGACGCTACCAGCAGCAGGATGGCCCGCCTTGTCGGGTCGGCTATGGCCTGAAAAACGTCGCGTCTTAAGTTCATTGCGTAGTCATTTGACTACAAATATACGCGTAGCCAAATGACTACGCAAATTATTTCATATAAACATTGCAGGAACGTGTAAGGAAATCGATTGAGCGTAGTTTCGCTATTTAGGACGAGTTCTGTCGCCTACGTTGAGGATGATTTTAGTTCGTTGAGGTGCAGTAGCCAGAGACACCAGCGACCCTACTTTTCAGGTGAAGCGTTACGTTTACCGCCCAGTTTTTTCATTTTACCCCTCAGTTTTGAAGGCGACGGCTTCAATCTCGACCAGATAATCGGGGTTAGCCAAGCCGGCCACAATGACACCGGTGATTACCGGAGGATTGCTCAACTTTTCTAAGAAAGTCTTAGCACCTTCAAATCCTTTTCTTACATCCTGCCCCTGCACGATATAAATCGTCAGTTTAAACAAGTCGTCCAACGTTGCCTGGCAGGCGTTCAACGCCGTTTCAATAGTTTGTAAAATGTATTCGGTTTGCCGGGCTATATCCCCTTTACCAATTATCTCCAGGTCTTTCGTTCTTGCGTTTTGCCCGCCAATGTAAATCGTTTTCCCACTTCCTTTAGTGATCGCAATCTGAGAAAACGCAGGGTTTTTCAGCAAATCATCCGGGTTGATGAAATCTATGTTGTTGTTCATAGTTCAATTTGGTTATCGATGTAGTTTAATACAATGATGTGCTAACTACTAAACAGACGAATATTCAATTCGTTTGAAACACCTAACCCGCCTTATTGAACATATTTTAAAGATATCAGTCAGGCTACTGTACGGCGCCGTAATCGGGCAATGTAGGCAAACAAGCCAAGACCTGCCGCAAGCGTTATGATACTGAGCAGCCATTGGGAGGGCGAGGGTTTAATAACAACCATAGCGCCAGCAAATTGCACCATCAAAATCACGTAGAGCAGTCGGGCAATAATTGATCTGGCGAGTTTTGTAATAACAAAAGCGCCCAGCGGAGCAAAGAAAACGACAACAGGAATGCAGGTTAACCATAATTCCAGCGACTCCTGACTGAAATCGTGGAGGATTTGGGCGTGCAGAAAAAAACCCAGTAACGTCTCAATGGTCATGATGATGACCGACGATGGTGTCGCTACTTTCTCATTGAGCCCGTAATAAATCGTGACCAGACAAAACGTAAAAATGTTGATGCCCGTCCCAAAGATAGACGAGATAATCCCACCTACCAGGCCGAACAGAGCCAGTCGAATCATATCGGACGTTTGAAAATTAGGAATAGCGTCAAAAACGATGCGGGATGGGTTACGATTTTCTCGCCAGAGCGTGATGCCGAAACTGAGCCAGAGCGAAACAAAAAACAACTTGGCAGCTACGGGAGAGATAAGGGGAACCACGTAATAGGTTCCGAAAATAAGCCCGAAAACGCCCCCCAGCGTTACGTATCGGATGTAGTTCCAGTCGACCCGAACGTGTAATCCTAAAATCAGCAAGGTGGCCGAAGTCATGCCAATACTCTGAATGGCGAACGAGAAATTGCGCGCTACCGGTGGCGGAATTTTCAGTAGTAACGTAAATACAGGGTAAGAGATGGCTGCGCTTCCCTCCGGACTCGACCCGGCTATGAAAGAGCCCAGAATCATCGTCAGTGCGGCTGCCCATCGGCGCATCAGAAAACCTACGTCCGGTAACGAATTCATGTACCAGGCCCAACTGCTCAAAACGCTGACCAGAAAGAGAAAATAAAGAATCGGAATACGACGGACTGGCCGCGCGGAGGTAGACATGGTGGGGTGATAAACAGATGGACGATACGTACCAATTCAGCATCGGGCTAAAAACAACCTAAGAGCTGACTGCAATTTAGCAACCAGCTCTTAGGTTTAAATCCTTAAAAAAGGCTTTTACTTTTTCAGCAAACCGAGAATAGTTTCCTGATTCGCCAAGATGGCATCCAGTGTTTCCTGATTTTTGAGAATAGCCTGCTGATTACCTAAAATGCTATCCTGATTGGCAATGATGGTTTTCTGGTTGTTGAGAATTGTATCGAGGCTGTCCTGATTTTTGAGGATAGATTCCTGATTATGCAGAATTGTCTCCTGGTTATGCAGAATTGATTCCTGATTTTTTAACACTTGGTCATTTTGAGATTCCATACTTCGTTTTGATTTAGTTAAATAAATGGATTGGCAAGATTTATCCATACACATGCCCCGTACGCCCGTTACAACGCGTATTGCTGCCGAACAATGTGGCTCGTTTCGGACTGCACTTCGTCCGTCTGAGCCGATACCGGTTGCTCAGAAATACTGGGGTGAGTATGCGGTTGATGAGGCTCGTGCTGCAGCCACTTCTGGAAGCGCCGGGTAAGAAAGGGCAGCGCCAGACAGACCATATAGGGCACGAGTAAACAGGTCAGGCAAAACGTGCGCGCGATTAAGGGCCATTGAGCTATAAACGGGAACTGAGCAAGACCATAGCTGATAATTGTACTGAAAGGAAACATGGCCGACCATACCAGCAAGGCCATCTTCCATTTATTAATTTTCATGGGAAAATCGGTTTAGGTAAATGTGATATACCCTATGCTTAATTCATTAAGAGCGTTAAATTTGGAGGTGTAAATGTCCCCACCCGTTAAAACTGGTGGGGAACACGAAAACCAACCTATGATATACTTGCGAACCGGATCAATACGTCGTATTGATCCGGTTCTTTTGTTTTAAGCGGGCTGCGTTTCGTTGTAATGCACATAGCCTCTTGTAGCCAGTGCCTCACCCATGTCGGCATAAACTTCTGCGTCGTGAGGTGCCCAAGTGGCAAGCCCATCTACGTAGCGATTATACATACAGAAAGCAGCAGCAATCAGCACAGTGTCGTGAATATCCCGGTCGGAAGCGCCCTGCTCCCGTGCCGCCGTTATTTGCTCGTGGGTTACGTGTTTACCGCCCTGCTGCACACTCCCGGCAATAGCCAGTAATGCTTTCATCTTATCAGACACAGGGGCCGTATCGGGGTTTGCCCAGGTTTTGGCGACCACCTCATTCTCGCGGCCGAGCAGATAGTCGGCGGCCGCACCGTGACTGGTCGAACAGAAAAAACAATCATTCCGTCGTGACGTGTAAGATGCAATCAGTTCGCGTTCGCCCTGTGTAAGCGACTCACTGGCATTGGTACGTAACAAAACTTCGGCTAACCCATTCAGAGGTATAGTCGTTTGAGGGCTAAAAGCCATAGGCCCCAGAATACCGGGCAACCCTTCGGGTAATTGAATATGTGGCATTGTTGTTTTACGCTTAGCGATTGATATTGTACTATTTGTGCGTTTCGAAAAAACGCACTAGGTCTGGTGCCGGTCGAATTACCGAATCAGTGAGGTCGACCGATAATCAATAGCCTGACTTCCCTGGGGCCATGAGCCACGGGTGTGATGAGCTAACCTCAGGTGCTGAAGTGAGTCTACGCCCGCAGATGGCCAGGACAGGTACGCTGCATGGCTTGTGTAAACGAGGATCTGTAGTGAACGGACACGTATTACGTAGCCGATCAGGAACAGACGACACCTATACACCGAACGAAGCGGCAAAGGCAACCAGCAAAATCAATGAGCAGGGAGAATAGATACCAACCATTCTGGCAGGTGTAGCCTGGCAGTATTTCCCCTAAGCGGCCCGTTCGGGCGGGGGAGCGTGAATAGACGCGGTGCGCGTGGAAAAGATAAATGAGGCCCCAGGAATCCGGCTAGACTGGATAAGGGTACCCGGCAACATATGGAGCGTTATCGATGACCCTGGAGAATATTCTTTCAGCAATAATTTCAGTAACTGGCTGTCTTTATGCTCGGAATCGGATGATGCCGCGAGATGATCGTTCATAAAAGCGAGCAGATCTTCCTGCCAGAGGGAATGATTCTGCGACTCCAGACCAGCAATGAGCAGTCTGCCATTCTGTACTTCCAGACTTACAACGGTGTAGTAATGACCCCGATACCGAAATCCATCCTCGGTTGTGTGAGCGATGGCTGTGACCTCAGTCTGGTCGGTCAACGGAACCTGAAATTCAACGATGCTGTCTACTGAGCGGAATACCTGCAAGCGTTTCGACAGGTCATTTTCGGCCTGCCACCACCCCCCTATCCCCACGATGGCACTGGCCAACATGTGGCATACGAGCAGCGCAAATAAGCCTATCGAGACCTGCTTCTGTAGCATGGGGAGACGTGATTCTTCGTAAAGATAATACGCCCGTTTAATAATCAGCAAGTAAGTAGCACTAAATCTTGATTTTTTTGAATTGTAGTATACCCTCCGTTTAGCCTACAAACCTGATTGTTTACCGCAGACCGTCCGCAATTGTATAGCAGACGAGCCCATACTTTTCCGATTTAATGACCAGCAGTGGCGGCATCAAATACGCGGCAAAAGTTTTCGCCACCGATTTTCGCGATTTCATCCTCCGTAAATCCTGTCTTTAACAGCGCATCGACAACAGCGTAATAGAAACCAACTTTCTGATCATGCCAGGCTTCGTTTGTTCGCTCACCAACTCTGGGCCGGTTGTTACCACCGCCATTCTGGCCATTATTATTCGGAGGAGGGCCACCCTGTGAATTATTACTTCCAGACTGAGAGCCAGAGCCGCCCGGCCTGGGCCCAGCGTTAGGAGATCGGTAAGCTGGCGTCAATTTGGTATCGGTACCGATGCAGACATGGTCAACGCCGACGACCTCTACCAGTGCCCTGATATTCTGGGCGTATTCCAATGGCGAATCGGCCAGGTGAGTCCACACACCAATAACGCCCCCATCATTGGCTACAATCTTAGCCTGCCCCTTACTGATGAGCCTGGGCCGCATCATTTTAGCCATGACCTGGTTCAGCCCCAACTGAGTGTCCAGACCGGTATGTGAAATGAGTACCGGCCTGGTCGTTACGTTCAGCGCAGCGTCTATAGTCCTATTACTGGCATGGGTGAGGTCGATAAGTATGCCCAGCTTATTGCATTCTTTGATAACATTCGCTCCGAATTCGGTGAGGCCACCAAACTGTGGAGGTTTTGTATAAACGTCGCCTAATGGAACAGACGCATCGTTATCGTGAAGGAGTCCAAGGTGACGCAGGCCGCGTTTGTAAGCTACTGTGAGTCGATCCAGCTGGCCTTCGAGAAAGTGACCACCCTCCACCGACTGTATGACGGTCGGCTCCTGCTTTTTATGAGCAGCACGAAGGTCGGCCAGATTCAGCGAGCGCTTCAGTTTGTTGCTTTCCAGTACATTGTCCATAGCCGCCAACCCGTTCATGAACCGATCATTACCATCGCCGGGGTTTACAAGCCGTTGGTAATCGACAGCGAATGTCATACAAATAGCCGATAAGCCTGATTTCTTCATCTCACTTGCCAGGTCGACGGTTGGGCCGGGTAATTCCGAGGCATTTATCGGAACATCAATGTGATTGTGCGTATCGACGCCTATGGTTTTCGCTACGATGGCTGCTACCCGTGGGTCGATCTCGTCAATGGCCCACGACATACGCGGATTCAGCATGAATACTGTCCCGGCTCCGGTTAGGGTGGTTATAAACTTCCGGCGTGACCATTCTGAGGGAGCTATTTTCATTTTTTTAGACAGGTGAGTTGCCGATAAAACAGGCAGACGGCTGTAAGTTAACACTAGTACGTCCGTCTACCTGTTAATGTGGCAATGTTTCCTGATGCGTTCTCTTATTACCAGAGGATCGCTCTTATTTTGAGGATGCCCTACTGTTCATAGAGTCTATACAACTACCTGCTAATCAGCAACTACGTAAGGGATAAATCTCAATTTTCCAGCATTGTATGACGCTGACTGTATAGATTTCTGACCAGATTGTTTACCGTTTGCTCAATGGGTGTTATCGCCGACCACTCACTTACCGACAAAAGACGTGAACATTTAAAGCAAACAAACCCATGTCTACTGTTACGTATTACTGTTCCAATCGGGTCAATTCGTTTACCACTCAACTCTTCACTGGTCTGTTTTTATTGATAACCCTGGCCGTTACCGCTCAAAGTAACTGGGTCGCCAGAAGGCCGTTTAACCTCAGTGCGATCACCAACAAATACGGTTTGTTCATCGGGGTAGGCACCGACAATACTGTAGCGCTCTCAAGCAACGGAACCACTTGGATGAAAGGTCTGATCGGTACTACAAGTCAACTCAATGGGGTGACCGTGGGTTCACCCGTTGTCGGCGTTGTTACGGTTGGAACCAATGGTATCATTCTGGGGAGTAGCGACGGAGGCTATTCCTGGTCCATAAAAACATCGCCGACGACTAATACGCTAAATGATATTACCTACGGCAATTCATTGTACGTAGCGGTTGGCAATAACAGCACGATCCTGACATCGCCGGACGGCACTACCTGGACGGTTCGCTACGCAAACACGCCCGTACCCGTTACGTTGCGGGGGGTTACGTACAGTGGTGGTCAGTTTGTTGCAGTGGGCTACGGGGGCGTTGTTCTGACATCACTGAACGGCATCTCCTGGACCATGCGCCAGACCAATTCGGGAGCAGCCCTGGAAGACGTTGCCTACGGAAACGGCAAATACGTAGCGGTGGGCGGCTATCCGAACAACCATAAGCTTATTTCAACCGACGGAATTACCTGGACCGCGCAGGCGCCAACTTACGATACCAACTACAACCTATATGATATAACCTTTGGAAACGGCCAGTTCGTTGCCGTCGGCTACAACGGCACCGTGCTGACTTCACCTAATGCGGTTACCTGGACAAAACGTAACATTGGCCTGCTGGAAACGATGCTGGGCGTTGTGTATGCCAATAATCAGTTTATTACGGTCGGTACCAGCATTCGCCGATCCACCGATGGCGTCAGCTGGCAGGCAACCAATGCACCAGACGGACAAAGTAATCTGAACGGTGTTGCGTACGGAAATGGCCGGTATTCCGTACTCGGAAACAGCTATAACAACTCATCAACGGCACAGGCGCTGGTGTCGACAGACGGTGTGAGTTTTACCCGCACTGAATTTGGCAATTATATCGGTCCGAGTGATGTGGTGTTTGGACTGAATAACCTGTTCGTTTCGGTCGATTATTATGGCAATATTTTCTCGTCAACGGATGGGGTCGCCTGGACGTTTCGCTATCTGGGAGCGGGCTACAAAGCCGTAACCTACGGCAAAGGCCGATACGTGGCAGTTGGTCAGGGGCAGGCCGCCGTATCGACCAACGGGCTGACCTGGACCCAATCATCCATGCAGACATCGACGGCTTTTCAGGACGTAACCTGCGGCAATGGACTGTTTGTAGCCGTCGGTACTGGTGGGGCAATTTATACATCGACTGACGGTGTCACCTGGACAAGCCGCGTCTCCAACACAACCAATACGTTGAGTGGCATCGCCTATGGCAATGGGTATTTTGTGGCCGTCGGCAGCGGAGGGGGGAATCTTCGTCGCTCCGTCGATGGTATCACCTGGACGGGCAGCGGCAATACGTCAAGCACCGGAACCGGCAGCATTACGTTCGGCAATGGTCAGTTCGTGATTGCGGGCAATACGTCCGTCATGACAACGCTCGATGGTCTGAATCCCGTTTCTAAAAGCGTGCCCGGCAACATCGGCAATCTGAATTCAATACGTTATCTGAACTGGCAATTTATAGCTGTCGGCGAAAAAGGCACCATCCTCACATCGACCGCCGATCCCATGCCGTTTTCTATCTCGGGCGTAACGCTCTTTAGCTGCGATGTGATGAGACCGGGCACCCAGTACACGCCAGAGTTGCGGGCCGTACGGTTTGCTCCTGCCTATTCGGGCACCTTCACTCCACCCATGAGCTATTCCGTGGTGGGCCTATTACAGCCGACAACAAATCCGGACGCCATTATTTACCCCTTTGTTGATAACCCGACGGTCACCATCGTGGCCTGGGATTCTCAGGGTCATAAAGCCAGTTTTGCCTGGAACTGGTTGTCCCGCTGCAACAACGGCCTGCGAAAGGCAAGCGAAGAAAGTTCGAATCCAGCGAATGACAGTAAATTACAGATAGTAGTGCTGGGAAATCCCACACGTAATGAAACCGTTGAGGTAGAAATCAGCGGAGTAAGTGACGAGTCTGTCAGCCTGGATGTTGTCAATGAACAGGGCCAGCTAATCAGTCAGCAACGTATTGAACGCGGTGCGGCTGCGGGGAAACTTCAGGTACAACTGGGCCGTACTACGGGGCTCTACCTATTAAACGTGCAAACGGCTACTCAGCGTCAGGCTGTGAAACTGGTGAAAGAATAGAGTAACTAATTATAAGCCCGACTTCTGGGGAAGTCGGGCTTAGCTATCGATTGGAAAGCAGCTTAAAATATGGAGTTGCTGATTAATTTTTCGAGAACAGAACGGTTATCATCGCTTTGCCTTTTTCGTTATCCTCGAGCACCATAACCATTTTACCAGCTGCCCTCCAGATCGCACTATGGTGATCAACGGGTCCCTCTTTCGTTGACGGATTGGTATTGTCAGTCGAGGGTTTCCCGTACTGCTCCGTTAAGTACGCTTTTAATTTATTGTATCGATCAACATACGCTTGTTTGGAAGGTGATGGTGACAGAAAGTGATACGTAGCGCCTACAAGCTGGTTTTCTTCGAACAGATAATACAAGTCTCCGTGCTCCTGATCCAGCGACACGTTGGTATAGGTGAGCTGACCGTCTTTCTCGGCGGATGGTTTCTGGGATTCGGTGGCTTTAACCTCCGCTGCGCTCATACCAAAACGGGCACTTCGTATGTCAGTCTGGGACGTAACGGTTTGTGAAAAAGCGGCAAGTGAGATCAGTAAGCAGAAAAACAGAGTCGGGTAGTTCATAATGCTGAGTAATTTGAGTAATTGCTATAGTTGGTTCGTGAGCAATTTCGTCCAAAAACCAGCCTCCGCCTTCCAATTAATGAGTTACCGGCTGTAAACGATAGCCACGAAACTGATCAAGAACAATAAAAGCAGAAACGGGAAGCTACGAATGCGTTTACTTTTTATGAGCCTGATTGACGATCCGTGTATAAACAATCGGCTGCTTATACGTTTGCCGGTTTACAGGATTTCGACATAGCCATCTGTGCCATTCACCCGGATTCGCTCTCCGTCTTTGATCAGTTTGGTGGCATTGTCTATGCCCACAACGGCGGGTAATCCATATTCACGGGCAATTACGGCTCCGTGGGTCATCAGACCTCCCACCTCGGTAATCAGTCCTTTTATGGCGACAAACAAGGGCGTCCAACTGGGGTCGGTAAAGGGAGTGACCAGTATATCACCCTCTTCCAGATCGGCATCTTCCATGTTCAGAATAACCCGCGCCCGTCCTTCGATAAGACCGGCCGAAACAGGCAGGCCAACAATAGCGTTAGCCGGAAGATTATCGCGTTTGTACTGCCCCCTGATGATTTCTCCGTCGGACGTCATCACACGGGGTGGCGCCAACTTCTTATTGTGTTTGTACTCCGTTTTCCGGCGAGTGATGAGCTGGTCATCGAGTCTAAGGGTACGTATGGTTTCGCGAAGCTCGTCGAACGTCAGGTAGTAGATATCTTCTTTTTCGTGGATAACTTTCGCCTGTACAAGCCGCTCAGCTTCGTTCAACAATGCCTGCTTGTAGACGTAGTAGCGACTAACGATGTCGTATTTTGGATACTCACGATACCCGGCAAGGTTACGGACCAGATCGATCATCCGACTGGTTTCTTTCGCTTTTTCGTCGCCATCCGGCAATTGGCTCAGCCGGTCCAGAATCTCCTGTTTTTTCGTCAGTGCTTCCTGTAGTCCCCGCTCAAATCGTCTACGGCTTTCGCCCGGCTCAAAGTTTTTTATATTGCTCAGAATCAGTGGAACAAGCGTAACTGGATTTTCGCTCCAGCGGGTTCTGGTAATGTCGATCTCTCCGGCGCAGCGCATGCCATATTTGGTAAGAAAGCCATTGATGGCGTCTTGGGCTTTCTGTCCGCCTTCAAACGTCGCCAGTTCATCCAAAAAGGTATCGTCTTTTACCTGCTGTAAATACGCAACAATTTCCGGATAAGGGCGAATCATGTCCGCGACATCCAACAGCGCCAGCCCCATTTCGGACGTAATGTTGTTGGGTACTGATTGAGTTAGTTTATCCGCTACGGCCTTTTCACCCAGCCACCTCTCTACGTGTTCGTTGATCCATGAAGCCGCGTTCATGCCCGTCATGATGATCCCAAAACTTTGTGGATTAGTGGCCCCCCTTTTTGAATGCTGGGTCGTTTCCAGAATAAAATCAATCAGGTCCGTGCCGGATTTCGACTGGATGGTTTGTTTTAACTCGGCTATTGCGGCTTCACTACGCTCGATCAACTCCGAAACAACGGCTGGATCGTAGTCGGCCAGGGTTTGATAATCGACTGGCGGTGGTCCCTGATTTCGGTTGCCCGGAGCCGGTTCCTCCTGACCATCCGGTAGCGATTTGATAAAATCGTTACGTTCCAGTAGGGTTGTAAAGGCGTCCCGAATGAGCGGGTCCGATTTGCCCAGCACATTGACGAGCATGTGTCGTTTCGTGGGTGAAGCCAGATCATTGGCAACATCCACAAAGATCCGTCCACCCGCCGTAGGCATCGGCCGGCCCGCCGTTAACTGCCACATCGATATGCCCAACGGCTTCATGGCATCGGTCATCATTTGCTGGTGGCCAACCGATACGTACACATGGTTCTCGTCATCAGCCGCTTCGGGGATGGGGAATAACGTAGTAATGGGTCGGCTCTGGACAATGTAAATCGTGTCGTCCGCCAGGCACCATTCAATGTCCTGCGGCTGACCGAAATGCGCTTCGATTGTCCGGCCGATACGTTCGAGCTGCAAAATCTGCTGATCCGTCAGCGCTTGTCGGTTCTGCTGATCTGGCTCAATCGCCTGCTCAGTCGTGCCACCACCTCTGACGGCGTAAATAGCCAGTTTCTTGATAGAAATGTTTTTCTCGATAATCTCGCTGTTGCGCACTTTATAATTATCCGCATTAACCAGACCCGAGACCAGTGCTTCCCCAAGACCAAAACTGGCATCAATGGACACTACCTTGCGGTTGCCCGAAATGGGGTCGGCCGTAAACAGAATGCCTGATACCTGCGGGAAAACCATTTTCTGAACCACCACCGCCAGCCGGACTTTACGGTGATCGAAACCCTGCTGGATGCGGTAGGTTACGGCTCGCTCGGTGAACAGAGATGCCCAGCACTTGCTGATGTACTGTAAGATAGCATCTCTGCCAATACTATTCAGATACGTATCCTGCTGACCCGCAAAGGAAGCCGTTGGCAGATCTTCGGCCGTGGCGCTGGACCGCACCGCATAAGCCTCCTGCTCACCAATCGTTTTGAGATGCCCAGCAATCGCTTCGGCTATAACCACTGAAATGGGAATATTTTCGATCGCTGCACGAATTTCGGCGCTGATCGCACTGATGTCATTCCGATTATCTACGTGTAAAACGGCCAACTGATCAAGCAGCGAATGAACCGTTGCGTTATTTTCAACAAGCTCTTTATAAACTTCCGTCGTTACGCAAAAGCCTTCTGGTACGTATAAGCCATCGATGCGGGACAGTTCCCCCAGGTTAGCTCCCTTCCCGCCGACAACGCTGAGCTTTGTTTTATCAATACTCTGAAAATCCAGTGTGTATGAGTCCATGTAAGGGATCAAATTGTTGACTTGTTGTATGGCATACTGTATATGTTTCGCTCTATCAATCGACATGTCAATCAGTCAACAAGGCAATCATTTCATTCATCAGGTCGATGGATTTTGTAAAGTAGGCTTCAATGATTTTTCGCTCCTCGGGCGAGAAGGAAGCTATAAGTTCTTCTGTCCTGGACCGGAACTCCCGATACAGCGGTTCGAGGAGCGCCATTATCGTCTCCGTGTTTGGCACAATGAAAACCTTCCGTCGGTCGTCGGCCGCAAACTGGCGTTTGACCAGCCCTTTTTTTCAAACCGATCGATTAATCCGGTAACGGCGCCGGTCGTTAAGCCCGTTAGCGTGGAAAGCTCCCCCGCTGTCATTTGACCCTTTTCGATCAGGAAGCCCAGATACTTATGATCAGTACCCGAAAGGCCGGCCTTTCGGGCAACGGCTTCGTGCATCTGTATAGACGTATAGGCGTATAGCTGGCTGAGTTTCCTTGTGGATTTAACTACATCATCTTTCATCAATTATCTTAATTACTAAATATCTTAGTTACAAAGATAATTAAAAAGACAAATTCAAAAAATAAAATTCTCGATACTGCTCATCCGTGATACAATCGTAGACGAGCATCGGATTCATCAATTAAACCGCTCCCGAAATTCCAGCGGGGTTTGTCGGGTCTTTTCCTTGAACAGCTTACTAAACGATTGGGGGTGCTCAAAACCGAGTTCGTAAGCAATTTCGCTAACGGACAGGCTAGTTGCCGAAAGCTTTTCCTTCGCTTTTTCAATCAGTTTTTCGTGAATCAACTGCTGGGTGTTAAGACCCGTTAATGAACGTAGCAGATCACTTAAATAGCTTGGTGAGAGGTGCAATTGATCGGCAAGGTACTGAACCGTTGGAATGCCTTTGTCTAACGAGTTGGGCCCATCAAAATAGTCGTTCAGTATCGTATCCAGATGTTGCAGCACCGTATGGTTAACGGACTTGCGGGTAATAAACTGCCGTTTGTAGAAGCGATGGGCATAGCTCAGGAGCAGCTCAATCTGGGAGATGATGACGTCCTGACTGAACTCGTCGATGCGGTTGCTTAACTCCTCTTCCAGATTCCTGAAAAGCGCCAGAATAACCTCTTTTTCTTTATCCGACAAATGCAGGGCTTCCTGAACCGAGTACGAAAAATAATTATACTGCCTGATCTTCTGCGCCAGCGGATAATTCAGCAAAAAATCGGGATGGATCAGTAACGAAATCTGCTGGTTGGCGCACCGATTCTCACCGTTGTTATTTTCTTCTTCGCTACCGCCAATCAGTTGGTTCGGAGCCGCAAAGAATAGCCCGCCCTCATTGTAATCAAAATGGGTCTGTCCATACCGCAGAGTGCCCCCATATAAGGCCGAAACGAGATTTTGTAAAAGCTCAGTACGTGTCTGGACAGCGGCACAGGCCCCTCCAACGGCTTGTCGACACCGTTGAACAGCGTAATCAGCGGATGCAGCGGAGCCGGTAGCCCAGTGGCTTTCGATGCTTCGGAAAGGGATTCAAATCGTATTGGGGTGGTTTCGGTCTTTTTCATAGGGTTTAGTCGGATAGTCGCATCATTGAGTATTTGGCGTAATGTAACTGCCGGTATATCAGTTGTTATTACCGGCAGTTGATGGATACGTGGTTAGCCTTGAGCTGCATTGGAAACGGCTTCCCACGCTTCCCAGGTTGCCAAACGTTGTGCGTAAGCCTTGCGAACTTCCGGTAACGTATGACTTCCCAGAAATAGCCGCAAAGGCGGATTGGGCGCATCGACAACGCTGAAGATCGCTTCCGGCGTGGCTTCGGGATTACCCCGTTCAATCGTCCGGAGATTTCCGACAAAGGCAGCTTTAAAGTCATTATAAACCGGCAGGCTAGCCGCAAACTTCAGCGACTCCTGACTACCAAACTCCGTAGCATAGGCTCCGGGTTCAATAATGGTCACGTCGATACCAAATTGCTTGACCTCGGCCGCCAGACTTTCGTAAATCGCTTCGAACGCCCATTTCGTGGAACAGTAATACCCAATGACTGGATACGTAACATGCCCCAACGAGCTGGATGTCCCCAATATATGCCCTTTCCCCTGTCTGCGCAACAGCGGCAAAGCAGCCTGAATAACGGAAACCGGCCCCAGCACATTGGTATCATACAACGCCCGGATATTATCGGCAGAGGCTTCTTCGATAGTCCCGACCAGCGAATAACCGGCATT
This sequence comes from Spirosoma sp. KNUC1025, assembly GCF_045160025.1. GTDB lineage: Bacteria > Bacteroidota > Bacteroidia > Cytophagales > Spirosomataceae > Spirosoma. The sequence continues at coordinate 4,651,173 of NZ_CP087139.1, forward strand.
ATTGAAGACAATGTCCAGCCTGCCAAAATGAGCATGGGCCGATTCGACCGCCGATTTTACCTGTTCGGGATTTGTTACGTCCAGGGCCAGCGTTAACACGCGATCCCCGTATTTCGCCTTCAGATCGGCCAGGCTTTCTACGTTACGGGCAGTGGCCGCTACCTTATCGCCCCGCTGCAAAGCCGCTTCAGTCCAGACACGCCCAAACCCTCGGGAAGACCCGGTAATAAACCATACTTTTTCTGTTCCACTGGCTGTATTTTCCTGCTGTTGTACCATGATTATTAACGAGTAAATGAATGAGGGTACAAAGGTCAGCAGTCGACCGCCGGGGGATGTAGTCTAAATGAGGTTCGTTGTAGTCAATATGAGGATTGGCCTGGGATATTGTGTGAGCGTGAGGTTAACTTCTGCAACTGCTCATCTGCAATGTAATCGCGGACAAGCTTCTTTACAGTTTATAACTCACTACGTAATTCTTTCCTTTCTCGACCATCAATTCATATACGCCGTTTGTGGAGCGGATTTCAGCTTGTTTGCAGACTGGTTTGGTTTTGCTTTTGAAGCGTAGTATTCCAGTTCCGGCGGCTCCTGTTACGTTGATTTCCATTGCGCTGCAATACACGCTTACGTCGCCGTCGGGAGTAGGCACTTTGCCGGCTATCCATTGAAGGCCACCCAGTTGCGGTTCGATCAGATACGTAGCGTAAGCGGGTGAGGTTGGCTTGACACCGAGGTAGTACTTGCCCAGCAGATAGATCGGGCTGGCTCCCCAGGCATGGCACAGGCTCTTGCCGAACGGACGACCGTACATGGCATAGTGTTCAGCGCCTGTTTTGGTCGGGTTATATTCTTCCCAGAACGACGTAGCGCCCAGATTCAGCATACCACCCCAGTATTCCTTCATTTCGTTCGTTACGTACGCCTGCTCGCCCAGCGCACACAGGGCTTCGAGTTCGTAGAAACGCATGTAGGGCGTGGTGATTTTTGGCACTTCGGGGTTCAGCAACACGAATTGTTTCACGGCCTGTTTCTTGGCATCGTCGAAGTAGTTGAAAAAGATGGCAAACATATTGGCGTAGCGCGTTACGTTCTCGGTCGGCACGCCTTCTACCCGGCTGTGTACCAGTGCGTGTTTGCTCTCATTCCAGTATGTACTGAACAGCTTACCTTTCACGTCGGCCGCCAGCCGATTGTATTTCTGGGCGTTCGGTGTGTCGTTCACGATGTTAGCGCAGAGGGCCATTGTTTCCAGGCTACGGGCAAACAGCAATTGCTCAAAACTGACCTCTCCTTTCTTGCTCAATCCCTCAGCCCAGTCGATAAATACCCAGTCGCCGGCCAGCCCTTCCAACAGACCATTTTTGTTACGTCGGCTGAGGCAATAGTCCATCAGGCTTTGCATACGCGGGTAAAACTGCTGAATGAAGGATTTATCGCCCGTGTACTGGTAGTAATCGTAAATGCTGATGAACCAATAGAATGTATAGTCCATAATGGTGTTGATATGGCTCGTAACCGGCTCTTTGCCCCTGAGTGCCAGCATCGTGCGCGTCACCGACGGCGAATCGAACAGCAGGTAATAATTCATCAGGTAGCTCTGTGCGGCATCGCCCGACCAGATCCAGCGATCACGTTTGATGCCGTCGATGAAAAATTCGCGGGTGTTCAGGTGCAGCGTATAGGTCGCTACGTCATAAATCTTATTAATCTGCTCGTCGTTGCAGCGAAAGCTACCCCGGTCGGTAACGGGCAGGTATTCGTATAACATCGACACCGAGTCCATCGCTACGCTGCCCTCGAATTGTACATTCACGTACCGAAACGCTTTGGTTAATTGCATCGTGGAATCACGCTTCGGCACCTGGTCAATCTGCAGAAAGTCAGTGGTTTCGGCATGGGCTGTATCGCGGGCTTCTTCAGGCGATTCTCCGTAATAAATGTTGACGGCTCCTTTACCGTTCAGGCCGTGCAATTTGACAAATCCAAAGGTTTCTTTGCCGAAGTCCAGAAAGATAGTACCCTGTTTTTTCTCGGTTTTAACCGCCGATAACGCTTTAGTGGTCAGCCGAAATCGGGAAGGGGGAGCTTGTGGGTCGTTGAAATTCCACGTACCGGCTTTCAACCAGGTCGTACCCGACTGGTCGGAAGCTTTTCCTGTTTCGTCGATCCACTCCTTATCCTCAAACGTTACCAGCCACGTAGCATCCGACACGACGTTTTTGCCGCGTACATAAATGGCCGGAACCCGATCCTGGCAGAATACTTTCAGACTCACCTTATGTTTACCCGCCGGTACAGTAATCCGTTTCGGAAAGCCGGGAAATGCTTTTCCATCAACCTTAACGTTGTATGTCCCTTCCACAAACAGATCAACCTCTTCTGACTGCGTCAGGTCGAACTCCTTGTGAAAGTCGATCAGATTATAATGACTGTCTAATTTCCAGAAAGGCGGCAGAAACGTAGTCCGTTCGGTACGTCGGTTCTGCATGTTATTGCCTAACCATATTTCAAAATCACCCGGATACCAGATCCAGGTAGCCCGGCTTTGGGCAAAACCCGACGAAAGGAACGATAAAAGTAGAAAGAGAAGTGAAAGGGCTTTTTTCATCTATCGGAACGAGATAAGCAATAAAAAAGCAAAAATAGAAACCCTTTAGAAAGTAAAGGAAAATATTTGCACGTTTAACCAAAAATCCGCGACGGATGACAAAAACTCGCTCTTTTGCAACGTATCAACTTGCTTTATTTATAATTTGAATCCAAGTATGAAAGTCTAAACAGTACTTTCGCTGAATCGCTTACCCAAATTTCAATAATTTCCGAGAAATTTTCCTGGCGGATACTTTCTTTTTATTTCTTTTATTTTCTTTTATCTTTGTTCGACTACACTGAAGCATGCAATCACATCCTGCTATCACCGGTCCGACCCTATCTTACTCATGAAAATACAATCAGGTGCCCCCATTACTTTAGGTGTTATTATCGGTAACCGGGATTTCTTCCCCGACAAACTCGTTGGCGAGTGCCGCTCCGATCTGCTGGACGTTTTTCAGAAAGTTGGTGTCAATCCGATCATGCTGCCCGAATCAGCGACTAAGCTGGGGGGCGTCGAAACCTTCCAGGAGGCTCAGAAATGCGCTGAACTGTTCCGTAATCATGCCGACGAAATTATGGGGGTGCTTGTCGTCCTGCCCAATTTCGGAGACGAAAAAGGCGTAGCTGAAACGCTGAAACTGGCCCGGCTTGATGTTCCGGTGCTGATTCAGGCGTATCCCGATGATCTGAATCGAATGGACGTAGCGCGTCGGCGGGATGCCTGGTGTGGTAAAATCTCGGTTTGTAACAACCTTTATCAGTTCGGCATTAAGTATTCGCTCACCACTAAACACGTTGTACATCCATCCGACCCCACTTTTGAAGCTGATCTGAAAAATTTTATGGCGGTATGCCGGGTCGTCAAAGGCCTGCGAAATGTCAGGATTGGGGCCGTTGGGGCGCGTCCAGGTGCGTTCAATACGGTTCGGTACAGCGAAAAAATCCTTCAGCGAAACGGTATCTCGGTCGTCACCATCGACCTGTCGCACATTCTGGGTAATGCCAATAAGTTAACTGCTGCCGATCAGTCGGTGAAAGACCGGCTCGATGCGATAAAGGCTTATACACCAACGGGGCGTACACCCGATGATAAACTTGTTCAGATCGCCAAGCTCGATGTTGTCCTGAACGAATTCATGCAGGAACACGCGCTTGACGCTACGGCCATTCAATGCTGGACATCGCTGCAACAGAACTATGGCTGTAACGTCTGTACGAGCATGAGCATTATGAGCGAGAATATGCTCCCCAGTGCCTGCGAAGTAGACGTAACGGGTACGCTGAGTATGTACGCCATGCAACTGGCATCGGGTTCGCCGAGCGCGCTGGTCGACTGGAACAACAACTACGCCGACGATGAAAACAAGTGCGTCCTGTTTCACTGCGGCAACTGGGCCAAATCGTTTTTGCCGGATATTGAGATCAGTACGGCTCCGATTCTGGGCACGACCGTCGGCGAAGAGAATACGTACGGTGCGCTGGCCGGTCGTACACCAGCCTCTCCGCTTACCTTCGGACGTATCAGCACCGACGATCCCAAAGGCATCATGAAAGCCTACATCGGTGAAGGTTTCCTGACCGACGACGCGTTGAATACGTTCGGCAACCGGGCTGTGGCTCAGATCGACAACCTACAGGGTTTGATGCAGTACGTTTGCCGGAACGGTTTCGAACACCATGTGGTCATGAATGCCTCCAAAACAGCGGGGATACTCAAAGAAGCCATGGAAAATTACATGGGCTGGGAAGTGTATAGTCACTAGTTACTTCGACAGGTATAAACCCGATCAACCATGAAACATATAGTTGTCTTAGTGCTTTTGGTTTCGAGTCTGGCGCAGGCACAACAAAAGGAAGTCCGATTGTATGAGGGCGCTGCACCAGGGTCCGAAACGTGGAACTGGCAGGAGAAAAAGAACAACAAAAACGCCATCAAGCTGATGACGGTTTTCAACGTTGTCAACCCCACACTCACGGTGTTTCCGGCCGATCCTGCCCTTGCCAATGGTACGTCCGTTATCATCTGTCCAGGGGGCGGTTTCCACTTTCTGTCCATCGATAACGAAGGGAACGACGTAGCAACCTGGCTGGCCAAGAAAGGAGTTACTGCGTTTGTGTTGAAGTACCGTACGGCTCATATTAATACCGACGACCCATTCGCCGATATGTTAGCCGGTATGAACGGGCCGCGTAAAGCGGAATGGCAGACGGAAAATGAAGCAACGATCCCGTTAACCATTGCCGATGGCCGGGCAGCCATTGCCTACGTTCGCAAACACGCAGCTGAATACGGAGTTGCTCCGGACCGAGTAGGTATTGTTGGTTTTTCGGTGGGAGGTACCGTTACGGCATCATCGGCCTTCAACTATACTGCGGATACCCGCCCGGCTTTTGTCGCCCCGATTTATCCGTATATGCCGGCTTCTTTACAAGGCAATGTAGATTCGGATGCGCCCCCCATGTTCATTGCCTGCGCGTCTGACGATCAGCTGAATCTGGCCCCGCATAGTGTTGAGCTGTACTCTAACTATCTGGCGGCCAAACGTCCCGTCGAACTGCATATGTATACTAAAGGAGGTCACGGTTTTGGTATGAACAGGCAGAATCTACCATCAGACCACTGGATTGAGCGGTTTGCCGACTGGCTAACGCAACAGGGCTTTATGAAGGCTAATCAATAAATCAGCCCAGCGCAATGAAGTACAAAGGAATCCTGATTGGCCTGATTTGTCTGACATGTTTTGGGCAGACCACCTGCTCCTGGGCGCAGCAACGATCCAGGCCACGTATCGTTGTTACGGCTGACCCCGAACTTGATGATAATAATTCCCTGATCCGATTTCTGCTTTACAGCAGCGATATGGACATCGAAGGATTGGTTTATGCTAGTAGTCAGTTTCACTGGAAAGGCGATGGCAAAGGAACCAAATGGGCCGTTCCCGGAAGGGAGTACAACCGCTTTGGCTTAACGTTGTGTCCCTGTGAGTCGTGGCGCTGGGCAAAAGACGAACGCTTTATTCATGATGCCGTCGGAGCGTACGCCAAAGTATATCCCAATCTGAAAGTGCATAATCCGAATTATCCGACGCCCGATAAACTCCAGTCGAAAATCCGGTACGGCAACATTGAGTTCGACGGGGATATTTCGAAGGATTCACCAGGTTCGGATCTGATTAAATCGCTGATACTGGATGGGAAACCCGGTCCGCTCTTTATTACTGCCTGGGGCGGGGCGAGTACGATTGCCCGAGCCCTCAAATCCATTCAGGAGCAGTATGAATACACGACGGAATGGGAAGCTATCCGAAAGAAAGTGTCTCGAAAAGTAGTGTTGCTGCCTTCCGGCGATCAGGATGATACCTATGCTATGTACATCAAACCGAACTGGCCGGATATAGAGTACCGGCAATTCAGAGGAGGCCCTAATTATGGATATGGGGCACAACTGGGCGCTAAGCCTGACAATGCGCCTTATCTGACTCCCGCCTGGATGAAAGAAAATGTGTTGGACCGTGGACCGCTGGGGGCATTATACCGGGTTTGGGGGGATGGTAAACAGATGGTAAAAGGTGACATCATGGACTACTTCGGCATAGCTGGCCATACGAATGACGAGCTAAAGAAGATGGGCTATGTAGTATGGATGCCTGTACAGCCCAAAAACTCCTGGCTGGGTGAAGGCGATAACCCCACCTTTATGAATATGATGGACAATGGCCTCCGGGCTTATGAAGTCGGTTCGTATGGAGGCTGGGGCGGCCACTCAAGTGGTAACCGGGAAGCCGTCGGTTTTTCGTTTTCTGCCTCTCAGGATACAAGCGCTAACGCCATGGCCACTGCCCTCAGCAACGCCAATACGCAGGCAGTGAAAACAGAAAAGGAATTGGCTTATCCTAATTTCTTTCCGGCCGCACAGCAGGATTTTGCGGCCCGACTCAAGTGGTCAGTTGCCTCCAAATACGCCGATGCCAATCATGCGCCGGTTGTAAAAATCGAAGGGCCGTTAACAGTAATGGCGTCTGCCGGTGATAAAGTACGCCTGAACGGAGCGGTTTCTGATCCAGACGGGAATGCGGTGTCCATCAACTGGTGGCAGTTTCGGGTGGGCAGCTACCCCGGTGAAGTCGCTATTTCCAATCCGACATCAGCGCAGGCTGAAGTGCTTATTCCCAAAGATGCCCTGGGCGGCCAAACCATTCATCTTATTCTTGAAGCAACGGACAACGGAAAACCAGCGCTCACGAAATATCAGCGACTAATTATTACGATAAGAAATAAGTGAGTTTTACAACAGGTATGACTATCAATCAATTAGCCCAAAAGTCGATACAATATCGCCGGAATATTCTCAAATATATCGTCGGAGCGAATGCCGGGCATACGGGCGGCAGCTTGTCGTGCATCGACATTCTGAATGTACTCTACAACAACGTACTGAACGTCAGCCCCGAAACGGCTAAATCGCCCGACCGCGACCGGTATATTCAGAGCAAAGGACATACCGTTGAAGCGCTTTACGTAGTGCTGGCCGACAAAGGTTTTTTTCCGGAATCGGATCTGGAAACGCTGTGCAAATACAAGTCGCATTACATTGGTCATCCAACAAAAAAAATTGCGGGTATCGAGCAGAATACGGGCTCGCTGGGGCATGGTCTGTCGCTGAGCGTCGGTACGGCTATATCGGCCAAACTGGATGAGAAACCGTTCCGTGTGTTCACGCTCCTGGGCGATGGTGAGTTGCCCGAAGGATCAAACTGGGAAGCTGCCTTGTTGGCCGCTCAGTATAAGCTCGATAACCTCTGCGCCATTGTCGATAAAAACGGTTTGCAGATCACGGCGCCTACCACCGATGTGTGCAGCACCGACCCTCTCGACCAAAAATTTGAAGCCTTCGGTTGGGCAGTACGTCATGTCGATGGGCATGATTTTGGTGCCCTGCTGGAAGCGTTCGAAGCGCTGCCGTTCGAAGCCGAAAAACCGAGTCTGATCATCGCGCATACGGTAAAAGGCAAGGGCATCAGCTACATGGAAAACCAGTTGAAATGGCATCACGGCGTACCCAACAAGGAGCAGTACGAACAGGCATTGGCTGAATTGAGCGAATAAATGAGTGAAAGAGCGAATGAGAGCAAGAGTGAATGGGCGGTTTGGCGATTAAAATCAATGAAAAAAATAGAAACAGGGATCTTGTTTTTAGGGCTGATCCTCAGTCTGATAATCACCTCATCCGCTACGTTCGGGCAGTCGGCCACAGGGCTGTCCAGCGTGCAGCCCCGGATGCGGGTAATCATCGATAATGATTTTAGTGGCGATCCGGATGGACTCTTCCAACTGGCGCACCACCTGATGTCGCCTTCAGTGGAAATCCAGGCCATTATCGGCTCGCACCTGAGCGTAAAAGATGGCTTCGACGGTTCAACAACCCAGGCCGACAATGCCGTCAAAAAAGCGCGGGAAGTACTTCAGGTGATGAACATCACGAAGAACATTCCGGTGCTGGCGGGTTCCAACATAGCCATGCCCAACGACAGTACGCCCGTCAGGAGCGAAGCCGTCAATTTCATCATTCAGGAAGCTTTGCGTACCGACACGAAATTGCCACTTTACGTGGTCTGTGGAGCGGGACTGACCGAAATTGCTTCGGCTGTGCTGACAAACCCAGCGATAGCCAACAAACTGACACTCATCTGGATTGGTGGCCCCGAATACACCGATTTGTCTCCACCGCCACCCAATTATACCGAAGTGGAATACAATCTTAACATTGACCGGGCAGCCGCACGGGTTATTTTCAACAAGTCGACGGTGCCGCTCTGGCAAGTGCCCCGAAATATGTATCGGCAATGTTTGCTGACGTATGCCCAACTCCTCACCAAAGTGAAGCCACACGGAAAAATAGGGGCGCACCTGACCGGAACGCTGGAAACACTGATGGCGCGGATTCAGCGGTTCATCAATATTGGAGAAACATACATAGTGGGCGATAGCCCGCTGGTGCTGCTTACTGCACTGCAATCGTCATTTGAAGCCGACCCTTCATCGAGCGATTATGTGATTCGGCAGGCTCCGCTTATCAATCAAAACGCCACCTACGCCTACAATCATAAAGGGCGGCCAATTCGGGTGTATACCCGGCTGGATACGAGCCTGATGATGGCCGATTTTTTCGCCAAACTCGAACTGATGGATGGTCATTAGTCAATGGTCATTGGTCATTTGTTCCTATTGACCATCTCTTATGACCAATGCCTATTGACCAATGACCAAATGACAATTGACCAAAAAATAAGATGGGAGAAGTAATTACAGCAGTCGACAAGAAAGCACTGGCCAATCTGGATGTGTTTTCGAGTACGCTTCAGGAACTGGCCAGCACTGACCGGCAGATTCTGGTGGTTACCAGCGATTCGCGTGGGTCAGGGAAACTGGTGCCTTTCGGGCAGAAATATCCGGCGCAACATATTGAAATCGGGATTGCCGAACAAAATCTGGTGGGTGTAGCTGCCGGACTGGCGTCAACCGGCAAGAAAGTGTTTGCCGTGTCGCCCGCCTGTTTCCTGACAGCACGCTCGTTCGAGCAGATCAAAACCGACGTTGCCTACTCCGACAATCCGGTGAAACTTATTGGCATCAGTGCAGGCGTAAGCTATGGCGCGTTAGGCTCCACTCACCACAGTCTGCATGATTTTGCCGCGTTACGGGCAGTGCACAACCTGACTATCGTAGTGCCCGCCGATAATTTCGAAACCGAACAGGCTATCCGGCTGGCCGCGGAACTCGACCATCCAATTTACATTCGCTTTGGCAAAAAGCCGATGCCGTTGCTATCGGAAGAGAATCAGGAGTTTGAATTTGGCAAAGGGCGTATCATCAGCGAGGGCGACGATCTGGTACTTATTGGCACTGGCGAAACGGTTTACCCCGCTCTTCAGGCAGCCCGCCAGTTAGAGTCTGTTCACGGCATCCGGTCGACGGTTGTTAGTATGCATACCATCAAACCACTGGATTATGACTTACTGGCATACGTAGCGGCCAAAGGTTGTCCAATCCTGACCGTTGAAGAACATAGCGTGTTTGGTGGACTGGGCGAAGCCTGTGCGTCGTTCCTGATACAGAACGGCTTCCGTAATCGATTCAAGATCATGGGCTTTCCCGATGAATATACCATTACGGGTTCACAGAATGAGATTTTCACCCATTACGGTTTGTCGGAAAATGGTATTGCCAATGAAGCGCTGACGATGTTGAATATCCACTAAATTACCCGAAGGCCATGTCTGTTCACCGACCCGAACGTAACAGCCCGGCCAATCAGGAAATTTAGTGGTATAAAGCTTTTCCTAAACCATACATGAAACCCTTATTTTCTTTCATCACTACGTTTTTACTGGCGCTCTCCTATGTAGCGGGTCAGGCGCAGCAACCCGTTCAAAAACTACGGGTATTGGTACTGACGGATATTGAAAATGAGCCCGACGACGCCCAATCGATGGTACGTTTTCTGACGTATGCGAACCAATGGGACGTAGAAGGGCTGATTGCGACTACTTCGGTGCACCAGAAAGATCGGGTTGCTCCAGAACGTATCAAACAGATCGTAACGGCTTACGGAAAAGTCCGAGCGAATTTATTGCTGCACGAAAAAGGTTACCCCGAAACCGCGTATCTGACCAGTATTATCAAGTCAGGGTATCCTAATTTCGGCATGGGAGCGGTTGGGCCGGGGAAAGATTCAGAAGGTTCGGAATGGATTATTTCGGTTGTCGACAAGAAAGACGACCGGCCCGTCTGGATTCCGGTCTGGGGTGGAGCCAACTGCCTGGCGCAGGCCCTCTGGAAAGTTCGTCAGACCCGGACGCCAGAAGACGTTGATGCGTTTGTGGCCAAACTCCGGGTTTATACCATTTCCGATCAGGACGATACGGGACCGTGGCTGCGGAAGACTTTTCCGAACCTGTTTTACATTGCCAGCCCCGGCTTTCATGCGGGCGGGGCCTACCATCATGCAACCTGGAGTGGCATCAGTGGCGATAAATTTCACGGACGGTTTCAGGGCGCTGATTTCAGCCTCGTCGATAATCCCTGGTTAGACGAGAATATCCGTAAAAATCATGGACCGCTGGGCGCCGAGCATCCGTTCACAAAATTTCTGATGGAAGGTGATACGCCAACCTTTCTGTTTCTGATTAACAACGGCTTAAGTGACCCTGAGCATCCTAATTATGGGAGCTGGGGAGGGCGTTACGAGTTTTATACGCCCCGCATGCGTAAGTGGTTTTATGAACCCGAAACGCGGCCGTTCTGGTCGGATGCCGAGGATGAAGTGATGGGTATTGACAGCGGCTGGTACACCAGTAATAAGGCTACGATCTGGCGGTGGCGCAATGCGTATCAGCACGATTTTGCCGCCCGCATTGACTGGACCATCAAACTCTATAAAGACGCGAATCATCCGCCCGTAGCTAAACTAGGTCACCCAAATCAGGTACGGGTAAAAAGTGGAGAAAAAGTCATACTGAGCGCCGAAGGGTCTACCGATCCGGATGGCAATACGCTAACCTACGACTGGATTTATTACCGTGAACCCGGTACGTTCGATAGCAGCCGTGCGCTGGAAATAAAGGATAAACAGAAGAAAAATGCGTTTGTCGTGGCACCGACGGTGACGAAACCCGAAACGTTTCACGTCATCCTGGCCGTGACCGATACAGGTACACCGGCATTAACCCGGTATCAACGCGTCATCGTAACGGTAATGCCGTAATATTTTGTCTTTCAAACGTTTGTCATCCCGACGCAGGAGGGATCTTCGGTAAGAGTACGTCTTAAGATCCCTCCTGCGTCGGGATGACAAAAAAAATGTCCATGAAAAATCAACGATTCATTTTTTTATGGCTTTTGGCCCTTTTGCTGGCGGGAAGCTGCACGAGCAAAACCGATTCCAATCAGCCGAAGAAAGTGGCGGTGATTGTTTCGACGCTGAACAATCCGTGGTTTGTGGTGCTGGCCGAAACGGCTGCGGCTCAGGCGAAAGCATTGGGCTACGAAACCAAAATCTTCGATTCGCAGAACAATACGGCCCTCGAGAGCGACCATTTTGAGAATGCTATTGTCTCGGGTTTCAACGCCATCCTGCTGAATCCAACCGACTCGGATGGCTCCATTGTGAATGCCATGAAAGCCAAAGATGCGGGTATTCCGGTGTTCTGCATGGACCGTGAAGTCAACTCGCCCCAGGCGGCTACCTGTCAGATCCTGTCCGACAATTATTCGGGCTGCGTAGCCATCGGGAAATATTTCGTTCAAACGCTACGTACCCAGGCAAAGGATACGCCCATTAAATACGTTGAAATTCTGGGGCTGGTAGGCGACAACAACACCTGGAACCGCTCGAAAGGATTTCATAGTGTGGTTGATCGCTATACCAATTTCAAGATGGTTGCCCAGCAGAGTGCGGATTTCGACCGCAATAAAGCGATGGAAGTGCTGGAATCCATTCTACAGGCTAACCCCGACATCAACGCGGTTTTCTGCGGAAACGACGCCATGGCGATGGGTGCGTATCAGGCACTGGTAGCGGCTGGCAAAGCCAAAGAGGTGGGTGTGTTTGGTTTCGACGGTGCTGAGGACGTAATGAACTCTATCCGCGATGGGAAGATCAAAGCGACCGGACTTCAATCGCCCCAGACGATGGCCAAAACTGCCGCGCAGTATGCCGATGAGTACTTCAAAGGCAAACGGGATTTTGCTAAAAAAGTACCCGTGGCGGTCGAATTGGTCGACCAGGCGACTATCAGGGATTATCCATCCGCTAAAAAATCCTGACGTACCATGCCGAAAAACAGCCTTAAATACGCCATCCTATTGGTTCTGCTGGGTGTTGTTGCCTACAACTCCGTTTATTTCAAGAAACTGGACGAAGTCAAAGCGGCAGCCGGACCGAATGCCAACCAGACGTTTGATGCCGCAGCGTACGCCAGTACGTTCTGGTCGTCCAAACTGCTGCCTGCGGCACCGGGTGCTACTGACCTGAACACCCTCATCACGTTGCTGAAAACCGACAAGGAGAAAGCCTTTGCTACGTATTCGCACGCATTGGGCATCGGCAACATTCGCTATTTTCTGGTGAAGGCCGAAGGCAAAATAACGGCTGTCGGGGACAACGACGTAACCGTAACGCTCTCCTCCGGCGAGTCGATAAAACTCGCTACCGAATACATTTTTGGCAATGCCGCCCGCGATGCATCGGGCCTGATCCGGATCACGGAGTTTGATAACACCATGGACCTGAACAACGTATCGAGTGAACTCAACTCGATCATCCGAACTAAAGTTGTACCCGATCTGAAAGCCAGCGCCAAACCCGGCAGTCAGCTAAACTTTGTGGGGGCTATCGAGCTGAACCGGGAACATTTACATCTTGAGAATTTGGAAGTTATTCCAATCGTGGTAGAGCAGAGGGCAGAGGGCATGGGGCAAAGGGCATTGGAAGTAAACTAAGTTACTGTTTGACTATGAGCGAAATGAGCATCTTAACCCCTCTGCCCTCTGCCCCACACCCTCTGCTCGTTGCAGAACATATCACCAAGCGATTTTCGGGCGTAACGGCGCTGGATGGGGTTTGCCTGGAATTTCTGGCGGGCAAGGTCACGGCCGTGATTGGTGAAAATGGCGCGGGAAAGTCAACACTGATGAAAATTCTGTCGGGGGTGTACCCCGATTATGAAGGCCAGATTCGATTCAATGGCGAGCCCGTTCGGTTCAACTCCATCCGTGACGCGCAGGCATGCGGCATTGCTATCATTCATCAGGAATTGAACCTGATTCCGTATCTGAGCATTGCTGAAAACATTTTTCTGGGCCGCGAAATCACTACGCGCTGGGGCACACTCGACCGAAAGGCGATGCGCAGCAAAACCCGCGAACTGCTCGAAAAGCTCAAACTACCCATCGAGCCCGATACGTTAGTGGCCAAGCTGAAAGTTGGTCAGCAGCAGGTCGTTGAGATCGCTAAAGCCTTACTGGTCGAGTCGGAGGTGATTATTATGGATGAACCCACTTCGGCCATTACGGAAAGTGAAGTGGCGGTGTTGTTTGACATTATCAACGACCTGCGCCGGGAAAACAAGGCCATTGTGTACATCTCGCATAAGCTCGATGAGTTGTTCACCATCGCTGATCGTTACGTTGTTTTGCGGGACGGAAAGTCCATTGAATCCGGAACGATGCTCGGTATTGACCATGATACACTCATTCGCAAAATGGTTGGGCGGGACATCACCAGCATACGGCGAAAGTTGAATGGGCGAGAACATGCTCCACTCCTGTCGGTCGAAAATCTGTGTCTGACGCACCCCGTTCGGCTGAAAGAGAATCAGCTCAAAAACCTATCGTTCACTGTCGGCCGGGGAGAAATTGTGGGGCTTTTCGGGTTGATGGGGGCTGGACGGACGGAGTTGCTGGAAACTCTATTTGGCCTGCATCCGAAACGCTGCAGCGGTACGGTCAGCCTCGACGGCCAGACGGTTACCCTAAAAGCCCCTATCGAAGCCATCAAGTCCGGTTTGGCGCTGGTGCCCGAAGACCGCAAAAAAGACGGGCTGGTGCTGGGCATGGATGTTCAGACCAACATCAGCCTGACGGCACTGGAAAACATTGAACAGGCGGGTTTCTTGAATCGGGCCAAAGAATCGACGCTGGCCAAAAAATACATCGCTGATCTGCGGATCAAAACGCCGTCGGAAAAGCAGGCGGCCAAAAACCTGAGCGGTGGCAATCAGCAGAAAATCGTACTCTCAAAATGGCTGGCGACGCACCCGAAGCTGCTTATGCTCGATGAGCCGACTCGCGGTATTGACGTAAACGCCAAAAACGAAATTTATAAACTCATTCTGCAACTGGCCGATGAAGGCATGGGCATTCTCGTCGTCTCGTCAGAACTCCCCGAAATCCTGGCGATTTCAGACCGGGTGCTAGTCATGAGCGAAGGGGTATTAACCGCCCAAATGGCTGTGCAGGATGCCTCGGAAGATTCGATCCTGAAAGCCGCAATACCAAAATCAATGAGCGAATGAGCAAAAGAGAGAAAGAGCGGTAAGCTGCCGTAAAATGGTTTCGTTCTTTCACTCCTTCACTCCTTCACTCCTTCACTCCTTCACTCCTTCGCTCATTATAGATATGCAACTGACCGCAACATCTTACCGACCTTTTCTGACGAGATTCCAATCCCTGATTGCCCTGTTTATTCTTTGTCTGGGCATCAGCCTTATGTCCGACAAATTCCTGACGGTCGCCAACTTCTGGAACGTACTGCGGCAGATCTCGGTGAACGTCTGTATCTCTACGGGCATGACCCTCGTCGTGCTAACGGCGGGCATCGATTTGTCAGTGGGGTCGGTACTGGCGTTATCGGGTGCCATCACAGCGGGTTTGCTACGTAACGGTATTCAGTTGCCATCGGCCAATCTGTACATTGGCTTCACCTTGCTGGGCGCTACGTTGGCAGGCTTGATTACAGGCTCTGGGCTGGGCTGGTTTAATGGCTGGGCCATTACCCGTTTCAAACTGCCCCCGTTTGTGGCTACGCTCGCCATGCTGACCATTGCCCGTGGACTTACCATGCTCTGGACAGAAGGGTTTCCCATTACCGGCCTCGGCGATTCGTTTACCTTCCTGGGAACGGGCTGGTTTCTGGGTATTCCGCTACCCGTTTGGCTGTCCGGGGTTATTGTCGCCATTGCGGTGCTGATCACGAATAAAACCCGGCTGGGCCGGTATATCTACGCCATTGGCGGCAGCGAAAGTGCAGCCCGGCTCTCGGGCGTAAACATCAACAAAATAAAAATGGCAGTGTACACCATTGCGGGTGGATTGGCGGCCGTTGGCGGACTGCTCGTTACGTCACGGCTGGATTCGGCCCAGCCTAACGCGGGCACGAGCTACGAACTGGATTCCATTGCGGCCGTGGTTATTGGCGGTACGTCGCTTTCCGGTGGACGCGGCAGCATTCTGGGAACGGTGCAGGGAGCCATCATCATTGGTGTACTGAACAACGGGTTGGTATTGCTGAACGTATCGCCCTTCTGGCAGCAGGTCGTCAAAGGCTTCGTCATTCTGCTGGCCGTAATTATCGATAAATCAAATTCGAAGAGTGAATAATTTTCTGTCCTTTTTCCTGACGTAGAAATAACAGAAAATGACATTAATACTATGACCAATTCCTACATTCTGGCCATTGATCAGGGCACCAGCAGCACCAAAACCCTTCTGTTTGATGGCGAAGGGCGCGTTGTTGCCCGCGCTTCGGAGCCGCTGATTACAAATTATTTTGGCGATGGCTACGTCGAACAGGACCCGGAAGAGATATTCCGAAACGTACTGACATCCGTAGGCAAATGCATCGGAACGTTCGCGGCCGAGGGTGGAAACCTCAAGGCGGTAAGCGCCTGCGGGATCTCCAACCAGCGCGAAACATTCGTGGTTTGGGATGAAACGGGCGTACCCCTTCACAACGCTATCGTCTGGCAATGCAAGCGGTCGATCGGTGTTTGCGAACGGCTGAAAGCGGAAGGACTTGAGGAGACAATTCAGTCGAAAACCGGCCTCTTCATCGACCCTTATTTTTCAGGAACCAAGCTGATCTGGCTGTATGAAAACAACGAAAAGGTCCGCCAGGCGATTGACGCGGGAACAGCGTATTTCGGAACAGTCGATACGTGGCTGCTCTATAAATTATCGAACGGCAAGCGATACCTGACCGATTATACCAACGCATCCCGAACCCTGTTTTTCAACCTCAGTACGCTGAGCTGGGATCAGGAATTACTGGCTGCATTCGGCTTGTCCAGATTAAATCTGCCCGAGCCCAAACCTTCTTCGTATTCGTTTGGTGAATCGAATTTCAACGGTTTGTTCGATCATATTCTGCCCATTACCAGTCTGATCGGCGATTCACATGCGGCATCGTTTGGCGAGGGTTGTTTTACATCTGGCACCGCCAAAGCGACATTGGGTACGGGTTGTTCCATCATCATGAACATTGGCGAAACGCTCACTACGTCGCAGCACGGTATGGTCACAACGATTTGCTGGAGTACGGAGAACCGGGTGGATTATGCGCTGGAGGGCGTAATTGTCACCTGTGGTGCCACCATCGAATGGCTGAAGAACAGCCTGGGCTTATTCGCCGAAAGTCGCGAAACAGAAGCAATGGCAACGGCCGTTCCCGACAATGGGGGCGTGTATATCATACCGGCCTTTAGCGGTTTGGGCGCTCCTCACTGGCAAATGTCTCGCAAGGCATCGATTTCGGGGCTGACGTTTGGTTCGACCAAAAATCACATTGTCCGGGCAGCGCTGGAGTCCATTCCGTATCAGATCAAGGATGTCATCGTGGCGATGGAACAGGATACGGGAATTCCGCTGGCAGAGTTAATGGTAAACGGTGGCATCAGTGCCAACGGCTTTGTTGTCCAATTTCTGGCCGATCTCCTTGGCAAAGCCGTCGTCAACCGCGCCATGCCCGACGTATCGGCGTTGGGAGCCGCTTATCTGGCTGGGTTAAAAACGGGTATGTATAAAGATCTGGATCATTTGCATGTCTTAAATGCGGGTAAGCTCACGGTCAATCCGGCCGGAGAGCGTTCGGCCGTAACGAATGCCTATGCGGGCTGGCAGGTGGCTATTACACAAAACTAAACGCAGACATTTTTTCCATTAGCCAGGGCACTAAACAGCAATGGCACCTTCTACCAGGGTAATAGAAGGTGCCATTGCTGTTTAGTGCCCTGTGCTTCCCAAACTTGCTATTTATCGACTCAAATGAAACAAGGCAAACCGGCGGGACTATAGACCTTTGTTACGTCCGAAGCGGATAACAAAAACCTCTTAGCTAACCCAAAAAATGAACGAGGACTATATTTCACTAAAGGTCGGGGGAAATAAGTTCGGTGCCCCCTTGTTTACAATGACCCTCGGCACGTGGGTCCTGAATGGCATGGTTACCGGAACAGGAACCATTACGCACGGCATCTATCCCACCGCAAAGATTTTCACGTTTCTTTCTGGCCGATTGACCGAAATCGGATCTGGGCTCGACGTAGAGACGACCATCAAACTTACCGGGCATGTGTTTCAGGGCATTACGCCACCTAACCCGGTTAACGTAAAGGACGTATTGATTCAGTATACGGCGGGGCGAGGAACAGCCCGTTATGCCTTTCGCCACCCCAATGGGACTTGGGAAACCATCACGAATGCGCTCGTTGAGGTGGTCGAACCCGTTTTGCAAGTTTATTAAACGGACTTCTGCTTCTTCGTATTGTTGTCACTTCCCAAATGTGATAGTTTTTTACCCAAATGAACTAAGCCACACATGTAAATCCATAGACCTTTGAATAATCCTTTGCAAACGGATATTCCACACCACAGCTCGAATACCACAACCTTCCTCTTTTCAAAGCCAGTGTCGACAACGGCCTGGCTTTGTTTCTCTACACGTATCAGTCATGAAAAAAGTTATCGCTATCCCGCTGCTTGCCGCAATGCTCTTAACTCCTTTACTGCCACGGATTTACATGCCGGACCTTTATCAGGCCATAGACCAGGCTTTCCCGAAAGTTGGTATACTGTTTACAATAGCATTAGATGTTTGCTGCCTATGGATTACTCTGTTTTTATTTTATATGGCAACTCGCTTTAGCTGGTCCATCCGATCAGCCAGAGAAGCAAGCGCAGAAATTGGTCAGTCAAAGGCGGTTATCTAGTCGCTAATTGTCTTGATTTGCTCAGTTACTCCACTAATTTTGTTGGGTAAATTTTAATGAAGCAAGTCCGGATCGGGATGAAAACAAAAATTCTACTGGTGGATGATGAGGATGATCTGGAAGCCCTTTTTAAACAGATTTTCCGACGGCAGATACAAACGAATACATACGAATTTATTTACGTCCGCGATGGTAAGGAAGCGCTGACCGTTCTTGAGCAACAACCTGATATCGATGTCGTACTCAGCGACATCAACATGCCCGGCATGGATGGGCTGACTTTACTGGCCAGGCTTCCGGAAGTTAACCCAATTGTCCGTACCGTGATGGTTACGGCTTATGGGGACATGAACAACATCCGTACGGCTATGAACCGGGGAGCTTTTGATTTTCTGACCAAACCCGTCAATTTCAAGGATCTGGAAGCAACCCTCGACAAAACGATCCGGCACGTAAATCAGTTACGGGAAACGCTCGAGCTGAAAGCGGTCGATGAGATGAAAACCCGCTTTTTCACCAACATCACCCACGAACTTCGAACCCCCCTCACGCTCATCGTTTCGCCAGTTGACAAGTTGCTGGAAGCCTCCGACCTGCCCGCTCCTTATCAGCAACAGTTGACCATAGTCCGACGGAATGCCCGGCAACTGCTCCGGCTAATCAATCAGTTGCTGGATATCAACAAGCTGGAGGCCCAAAAAATGGACCTTGTCAATGAAGTGGGCGACTTACCAAACTTCGTTGGGCAAATTGTGGACCTGTTCCGGCCTTCTACTGAAATCAAGCAGCTCGCTTTGACGTATCAAACGGACATGCCATCCGGAAACTACGTGTTCGATGCGGGTAAATGGGAAAAAATCCTGTATAACTTACTGTCGAACGCGATCAAGTTTACGGAGACCGGGGAAATTACCGTTAGCCTCGTACAGTCGTCCACAGCCGCCCATCTGGCCGTAAAAGACACGGGAATGGGCATTCCAGCGGATAAATTACCCCATATTTTCAACCGGTTCTACCAGGTTGAGAACTCACGCACACGGTCGTACGAGGGTTCGGGTATTGGCCTGGCGCTGGTGCATGAACTGACCACTCGACTGGGCGGCTCGATTCGGGTACAGAGTCAAACGAATGAGGAAACGGGTACGCACTTTACGGTGGAAATTCCGGTATCATTGGCGAGCACATACGCCGAAGTCGAATCGGAACTGGCCCCTACCCTGATCATCGATACGCCCATTTTGATTAACGGAACGGTCGGCACAGAATCGGGCCTGCCCGCCACTACCCCCTTGATACTCGTTGTGGAAGACAATCCCGAGATGCGCGAGTTTATGGTGGCCGAACTGGCAACAACCTACCGCATCCGGTCGGCAGCCAATGGGTACGAAGGGCTGATCCTGGCCAAAGAAGAGTTACCCGATGTGATCATCTCCGACCTGATGATGCCCCGCATGGATGGCTATTCGCTTATTGAGCACATAAAGACCGATCCTGCTACCGACCACATTGCGGTGATCCTGCTTACGGCTAGTGTCGAACAGGGTAGTCGACTGAAAGGCTTTGAATACGGGGCTGACGACTACATCACCAAGCCATTTCACATGGGTGAACTACGGTTGCGCCTGCGGAATCTATTGGATCGCCAGCAAAAACTACGGGATCAATACCAGCAGCAGCTCGCCCAACCCGACACACCCGCACCGCTTGATACGGTTCAGAACCAGTTTCTTCGCCGGTTCTACCAACTCGTCGATGACCATCTGGACGACTCGTCGCTCAGTGTAGAATGGCTGGCCGACCAGTTGGCCATGAGCCGTAAAACGCTTTACTCCAAACTACACACCCTCACGCAGCTATCGCCCAACGAACTTATCCGGCAGTACCGGCTTCGCAAAGCTGTCGACTTATTGCGGCTCGGCCACAACATGTCCGAAACGGCGTATATGGTGGGCTTTGAATCGCCGTCTTATTTCACCAAAGTGTTTCGGGAGTTTTACCAGAAAACCCCCTCAGAATACCTGAAGGGGTAATGATGACCCATCCTGTTACGTACTGAGCGTACTGGTGCGGGTGCTCCGGTACGCTCAACCGCCAGCTTATTGCAGCAAACCAACCAGCTTCTCAACCATAACCGGCGATCCGATGTAAAGCGGTGTACGCTGGTGTAAACTGGTTGGCCGGATATCCAGCACCGACTGATGCCCCGATGAGGCCAGACAACCCGCTTTTTCGGCCAGAAACGCCAATGGGAAGGCTTCATACAAGAGCCGCAGTTTACCGTCAGGATTCTTTTTTGTGGGCGGGTACAGATAAATACCCCCTTTTAGCAGGTTGCGGTGGAAATCGCCCACGAGCGAGCCGATATAACGGGCCGTGTATTGCTTCGACCGGCAGTCGGTCAGGTAGTTCTGTATCCCCTGCTCGTAGCTGTCCACATTCCCGTCATTGCAGGAATAAATCTGGCCATTTGCCGGGCTGTGAATATCGGGATGGGATAGAATAAATTCGCCCAGCGACGAATCGTACGTAAAACCGTTGGCACTATGCCCGGTCGTATACACAAGGATGGTCGATGACCCATAAAGAATATATCCGGCAGCTACCTGACGACGTCCCCCCTGCAAAAAATCGGCTAGCGAAGGCTCTGAACCGATGGGCGTTACGCGCCGATAAATAGAAAATATAGTACCTATGGATACGTTCACATCGATGTTTGACGAACCATCCAGCGGGTCGATGGCCACTACGTACTTGCCCTGGTTATTGCCGGTAAAAATGATATCTTCGTCCTCTTCTGAAATGATTGCGCAGGCTTCTCCCCCATTTTTCAGGGCGCGGCAAAAGCGGATATTCGCGATCATGTCCAGCTTCTGCTGACTTTCTCCCTGCACGTTCTGGATACCCATACCCCCCGTCAGATCGATCAGACCAGCGCGGTTCACTTCGCGGTGAATGATTTTTCCGGCCAGTGCAATATCGCGCAGCAACTGCGACAACTCGCCCGTAGCGTACGGAAACGCCGTTTGCCGATTCATGATGTACCGGTCGAGGGTTACGCCGACGGGTAAGGCTAACGGATGCGAAGCTGTGATTTCCATTTGTTGAACGTCCATGGTTTTTGAGAAGATTTAATATAAAATAGATAGTTTACCGATTATATAGGATTATGAATAGGACGGAGATTACCTGTATGTTTTATCGAGGTTGATTTTAAGTAATACTGCTGGTTTCGGTTCAACGTATCATGATACGTTGAACCGAAACCTTGTTACGCTACCGGTTCCGACTCGGGCGTTTCGAGTTGAACGGGCTGCATTTTAGGGGTAAGGAAGTGCATGATCAGCCAGGCCAGCAGATAAGCGGAGCCACACATCAGAAAGATGATGCCATAACCGCTCTGTACGTCGCCCGCTTTTTTGTAGCTATCCAGAATACGGCCCACGATTTCAGGGAAAATAATTCCGCCGACGGAACCGGCCATGCTGCCGATACCCACCACCGAGCTAACCGCCCGCTTGGGAAACATATCGGAAGCCGTTGTAAAAATATTTGCACTCCAGGCCTGGTGAGCGGCCCCTGCCAGACCGATCAGGGCAACGGCGGTCCAGATACCCGGTCCGAACCGTACGGCAATAACCGGAATGACCAGCAGCGCAAAAATCAGCATGGAAGTTTTACGCGCTTTCCAGACACTCCAGCCACGGCTGATCAGCGCCGACGACAGGTACCCACCCCCGATGCTGCCAATGCTGACCAGTGTGTAGAGAACAGCCAGATACAGGTTGGGTTTTTTGGTGTCGAGGTGGAACGTAGTCGAGAAATAATCCTGCAGCCAGAACAGGAAAAACCACCAGATCGGATCGGTCAGCATCTTGCCAAACACGAATGACCAGGTCTGCCGTTTGCTCAGCAGCAGCCCCCACGAGACGGGTTTGCCATGATCCGCTACGTCGTCGGGGGTAGTTTCGTTATCGCTGTGGATATAATCGAACTCGGCTTTCGAGAGCTTAGCCTGCTTGGCGGGAATTTCGTAACCTACATACCAGAAAATCAGCCAGATAAAGCCAACGGCCCCGGTTACAATAAAGGCCATCTCCCAGCCGTACACACCCAGAATCCAGGGTACCAGTATAGGCGCTACCACCGCACCAATGTTTGCTCCGGAATTAAAAATACCCGTTGCCAATGCCCGTTCCTTCTTCGGAAACCATTCTGCTACGGTTTTGATGGCTGCCGGAAAGTTACCCGCTTCGCCCAATCCCAGCCCGATTCGGGCAAAGATGAACCCCAGCGTACTGGTTGCCAGCGCATGGCCCATTGCCGCCAGACTCCAGAAGATGATGGCGATGGTGTAGCCCATTTTGGTACCGATGCGGTCGATCACGCGACCGAACACTAGCAGACCCAGCGCATAGGCGGCCGAAAAAACCTGTACAATCCGGCTATAATCCAGCTCCGACCAGTTAAACTCTTTCTCCAGCGTGGGCTTCAAAAGTCCAACAACCTGCCGATCGAGGTAATTGATCGTAGTGGCAAAGAATAGCAGGGCTACAATTGTCCAGCGGTAACTTCCAACGGATTTTGTCATGCGGGTTGAGGAATAAAGGGTGTTACCATCTGAACCAGAGCCGCCACACGTTCACGCAACACAGCGGGATCGGCCGTCTGGCCCGAAAACAGTTGCGAACCAATGCCCACAGCTGTTACCCCTGCCCGGAACCAGGATGACAAACTGTCGATGGTAGGCTCAACACCCCCTGTTACCATGAGTTTCAGAAAAGGCATCGGGCCTTTGATGGCTTTGATAAAATCGGGCCCAACTACGTTACCCGGAAACACTTTCACGATATCGGCCCCCAGCAACGTAGCCTGGTAGATTTCATTGAGGGTCGAACCGGCCGGCATCCAGGGGACACCCCGCTCCCGACAAACGTCTCCTACCGCGGCAATCGTTACGGGCTGCACAACAAAGTCGGCCCCGGCATCCAGAAAAGTGGCCGCATCCTCAGGCGTCAGAATTGTCCCGATACCAATGGCCATTTCGGGGCAGTTCTCCCGAACGTACCGAACCAGTTGCGTAAATACAGACAACGCCTGGGTGCCCCGGTTGGTAAACTCAAAAACGCGCAGTCCACCGTCGTAACAAGCCTGCACAATGGCCTGAGCCTGCCCGGCATCTGGATGGTAAAAGACGGGAACAATTGGATGACTGGAAACTAAATCGATGATTTGTTCGGATGAAAATAATGCCATAGGAATTAGGTTAAACTGATTCTATTGATTCGACAGCTGCTACTGAAACAAAGCACTACACTGAATCTAAAGAATCAACGGAATCCATAGAATCTACTCTAGTCAGTGTATGTACCCGCCCTGTAATGTCAGCGACGGATTGTCCGGTAGCATCGCCGATTTCCTGCAATTTACCGAAAGCTGCGGCAGCTGCGAAATTGACGATAGCCTGTGGTGCATGCTGGTTATACAACCCATAGAGTAAACCGGCCATAAAACAATCGCCACTCCCTACCCGGTCAACGACTGACTCCGTTACAAATTCAGGCGATACGTACTGCCGACCACCGGTGTAGAGCGTGGTATAATACCGAAGCCCGGACGGTGGCGCGTCGAACCGAAACGTATTGGCAACAACGGTACACCGCGGAAAACGGGCCTGAATGGCTTCCGAAGTAGCCAGCGCATGCGCCAGATAGTCGGCGGGTTTTCCTTTCGCGTGAATAGCCTCATCGACCGGAATGCCCAGCAAGGCATTGGCCGCCCAGATATTTCCCATCACTACGTCGCAATACTCAACCAGACCGGGCATAACTTCGGTCGGGTCCATTCCATACTGCCAGAGCCGGGCCCGGTGATTCAGGTCCATGGATACCGTAATGCCTTTTGCCGAAGCCACAGCCAGCAACTCCCGACACGCAGCCGCTACCTCTGCACTCAGGGCCGGACTAATGGCACTTACATGCAGCCAGCCTGTTCCCTGCAACACAGCCTCCCAGTCGACTTTGCCCGCTGTCAGTTCAGAAAAGCCAGAATGCGCGCGGTCGTAGATGACGCCCGCATGTTTCAAATCGCTTCCCTGGGGCAGATAATATGTACCAATGCGTTGCCCAAAGCGAACAATACCCGACGGGTCAATTCCTTTTTCGATAATGTATCCGACAATATCGTCGGTCAGGGCGTTTTCGGGCAGTACCGTACTGTATTTGACTGGTACTCCCCATTTCGACAATGCAGTTGCTACGTTCAGTTCCGCCCCACCGACAAATACGGGCATGGCTGCCTGCCGAATCCATTCGCCACCCGCTACGGGCGAAAACCGTAATAATAGCTCACCGAAACAACAAACTCTATTCATATACTTCTTAAAAGATCAAGTTCCTGAACATTTGCCTGTCCGAGAACACTCCCAACCCCCTGAACGGGGCTAGAACCTCCGTGTAAAAAGGTCTCTTTAGGGTGGTGTTGGGTTCTCAAACCTGACACTCAAGGCTGATTCCAATGTAGGGTTCTCAAACCCGACACCACGACAGAGTGAATCAAACCGCAAGTTCCAGGGGCTTGCTGCTAAATCCAAAATACGTTTTGGCGTTGCCGTAACACACGTTCTGTACAACGTTTCCCATCCAGTCAATGTCATCCGGCAGTTCACCATTTTCAATGTCATTGCCAAACAGATTGCAAAGAATCCGGCGAAAATATTCGTGGCGCGGATAGCTCAAAAACGAGCGCGAATCTGTAAGCATCCCCACAAAGCGGCTCAGCAAACCCATATTGGAAAGAGCATTTATCTGCCGTTCCATACCCTCTTTCTGATCTAAAAACCACCAGCCCGAGCCAAACTGGATTTTACCCGCTACCGAACCGTCATTGAAATTACCAATCATGGTTGCCAGCAACTCATTATCGGCGGGATTCAGGTTGTATAAAATCGTTTTTGCCAGTTTATCCGTTGTGTCGAGCCGGTCGAGGAAGCGGGCCAGTGCACGTGCCTGCGAAAAGTCGCCGATACTATCCCAGCCCGTATCGGGTCCAAGCTGACGTAGCATCCGGGAGTTGTTATTCCGTAGCGCTCCTAAGTGAAACTGTTGAGTCCATCCTTTTTCCCAGTCCATCTCGGCAAAATAAACAAGCATGGCTGATTTGAAGGTAAGCACTTCGGCTCCGCTGAGCGTACTTCCGGAACGAATTTTGTCGAAAATCGCCTGAATCGCTGCCTCCGTGTACTCCTCCGCATAAATCTGTTCCAGCCCGTGGTCGGAGAGCTTGCACCCCATAGCCGCAAAATAATCGTGACGCTGACGTAAGGCGGTTAGAAAATCATCAAAATCGGCAATCGATACGTTGCTGGCTGATTCCAGGCGCGACAGGTATTGATTGAAGGTCGTTGTATCCTCCACGGCCATTGCTTTATCAGGACGGAAAGCGGGCAATACGCTGATTTCAAAACCCGAATCCGCCAGTTTCTGGTGATACTCCAGTGAATCGACCGGATCATCGGTGGTACAAACCGTCTCTACGTTCATCCGACGGAGTAGGTTCCGAACCGAAAAATCCGGCGTTTGCAGTTGTTCGGTGCAGGCGTCATAAATACGTCGGGCGCTCTGTCCGTTGAGCGTTTCGGTAATGCCAAAATACCGCTGCAATTCCAGGTGTGTCCAGTGGTAAAGCGGGTTCCGAACGGTATAAGGCACCGTTTCCGCCCATTTCTGAAACTTGGCAAAATCAGACTGATTGCCCGTACAATAGCTCTCATCAACGCCATTGGTCCGCATGGCCCGCCATTTGTAGTGGTCGCCATACAGCCAGATTTGCGTCAGGTTTTCAAACGTTCGGTCCTCGGCAATCTGATCGGGTGGCAGATGGCAGTGATAGTCGATGATGGGCATCGGCTTGGCAAACGAATGATAGAGCTGCCGGGCCGATTCGGTTTGCAGCAGAAAGTCGTCGTTCAGAAAGGGCTTTTTCATTGATAATGATTGAGTTGTTGAATGATTGAGTTGTTGAATGATTGAATAAGAAACAATAATTCAATCATTCAACAACTCAATCATTCTAAAGGGAAACTCCCCGTTTCCAGGGAATGAAATCATCTTGTCCGTGACGGACGGCGGCTACTTCGACGGTGCCGCTCGCTACACGGATGATCTGGTCAAGCAGTCGTTCGCCAGCCTGCTCGATGGTTTCGTGGCCGTCGATTACCGTGCCCGTATTTATGTCGATAATATCGGGCATTCGATTGGCTAAGGCCGTATTGCTTGCGATTTTAACCACAGGAGCAATTGGGTTTCCGGTGGGCGTACCCAGGCCGGTAGTAAAGAGCACGACCGTAGCGCCTGAACCGACTTCTGCGGTTGTCGATTCAACGTCGTTGCCCGGTGTACAGAGCAGATTCAGACCAGGTTGCGTAACCAGTTCGGGGTAGTCAAGCACGGCCACGACGGGGGACGTACCACCCTTCTTTGAGGCTCCTGCCGACTTCATGGCATCGGTAATCAGGCCATCGCGGATATTACCAGGCGAAGGGTTCATGTCGAAACCCGAACCAGCTTCTTTCGCCCGTTGGGCGTAGGTGTTCATTAGTTCCCGAAACCGATTGGCCGTTTCGGCATCGACACTGCGATCGCAGAGTTCCTGTTCAACCCCACAGAGTTCGGGGAATTCCGACAGAATCACCGTACCGCCCAGCGCCACCAGTAAATCCGATGCATGCCCCACCGCCGGGTTAGCCGAAATGCCGGAAAAGCCGTCCGACCCACCGCATTCCAGCCCGATGGTCAGCTTACTTAGCGGAGCCGGTTGCCGACTACAGGCGTTGGCCTGCATCAGACCAGCGAACGTTTGCCGAAGCGCCAGACTTATGAGCGATTCTTCCGTACCAACTGTCTGCTGTTCAAGCACAAACAGGGGTTTATCAAACGCTGGACTGCGTTTACGAATTTCGTCCTGCAACATACCGACCTGCGCGTTCTGGCAACCCAGGCTAAGTACCGTAGCACCCGCTACGTTAGGATGCGTGATGTAGCCCGCCAGCAGACCACAGAGCGCCTGTGCATCCTGCCGCGTCCCCCCACAGCCACCTTCGTGCGCCAAGAATTTCACTCCATCGACGTTTGGAAATAAACGGAGCGGCTTGCGATCCAGGTTTCCAAAGGATTGAGCCGTCTGGTCCAGATCGGCCTGCAAAACCTCTTCAACCGTCCGTCCGGCCTGCACCAGCGCCATCAGTTCCTGCGTCTGATTTTGATACGTATGCCGCCGTGCATAACCCAGATCGTTGATAAGGGCTTCTTCCAGAACCTGAATGTTCCGGTTTTCGCAGAACACGAGCGGCACGACGAGCCAGTAGTTGGCCGTTCCGACGCGGCCATCCGACCGATGGTACCCTAAAAACGTCTGGTTTTTCCAGCGATCGACGGCAGGGGGTGTCCACTGGTAGGATGATCCGTGCAGATCATAACTGTTGGTAGCATGCTGTACATTAAACGTTGTCAGCCGCCCCCATCGGAATCGCCTGTTTAGCTTTACCAACCAGCACCCCGTACATGGTAATGGGATCGCCCGGTGCGAAATTCCGAATGGCCAGTTTATGTTTCGCCGGAACGGCTTCCGTTACGAGCAGTGTTACGCCTTCCCACTGTACCTGATCGCCAGCCTGCAAATCGGCCAGGGCTACCAGTACAGAATCATCGGGATGTATTTTCAATACGTTCTGTGTCATTTTATTACTACTTCGTAATGATCGAATTGAGTGGAGATCGTAGCCTGTACGCCGTTTTCGATTAGTTGGCTCAGATACGTTGCCACAGAATCGGCAAAGCCCGGCAATTGGCTAAGATCATGTCCCCAAAGGGCTGTATTTTTCAACACGGCTGAGGTAAGTTCCTGCGGAGTCAGGCGATCCCAGAGATCGGCGAAATAGCCCGCCTGCGGGTCATTGATCGGGTACGTTTCGCCGTCGCGTTCGCCATACCAAACCCCATCCTCCTGAGTGGTAGCCCGCATAAACAGCAGGTAAGCCGCAAATCCCAGGGAAATATAGCGGGGCGTAACACCCAATGTTTTATAGTAGTGGAGCAGCGTCGGTACGTTCCGCATCTGCATTTTCGCCGTATACTGCATGGTGATGGCTAGCCAGCGATGTTCGATAAATGGATTCCGAAAACGATCAAGTACCTGAAAACCAAAACGCTGAGCCGTTTTCTCGTCTACGTTGTACGGAATTCCGGGAATTAATTCACCCAGCATCACACTGCTGATGAAAGCCGCCATCCGATCATCTTCCATAGCTTCACGAACCGTATTGAACCCACACAGAAAGGCCAGTCCGCAACTGAGCGTGTGCGTACCATTCAGTAAGCGCAGTTTCAATTCCCGGAACTGATCGATGTTTGGCCTAATGATGACATTCTCGCTGATCTGATGAAACGACAGCACCTGCCGAACGCGTTCATCGCCTTCAATCGCCCATAACAGGTAAGACTCTGAAATCGTCAACAGCTCGTCTTTGTAATCCAGTTGCTCGGTCAGCGTTTGCTGGGTTGCAGCATCGGGTCGGCCGGGGACAATGCGATCTACCAGCGAGTTACAGCATGTATTGGCCGTTTCGAGCCAGTCGATAAACTCACTTTCCAGCCCGTTGAGGTGGGCCAGTTCCAGCAAAATCGCTTCGAGTTTGGTACCATTATTCGGAATGAGTTCAGTCGGAACGATCACTAATCCTTTAGTGGGATCGCCCTCGAAAGCCTGATACCGAGCATACAGAACGGCCAGTAATTTTCCTGGGAATGAAACAGGGGGCGCCTGCCGGACATCATCTTCGACCAATTGAATCCCCACTTCCGTTGTATTGGAAATAACAACCTGCAGCTCAGGGCTTGTTGCGACCTCTAGTATCGATTCCCACTGCTGTTTGGCCGACAATACCCGGCTAATGGGCGAACACACTACGTTCTGCTCGACCAGCTGGCGGTTCTCAACGCCCCGAATGCATACCGTATACAGGTTATCCTGCCGGCTGAATGCACTCATATCACCCCCATCCGTCGATTTAACCACCACAACCCGTCCGTTGAAAATACCCTGCCGGTTCGCCTGGTCGATCAGAAAATTGGGCAGGCCACGTAACAAAACGCCGGTGCCAAACTGCAATACCCGCTCGGGCAGGTCTCGCAGGGATAATTCGGTTGGCAAACTGACGTCAGTTCGTGGCTGAAGAAGCGGGAGCGATTGAACGGATAGCGAATTCATAATTTATGTGCGAGTAGTGGCTTTTCTTTTGCGATAATCGACAGATGCGGGCTGACGCCCAGGGTGCTCGTTACGTCGAAAAAATTTGTTTTTTTACAGATAAAAAGAGGGTCAATTTTAGCCCTGAATGGCGAATTGATACAGTAAGATTAAATAGGCTATTTTTTATATTGAAGCTTTTGGAGATATTTATTCACGCAAACGTTATCGGGAACGTTGCCGGGTTTTATTTTAGCCGCCTTCGCCCACGAAATGAGTCATTGTTTTCTCAATTACCCTTCTGTTCGTGAGGATTGACAGGCCCGTTTGATTTTGTATTTTACCAATATACCTCCTTGGAGACTATCACCATAAAAGATATCGCCCGCGCCTTAAATCTTTCGACCTCAACCGTTTCGAGAGCATTGCGGGATAGTTATGAAATCAATCCTGAAACCAAGCGTTTAGTTACCGAATATGCCGAGCGGCTCAACTATCGCCCGAATCCTATTGCCCTGAGTCTGAAAGAAAATCGAAGCCGGGTTATCAGCGTCATCGTCCCTCAGATTGCCAATAATTTCTTCTCACAGGTCATCAACGGCATCGAAGCTATCGCTTATAACCGGGGCTATCATGTTAGCATTTTTCAAAGCCACGAATCCTACGAACGGGAGATGCTGACCGTGCAGCAGGCGGTAGCCCGAAAAGCGGACGGACTCCTTATTTCGCTTTCCAGCAGCACCTCCGACGTATCGCATCTGCGGCTGTTGCAGGAAAAGAAATTACCGATTGTGTTGTTTGACCGCGTTTCTTCTGAACTCAATATTCCTGGTGTAACAGCCGACAACGTAGCAGGTGCTTTTGCTGCTACCGAACACCTGATTCAAACGGGCCGACGACGTATTGCCCACATAACCATCCCCCCTACATTTCCATTATGCAGGAACGACTGGCTGGCTACCGGGCGGCTCTGGAAAAGTACGACATCCCTTACGATGAAAGCCTGGTCCGTTACGCTGGTTTTGGGCGTAATGAAGTAGACCCTATCATCGACGATCTGCTGGCTCAATCGCCTGATGCTTTTTTTGCCGCCAGCGACCGGCTGGCCATCGGCTGCCTGGCCGCGTTGAAGATGCGTAACGTAGCGATTCCCGAAACCGTTTCGTTCATCGGGTTTACGAATACGCCCGTTGCCGACCTACTGGCTCCTCCGATGAGTACGGTTGAGCAGCCCTCGCTGGAAATTGGTCAGGTAGCCGCCGAACAATTGATTGATCTGATTGAAGACAAAGCAAAAAACCCCCAGCCCGGTACCGTTCGGATTCCGACCCGGCTTCACATACGGGCATCTACCCAATGGTCGGGTAGCATTAGCTAATGATTGAATTGTTGAATGATAGAGTGATTGAATGATCGAATAAGAACCAACAATTCAATCATTCAATCAGCCTAACCCCTATGTAATTGTTAATCAACTCACTAAAAGGCAATTGAGCCATTTAGTAACTCTTCTATTTATATGGATTATAATTCATATCTGAGTTGGCTTTAACATCTAATCAATATCCTTATTCCATCTCTTAACTTCCTCTACCCTCATGTTACATTCGTTACGTTTGTCAGCTACGCTGTGTCAGCGTATTCTGGGCCGGCTGGCTCATTCCCGAATAGGTTTAGTTTACTTGTTTTTACTGATTCTGGCACTAAGCTTGAACCAGTCGGCGGTAGCTCAGGCACCAACATTACTTTGGCAGAAAGCCCTGGGCGGCTCCTCAGATGATTTTTCAAGTGCGATGACAAAGACCGCCGATGGCGGGTATATATTGGTAGGGTACACCTACTCCACGGATGGAGATGTTACGAATGTCGATAATAGTCAAAACTTTTGGGTTGTCAAGCTAAACGGGTCCGGTCAACTTGTCTGGCAGAAAACGTTTGCAAGGCCGTACATTAACTTTTTATTCATGTACCCGAATGATTGGGCCAGGGCTGTAACGGAGACCCCCGATGGAAACATTGTGGTAGTTGGCTCTACAACATCCTCTACATACATTGATTACAATAACGAGACCATTAACGAAGACTACTGGGTAATCAAGCTGGACGGGTCGGGGAATCTGCTCTGGCAAAAAACCCTGGGCGGTACGTCAGATGATACCCCTTCATCCGTAACGACAACGGCCGATGGTAGTATTATAATAGGAGGAACAACACACTCCAACGACGGTGACGTATCGGGCACTCATGGCAGTGCTGTGCTTACTTCGGAATACTGGTCGTTCTGGTTTGGCGACTACTGGATAGTGAAGCTGGATGGATCGGGAAATTTGCTCTGGCAGAAAACACTAGGCGGAACTGATGAAGACCAGGGAAATGCAATAACCACCACCAGTGATGGCGGCATTGTCGTGGTCGGATATGTTTCAACTGGTGATGGAGATATTACCGGATTTCATGGTGTCAATGATGCCTGGGTAGTCAAGTTAAGTGGAACCGGCCAGTTGCTCTGGCAGAAAGCCCTGGGTGGCTCAGATTCCGACGGGGCCGATAACATCACAAAAACAGCAGATGGTGGGTATGTGGTAGTGGGGTATGCAATCTCTACGGATGGCGACGTAAGCGGCAATCACGGCGATAGCGACTTCTGGATAACCAAGCTGAGTGGAACCGGTCAGTTACTCTGGCAGAAGGCGTTCGGCGGTTCGGGCAATGATAGAGCGAGCGCTGTAACTCAGACCACCAATGGCGACTACGCTGTTACCGGATTTACGCAATCCAGCAATGGCGACGTAGCGGGAAATCATGGCAGCGGTGATTTTTGGGTAATCAGGCTGGATGGAACCGGTCAGTTACGCTGGCAAAAAGCACTGGGAGGATCAAATGCTGATGGTGGTAATGCAATAGCGATCAGCGAAGACGGAGGCATTGTTGTAGCTGGATACACCCGCTCTAGCGATGGCGATGTTTCCGGATATCATGGCGGGTACGATTACTGGGCCGTAAAACTCAGTTCGACGCTCTCTCAAACCATCACACTGACTAACTTCACAGCAAATCCATCAACAAGCTGTGCTGGATATCCAGTTCAATTCACAGCTAACGTAGGAAACATCAGTGCACCGTATTCCTATACGCTTTCCAACGGAAAAGGAAATATACTGACCGGCATGGCTACTACGGCTACGTTTAGTCAGAGTTTGACGGTAAATGGATCAGGAGCTCAGACCTTCACATTAACCATCACATCGTCAGGTGCATCCGCATCGGCCGCTACCCCGGTTCAGGTTAATGCAACCAATCCTGACTACCAGCCCCTGGTCGATTTCTACAATGATACGCACGGGTCAACCTGGGACAATCATACCAACTGGCTCAGCGGCTGTTCGCCCTGCGGCTGGTACGGCGTTACCTGTAACCCCAGTGGGCGGGTTATTGCCCTGCAACTCCCTAACAACCATCTCAACAATCAGTTGAGTCACTCCCAACTGACCAGTCTGGCGGCCCTCACTAAATTGCGGGTGCTCAATCTGAGCAAAAACCAGTTGAATGGACCAATTCCACCTAGTATTGCTACGCTCTCCGAGTTGCAACTGCTTTATCTGAACGGCAATTCCTTTAGTGGTACGTTGCCTGCCAGTCTCTCGGCACTCAGCCAGTTGCAGCTGCTGGATGTGAGCAACAACCAGCTCACCGGGTCGATTCCCAACGGCTATTCCATGCTGAGCCAGCTGAAAGCCCTGTATCTGAGCAAAAACCAGCTGACTGGCGCTATTCCTGCCAGCTTCTCCCAGCTTTCCAGTCTGGTGCTGCTCTATCTGAACAATAACAAATTCACTGGCTCCATCCCCGCCAGCCTGGCTTCGCTGACCAACCTGCAACAGCTGTTTCTCAACAATAATAAACTGAGTGGCTGTCTGCCCAACTCCCTGAGTGCGCTCTGCGGACGTACCGTCGACATCAGTGGCAATACGGGCCTGCCCGGTGGGGGTAATTTTGCCGCTTTCTGCAGTAATGGCAGTGGCAGTTGCGGCAATGCCCGCGAAGGTGCTCTGGAGGAGTTAGTCAGTCTGCGGGCGGTAATTCAGGGCAATCCGGTGGTGGGTTCGGAGCTGGTGGTGGACATCTGGGGGGCCAAAGGTCAGCCGCTGTTGCTACAACTCCGGGATGGGTCGGGCAAGCTAGTTGGTGAGCGGCAGGTAGAGCAGGCGGCCGAGGTGGAGCGGCAGCGCTTGTCGGTGAGTGGGATTTCGGCGGGGGTGTTGCTGCTGCGGGTGAGCAGTTTGAACCAGGCACAAACCCTCAAAGTCTTCAAGAGCCAATAGAAACAGTAGTCCATAACCATCGGCTGTGCGAACTATCGCGGTCTGCATAAGCTAAAATTCAACGTATTACGTGTACTCTCCACGTTAAAGCCACCTATGCTTTGTGTTGCGATACAGCGGTCACAAAGCATAGGTGGCTTTTTATTGTTTCTCGTAGTTCAATACTAACCAGTACGGCACAAACATGCCCAAACAATACAAACTTCGGCTGGTTTCTAACTTATTGTATAGAAATCAAAAAGGCCAACGTCAATTTTTAGACGAGCCAACCTGATCAGTACCCAAAGCTTTCCAGGGTGCCTTATGGCCTGTTTCAGGAAGAAGTGTACAGCTTTTGCAGAAAGGACAAAAACGGACGAAACCCGTCAAAAATGATTCTGGATTTAGCCACAGGCAGGTCGTGACCTTTTCCAACCCAACTTCCAGTAGTATGAAAAAACGGGTGGTTTTTATTCATGGCGGAGGAGAAGAAGATTACGCGGCTGATGCTAAACTCGCAGCTTCTTTGCAGGAGCGTTTAGGAGAAGCTTACGTGGTGCACTATCCGCTATTACCCAATGAGTCAGAACCCGATTTGGGACGGAAGAAGCAAATCGGTCATGAAATTTCTAAAAGGAAAGGGGCCGTTATTTTGGTGGGTCATTCACTGGGTGCTTCCATGCTGTTGAAATATGTATCGGAAAAACAGATTCGAAAAAAGATAACAGGGCTTTTTCTTCTCGCTACACCGTTCTGGCATGGTGAAGAAACGTGGAAACAAGGGTTCAAACTGCAGGAAGATTTTGCGGGTAAACTACCGAAGCACGTACCCATTTTTCTCTACCAGAGCCAGGATGATGAAGTGGTACCCATCGGGCATCTGACGACTTATACGCAACATCTGCCACAGGCAACCGTCCGCCTGCTGACCAGCGGGGGTCATCAATTCAACAATGATCTATCGGTGGTTGCTAACGATATTAAAGCATTAGAAAATCAGAGCATGTAAAAAAAGCCTCGGTCAACCAAAGGCTTTCGTGGTCTGAGGAAGCACACAGGATATTACAATAGGGGCTAAACAAACTGCATTGCAGGATTTCACGACAAACGCAACAGGTATTCAACAGACATTAGTCTTGCCAGCCTGCGGGCTTATTGGGCGTTCGGCTATCACTGGCTACACAAACGGCCAGGGGCGGGCGATCCCGGCTGGATGGCGGTTCATCGTTCGGCCCATGCCCGTTCAGCGCCACAAATAAGCCTGGGGCAATGCCCGTCGCATCACTTCGGGTTAACCAGTACCGCACCGAAGAAACGCTGGATACGGTGAAATAACCGACTACGGCTTCATTTATCCTGGCTACATTATATACGTTACCGATTAACAGGGCAGGCTGACCACCCGCTACTCCGCCCGTAGTCTGGGTCTGCTCATTGAGTCGGTTAAAGTACTCGTAAGCCGTTTTGGTGAGTGAACTTTGTCTGATTTCAACCAGGCAATGCTCTTTCGAATAGAGGGGTACGCGGCCAACGAGCAGCGCTTTTACGGGATTGCCATTGCTGTATTGATCCTTGAATACGGTCAGATCATGACTGTAAAGAATTTCCCAACAGGCCGTTCGACAATTGTAATCAAAGGTAGCCGCGAAGGAAGAATTAAAGTTATACGTAACACAATCTTCAATTAAGTTGCCCTGCGCATCCTTGATCTGGTAGAGTCCCTGACTGCAACTGCGGCACCATTCCTGACGTTCCCAATCTATCCAGTCCCACCGGTAATAGTTGGCCTGATCTGCGGGGTCGGTAAAATCTACATAGAAGTCATGAGCCGCCGAATAGACATTATTTAAACGCTCGGTGGCGCTTAAACTGGTAGGGTTAAATAGGGCACGTACTTGCTCTATGGGAGCCACAGGCTGTAGTTGCTCCGGGGTCGACTCGTATTGGGTTCCGTGCGATAAGCGAAACCGGAGCTGGTAAACATGACCAGCCTGCCCTTTGAAATCAGCAGGGAGCTGATAGCGGCCATCGGTGGTTTCCTGGGCCGTCACGACCTCTGATGAATCAACGACGATCTGAACGTTGGCCCTGGTGACGGGTAAATACCCAAATCGACCGGAGAGCCGATCGGACTGAGATCGATTAAGTTGAATGACTTGAGTCTCAGCTTTATCGGTAAGGGTGCAATCAACAATTAATACGTTGAGAGAACTGTTGATCGATAAGTCAAGAGGGTCCACGCAGGTCAGCAAGCTCAGACTAACGCTTACACAGATCAATACCCTCAACGTCCATGAACGCATAGCTTCCCAAAAACGATTCATATGATAAAGGGGACTGGCCGTTTAACCTACTTCTGCTTATCTCTTTGAAGAATTCATACAGCGTATTTCCTGCTGCCAGGTACGATCTCTCCCAAAAATCATTAGAAGTTATCAGAAAAGCTTTCCGGGACTTGGCTGAATTGTCGATTAGCGCAACGTATTACGTACGATTTGTAAGGCTATAGCGTTGATTGAAACAATACAAACATCGACTGGTTTTCTTTCCAGTAAACGAATTTTATGGAAACCAAAAAGCCTAACGCCAGTTTTTCGGCTAGCCGACCCGAACGGGACCAAGAAGCGGAACCCGCCAATTTACTCCCAAGAGCAGTTCTTCGACCTAATAATTACGTATTACTGGATGGCGACTGGAGTTTCTCGCTCGATCCCGACGACCGGGGTTTGAATGACCAGTGGTATGTTGGACATACGTTTGAAGGAACGGCCCACTGGCCCGGCTCCATCGAAGCCCATATGGCACAGGCTAAAGGGCAATCGACACCCCTGGGCTGGCAGGATAAAGTGGTTGCCTGGTACGAACGGGAGTTTATGCTGCCCAACCGGACGGAGTCTATAGCCCGCTCGATGATCCAGCTAACCTTTGGCGCCTGTGGCTACGAAACCCGCGTCTGGCTGAATGGTCATTCGCTGCATACGATTGAAAATGAAGAGGTTCATCTTGGTGAATACACCTCGTTTTCCTATGAGTTACCGGAAGAGTATCTCCGCCCCAGCAACCGGCTGACGGTACGTATTTCTGATACGATGGATGCCGAAATTCCTCGTGGCAAGCAGGAATCGCACGTTTACAAGCGGGGAGGCATCTGGTATCAGACGTATTCGGGCGCTGTTCGGAGCGTATGGCTGGAAACGGTCGAACGTAACCGGCTCCGGTCGCGGGTGGGCGTAGTGAGTGAGGTAGAAAATCGACTGGTACGGTTTAGCGTAACGACCCGCATTCATGACCCCGGTGACTACACCCTGCGGCTTCAGGCCGTAGACCTGCGCTCATCCGAAACGTTGGCCACGTCGGATTTCCCGTTGCGGCTCGAAGCAGGACAAAAGCAGCAGCGGGTAGTTCTCGACATCGACAAAGCCGAGCTTTGGTCGCCTGAGTCGCCAACCCGGTATAAACTCATTGCTCAGCTGATCGACTCCGACGGCTACGTTGCGCAGATCGAAACTCGTTTTGGGTTACGAAAAATAGAAGCGCGGGGCCGACACGTGTACCTGAATAATGAGCCTATTTACCTCGATGGGATTCTTTACCAGCCCGGCACGGCCACGTATGAAGAAATGCAGCAGCATATGCGTTCCATGAAGGAACTGGGCTGCAATCTGGTTCGGGTTCACATTGCCGGGGTCGACCCCCGCATCTATAACTTGGCCGACAAACTGGGGCTAATGCTTTGGGTTGAAGTCCCTAGTCCACATAGTTCAACGGCCAAGAGCCGCCACAATCACAAGGCCGAACTGCTGCGCATGGTTTCGCTGATCAGTACGCATCCATCGGTTGTCATCTGGAGCCTGTACAACGAAGACTGGGGCGCTCAGGACATTGCCAGCAACCCCGAAACCCGGCAGTATATTATGGATATGTACCACTTCATGAAGCTCGCGTATCCACAGTATCTGGTCGTTGATAACGATGGCTGGCAGCACGTTTCTTACGAAGGATTACTGAAATCGGATCTTCTCACAGCGCACCTGTACACGCCCGACCTTGCTTACTGGCGGAACCTCCTCGAACGGCTGACCGCAGGCGAATTAACAGGCGTAGCGGCTTTTCCGCTGGTAGTGGGTGATCCATTTTTTTATCGGCACCAGGTCCCTTTGCTTGTCAGCGAATGGGGCGGTTTTGGCTTTGCGAACTATGGCGGCCCCAACGAAAGTGCCGACCGGGCCGAACGTATCCGGCTCTTCAAAGAAGTTCTGCGGCAATATCCGATTGCCGGTGATATTTATACGCAGGCTACCGACATCGAGGACGAACGTAACGGGTTGATCGACCCGCATACTGGCGAGTTGAGCGTACCATCCGATTTGCTGAATTCATCTCAACATACGCCCGAATCACAGAAGCAGCTGCCTGCTTAACGGATCACTCAAGCTTTAATACGGCCAGTGGCAACGACCGAAACAGTTCACCTACCTTAAGACCGTTTTTCGTTGTGCCACTGGCTTTATCCAGCCGGTTTTCCCAACTGCCGGGGGCGTCACCGGGCAGAATAATCCGGGTATCTTCCCAGTTTAGGGTAAGTACGTCGGTCTGCTGATCCCGGCAGAGTTGAGCGGGGCCTAACGGGACCACCACTACGTACCACAGCTGCTCAAGCTGGCGGGCAAAGGCCAGCACATGCTGTTTGAAAGCACCCTCTACTTCCAGAGGAACGTACTGGCCGCTGGTAAAGAGACCCATTTGCTGGTTTCGTTCGGTCAACAGCGTGTGAATCAGCCATAGTTTGATACGGCCATCGTACCGATGCTGCCAGAGTTTCGCCACTAAATCCGGTGTGCTTTCCCCCATAAGTTCATCCAGCCAACGCTGCCGCTGCTCAAAATCGACAGGTCGCCGGTTGTCGGGATCGACCAGGCTCAGGTTCCAGAGTTCACTGCCCTGGTACACATCTGGCAGGCCCGGACAGCTGCATTTAAGCACAACCTGCGCCAAGGAGTTAATGATGCCCAGATCAGCGATCCGCCGGAAAAACGGCTCAAACCGATGCCAGAACGACCGCCTTTTATCCAGCAATGTTCGGGCAAACGCCATGGTTGCTTCTTCGTAGGCTTCGTTTGGGGCATCGTGCGTAGAGAATCGTTTTGCTTCCCGCAGGGCTTTTAGTAAATACTCATCCAGTCGGTCCGGGAAGTCTGCTTCTTCCTCACTGCCGGGCATTGGATAAGCGCCTACCAGCGTTTGATAAATAAAATATTCATCGTTCGAATCCGGCCCGTTTTCGTTGGCGCTTCGGTTCAGTTGCTGCCAGGCCCGTACTTCCTCAATCCATTCGTCGGCCAGATCGGTCAATACGTTCAAACGGCTTCGTACATCTTCGCCCCGCTTGGTGTCGTGCGTCGACGTAGCGTTGAGAGCGAGCGGCCAGTTCGCCTGACGGTCGAGCATTTTCTGATGAAATTCGTCGGTCGTCATCCCAAAATACTCTGGGGAGTCGCCTACCTCGTCGTGTCCAATAAATCGATTGTAGGTATACATCAGCGTATCCTCTACCCCTTTGGCCGTTAATGGACCGGTAAACTGCATACAGCGCTGATAAAAACGTAACGCTCGCTCCTGATAGTCGTCATTGCCTTCCTGGGGTTTCGTTAGTATAGCTTCAGCCAGCAGATCGACAGCGGGAGTAAGATTTGGTTTTTGCGCTCGAATCCGGTCGAAAATAGCGTTGACGGCTTCGCTTTCTGATTGGCCGAGAGGCATCTGATTCCCGTAAAACCGGTAAACAGGGCACTGAATTAAAAACTCGCCAATGCTCGATTTTAACAGGCCGCGCGAAAGTTTGTCAAGCCTGTTTTTATCAATCAGGCGTAACTCCAGAAAAAGGTGGTAGAGGTTGTCCAGCTCTCCCCGCATGTGCTGGTGGAGAATGTACGCTTTTTTATCCTGCAATTCCTGATGAACCGCCTGCTTTTCGCCCAGCAGCTCCCGGTAAAACTGCGTAAACACCTGCTGACTTTTCGTACGGGTAAACAGATTATTGACCATCGAGAGATAGGCGTAACCCGTGGCACCCTGAATCGGCCAGTCTGAAGGTAGCTCCTCGTTGTTCTGAAGTATTTTCTCAACAACTATATACGCTTCTTCGCCAGCCAGTTTCCGGAGGTGTTCCAGGTAACGGACCGGATCGTAAAGGCCATCAATATGGTCGACCCGCATTCCGTGAAAAATGCCCGCTTCGAACAGGGCTTTTGGCAGCTGATGAACAGCATCGAAAACGTCCCGATTCTGAATATTCAGGCAGATCAGGCTATTGACGGTAAAAAAACGCCGGTAATTAATCTGCGTATCGGTTTCCGAAAACTGGCACAGCCGATAAACCTGTTCGTCGGCTATGTCGCGAAGGCAGTCGGGACTGGCATTCACGGCCGTCAGTTCTTTTTCAACGTAGTCGTTAACCGGTTTCTCCTTCATCCGCCTAGTAAGCGTCTCCAGAAATTCGGCATGGTCCTGTGCGTAATCCGACGTATCGGTGACTTTCCCAAGCTTATTGATCTGATCGAGCAGGGGTTGAACCAGGCTGGTGTCAATCCGTTTGTCGGCCTGTAAAATACTGGCGTAAGAACGTAGATGCAGCGGGTAGAGTGTGTTCTGATAGGTAAAAACAAATCGGTCAGACTCATACGCTACGCGCAACTCCCCGGCGTCGATGGCTTCGTCCAGCGGAGTACCCAGAAAAGGAACCATCAGTCGACCATGATGATGCGGACTATTCCAATCGATATCAAAAAAGGAAGCGTAAGGCGACAGTTGCCCTTTTTCCAGTACGTCCATCAGCCACGGATTACGGGGATGATACGCCATGTGATTGGGTACAATATCCTGAAGCCAGCTGATCTGCAATTCGGTAAGCTGCTGGCTAATAGCCCGTAACTGCTTTTCGGTTCCAATTTCGGGGTTGAGCCGCTG
Source organism: Spirosoma sp. KNUC1025 (assembly GCF_045160025.1). Lineage (GTDB taxonomy): Bacteria > Bacteroidota > Bacteroidia > Cytophagales > Spirosomataceae > Spirosoma. Next base: position 4,692,043 of record NZ_CP087139.1, read on the forward strand.
CGAATTCACTACGTCGTACCCATGCTGACTCCCCGGCATGGCTTCAAAAATGGGCGATGCGTAAATGGTTTTGATCCCAAGTTTGGCCAGGTACGGAATAATCCGTTCGAAATCAGAAAAGGTAAACTCGTTATGAAATTGGATTCGGTAGGTTGATGTGGGATTGTTCATGACCTTGTGCGTAAATGATAAGAGACTCAGCCGGTATGGCAACAGGCGTATTTCCATCCCAGGAAACAGGGGCTGAGCTGATTTCCGTTTGAGATAGACCCTGCCACTGGCAATCTGCCGAGTCGAGGAGTTTTTGCCATTGCCCGTCTGCGTCAACGGAAGACGGGGCTATGAGCTGTGGCTTTTTCGAGAAATTCAACAGGCAAAGTACATGCTGATCCTTATACCAGCGATGTAGCACCAGCGTTTGCTGTTCCTCAGCAACCGTAACGTTTATACGTTCACGATTCAGCCTATGCAAAGCCGGGAGCTGCCTGCGAAGAGCGAGCAACGTCTGATAATACTGTAACAATGTTCGATGCGGCTCCTGCTCAAGCAAATTCCACTGAAGTTTCGCCTGGTCGTACGTCAGTTCTTTTTGTGGGTCAGGCACATCACCGTCGTCATGTTCCGCAGCAAATTCATCCTGCCGCCCTTGTTTAACTGACTCTGCCAGCGCAGGTTCAGAGTGGCTGACGAAGTAAAAAAATGGATTCGTTTCGCCCCACTCCTCGCCCATAAACAGCATCGGAATATAGGGACTAACCAGAACAGTCCCGGCCATTATTTTTACCGTATCAAAGCTATATAACTGGCTGGACCGTTCGCCAAGCCTGCGATTGCCTACCTGGTCGTGGTTCTGGGAAAAGACAATAAACTGCTGACCTGGATTCTTCTCAGCGCTACGTCCAAATAGTTTCTTGCGGACTTCCGAAAACTGACCATCATATACGTATGCATCGCGAAAGGATTTGGCCAGATGCGAAATTCCGTCGAAATCAGCGTAATAACCAGTCCGTTTTTCGCCGACGGTTACCCGCAAAGAATGATGAAATTCATCGATCCACTGGGCATCCATCCCGTAACCCTGTTCAGCCAGCGGGGTGATAAACCGTGGATCATTCAGATCACATTCGGCAATGAGATAATGCCGCCGACCAGTCGTTTCCATCAATTGGTCGACGTACTGCCGCACCTCCTGAAGAATATGAACGGGGCTACAATCCTTTATGGCATGGGCCGCATCCAGACGCAGGGCATCGACATGAAAATCCCGAAACCACATCAGCACATTTTCAAGGATATGCCTTCGTACCCCATCGCACCAGGCATCGTCAAAATTTACGGCATTACCCCAGGGCGTCCGGTACTTGTCGGTCAGATAAGGGCCAAAGTGCGTCAGAAAGTTGCCGTCTGGACCGAAGTGGTTGTACACTACGTCCAGTATCACCGCAATCCCTTTATAATGACAGGCGTTTATCAGTCGCTGAAAGTCTTTGGCTCCTCCGTACGTGTTTTGTACGGCGTACGTAAAGACGCCATCATAGCCCCAGTTGCGCGAATTAGAAAATTGCCCGATGGGCATAATCTCGACCGCATTCACCCCCAGCTCTTTCAGGTACTCCAGTTTCGTTTCAAGAGCAGCGAACGTTCCCTTCCCTGTATACGTACCGGTATGAATTTCATAGATAATTAAATCATCCAGTGAAGGAACAACCCAACCCTGGTCTTCCCAATGGAAAGAACCCGTATCAACGGCTTGAGACGGCCCCTGGATTCCTTCCGGTTGCGAAAGCGAGGCCGGGTCCTGACACTCTGTTTCATGATTCAGCACGAAGGTGTAGCACGTATCGGGTTTAATCCGGGCGGTTTTTACGTACCAGTAGCCCAATGCTTCTTTCTGTAGGGGAATTACCTCATCCGTTTCCGTAAGTTTAATGGCTACGAAATCGGGGGTCGGTGCCCATACCAGTACATCGGCCTGATCTCCAGTGGGAAACGTAACACCGAGGGTACGCTTTTCAACGGTAAGTGACGGCAGCATATGAGTAAACGTAATCAACTTAAAGCAATGACTCTGACGTGAACAGTCTGGTAAATTATCCGTTTAGCGGTCCATATCATGCCTATTTTACTCCGGGCTGACCAGAGTGTTTGTCTGATTTAGGCAGAAATAAGCTAACGGGCCATTACGTATCACTTTTTTAGCCGATACCATTTATAACCATAACCACTCAACTGCTCGGAATACGTACCATCCTGGCCGATCATCTGTTCAGTTGCGTCAGATAGATTTACCAGCTTGGGCCCTGTTTTCATCTTTAACTGACACTGCTGTGGTTCAGGGCTGAAATTATGAATCATCAGTACAGAACGGCCTTGCCAGTTGTACTGAATAGCCAGTACGTGTTCCGAACCCGTTTCCAGCAGTTCCCACTGCCCCCAGCCAATTTCGGGGCATTGTCTGCGCAGGCGGGTCATTCGCGCTACATGATTGAGCAAGGACGCAGAGTCGGAGCGCTGAGCCGCTACGCTGATCTGCTTATAACTGTAAGGGCCCTGATCGATAACCGGCCGAACGAGTTTTGCTGCCGTCGAAAAACCAGCACTCGGCCCGCCCGACCACTGCATGGGCGTTCGGATGGAGAGTCGCTCTTTCAGCCGCAAATCGTCGCCCATGCCAATTTCTTCACCGTACCGGATAACGGGCATGCCGGGCAGTGAAAACAGTACGCTGTAAGCCAGGTCGATTAGTTTACGATTCCCAAGCATAGGGGCCAGCCGACGGCGGATTCCCCGGTCGTAGAGCTGCATGGTAGTGTCGGGACCGAAGCGATCATACACCTTTTTTCGTTCCTCGTCACTGAGTCGCCCCAGGTCGATTTCGTCGTGATTTCGCAGAAAATGCGCCCATTGGGCCGTTGGCGGAATATCTTTAGTATCGGTCAGCGCTTTCTTCAGCAACTTGGTTTCGCCCGATGCCAGCGCGTAAAACAGGTGCTGATTGGCGAAGAAGTTGAACATCGTTTGCATGTTCTGCCCATCCTTCCCAAAATATGGCTCCTGCTCTTTCGGATCGACATTGGCTTCGCCCAGTAGAATCGCATCCCGCTTGTGCCACTGAATGTACTGGTGCAGCTGGGTAATGATGTCAAACTGATGAACCGGCTTTTCCGGGTCGAAATCGGGGTTGGCAATTTCAATCAAAAACGGAACCGCATCCACCCGAAAGCCCGCAATGCCTCTATCGAGCCAATGGCGAATAATTTTGCGCATTTCCTGCTGAACGGCCGGATTCTGCATATTCAGGTCGGGCTGAAAATTGTAGAAGCGGTGGTAAAAGTATTCGCCAGCCTGTTTATCGAACGTCCACACGTCGTTCTGAACACCCGGAAAAACCATGCCTTTGTCCCATTTTTTCGGCCGCTCTTTCGACCAGACGTACCACGAGCGGTAGGGCGACGTTTTACGCTGTCGGGCCTGCTTAAACCAGGCATGCTGATCAGACGTATGGTTGGTTACCAGATCCATCATAACCCGGATACCCAGCTGGTTCGCCTGCCGTATAAAATCATCGAAATCCTGATCCGTTCCCAGGTGCGGGTCAATGGCGTAAAAGTCTGAAATATCATAGCCATCATCCAGATTGGGCGTTGGCTGAAACGGGGCTAGCCAGATGGTAGCCACACCCAGTTCCTTAAGGTAATTGAGTTGCTGCGAAATGCCTTTGAAATCCCCGATCCCGTCGCCATCCGAGTCCTTAAATACTTCTACGTCGACACTGTAGATGAGTCCGTTTTTATACCATAATTCTTCGATAAAATCGGTGGGCAGAGGGGCCGGCGGTGTTTTTTCGGACTCAGTATCAGCATTTTTCTGACAGGCAATAAGCAAACTGAGGCAAAAAAGCAGAACTAGTTTTTTCATGAACGTACGTTGAGCGGGGCTTTAGAGACCAACTGCCTGACGAACCATTGTGTTGACAATAAATCCCGATTCCTGATTATCTGGTCTACTTATTTGGTCTACTTTAGAAATTATTGGAGTAAACGTAGAATTTTCAGATACCGACAATCATTTCCCACACACGGAAAGTTAAGGCACCATGGATAAAGATGAAATTAAGTTAGGGGATTGGCAGCGGATTTTGATTGGGGATGCCCCGGCGGAATTTTTACTTGAAGTGTTCCTGCGCACTACGTTGATTTATGTGGCGTTGCTGATTGTTATGCGGCTACTTGGCAAACGAATGAATGGGCAGCTTACCAATCTGGAGCTAGCCGTTATGCTCACAATGGGAGCTATCGTTTCACCCGCGATGCAACTCCCCGACAGAGGATTACTGTCGGGCGTTTTAGCCCTGCTTTGTGCACTGTTCTTTCTTCGACAAACCAATCTGCTGGGTTTTAAAAGCAGTAAGATCGAGAAGCAGATTCAGGGAACAGAAACCGTACTGGTCAAGGAAGGCATCATTCAGGTCGATGAAATGGCTAAAAATCGACTGTCGCACCAGCAGATTTACGCGGCCTTACGTAGCGAAAACGTCTATAATCTGGGGAAGGTAAACCGCCTGTATCTGGAAGCATACGGCATGTTCAGCATTTACCAGGATGAAAAAGGTAAGCCAGGCTTGTCGGTTTTGCCGCCGTCGGACAAAGAGGTACAGAGCATTCATCAACGCCCCGAGAAACCCCTTCTTGCCTGCACAAACTGCGGCAATACAGAGCCAGCCCAACCCAAACCAACGAACTGCTCTATCTGCCACGCCAACGACTGGGTAGACGCCATTCTCTAATCCGACCATGAAAAAAGAAGATATTCATTTGTACGACTGGCAACGGATTTTAATTGGCGAAGTACCTGGCATCTTTTATGTCGAAATTCTGATTCGGGCGGCTGCCATTTATCTGCTTCTGGTATTATCCATGCGGCTGATGGGCCGACGCATGGCCTCCAAGCTTAGCCGCAACGAAATGGCCGCCATGATTTCGATGGCGGCTGCCATTGGCGTACCTATTCTTGATGCTAATCGGGGTTTGTTGCCCGCCTACATTATTGCCTTGGTAGTGGTGTTGACGCAACGATTGGTGTCGTATTGGGCCGCCAGAAATCAACGCTTTGAAGCCATTACGCAGGGGGATAACAGTATGCTGGTCGAGAACGCCGTCATACAGTTCAAGGCGATGAAGGATGCACGTATCACCCGCGAATTGCTGTTCGCTCAACTTCGGTCGAGCGGTTTGATTCATCTGGGGCACGTAAAGCGATTGTATATGGAAGCAAACGGTGCCTTCACGTTGATTGAAGAGCCAGAACCCAAACCTGGCCTTTCTGTCTTACCCGAGTGGGACTCCGAATTCGTTGACAAACAGGAAAAAGCGCCAAACCAGTACGTCTGTTACCATTGTGGTAATACCAGACCAGCTACCGATACAACCAGCGATTGCAGCAACTGCGGTCATAACGAATGGGTTTTAGCACTGAAATAGAATAAAGGCCGCATTCCATAATTTTTCAGGTTTAGAAGTAGCCGTCTTTCGGGTCGAATTTGTTAATAATACACTGATCGAATGCGGCCGTTTTGACGATCTCTTTAGGCTGTCCATCTTACATCACTTCTTTACTAAACCAGTTCACAACATGAAAAACGTACTATTTCTGGGGGCCATGCTAACCGTTATGACCTGTTTTGACAGTCATGCCCAGTCTACCAACACCAACAATGCTTCAACTGTAGGATCGGCAGTTACAAACGATCCAAGCGCAGTAGGAAACGACAAAACCCGTCGGAGTCAGGCAACTCAGAAACGTAGTACCGGTGCCACTGTTGATGGGTCGAATGGTGGCGCGACGAACGATGGGGCCAGCGGTCAGAGTGGTGCTCCGGCTCCACTACCCGCTACGTCCACGCAGGCCAGCCAATCGGTGAACCAGAATAAAACTAGTCGTAACATGAAAAGCAGCCGCAAAACAAGTAGCTCCTCTGCCAAAATCGGTAGTAAGCCCTGATGTGATTGTATCTTTAATTGAACAGGTAAACTTTTACATTAATTAACGCATAAATTAAAGGTATACTTTAGCAATTTTTTTCAGAAAAAATGGGAGAAATTACACGCAAAGTACTCCGTTCAATAATACGTTTAAAATCGCTGTTTTTCAGCGATTTCCCATTGCCTATTTTCGAGCCTAGTTGAACGTAGCATCCTAAATAATAGCTGCAATAAATCAGGCGTTCAGGGAGCAAAAATTGTATTAAAAAATGGGGAGATCAGGATACGTTATACAGTATAAATTTAGGCTGGAACAACTACGTGAATTTAGTAATTTTCATATAACTATATAACGCTAAAGGAAAACTTTATCAATACGTACTTTAACTATTTTTTGATAAAATTCTTTAAAGAGCTAGTTGGTAATAATTGGTTAAGCATCAAGATATTACCCAACATTAGTAAAGAGTCTCTTTAAAGCCAGCTTCATGCAGTTTGCCTTGTTAATAAGCGCTAACTTTCGAGTCTATACGTTTGATCTGCCACTCACGGGAAGTCGTTTGATACGCCCATCCGCTATAGGTCAACAAACTACTTCCACCATAGATGAGTAGCTCAAAACGCACGCTGTCGCGATCCGGACCACTGGGTGAATACGAAAATTTATGCGCGTTATAGCCCCCAATCTGATTCATCAGTGGCTTGTTTTCTATAGCTGCTCCAACAAGTTTGTACTGAAAATCCGGTCGTTCATAGCGGCTCGTAAAGGTCGACTTGTAGGTCAGTAAAGCCAGTCCAAAAATGATACCTAAAACCAGATACAATAGGGTTTTGGCAGGCTTCACTTTTGATGTATACGAAATATCGATCATAACACAAAAAAGTTGAAATAATGTGGCTTCAGGATACAAATATTACCGTACAAACGTGCAGACTAGTTCCTTATTGCTTTATTAAGCGGCAAATAACGACATTTTTTTATTTACGCTTACTTACTTTTTTTACTAATGTCTTTATTGCCACCAGATCACATTATTCGAACCGCGTAAATTGATTTAAAAATCAAGGTTAAAAAGAATAAATAGCCAATAGAAATCGCTTTTTACTACGTACCTGTTTTCTTAAATTAAGCAGAAAACAGGTATGTAGTAAAAAGCGATTTTTTAGAAAAAATTTAATTTTATCTGCTCAAAATGAGCTACCAATTCGGCAAAAAAGTACCGCTGTACACCGTAACACTGGCGGGCGGAATATGAATGGTTTGGCCAGCTTTGGCAAGGCTGGGCAGTAATTCACGCACGGAGGAGCCAGCTTCCCGCCATTTTGCTTCTTTGGAATCCAGTACTTTATGCCATTCGCGTACCCAGACCGGCAGTGTATACAGAATGACATCATCAGAAAGGTTAAACAGACAAACCAGTTGCTGCTGACCATCCACTGTCTGGCGATGAAGCACAAAACCCGATTGCCCCAGCACCGTAACCCGAATATTATTCTTGCTCATATTTTGCAAAGCAGGGAGCGAACGCCGTAATTCAATCAACGACTGATACCAGGATAGCATGATCCTGTGGTTTCCCCGGCTACGTGTATGCCATTGCAGTTTTGACTGATTGAACGTATCCTCCTCGATTGGGGCTGGGATATCGGCCTTGCTCCTAAACCTGGCAAAATCTTTTTTGTGCCCTTCCTCCACCTTCCTGATCAGGCTCGGGTCGGAATGGCTGATAAAGTAAAAGAACGGCGACTCGTCAGCGTATTCTTCTCCCATGAACAACAGCGGAACATAAGGAGATAAAAGTATGGCGGCAGCGGCCAGTTTCTGGCGGTCAAAATCGACCAGCAGCGCCAACCGTTCCCGGCCCGACTGGTTGCCGATCTGATCGTGATTGAGGTTAAAAACAACGAATCGGTCGCCAGCTATTCCCGACGAGGAGGCCCCATATTTCCGCTTGCGAAATGTTACGTAATCACCACTGGACACGAAACCGTCTGTGTAAGCTTTCGCCAGTTGTTCCATACGCCCGAAATCGGCATACCGTTCTTTTGCGGATTTGTTGATCAATACCTGAAAGGCATGATGAAAATCATCGAGCCATTGGGCATCAAATCCATAGCCGCCCAGTTCAGACGATTTAACCACCTTCGGGCTATTCAGATCAGTTTCGGCAACCAGATACAAGGAGCGGCCCAGCTGCTGTTCCAGATACCTGACTTTTGCGTGAATTAATTCCCAGATGGAAACAGCACCCCGGTCGAAGATTTCATGGATGGCATCGAACCGAAGTCCGTCAATATGATACGTGTCAAACCAGAACGCGACATTATCGACAAAATAATCACGAACCCCATCTGACCATTCCTGATCAAAATTCAGGGCAGCTCCCCAGGGTGTCTGGTACTTTTCGGTGAAGTAAGGACCAAACTGGGTGAAGTAATTTCCCTCCGGTCCCAGGTGGTTGAAAACGACATCCAGAAAAACGGCAATCCCTCGATTATGGCAGGCATTTACCAGTTTTTTCAATGCCTGCGGCCCTCCATATGAATGTTGTACGGCATATGGGTAGACGCCATCATACCCCCAGTTACGATCACCCGGAAATTGGCAAACGGGTAATAACTGGAGCGCGTTGATACCAACTTTTGCCAAGGCGTCCAATCGGGGAATAATGGCTTCGAACGTACCAGCGGGTGTGAACGTACCGACGTGCAGCTGATAAAAAATTAAATCCCGGAACGGCAACCCCCGCCAGCCTTCATCCTGCCAGCGATACGCCGACTGGTCGATGACTTCCGACGGACCATGAACATCGTCGGGCTGAGCATGAGAAGCTGGATCGGGATATTCTTCGCCATTATCAAGCTCATACACGTAGCGCGTACCGGGCGGGATGTTCTCGACCTCCAGTTGAAAATACCCCCACTCGGTTGGCTGCATGGCCAGTTTGCGGTCGTTTGGCGGCAACAGATGCAGCGTAACACGTTCTTTTTCGGGTGCCCAGACTGTAAATACGCAACGATTATTACCGATATAATTTGCGCCAATAGTCTTCATTGTATCAAATAAACCGTTGGTTTCTTTGGGTGCTATCGATATTGAGGGTTTGGTGGTATTCGTGGTGTCGGGTTCTCAAATCCGACATCACGGACACCACGAATACGCAGACTACTCATTCACTTAACTGCACGATGATGCCCTCGTCTCCACCCAAACTAATGGTATCATTTACCTCATTCCCTTCCCATTCCGGTACGGTAGCGATTTTAACAACGCCATGCATCGAACTGTCTTTCGCTTTGAAATAGCCGGGTCGGTGACTCAGATTCAGCAGAATCAGAAAGCGGGGATGGCCTTCCAGCTGCCGGATGTAAACAATTAGTTGGGCATCGGAATAAACCGGGATGTAGTCGCCCACCATCAGGGCAGGCTCCTGCTGACGTAGCTTAATCAATCGTTTGTAAAAGGAAAGTACTGAATACGGATCATCCTGCTGTCGTTCTACGTTCTCGCGGGAAAAATCGCGGGCCAGCCGCAGCCAGGGTTTGCCTTCCGTAAATCCAGCGTTGAGTCCACGGCTCCACTGCATGGGCGTCCGGGCCGGATCGCGACTCAGATTTTTATCGGGCATATTCAGCCCCTGCGGGTCCTGAATTTCATCAAACGGAATGGGTACATCGCGCATGCCGATTTCCTCACCGTAGTAGATTGTCGGCGTACCACGTAGCGTCAGCAAAAGCAACGCGGCAACACGAGCCTGCTCCTTCCCTACCCGACTGCTGATCCGGGCCTGGTCGTGATTGCCCAGCACCCAGTTTGGCCAGCCACTTTCAGGCAGAGCGCCTTCATACTGGTCAATCGCTGCCGCAATCTGCCGGGCATCCCAGGGCAGCAGCAGCAACTGAAAATTAAAGGGCAGATGAGCCCCTTTGCCGTCAATTCCATAATAGGCAACCAACTGGTTGATCGGCAAATAAATTTCACCGATCAGTAGCCGACTGTCGTATCCATCCAGCACCTGCCGCATTTGCAGTACCAGCTCATGAACTTCAGACTGATCGGTCGAGTACACGGGAAGCAGTTGGTCATACGTAGCCATGTACGGCTGATAGTTCGGATTCGGCGGATTATCGCGCAGATTTTTATCCTTAATCATATGCCACATCACATCCACCCGGAACCCATCGACGCCTTTCTCTAACCAGAACCGCATGACATTGAGCATGGCTTCCTGCACCTCCGGATTCCGCCAGTTCAGATCCGGCTGTTCTTTCAGAAACGCGTGATAATAATACTGGCCCGTAGCTTCGTCCCACTCCCAGGCAGGTCCGCCGAAAACACTGAGCCAGTTATTTGGCACCCCACCGTCGGGCAGGCTATCGTGCCATATGTACCAGTCCCGTTTGGGATTGTCGCGTGAAGAGCGGGATTCGAGAAACCAGGGGTGCTGGTCAGAAGTATGGTTGGGAACCAGGTCCAGAATCAGTTTCAGACCGCGGTTATGGACCGCATTGACCAGTTCATCGAAGTCACTTAACGTACCGAACAGCGGATGAATACCCTGATAGTCCGAAATATCGTACCCAAAATCAGCCATCGGCGACGGGAATATCGGCGAAAGCCATACGGCCGTTATGCCCAGCTCTTTCAGGTAATCCAGTCGTTTCAGGATACCCTGCAAATCGCCGATTCCATCCCCGTTGCTATCCTGATACGACCGGGGATAGATTTGATAAATAATTCCTTCCTGCCACCATTCATAGTTCGTCTGCTCCTGATTCATAGTTTCCACTCGATGTTCTGCTTTAAGAAACCGGCCTCCGGCGGTTATGTTATTCGTTTTGGGCTGGTTTCGCGGCAAATAAGCTGCCAACGGACAGAACAGGTATAGTGTGTATGGGCTTGAAGCCGCAATCGGGATGACATCCCGTCTAAAACGGTGTCATCCCGATTTCAGCTTCACTTATTACGCAGCTATAACAAAGGGCCCGGCTATCGCCAGCACTTTTTCTTTGGTCAATGGCTCATCGAACGATTCCCGAACGATTTTCTCCGCCATCATTTCAGGACCACCATCCCGCTGCACAATTTTTGGGGTAACCAACGAGATCAGGTCGATGGCATCGTGCTGATACAACAGGTTTTCGCCCTCATAAACAGCGGCTGGCGCGCCACCCGTTTCCTGCTCCGAGGCCCATACCCGAAGCCCGCGAATCAGCCGCACATCGGCCGCGTGACGAGCTTCGACGGAGTGAATCTTCAGCGCCGAAAGCAGCACCTCTTTGTTGCCTTTAAGCCGGGGAGCCTGCCCTTTGTACGCCCGAACGCCCAGATCTTCAAACGATTGCGACAGGACCAGGAACGTCATATAATCCGAAAACACTGTGGGGTATTTGCCACCAGCCGTGAAATCGAACGCCGGTTTTGCAATGGCCTGACTACCTAAGGCAGACTTCAGAAACTCAACGTGCTGTTTTTCGTGCTCGCCGATTTTCATAAATACGTTTCGGTCACTGTCGGGGATCAACCCGCCCGTTTCCAGCCCTTTCGCGTAAAATTCTGCTTCAAGGTATTCCAGCAGCAGGGCGAAGTTGAGTACGTCCACTACGTCGCTATCGGCAGCGTATGCTTTATTGAGGGAAGCCGTCAGCAGACCAGCGGTTCCTACGGCCGCAATGGCGGTTGTTTTCAACAACTTCCGACGGGTAAACTCAACGCGTTCGTACGCTTCAGCGTCACTTTTTTCGATATCCGATACAATGTTAAAAAGATTCATACGACAGCTGAGTTAATAAGTTGGAAGGTTGGCTATACTGATTTTCTGTTTGATAAATGGCTGCGCTTTCATCACAATCTCAGGTGGAGTCAGCGCCCAGTCACGACCCTGTGGATCAATCAACTCGTGGCCAAGAGAGAAGTACGATTTGGGCTGAAGCATGTAACGGGCCAACGTAGCGTGCCGCGATTCGATGGACACGATTTTACCCGCTATTTTCAGTATCTCCAGATCGTCAATCAAGGGGCCGGTGCCATTGTAGGCAGCGATACCAACATTCTCAAACTGCTGAGCGGCATCGAATACAGAATTGCGGTCGCTCAGCGCGACTCCGCTAAAATCAAAGTCCAGCATGGGGATGGCATTGCTTCCCAGAAAAGCCTTGAAGAATTCGCGGTGGACAATTTCGTGATCGTGTAGCTCTTCGATAACCTTGCGGTCCTGCTGGCTGAGACCGTACGAATTTTCGAGTACGGTTGAATAATAGGCCACTTCCAGCTGCTCCAGCGTGTAGGCCAGGTTCGAGATGCCGATGTCGCCGGAACCCAGGTCAATCGTACCATCGGGCAAGACCGTAGCGCTCATGCGTGAACGTCCGCCCTGCGGTGTCACATCCGACATTTCGCGTGTGCAGGAAGCGAGAAATGCTGCCGTTGAAGCGGACAAGAGCCCCAACTGGCGCATGAACATTCGACGTTCGACGGATGGGATCGCCGGAATGCTCGGAGTACTTTTCGTTTGTTGTACTTCGTTGAGTTGTTCCATAGTTAGGATTTTTTTAGCGTAAAGTCTTTGTGGAGACTCACCCTTAAAATGGAAATGCTATACATGCGTTTTGAGCAAAAAATGAAAAATGAGGTTATGGCCCAACTATATATTAAGCGGCATTGCATTCACTAAAGGCGGACATTTCCCGGCGTAATTGACGTGCCAGGCGTTACGTATTCGACCCTTTTATCCATTGGTCAGGCTTTCGGGCAATACGATGAGCTAGCCAACAGATTGTTCCATAAAAGGAACCTCTTACTGGATTTACCGGCTCATAGACCAGGCAATTTGGAAGCTCCCCCCTTACCGCTTTATCTTCACGGCCAGATTTTACAGGAAGTATTTTATTCAGCATTTCAAACGTTATTCTGATAAATGACTTCACTCATCCTCGATGTTTTAACCAGTAGCCGTACATGATTCTCATTGTTGATGACAGGCGGGAAAATATCATTCCCTTAAAGAAGATTCTTGAACTGCATCGCTTTACAGTTGATACGGCTGAATCGGGCGAAGAAGCCCTGAAGAAAGTCCTGAATACGTCTTATTCCGTTATCATTCTTGATGTGCAGATGCCCGGAATGGACGGTTTTGACGTAGCGAATGCCATTGCGGGGTTTAGCAAAACCCGGGATACATCCATTATATTTTTGTCGGCGGTCAACACCGAAAAGAAATTCATCACAAAAGGCTATACCTCCGGCGGTACCGACTACCTGACCAAGCCCGTTGACCCCGATATTCTAGTTCTGAAGGTAAAAACGCTGCAGAAGCTATATGATCAGCAACAGGCTCTGCGAGCGGCTCAGGATTCGCTGAAAAAAGAAATCGAGGTTCGGAAGCAGGCTCAGGAAGAGCTGGCCGCCCGCGTTCAGGAATTGCAGACGGTGCTGTCGTCGTTACCGCAGATGGCCTTCACCATCACACCGGATGGGCAGCTTGAATACGTCAATGAACACTGGTTTCGCTATGCCGCCAGTTCAACAACGTTTCCGGAAACCCACGCAGACGATGAAACCTGCCAGGATTGGAAAACGGCGCTCACCAAAGGCGCCGAATTTTCCCGCGAGGTGCGGCTGAAAGAGCTGACATCCGGCGATTATCGGTATCATCTGCTACGTATACTACCCATCGTACAGCAGGAGGTCGTCGTTCGGTGGGTTGGTACGTACACTGATATTCAGCCGCAAAAGCAGGCCGCTGAACTGCTCGAACATCAGGTTGAACTACGAACCAATGAGCTGCTGACCAAAAACACCGAACTCGAACGGACAAACCACGAACTTCAGCAGTTTACCTGGGTTGTGTCGCACGACCTTAAAGAGCCGCTCCGGAAAATACAGCTTCTCAACGACACGATTAAAGAGAAATACCTGAAGGATAATACCGAAGCCGTCTCGTACCTCGACCGCTCGATCCGGTCGTCGGCACGCATGTCGGCCTTGATCAACGATCTGTTGATGTACTCCCGGCTGTCCAGTTCGGAATCGTTTCAGTCAACGGATCTGAATAGCCTGCTGGATGAACTTCTGCTCGATTTCGACGACACAATCAGTCAGAAAGGCGCTACGGTCATGATCGACAAATTGCCGGTGATCGAAACCATACCAGGCCGAATCCGGCAGGTTTTTCAGAATCTGATCAGTAATGCACTCAAGTTTGCGAAAGACGGGATACCACCGGTCATTCATATCCATGCCGACTTAATTGCGACGAAAGCTGTCGACGGCTTACCTACGGTCAACGGGCCGTTCTGCCGGATTGTGATCGAGGATAATGGCATTGGGTTTGATGAAAAGTTTCTGGATCGCATTTTCGTGATTTTCCAGCGCCTTCACAACAGAAGCAGCTACGAAGGCACGGGAATCGGTCTGGCGATTGCCCGAAAAAATATCGAGAAACACAACGGTCTGATTACAGCCCAGAGCCGCATCAACGAAGGGTCTCGCTTTATCATCATTTTGCCCGTTCGTCAGGTCCACTAAAATTTGACACGTTTGGTTTTACTATCTACCCGGATTCCCCATGCCACCTACCTCAACGCCGAATAGTGTTGTCCAGCAACTGAAAATCGTCTTTTCTCTGTCAACGCTTCTGTTGCTGATCAGCCTTGTAGCTTCCTACTACAGCATTCAGAAGCTAATCACCAACTCCAGGCTTGTCAACCATACCAATCAGGTATTGATTGAGGCTGAGAACATTATTTCCTACGCGAAAGATGCCGAAACGGGACAGCGAGGGTATCTGGTTACGCTTGACCCGCTCTTTCTGCAACCCTACAATGGCAGCTATGAAAAAGTAAAAGCCAGTTATTACCGGCTCCGCGAACTGATTTCCGACAATCCCGTCCAGGAAAAGAAACTGGTCCATGCAAAAGCGTTGTACGAAGCCAAGTTTGTGCAGATGGAACGGGTCATTAACATCGCCAGACGTAACAGATTTTTAGTCAGAGACACCATTGAGCGGCATCGGGAAATGATTCGGGGCAAGCGGCTCATGGATGACCTTCGGATGGAAATCAACAATCTGAAAAATACAGAGGATAAACTGCTGCAAACCCGACTCCAGCAACAACAGCTGTACATTACGTATACGCCTTTTTTGTTGTTTATAGCGGCCATAATCTCCATGCTCATTACGGCCTTCACCTATGTGCGGATCAAAAAAGACATGGATGACCGGATTGCCCGTGAGAAAGAGGCCGAAGAAAAATACATCGAAACAACGGGCCGCATTGCCGTGATGGAAGACATCACCCAGGAGATAGCAGCGGGCGACTATTCCATACGTAGCGCCGACACGCGCGATGATGATCTGGGCCGTATTTCAAAGGCGCTGAACCAGATGGTGAACTCCCTCGAACAGACATTTACCGATTTAAACAATCAAAACTGGCTGCAAACGGGTGCCGTTAAAATAAGCGATACCATTCGGGGCGATCGGGATTTAAAACGACTAGCCAACCGACTTGTCAATACAATTGCAGAATACACAAATGCCCCCCTTGGAACCCTTTACCTGATTGATAATGAAGTAGGTTACAAACTTTCCGGTAGTTACGCCACCAACCAGGCACCCACCACTATCCAGGCTGGACAGGGGCTGATCGGTCAGGCAATTGACGGCAAGAAAACAATTCTTGTCGATGATTTACCCGACGATTACAATCGGATAAGCTCTTCCTTAGGTGATGCCCGTCCGGCTTCGTTGCTCATTGCCCCGCTGATTTACAACGGTACGTGCCTGGGCGTACTGGAATTAGGCTTTTTACGGAAACCCAATCAACTGGTTGTCGACTTCGTAAACCGCAATCTGGAAGCCATGGCCATTTCGGTTAACTCGGCGCTGGATTATGCGCGGCTGCAAAACTTCCTGGAAGAAACACAGGCGCAGTCGGAAGAATTGCAGGCGCAGCATAACGAGCTGGAAAACCTGAACGCAGAACTGGAAATACAAGCCCAGAAACTACAGGCATCGGAAGAGGAGCTACGGGTTCAGCAGGAAGAACTCCAGCAAACCAATACCGAACTGGAGGAACGTAGCCTGCTGCTGGAAGAGAAAAACGATGAGATTCAGAAAAAGGCCGACGAACTGGAACTGGCCACCCGATACAAATCGGAATTTCTGGCCAATATGTCGCATGAGTTACGTACTCCGCTCAATTCAATTCTGCTGCTAAGTCGGTTGCTCGCCGAGAATACCGACAAAAACCTCGATGACGATCAGGTCGAATACGCGAAAGTGATTCAGTCGTCCGGAAACGGATTGCTTGGGTTGATTGATGAAATACTTGATCTGTCGAAAATAGAAGCCGGTCAGATGAAACTGGAGTATCAGGACGTACCCGTGGCGGAGGTAACCGAAGAATTGCAGGACCTTTTTGGCGTACTGGCGAAGGAGAAAGGACTGGACTTTTCGATCAGAACTGAGCCGGGTGTTCCTGCGGTTATCGAAACCGACAAGATGCGACTAGGGCAGATTCTTAAAAATTTACTCTCCAACGCCATCAAATTTACGGCAACCGGCAGCGTAACGCTAACGATCAAAAAAGACAAAAAACAGCCCGATACGCTATGTTTTGCGGTGAAAGACACGGGTATTGGGATACCCCCGAAAAGCAGCCGCTGATTTTTGAAGCTTTCCAGCAGGCAGATGGCTCTACCAAACGGAAATACGGCGGAACAGGATTGGGGCTCTCCATCAGTCGCGAACTGGTAAAACTTCTGGGGGGTATCATCACTCTTACCAGCACCGTAAACGAGGGGAGTGAGTTTACGATACAGATACCCGTAACCAGTTCATCAGCCACAGCAGCGTCTGCCGAACCAGTTGTTAGTCCGGTCAGTCAGCAACCACCGATAGGGGCCCCTGCTCCCGTTTCAGATAAGTATATAAGCAATATCATTCCAGAATCCATTCCAGACGACCGGAACACCGTAACGGCACAGGACAAAACCATCCTCATTATTGAAGATGATACCAACTTTGCCAAATCGCTGCTCGATTATGCCCGACAGAAAGGGTATAAGGGTATAGTGGCCGTTCGGGGCGACGAAGGGTTACGACTGGCGGCTACGTATAAACCCGTAGGGATTCTGCTGGATATTCAGTTGCCAGTTATGAGTGGCTGGGAAGTGATGGATGCCCTGAAAGCGAACCCACAGACCCGGCCCATCCCCGTACACATCATGTCGTCGCACAAGCTGAAGAATGAAAGCCTGATGAAAGGCGCCATCGATTTTGTCGACAAACCCATGGCGTTTGAACAGATGCAGGACATCTTCAGCAAAATCGAATACGTACTGAACCGGGATCTCAAGAAAGTTCTGATTATTGAAGATAACCCCAAGCATGCCAAAGCGCTGGCCTATTTTCTGGAAACCTTCAATATAACCTCGGAGCTGAAAAGCGACGTAATGGAAGGAATCGACGCCCTCAAACGGGATGAAGTAGGCTGCGTCATTCTGGACATGGGCGTTCCGGATACCAATGCCTACAAAACACTGGAAGAGGTCAAGAAAAATGCGGGCCTCGAAAACCTGCCTATCATCATCTTTACCGGAAAAAGTTTGTCGATGTCGGAGGAGCTGCGCATAAAAAAATACGCGGATTCGATTATCATAAAAACCGCTCACTCCTACCAGCGCATGCTCGACGAAGTATCGCTGTTTCTGCATCTGGTTGAAGAAAATAAACAGCCGAATGGTGCAACCGCCGGAGCGAAAAAACTGGGGGCATTGACCCAGATACTCGACCATAAAACCGTTCTGGTTGCCGACGACGACGTACGGAATATTTTCTCGCTATCGAAAGCGCTGGAACAGTATAACATGACCGTTATTGCGGCTCTGGATGGGAAAGAAGCTCTTCAGAAACTTACCGAAAACCCGGAAGTAGACGTAGTGTTGCTGGACATGATGATGCCCCATATGGACGGCTACGAAACGGCTCGCAAAATCAGGGAACATTACCAGTGGAAAAACCTGCCGGTCATTGCCGTTACGGCTAAAGCCATGACGGGCGACCGTGAAAAGTGCATTCAGGCAGGCGCGTCTGATTACATTACCAAACCCGTTGATATTGACCAGCTCATCTCTCTGTTACGTGTCTGGCTGTACGATCGCCCCTGATACGGGAAAGGGAGAAGGCAGAATGTAATCGTATTCAGTAACGTAGCGGCACTATCGGGTAACGGATTCTCACAATTTCTGAACTTTTCCCAACGGCTTTGTTTAGTCGGTAGTTGTAGTTAAAGTTTACTCTATCTGTTCTATCATTTTGACAGAGCAGGCATGTATTTATCATTTATTCTCAACGTTATACCCGATGAAAAACTTTGTTGTACCTATCCTGCTTTCCATTTGTACGACCACGGCCATGCTGGAATCCTGCCAAAGCGACCACATTGTGGCCAAAGTTCCCGAAACGAACGCTGAACCGACTTCAGCCAGCATTCAGGGAAATGTCTTTGAACCAGCGCTGGTTCCGGCCACAGATGAACGCATTGCCCAACTTAAAGTACCTGCTGGTTTTGCAATTACTAAATTTGCCGATCAGCTCGGTAAGCCCCGTATGCTGGCGGTCAGCTCTTCCGGAAATGTTTACGTGACCGACCGGACAGCGGGCACGGTTACGCTGCTCCAGGACACCAACGCCGATGGAAAAGTCGATACAAAACGACTCGTAGCCAGCATTAAAGACGTGCATGGACTGGCCATTCACGAGGGGCAGATGTACCTGGTTGCCATCAAGGAGTTATATGTCGCTGATATTCAGAGCGACGGGTCGTTGGGTCAGGCCAAGCAACTCATCAGCGACCTGCCCGACGGAGGGCAGCACCCGAATCGAACCATTGCCTTCGGACCAGATGGGCTGCTTTATATTACGGTAGGCAGTACTTGCAATGCCTGCGCCGATTCAAATCCCGAAAATGCGACGATTCTGCGGGCAAATCCCGATGGGACAAACCGTAAAATTTTTGCGAAAGGCTTGCGGAACACCATTGGTTTTGGCTGGCATCCCCAAACAAAGGAGCTGTACGGACTCGACCACGGTATTGACTGGCTGGGCGACGAACAGCAAAAAGAGGAGCTGAATCAGATTAAGGAAGGGGCTTTTTATGGCTGGCCGTACATTTATGGCGACGGCAACTACAATCCGCATCCCCGGCCAATGGGCGATACGACTTACGCGCAGATATTAGCCAAAACGACTCTACCAGTCTTCCAATACGACCCCCATGCGGCTCCCATGGGGATGATCTTCTATACCAGCACTGGCGCGGCTAGTAGCTTCCCGGCTGAATACCAGGATGATGCTTTTGCCACCATGCGTGGTTCCTGGAATCGTACCCAACCCTCCGGTTACAAAGTAATTCGCATTCATTTTGAGAATGGCAATCCCGTGCGGGCCGACGATTTTGTAACAGGTTTTCTGGTCAATAACAATCAGGCTCAGTTTGGCAGACCCGTGGGTATTGCTACTCTCCCCGATGGTTCGCTGATCTTTTCGGAAGATAATAATGGCGTAATTTATCGGGTTAGTCGTAAATAAACGTGACCCAGGACAGGGTACATAAGGCATCCTGCATTTTGAATGGATGCCTGAACCAGAACCTCCCTTCTTCGTTTTGAGCCTCGCCAAAATCAGAAGGGAGGTTCTGATTTTGTATTGGGTTGTTACCTTGGTTCGAAGGCCATTCTGTTGTCAACCGACCGTATTTTGACACACGCCTTTTGCCGAGCTTCAGGGAAGCTATCGCAAAACCCTACGGTTAGCAGTCGTAGAGTTTACAACCGGCAAACGTACTACTGAGACGGCTTAAACCAGCAAAACTGAAATACGGATGCAGAGAAATAAGTTGCTCTAATCGTTTCTTCGGTTGGCATAATTATTATTGATTAACTAATATTGAAAAAGATATACTTAATATTGCTATATTTAAAAACAAATAGTGAAATACGTAACTTATACTTTATAAATGCTTATTCGGCTTATTTGCTTCCTGCTGGTTTGGCTGGGGAGCATCCTTTCGGTAACGGCACAGCAACAGAATATCCGGTTTGCTCATTTAACGACTAATCAGGGGCTCTCTCAAAATAACGTAACCTGTATTTTACAGGACAGACGCGGATTTATGTGGTTTGGTACGCAGGATGGCCTCAATAAATTCGACGGCTATACGTACACGATCTACCGGCATAACCCCAAAACCAGCTCTTCCCTGAGCCACAATTACATACATACGCTCTATGAAGACAAGCAGGGCCGATTATGGGTCGGGTCGGATGAAGGAGGATTGAGCCTGTATGAACCTGAAACCGACTCGTTTATCAATTATAACCATCAACCCGGTATAAAAAACAGTCTGAGCCATAACAAAGTAATGGCCATTGTGCAGGATGAGAAAGGGTACTTGTGGGTAGGAACGGATGGGGGCGGCTTGAATCGGTTTGATCCCGACCGAAAAACGTTTGCTCAGTTTATCCATCAGTCGGGCAATTCGGCCAGCTTAAGCCACAATAGCATTAGTTCGCTTTGTCTTGACCGAAAGGGAACACTCTGGATCGGAACGACTGGAGGGGGCTTAAACCAGCTGGACCGGTCAACGGGCAGGTTCCGACAGTACACGCACGAAACTACAAATACTCATTCGCTGAGTCATTCGAAGATTAACACCTGCTTTGTTGATGCTCAGGACCAACTCTGGATCGGAACGGAAGGCGGAGGGCTGAATCGATTCAATGCCGCAACGGCAACCTTTACTCATTATCAGCCGTCGGCAACGCACAACAAAGGCTTAACCCATGCCGATGTGGTTAGTATCACTGAGGATACAAAGCATAATCTGTGGATCGGCACCCGAAATGGGGGCATTAACGTGCTTCATCCAGACGGCTCCTTTTCGTATTACTCGTATCAGGAGTCCAACCGATATGGACTCAATAATGGGTCAATTTATAGCCTTTACCTCGATCGAACCGGAATATTATGGGTGGGAACCTACGCAGGGGGTGTTAATAAGCTGGACTTAGTATCGCCTAAATTCAAACTCTATCAACGCACACCCGACAACATCAACCTCTTATCGAATAACAACATACTGGCTATTCGTGAAGACCAACAGGGGAATTTGTGGCTGGGAACGGATGGGGGCGGCCTAAACGTACTGAAACAGGGAAAGCCTGTTTTTGCCGTGTATAACCATAGTTCTGCCCCCAAATCTGGGCCTGGTAGTGATTACGTGCTGGCCGTGTATGAAGATACCCGGCAACAAATATGGACTGGTAGCTTCAAGGGTGGGCTGAGTGTATTTGACAAGGCCACTAAATCCTTTCGGTCTATCCCTCGGTTCAACCAGCTAAGCGTGAGTACCATCCTGCAGACCCGCAATGGAATGATGTGGCTGGGCACCTTCGAAGATGGCCTGTTTCAGTACGATCCTGTTGGGGGCAATGTGATCCATTATCCGGCCAGGCCCGCCGAGCCGGGTGGGCTGAACTGTCCGACCGTCTTAACGCTTTGGGAAGATGCCACTGGCAATATCTGGATGGGTACGGAAGGCGGAGGGCTAAACGTCTTCCATCCTGACCGACAGACATTTACCCAGTACGTACACGACAGCCGGAAGCCCGGAAGCCTGAGCAGCAATCTGGTCAACATTCTGTACGAAAGTATGAATGGGCAGCTATGGGTCGGGACCAATGAGGGCTTGAATCAATTTAGTCCCTCCACCCAGACCTTTACGGCTTATCGGCAGCAGGATGGTCTGCCGAACGATGTTATTCAGGGAATTCTGGAAGATAATCGGGGGACGCTGTGGCTAAGTACCAACAAAGGTCTGTCTGCTTTTCATCCCAAAACAAAAACGGTCCGTAACTTCGACGTAACGGATGGTTTGCAGAACAGTTCATTCAACCGAAAAGCCTGCTACAAAAACAAAGCTGGGTATCTCTTTTTTGGCGGGGTAAGCGGCCTCAACAGCTTCCATCCGGATAGCCTGCGGAATAATCCGTTCATTCCTCCCGTTTACCTGACCGACTTGCAGCTATTCAACAAATCGGTTCGCGTCGGCGAGCCTCAGTCACCGCTACAAAAACCGATCGGGCTTACCCGCGACCTTACCTTATCCTATCAACAGTCGGTGCTTTCCTTCAGTTTTGCTGCTTTAAACTACAGGATATCGGCAAACAACTCCTATGCCTATAAGCTTGAGGGGTTTGATAAAGACTGGGTATCAGCAGGTTCCAAACGAACGGTAACCTACACCAATCTGGAGCCGGGCGATTATGTTTTTCGGGTTAAAGCCTCCAACAACGATGGAGTCTGGAACAACACCGGCGCCTTCGTCAGACTCCATGTGATTCCTCCCTTCTGGCAGACGTGGTGGTTCCGGATACTGGTCAGCGTACTTGTTCTGGGGAGCCTCTACACACTTTACCGACTACGGGTCAGTCAGATCAAACAGCAGAAACGGGCCTTACAAACACTGGTTGAACAACGGACGCTGGCGCTTACGGAACAGAAACTGGAGCTTGAAAAGCAGGCCATCGACCTGCAGCTGCTGAACGAACAGTTGGCCCAGCAATCGAGCCTTCATCAGCAGGCGCGGTTGGAGGCCGAACAGGCTAATAAGGCGAAAAGTGTGTTTTTGGCTACGATGAGCCACGAGATACGTACCCCAATGAACGGCGTTATTGGCATGACGGCCCTGATGGCCGACACCGACCTCAGCGCTGAACAGCGGGAATATACCGACACCATCCGCAGTTGCGGGGAGAGTTTGCTGGGCGTTATCAACGATATTCTGGATTTCTCCAAGATCGAATCAGGTCATATCGAGCTGGAGATTCAGCCCATCGATTTGCGGGATTGTATTGAAGACGTATTGGATATGTTTGCCAGCAAAGCCGCCCAGATCGGACTTGACTTAATCTATCAACTTGACTATCAGGTACCAACACATATCTTGGGGGATATTCTGCGACTGCGGCAAATTCTGATCAACCTAGTGGGGAATGCCATCAAATTTACGCATCAGGGCGAGATTGTCGTTCGGGTCAGCCTGGTCAATGAGTTTGCGGACCAAACCGTAGAGCTGGCTTTTGAAGTAGCCGACACGGGCATTGGCATTCCGGCTAATAAACTCGATCGGCTCTTCAAAGCCTTCTCGCAGGTAGACGCGTCCCACACCCGGCAGTACGGGGGAACTGGCCTTGGATTGGTCATTAGTCAGCGTTTAATCGAGTTAATGGGGGGAAGCATTCGGGTCCATAGTGAAGAAGGGAAAGGGACCTGCTTTCGGTTTACGCTGAAATGCCAGTTAATCCAGCAGGCCCGGCGTCAATACGTGTATGAACATGCCCCTGAGAACGAGGGTAAGTCCATCCTGCTGGTCGATGATAACCTAACGAATCGGCTCATTCTTAAAAGCCAGCTGGAGCAATGGCAATTGAAACCAACGCTGGCCAGTTCCGCGCAGGAGGCTTTAGCGCTCATTCAGCAGGGTTTATTCGTTGATTTAGTCATCACAGACCGCCAGATGCCGAACATGGATGGCATTGAACTGGCTAAACAGCTAAAAGTCCGACAGCCCCATCTGCCCATTATCCTGCTTAGCTCGATTGGCGATGAAAGCAAAAAAACACAGGCCGATTTATTTTCGGCTATCTTAACTAAACCAGTCCATCAGCAGCAATTGGCCCAACTCGTTCAGCAATTGCTCAAACGGCAGCGGCCGGCGGCTTCACCAGTAAGACCAAACGCCGAGTCGGTTTATTCACTGGAGTTTGCCCAGAAATACCCGTTCCGGATTCTGGTTGCCGAAGACAACTTGATTAATGTGAAGCTCCTGGTACGTATACTCAACAAGTTAGGCTATTCTCCCGCCGTTGCGCATACGGGTAAGGACGTACTGAACCTTATGCCACAAGGGTTCGATTTAATTTTTATGGATGTGCAGATGCCCGAGATGGATGGCCTGGACGCAACGCGTCTGATCCGTCAGCAGGCAATTCCGCAGCCCTGGATTATTGCGCTAACGGCGAATGCCATGCAAGAGGACAGAACCATTTGCCTGGCTGCGGGTATGGATGAGTACTTATCGAAGCCCCTCAATATCGATCAGCTGATGAAGGCCATTCAACAGGCCAACCTGGTAAGCTCTCCACAAAAAATATTTCTCTGAGAGTATATTGACAGAGAAGGCAGAACTCTTAACCCGGCCGAATCGCTGCCATTGCCAATACGTTAAATCCGGAAAACAACTGATACAGCACCATAAGAATACTCCCCAACTTAGCTGTGGGGTCAGTGGTCTTAAACGCTATTGAAAAAACTGCGCTTATCGGGCCGATGAACTGTGTGCTGCTTCACCTTTGGAATTGCCAGAGCCTGTATCTGGCAATTTCTCTGATGCTGTTTTTAGGATCGCTTTCACTTCTGCCATATTTACCACTGGAAGGAACTTGGCGAAGGCCAGAAAAAGGGTGAAGAATAATCCGAATGAAAAAACAAAATCGCTGATATCAAGCACCGTTGAATGGAAAACAGTCCAACTTGACGGCAGATACTAGTGGTGTCCGGCAACAGATGCACGAAACGGTTATTTTTAGCTGTAAACAACTTCTGAAATAGCATAAAAAATCCCGGTAGCCAAACGGAACCGGGATTTTAATTTCTGCAAAACTGCTGTAATAATTTAATAGGTTAGCTATGGGCCAACAGCTATCGGATACGTGTATATCTTATTTTATCAATACTATTTATAGATTATAACAGTATAAAACAAAAGCCAGGCTCAATTCGTCCAATTTTTTGTGAACCACTCACTTGTACATTTTCATTACCCCCTTGACTCTAAAACTCCGCAGATGTCACAACAAGAAAAGGGATCTTTATACTGACTGTATTTCTGCGGATTAATATAACCCGACTTGCCCGTTCTAAATAAATTTAGAAATATTCCAGGATGATATACTATATAATCTTTATAAACTATTGTAGATTAGTAAGTTATATCTATGATCGGGTTTATTCTTTTGTGACTTTTTGCGAAGCCACTGGTCAAGGGGTACGTGCCCATCAGTAAAGGGTACTAGTTAGTATGACAACAAACGTCCGGTCGGATTGAACCGGGCGTTTTTGTCAAAATACCGAATCGGCCGCTTCAGCAGGTGCCTCCAGTAGTCCACTAATTCCACATGAAAAACCTCCTTTCTGAGTTTTGAACATCTACGCGACGCCAAAACCAGAAAGGAGGTCTGTTTAACAGCCCCAACTATTCGGGGTAACTCAGGATTTATATACGCCTGAGGTTGACAGGCAACGTCTTTTTTATTGCGGCCGTTTGAATAAGCCAACATAAGCAGCCTTTCCCAAAATATGGCCTTCAATGGCTTTCAATACGTTTCGGCGCGTTTCCGGCCCCTCAGCCGTTGGCTTCACATCAAGTTTGGTATCTAGGGCGTATAGCTCAAATACGTAGTGATGCAGAGGGCCGCTGGCCGGAGCACCCGGGCCCCGATAGGCGGGTGCCAGAATATTCATCTGATAGCTGCCATCGGCCAGTTGAGCGCCCGCAGGCACCGCTTCGGGCAAGCCGGTAGCCGTAGCCGGAATATTCCAGACAATCCAGTGCAGCACATCATCTGTAGTTTTGTTCCGGGCCACATCGACATCGTGCATATGCAGTACAAAGCTCTGGGTACCATCCGGTGCGTTCGTCCAGTTCAATGCGGGCGAAGTACCTCCCCAGGCGCAACACCCGGAGCCGCCTGACTAAACTTGATGGGTATGATTCCTCCATCGGAGAAAGCAGCACAGGTTAACTGCATGGCAGGGGCAGCTGCAGGAGTCGAAGCAGATTGCTGAGCGGACGTAGCCGAAAGGATGGCATTCAGCAGCAAAACGGTGATTAGTAACCTTTTCATGTTGACGCTTATTCGTGCGAAAGTGGTTTTAGGCCGTACCCATTTTTTTGCCTTAGCTGAAACGGATTTAGAAAACACCGAGCTTATGGCTTAGTCAAGACGATAGGCCGCTACCGACTTAGCCATAAACGTAGGTATGTATAGGATACGTTGAGCCGGATCGTAGCCAATGTCAGCCGTATTTTTTTTCTGCGCACGGGTATCCAGTAAGGTTTCCATTTTACCATTTTTGTCCATATAATACACCACTCCGCCCCAGGTAGAGAGGATGAAATCTCCTTTTCCAACGGGTTCGATGCCATCTCCTCCCATCTCCATGTTGCCAACCACAGTCGGGTTTTTATCGGCTCCTACTTTATACACTTCCTTGGCCGTCAGGATATAAAGGTCGTCCCCAACCGATTTTAGGCCATTCACGCCCTTCAGATTACTCAGAAAGAGGCTTGCGGTTCCGTTTTTAATCTGATGGACATTGCCCATTTTGCTATCGGAAACATAGATTGTTCCCTTCCCATCCGTGGTGATGTCGTTCAGTCCGGTAGCGCCGTCTATGGGAATTTTAGACTCCACTTTTCCTGTTGCCAACGTAATCACGGCCACCTCCGAAACGTCCGCTACGTACAGTTTTCCGCCCCAGATACCCATACCCTTTGGCGCATTCAGCCCGCTTACCCAGCTCGGATTTAAAATCTTACCGTTCTTGTCCAGCTTGGCAATCTCACCCCGCCCGTCGGTTTCCCAGGGTGATCCATCGATCAACGATACGTAGAGCACATCTTTGTCGGGCAATACCGATTCAGGGATAGCCAGCGTCGAATCACTCTCCCAGATTTTCTTGAGTTGATGTTGAGCCTGGCTATTGATCCCAACAAGCAGGCAACATAAAAAAAGTAACGATTTCATAAGGATTCGCGATTTAGTTTTCAGATAGTAATTAAGGATGGTGAAAGCGACGAGTTGGCCTTTTCTTCTGCGGCTGTATTTGTACCGATATGATCCAGCTCAAGCCCGGCAATGGAGAAAGGATCACATCCCCTACTTATAACCATTCTGCGGTCCGTATTTTAGCCTGTTGATTTTCCAAGGGGCTAAACGGGTTTTACGGATAGACCAGCGCAGCGGGGTCATGCAGCAAAAATCCATTCCAACAGCCTGGGCCGCTACAGGAAATGGAACATTTTCACTAAAAAGCCAACGTTAAACGTTTGTTAACGCAGATGTCAATACGCCGTGAATTGGCGCAGCTTCTCTTTCAGGACATTGAGCTTTCACGCTTGAGCGTCTGATGGCTGCTCTCGACCAGATCAATCGCTTGCCGAACCCTTCGGACAACCCACGTATCCTGCTCCTGAAAAGAGAAGAAAAGGGCACACAACCGAAGGTCGATCCGGATAAAACCTGAGCGATTGAGCCGCAAAACGAATATGATCCCCCAAACCAGGAACAATCCGAGTGGGTTTTGAGGTAGAGATTCCTGCCTCAGTTCCAACTGCACTTGCGGTATTTCGGATTCCGGAATCGGCTTCACACAAGGAGATCATAGCCATTTAGCCTCTGCAAAGCTGGCCGAATTGATGTGAGTAATCGAGCAAAGGTCAGCTGCAACGATCGGGCTGGTAAACGGGTCGATTTCCGATTTTCAACCGTTTACTAAAATGGTTTAGCCCATTCCGGATTCATTCTTTATAAACGGTACCTTAACGCCCAATAATAACCACCCAACGTATCGTAACCCATTCTTTATGAAAGCCTTAGCAATAACCCTACAGTTGGTCGTTTTCGTATCGATGGCCTGCGAAAACAAATCCCGGCGATCCGAAACTACGGCCACCGATACGTTGCAGGCCACGACAAATACGGCAAACGAGAGGGTACCTGTCTGCGGAGCACCCACAACCGATAAAGCCTGGTATGCTTCTTCACAGAAAGCGCCCCTGCTAAATGGTCTGGAAGGTATACATTACCCGATCACGACAAATCGTGGTGAAGCCCAGCGCTATTTTGACCAGGGATTGATGCTGGCCTACGGCTTCAACCATGCTGAAGCCGCCCGCTCTTTTTATGAGGCCACCCGGCTCGACTCTTCCTGTGCGCTATGTTACTGGGGCTACAGCTACGTACTGGGTCCAAATTATAATGCTGGAATGGAAGACGATAACTACGTCCGCGCTTATAAAGCCATTCAGAAAGCCCAGCGGCTGGCCGAAAAAGCTACTCCCAAGGAGCGGGTACTCATTCAGGCGCTCGCAAAACGATACCCGGCCAAACCCGTAACAGACCGTAAGCCGTATGATGTAGCCTATGCCAAAGCGATGAAACAGGTCGCCCGGCAATTTCCCAATGATGCTGATATTGGCGCGCTTTATGCTGAGTCCCTTATGGACCTTCACCCCTGGGACCTGTGGCAGAAAGATGGAAACCCCCAGCCCTGGACAGCAGGAATTGTATCCACTCTGGAGCGTATGCTTAAACAATCGCCGAAGCATATGGGTGTACACCATTTTTATATCCATGCCGTAGAGGCTTCCCGCCATCCGGAGCGGGGTATAGCCAGTGCCCGGTTCCTGGAAAAAAGGGTACCCGGCGCGGGGCATTTGGAACACATGCCTTCGCATATTTATATCCGCACGGGCAACTACCACGAGGGCACCGTAGCCAACCAGCGGGCTGTCAGCGCTGACCAGAACTATCTGAAATCGATCCATGCGCAGGGCGCGTACCCACTTTCCTACTACCCGCACAACAACCATTTTATTGTGGCTACTGCCACGCTGGAAGGCAATCAGTCAGTAGCGATCGCTGCGGCTCAACAAATGGCCAGAGAAACGGACCGAAAGGTGATGAAAGAGCCGGGCTGGAGTACACTGCAGCACTACTATACGCAACCATACTACGTAGCGATTAAGTTTGGTCAGTGGAATGCCATCCTCCGGATGAAGGATGAGGACTCCTCTCTTACGTATCCGCGCGCCGTCCGCCACTTCGCCCGTGGTATGGCTTATCTGGGTAAAAATGACCTAAAAAACAGCAGAGGAGAACTTACTCAATTAGTCAAACTGGCCAGCAACCCTTCGCTTAAGACAGCAACGGTCTGGACTATCAACTCAATGTACAACCTTGTCCAGATAGCTCGCCGTGTGCTGGCAGGAGAAATAGCGGCTAAAGAGAAGAATTATAATCGAAGTGTTGCGCTACTTCAGGAGGCTGTATTACTGGAAGATAAACTAAACTACAATGAACCCCCAGACTGGTTATTTCCGGTACGTCATCACCTTGGGGCGGTGTTGCTGGAAGCCAGACGCTGGCAGGAGGCCACGCTTGTTTTCAAGGAAGATCTACGCATTTTGCCACGTAATGGCTGGGCCTTGTATGGACTCTATAAAGCGCGCCAGGGACAGGGGGATTCAGTTGGTGCGAACCTGGCCAAATCCCAGTTTGACCAAGCCTGGAGATGGGCGGATACCAAACTTGTTTCTTCCCGGTTTATGTATTAATTGAGCATTTATCACCATTTTTCTCCCGTTACTACACCGCAACCAACGGCTCTCCAACACAAAAATAGCCCCGGTTTGGGGCTATGAATTAAGCAAGTATGATTCCACTTAAACTTCTTTCTTTTTATGAGCACTACGCATGACCGACACCATGACCACTTAGCGCATTGTATAAGCCGCCACCGACCAGGCCATTGCCTACATGCCCACCGGCAATAATTCCATTGCCAAAGATACTGCTGTCTCCACCAGTAAGATTATAACTTTTAATAAGTCCCTTTCCGAGAAAACCACCGGTCAGCCCGTTACCTACATGGCTACCACCTTCCTGAGATTTCGCTTTCTTCCCTTTGCTGCTGAAATATTTGTAGATACCAAAACCAGCAACTAAGGATGCGCCTAATGCAATGCCTAATACCGTGGTTAGCTTCTTATTCATAGCTGTTTAATGTAGTAATGAAATGAGGTTGTTTGCTGAAATAACACCCGTCAGACCAAATAGTTTTCTAAGGGACAGCCCGGATTTGATAGCAACGTAATAAAAATAGGCAGGCAACTGAAGCAGTTCACACGAACGTGTCAACCTCTTTCAGTTGCCTGTGGATTAGATGCAAAAAGTTACGGTAGGTATATCAATAAAGAAGTTACGGCAGGTTTTTTAGACTCATCAAGAGTACTTCGTCTGACATCTGTGAATTCAATGATTAAATCTAACAGCCATAGTACCCAAGCGCCTTCATTTTTCGATGAATTGTTGGATTTACCCGTTTTTTGGTCGAAAATGACGGGAAATTGGTTGCAACGTTCCGGCTGCGCAGATCGGCGGGATGAAGAAATTTCGGTTACCGTAGCCTACAGACGAGAACCAGATGCCAATGATTTGCTTATCTTGGTGAATAAAACGGCCTTTCGATCATGGAACCTGAAGAGCAACACAAACACCAGCCTGAATCAGGATGGCTGAGCCGATTTTTCAGGCGATTCTCTACCCTGCATTTTAGCCTGGACAGTGAGCAGTGGGCAATAACAAGGTCAAATCCTTACAGGTATTTCCCCTGGGGAAACCGAATTATCAAACGGCGCCCCAAAATAAACACCCTGTCCGACTGATTATCAATACGTTATTCTCAAATTCACCGTTCTTCGGTTCTTCGTTCCCCTTCTTAAGCACGGGTTTATCTAAACCAGTAGTAATTCAGCGCCAATTCGTTATTCAGCCATTCTGGAACAGGCCCTTACGCTACGTTGATTCTGGAGAAATTACATCCCTTCTGCCTGCCGACGGTGCAGAAAAATAGCCATTAGCTCTACCCACGGCGAATAAGTTAGCCCGTTTCATCGTATAAGTTTCCGTTTCGGATTTTCAAAAGAAACGAAACAAGGCTTACTTTGCGGAATGAGTGGCAAAGGCATTTTTTTCATGAGAAGCTTGGTTTTAACTGCCCGTAACTGCCATCGTTTTCCAGTACCCCCTGATTTTAATAGTGCCGGAAGAGGCAGAATAGGATCGTGTTTGATGCACAGCTTTTTCGACACTTCGCCTACTAGAGACGGTTGACTCAATCAAGCAAAACCCAAGTCTGATGGTGGCTTTCTGTGGCCCAATCCTACTTTTTTTTTAAACCAATCGCCAAACCTGCAATTCCTCACAACACCATGCAAAAGAAACGAGTGTTGATTATTGATGACGATTCAAGGAACATTTTTGCCCTGAAAGCGACACTTCAGAGTAAAGGGTTCGCTTGTTTGTCCTGTCTGAATGCGCAGGAAGCCCTGAACCTGCTGAAAACAGACGAAGAGATCGACGCGATTCTGATCGACATGATGATGCCCGATATGGATGGCTACGAGGCCATTCCACGTATCAAAAATTTAGACAACCGAAAAGACACGCCTGTTTTTTCCGTTACGGCCCAGGCAATGGTTGGCGACCGCGAAAAATGCCTGCGGGCGGGGGCCACTGAGTATATCGCTAAGCCAATTGATGTTGATCGGCTGCTACAGTTATTATCACGGATTTAATGGGTGTTATGATTGAGGAGCGCGAACTTGACCTTTTATTAAACGACTTGCTGGAGATTTACGGGTACGACTTTACCCATTACGCCCGGGCATCACTGAAACGACGTATCAACCGGCTCTGGTCGCTGGATAAATTTCCGAGCTTTGCCGAATTACGCTATCGGGTTAAATCTGAGCCAACCTATCTGAAACGCTTTGTTGAGGAACTGACCGTGAACGTAACGGAGATGTTCCGTGATCCTCAGTTTTATAAAACGCTGCGAACGGACGTACTGAGTACGCTGACGGCCAAACCCTTTATCCGCATCTGGCACGCGGGCTGCTCCACCGGCGAGGAGGTATTTTCAATGGCGATCCTGCTCAAAGAAGCTAATCTACTGCATAAGTCTCTGCTGTACGCAACGGATCTGAACCCCGAAGTGCTGGAAGTGGCCCGTAAAGGAATTTTCGCGCTGACTCCCATGAAGCAGTATTCCGAAAATTATATTCTCTCCGGGGGGCTGCGCGATTTTTCGGGCTATTACACAGCTCAGTACGGATACGTAAAATTCAACGAAGAGCTGGCCGAGAAAATGGTGTTCTCGACGCATAATCTGGTATCGGATCGCTCTTTCAATGAATTCGACCTGATCTTGTGCCGTAACGTACTGATTTACTTCGACAAAGCACTTCAGGAACGGGTGCTGACGCTGTTTGACGAAAGCCTGGGACCGCTCAGCTACCTGGCTCTGGGCGCCAAGGAGACCTTGAAATTTTCGACCATTCAGCCTAAATTTAAACAGCTCGAAGGAGAAAAGATATGGCGGAAGATCGCTTAAATAAGCCCATCAACGTTGTATTGATTGGCGGCTCCACCGGTAGCATCGACGTACTGATGAAGCTACTGCCGACGTTGCAGGCGCCTTTATCGTTTGCCCTGATCATTGTTTTACACCGGAAAAACACAACCGATTCGTCACTGGCCGACCTGTTTTCTATAAAAACTACTATTTCTCTCCGGGAAATTGACGATAAAGACGCTGTTGTAAAGGGCAATATATACCTCGCGCCAGCCGATTACCACGTATTGATTGAGCAGGATGGCACTTTTTCGCTGGACGATTCCGAAAAAGTAAACTACAGCCGCCCGTCTATCGACGTAACGTTCGAATCGGCGGCCGATGTGTATGGCCCTACTCTGACTGGCATTCTGCTGTCGGGCGCCAATTCAGACGGCACCAATGGCCTGAAAGCCATTAAAAAAGCGGGGGGTACCACAATCGTTCAGCGACCCGATACAGCGCTGGTTGGCTTTATGCCGCAGCAGGCAATTTCAAATGCACCGATCGATTTCATCCTTGATATACAGGAGATTATTGGTTTTATTAAGGCTTTACGGTAAGTGACCCGACCCCGGTTGAGACTGTTTTCTCCGCTGTATCGCTTACTATTTCGCGGCAATGACTTCGATTTCAATTAACACCTCGTCGCGCACAATTTTAGGGACACTTTTCACATCGATGATCTGGGGAGGTACTGTAAAATACATTGTGCCGACATTGTTCAACAGGTGTACGGTATCGGCTCCCACCTCAACAGATGTGCCTTTAACCAAGTACTTTATCTGGATTATATCCTGAAGTGTCATACTAACCGTTGATAAGGACGATTTAATATTTTCAAACACCTGTTTTGTCTGACCAGCCAGGTCGCCGGAAGCAATCAGGTTCCCCTTCGTATCGAAAGGCCGCTCTCCGCACACATATGTTTTTTTACCCGGAACACCCTGATCGACTGGATATAAGTACCCAGATGGTACGTCTGGTATATCCTGCGCCTTGCTACAGGAAGTTAAAAGTACCCAACTCAGGATTATAAGTGCCTTTCTCATAGTATACGTCCTTATCAATCGCTAACAAAACTTTACAGTATCGCTCTCAGGTCAAAACTGGCCCGGTCATCTTCTCCATTCAAATAGCCATTGCCCGGCGTAGAATCGGCGTCAATCTGATCACAGGCATCGATTTGTGCCTGACTAATAAGTGCACCTGGGGCCGTCACCCGGGCAGTGAACTCCAGATTGATGACCTGGCCAGTCTGAATCTGAGCGATTACGGCGTTCACCAGACTGCCGTTTCCAAGCATTGCCGACGAGTTATTAAACTGCAAACCTGAAGGCAGTATAGTTGTAATCCCTACATTCGTTGCGGTTAATGCCCCTCCGTTGGTAACGGTCAACGTAAACGATACGATACTTCCTACTTTCACAACCCGCTTATTGGATTGAATGCGTAAGCTAAGGTCAACCTTATCTGCCTCCGGCAACGGCTGATTCGAAATAATCTCAGGCAATGGCTTTTGAAGCGGATTGGGCGATTGAAACAAGGCGCTGGAAGATGTCAATGTTCTCAGATCTGTCCGAGCCTCATCCGCTTCCCCATTTCCGGTTCCGTTCCCCGGCGTTCCCCTTAGCAGCGGATTCGCCGTGGTGACTAACTCAGCGGCACTGATATACATGCCGTCGGCGGTGAGACGGGCTACATAATTCGACGTTACAGATTGGTGAGCCAGAATCTGGGGAATCTGGCCAGAAATCAACGTATTACCATTATCGTCCGCATTCAACACGCTTAACTCGCCACTAGTTGATTCGATTGTTACGTTTGGTGGTAAACGATTCTCAAGAGTGATCATTCTGGCATCACACCCACTGTTGTTTTTCACAATAAGTCTGTAACTCACCGTATCGTTTAGCGCAGCTACCCGACGGCTGGCCTGAATGAACAAACTCAAATCTACAGTTGCCAGGCCAATCGTTTGACTAACAGGAGCAGACAGGCAGCCATAAACCGCGTTTTTGGCCTCAACGCTATAGATACCAGGCTCCATTGCAAGAATGGCTGGAGCATTGCCGCCCGTATTCCAGGTATTCGGTCCGGCATACGAAGAAATAAGGGTAAGACCGCCGTTCTGGCATATACTCAGTGTGCCGCTGAGACTGCTAATGGTCGGTGGATCGGGCTGGACCGACGCCGGAACTACAATAGCTGGTGGAAACAAAACTTTATTTTGTGCATCCTTGATTCTAGCAGAATACGTACCGGCTCCCACAGTTACATAAGTTGCGGTGCTCCCTGTATTCCAAATTGGTTGCATGCCTTCTGGCTGACTAAGCATGAGTTGATTGTTACCAGCGCAGATAATGCTGGCCAAAGGCTGCTCCTGAGCCTGATAGGGCGTAATGCTTGACAAATAGGCATCGGTAATGGCATTGGCCCATAATCCCCCCGCTTTCACCTGACCCGTCGGCGAAAAGTGGATACCATCCGGCCGATCTCTATCGGTGTCCAGATCAGGTCCCAGATACGTGTAAGGCGTCGAACTGATCACGTTGGTCTGCGCCGAACGCACGTTCTGAAATTGCCCACCAACGTACGATGATAGCGCGATAATGTGCGCCAGGTTCGGTTTGTTAAACTCGGTCCGTATTTTCTCAATGACCTTTCGGTAATATTTATAGGTTGAGTCGGTTGGATTGTCGCGATCATTTTCTCCGTGTTGAACCAGTACTGCCCGCAATCCGGTAGTCGGAACGTAAAGGTTCATCAGATTCCGTATATTGGCAAAAGGCATTCGTATAGTATACCGGACAAAGGAATGCTGAAAGGGTATGTCGTAGGCGGCCCAATAGGTCTGCTGCATGTTTGTACCGCCAAAACCGGCATTATACAGCAGCACTGGTACGTTGATTCGAGCCACTAGCACATCCCCCATGTGCCCCCACAACCAGGGTACTTTAGCAAATGGCGCCATACCGCTGGTTGTTGTCAACTGGCTGAATACCAGACCAGGCAAATACCTCGTATCACCCGTTGTCAAATACGGCTGAAACGTAGCACTGCTCTGGTCGACTGCAACAACATTAACCCTATCGTCACTGGCGCCCGAAATGGTAGTACATTGATCCGTACCGTTGATGGTACAGGCAGACCCCTGCGCGTTGGAATGGCCCATAATGGCAAACACTTCGCCAACCCCAAAACGGTCCAGTTCGTCGGTCGCTATGATAACACCACCGCTTCGCCCGCGCACCTGAATGGTATACCAGCCTCCGTTTACAATCAGAGTACCCTTAAATTGTCCATTTGTGGGGTTGTTCTGTATGGTGGTCCAGTTCGTTGTCGTACCCTGTCCGGCTACGCGGGCAACGACACGCGCTTCAACAGAATCCAGGGCCAGACTATAGCTCCCGGCAATTTGTACAGTAGCCTGGTTGCTATTGTTACGCTGAATAACCATACGACTGACAGGAAACGTAATTTTAAGCTGAGCGCTGGCAGACCTTGCGTATATCAAAGTGGTTATAAGTGCAATAGCAAGCCTTATAGAAGTGGAGTTCCAGGCGTAAAAATGGGCAATGTACCCATACAACGAGTGTACACGCTGGGTAAAACGTCGGTACATAAAACGATCTGGTGCGGAAAGCTTAGAACAGGTTATCCTTACTGATGATGTGAAACGCCAGCGTTTACGGGTTTAATCCGACAGTATAGAGCCACAATCAGGACTAGTTTAAAGTACCGATAAAGCCCGGCGTTTACACCAAAATCTCGGGTAAATATATCCTGTTTCTTAGCAGAAATCAAATTGAAGAGCTGGCCTTTATTAATAGGTAACAATCTGTCTTACAACAATATAACTATAATATCAACGATCTGCCTTTTAATCAATTTCCCACAACCATCAATTGCTGGTTTACCTGTCGCACCACCTCCTCAAAATCGTCGGCCCGGTTGGCATAATCCAGTTTATTCACATCCAGAATTAGTAACGGTCCCAGTTGATACGTTGTCACAAAATCTTCATAAAGACGGTTCAGGCTGTTCAGATAGTCGTCGCTGATTGACTGTTCGAACAATCGTCCCCGCTTCCGAATCTGCCCGCGGAGTTTTGCCAGATCGGCCCGTAGGTAAATCATCAGATCGGGTGGCCGAACCAGGCTCATCATGTTGGTAAATAGATTCTGATAGGTCAGATAATCGCGCTCCGCCATGTCGCCACTCTGATACAGGTTGCGCGCAAAGATGGCGGCATCTTCGTAGATCGTCCGGTCCTGAACCATAGTCTGCACCTGGCCGGTTTTTTCCCGATTCACCTGCTGACTCTCCACGATACGTTTCATCTGAGCGAACCGGCTATTCAGAAAATAAATTTGCAGATTGAACGACCAGCGCGGCATATCGTCGTAGAAATCAGCCAGATAGGGATTTCCTTCAACAGCTTCATAGAGTACTTCCCAACCGTAATGAGCGGCCAGCAGTTCGGCCAGGGTAGTCTTACCGGCTCCAATATTTCCCGTAATCGCGATATGCATAATGAATAAGGAAGAGACGAAACGGAGAAGGAAGACCCGAGAAAATACGTACGTGCGTTACCTCCTTTTCTGCATTATAACGAACTTTAATGAAATGGGTTTAATTTTGTAAGTACAAACGAGCATAGGCCATCAGCCAGCTTTCTTTTGCTCTATAACTCGTTTACTCTTTACCGATGAAGCCATACCGCGTTCTTTTATACTACATATATTCCCCCATCGAGGACCCGGAGCAGTACCGCGAAGAGCACCATCTGCTCTGCCTTCGCCTGAATCTGCTCTGGACGTATTATTGTTGCCCCAGAAGGTCTGAACGGTACCGTTTCGGGTCTGACTGCCGACTGCGAAGCTTATATGGACGCACTCCGCACCGATCCCCGTTTTGCTGGTATCGAGTTTAAGGTCGACGAATCCGATGGGCATACGTTCCAGAAACTGCACGTGCGGGTGAAACCTGAAATCGTGCATTCCGACCTGCCGGTTGATCCGCTCCGGCAAACGGGTATTCATCTTGAACCCGACGAATTTCGGCAACTCAAAAACGACCCTGATGTTGTGCTGGTAGACATGCGTTCCAATTATGAGCATGAAGTGGGCCGGTTCAAAGGAGCCATTACGTTCGATATGGAAAACCTGCGTGAGCTGCCCGAACACATTGCCGAAATTGAACACCTGAAAGGATCTGGCAAGAAAATCATTACGTATTGCACGGGCGGCATCAAGTGCGAAAAAGCGTCTGCCTACCTCCTTTCGCAAGGCTTCGATAATGTGTATCAACTCCACGGCGGTATAATTAAATACGGTATAGAAGCCGGCGGGGAAGACTTCGACGGCGAATGCTACGTATTCGACAACCGAGTAACCGTACCTGTCAACCACGTCAATCCAGCCGTCATATCGACCTGTTATCGGTGCGGCACCCCGACCAGCCGCATGATCAACTGCGCCAGCCCGGTTTGCAACAATCACATTACCCTTTGTGAAACCTGCGGTGACGAACACGGTGGCACCTGCACCGACGATTGCAAGCAGGACCCAAACCTACGCATTTACGACGGAACCGGCTATTACGGCAAACAAACGCTGAGTTATTCGCCAAGTCAGGGTTTTAAAAGCCGTAAAGGTCAGGTAATCACCGTAAATCTCCAGGCTGAATAATTTCGTGGCTCGTTGTAAACCATCCGTTTTTCCCGGAAAGGTTTAAACGGATGGTTTACAACGAGCCGATTGATCAGTCAGAGCGTTGGCGATTGGTGCCATTTCCCTTTTATATTATCCAGGTACTTCTGTCCAGAGCCTGTGTTCAACAGCAATACGTGTTCGTCGGGCTGAAGCCAGCCCTGTTGCACGAGTTGTTTGGTAGCGGCCCAAACAGCCCCACCTTCCGGAGCGGCAAAAATCCCTTCGTGTCGACACAGTTCGCTCACACCAGCCAGCATATCCTCTTCAGAAATGGCGATGGCCGTACCGTTTGATTCCCGCAATACGTTCATTATCAATGGTTCGCCTACGGGTCTCGGAACGGCGAGTCCATTGGCCAGCGTGGGTTTTCCAACGTACTGTTTGCTGTTCACTTGTTTGCCCTGATACGTATCTACGATGGGCGAACATTGCTCGGCCTGTACAGCTACCATGCGCGGAAGCCGCTGATGTTTGGGTAACCAGCCCAACACTTTCATTTCGTGCAGCGCTTTCCAGATACCAATTAGTCCCGTTCCGCCACCCGTTGGATACACAATCACATCGGGCAGTTGCCAGCCCAGCTGCTCCGCAATTTCAAAACCCATCGTTTTTTTTCCCTCCAGCCGATACGGTTCCTTCAGCGTCGATACGTCGAAATATGTCCCCTGCTGATTCATTTCCTGCACTTTAACGGCACAGTCGTTGATCAACCCATCGACCAGAATCAGGCGAGCGTTGTAGCCGATGCATTCTTCCTTAAACGCTTCCGGTGTATGACGCGGCATCACCACCACCGCTTCCAGCCCAGCCCGGGCACAGTAGGCTGCCATCGCCACCCCGGCATTTCCCGCGGTTGGAATAATGCAGGCCCGCTCACCGTTTTCTCTGGCTTTCGATATAGCCATGCTCAACCCTCTGGCCTTAAAGGAACCCGTAGGATTCAGCCCTTCGTCTTTCAGGCTCAGCTGGTGCAGACCGTACTGGCCGCCCAACCGTTTAAGCGATACTATTGGGGTAAATCCTTCACCCAGACTAACCTGATTTTCGGGCTGGATAACGGGCAATAAAGCTTCGTAGCGCCACATTGATTTTGGCTGTGTCAACAGGTCGGATTTCAGAAAGCTGCCTTCCTCAATGACGTACCGACAAAGTAGCGGAGCCTGACAGCAAATCGATAGCGTCTGGCGAACAAACGGATCATGGGCCGAGCCACATTGCGAACAATGCAGATCGCCTAACAGGGATGAAGTGATGGCTATGTTCATGGTTGTATTTTTCCGAAAAGTCCCGGTTCGCAACACACGAAGCAAATGCCATTTTGGTATGAGTTATTCCCGTTTGGAATAATACTGTTTCGTAAACTGAATGAATGCACTGATGAGCCGGTTGTTTTCGGTGCCTTTCCGCTGGATAAAATAAAAGTTTCGCTGAAGGGTCAGCTCACGAATAGGCACTTCAACCAACTCACCATTTGCGAGTTCTTTCAGGATGGAGCGCTTCGGTAAAAAGGCCAGACAGGTATCGGCGAGTACGAAATTTTTCAGCGCTTCAGTACCGCCCAAACGAATCAGGATACGTAGCGAAGACAGGGCGATTCCTTTTTTATGTAACTCATTTTCAACTACGGCCAGCGTTCCCGAGCCATTTTCTCGCAGGGCCAGAGGAATAGCAGGCAGATCCGCAATCGTTATGGTTCGGTTACGTAACGGACTTTTTGCCGAACAGACAGCCAGTACGTCGTCGGCCATAAACGGCGTATAGGCCAGCGTATTGATCCTCGAAAACCCTTCCACAATACCCACGTCGATATCGTGGGTCAGTAGGGCGTTCTGGATGTTGTTTGAGTTTCGGTTTAGTACGCTGATCTGAATATGTGGATACCGCTGCAAATAAGCCGAAAGCACCGGGGGCAATACGTATAAGCTAATGGTTGTACTGGCGCCAAGGGCCAGATGGGTGGGTGGAAGAAAATCCTCATTGATCTGCTGAAGCTCCTGGTGCAGTTCGTCCTGCAACTGCCCGGCTTCCAGTAGCTTATTATACAGCGTATGCCCGGCCGGGGTTAAACTGATACTGGTCCCGTGCCGTTCAAACAGCCCTGTTTTGTAAAAATATTCAAGCGATTTTATGTGTTTGCTGATCGCCGACTGGCTAAGAAACAACGTTTGACTGGCTTTGGTAAAGCTCAGCAAACGAGCCACTTCCATAAAGATCAGATGCCGGGAAGAAAGCATACAGGGCTACGGGTTATGAGCAGCGAATTACGGACTATTCACGGCATTCAACGTCATAATCGACATTTTTAACGTAGCATTCGCTAAAATTTTCGGCCTTACCTTCGGGTTGATTTATGTAGTATTGCACTGAATTGCCGATGGTCTGCCGTAACGGGCGACAAACGGCTATCAACTGACGATTCTTGATTTTTTATGTCTGACAAGCCCCTGATTCTGGTAACGAATGACGATGGTATTACGGCCTACGGCATTCGGACGCTCGTAGAACTAATGAAACAACTTGGCTCGGTGGTAGTGGTGGCCCCCAACAGCCCACAGTCGGGTATGGGTCATGCCATTACGATTGCCAACCCGATTCGGCTCTATCCGTCCGACATCTATGGCGATGTTCCAGCGTATGAATGTTCGGGCACCCCCGCTGACTGCGTGAAGCTGGCCAAACATCACGTACTGAAAGATCGCGCTCCGGATTTGGTGGTCAGTGGAATCAATCACGGCAGTAATTCATCCATCAGTATTTTGTATTCGGGCACTATGTCGGCGGCTATTGAAGCCGCCATCGAGGGAATTCCGGCGATTGGCTTTTCGTTGAACGATTTCACCCGGCAGGCCGATTTCTCACACACCCACGAACATATTCTGGCAATTGCACGTAATGTAATAGAACGCGGCATGAAGCGCGGGACGGCCTTAAATGTCAACTTCCCGGCACGTGCCGCCGAACCGCTGAAAGGCATTCGCATCTGTCGACAGGCTAACGCCAAGTGGCAGGAAGTCTTCGACGAGCGACGTGATCCGCATGGCCGACGGTATTTCTGGCTGGCTGGTGATTTTGTAAATTTCGATCCACACGCTGAAGACACCGATGAATACGCTCTGGCCAATAACTACACGTCTGTAGTGCCCTGTCAGTACGATTTAACAGCGTATGGCATGATGGATGAATTGAAAAACTGGCAATTGTAATTATACATGATGAGTGG
This sequence comes from Spirosoma sp. KNUC1025, assembly GCF_045160025.1. GTDB lineage: Bacteria > Bacteroidota > Bacteroidia > Cytophagales > Spirosomataceae > Spirosoma. The sequence continues at coordinate 4,733,267 of NZ_CP087139.1, forward strand.
TGAATGATAAATGATTGTGCTGGTCACCATTCGTCACTCATCAATCCTAATTCAACATTCTTTTATGGCTCTTTTAGGTAGCATGCTCAAGAATGGTATCCGGCTTACCAATGCCGTTCGTTTACGAAAGTTTAACCCCTATCGTCAACAGCGAAAAGTGTTTCGTAAGCTCGTTCAGAAAGCCCAGTTCACCAGCTTCGGTACTACGTATCAGTTTCATAAGTTGCTTCATTCGGCTCAATTCAACAACAGCCGCGAGTTCTACGAACTATACAAGCAAACGGTTCCCATCCACGATTACAACCAGATGTTTGATGGCTGGTGGAAGCAAACGCTGGCTGGCAAAAAAAACGTAACCTGGCCCGGACGGGTAAAATATTTTGCGCTCAGTTCGGGTACGTCGGAAGCCGCAACAAAATACATCCCGGTAACGAAAGCCATGTCGAAGGCGATTCAGCGGACCAGTATCCGGCAGATACTGACCCTGGGTAAATACCAGAACCTGCCCGCTACGCTGTACGAAAAAGGCTACCTCATGCTCGGCGGCAGCACTAACCTGAACGCCCGTGAAGGCCATTACGAAGGTGATTTGAGTGGCATTACGGCCAGCCAGATTCCGTTCTGGTTTCAGCGATTTTATAAACCCGGCCGGGAAATTGCGCAGGAGCGCGACTGGGCACTAAAGCTGGATGAAATTACGGAACAGGCCGGAAACTGGGACATCGGCTACGTAGTGGGCGTACCGGCCTGGATTCAGTTGCTGATGGAAAAAATCATTGCTCGTTACCAGGTCAAAACCATTCACGATGTATGGCCTAACCTCATGGTATTTTGCCACGGGGGCGTATCGTTTGAGCCGTATCGCGCTGGTTTTGAGAAGCTTCTCGCTCACCCCATAACGTACATAGAAACTTACCTGGCTTCCGAGGGCTTCATCGCTTACCAGACCCACCCCAATGCTGAAGGGATGCAGCTGGTGCTGAATAATGGGCTGTTTTTTGAGTTCATCCCTTTCAATGAGCAGAATTTTTCTTCCGATGGTGAACTGACCGAGAACCCGCAAACGCTGATGATCGACGACGTTGAGGAAGGAAAAGAATATGCCCTGCTTCTTTCGACCTGCTCCGGTGCCTGGCGCTATCTGATTGGCGACACGGTTCGGTTTGTGGATAAAAAACGGGCTGAAATCGTCATTACCGGCCGGACGAAGCACTTCCTGAGTCTTTGTGGCGAACACCTTTCCGTCGATAACATGAACAAGGCGATTGAGCTGGTTTCGCAGGAGTTAGGCATTTCCATTCGCGAGTTTACGGTGGCAGGGGTTACCCACGGTACGTTGTTTGCGCACCACTGGTACATCGGCACCGATGACCCGGTGGATGCTACCGACTTACGGGATCGAATCGACGCTAAGCTCAAAGAACTGAACGATGACTACGCGGTTGAGCGACGGCACGCGCTAAAAGACATTTCGGTTACGGTGCTGCCTGCGAAAACGTTTTACGACTGGATGGACTCGAAAGGAAAAATGGGCGGCCAACACAAGTTTCCCCGTGTACTGAAGAAAAAACTAATTACAGAATGGGAGAGCTTCCTGAATGTAACGAATAAAGCAATTTAATACACAACGAATGTTTTCTATTGGCTCTTTATTATATTTAAAATAATCTTTCTTTAATAATAGTCAAATCTGAATTAAAATTTAGTGATAACTACTCAGATATGATACAAATTATATTTTTTAATGTTTACTTTGCTATATCACTCACTGTAACGATCTAGCTAGTCATGGACATTAAGAAAAAATCATTTTTATTAGGCCCCTGGACCCTAATATTATTGATCTCTCTTGCGTTTTTATTCTTCACTATACGCTGGTTTTATCATTTGATTTTTTAACGGAACAGGTAGTTGTGGACTGGTGGATTTTCTTTTTTTCTACCAGTTCATCGCCCTAGAGAGCGGTTCCAGTAAGCGCGTGTAGGCAATGTTTGCCGCCCCAATCAGGAAAACAACACCCGTTACCCGGTTAAAGATAAGTACCACCCGCGGGGTGAAGAGTCGTTTAAGTCGATTGGCATAATAGGCCAGTGCCGATTCGGTGGCAAACACTCCTACTAAAGCGGCAATCATAAAGCCATATTGCTGAGCATCAGAGTAATGCAGATGCGAACGAATATAAGCCACAATGGCTACCCAGGCTACGAAATTGACGGGGTTGAGCGCATTCAGAAAAAAACCCGTCGTAAAATAATACACAAAGTTGCCAAAACTGGTTTTAGGGTAAGCTAAGCGGGGCGTTCCCTTGAGGATGTTTACTAACCCCATAGCCACCAGAAAGAGCACTCCCACGGCCGCCATAATATTCTCAAAACCCTGTACTTTCGGGATAAACGACGTACCGAGCAAGGCAGCGGCAACGAACAGGATATCGCCCGTAATGACGCCGAAAACAATTTTCATTCCCGACCAAAAGCCGTTGTCGACGCTATTCTGAATTAGCGCAAAAAACACGGTTCCAAACGTTAGGCAAAGCGCTGCGCCCAGTAAAAAACCAAAAAGAATGGGTAAGAACACAGGTAATGGAGTTTTGATTATAAGTTTACGGTATTTAACGAAAAGTGTACTGAGGATAGATTATTCATTCGTTCAATCGTCAGTCACCTGTCAATCATAAACCGAATACCGTAAACTGTGTTTAAATTCCCCGTAGCCGCGCTACGATTAGCAGGCCACTGACACTAAGCGAGTCGGTGATGCGACTGGTCATCGCCATCTCGACCGCTTCGGCCAGGGGAAGTTTCCAGATGCGCAGATCTTCGGTTTCTTCAGGGGCGTGGTCACCCTGCACCAGATCTTCGGCGATATATAGAAACCCTTCTTCGTCGGTGGCCGAATTTGACGTATGAATCCGGGCTATTTTCGTCCACGTCTGCGCTTCCAGACCCGTTTCTTCTTTCAGTTCCCGACGGGCCGATTCGAGCGGGTCGGTACCCAGTGGAGAACCGCCTTCGGGAATTTCCCACGAGTATTCGTTTAGCGGGTACCGATATTGGCCAACCAGATACGTATTGCCTTCAGCGTCGATCGGAATCACACCTACAGCTTTGTTCTTAAAACTTACGACACCATATATACCCGGTGTTCCAGCAGGGGTCACTACGTCTTCGTGCCGGATAGCAAGCCAGGGATTTTCGTACTTTACAGACGAGTTGAGCGTCTGCCAGGGATTTTCAGTTGTGTTCATGCGGACAAAGGCCGGAAAAGCCGCTAAGTTACCACCTTTCGCTTATCGCATGTGCCCCTTTGCAGCTTTTCTGCCTTCTTAAATCTTCCGGCAGCTTTCACCGACAAACCAGTGTGGTATAAAGCCATGAATTAATTGTCATCCGATCAGGATACGGTTTGTCAGTCAATAGCGTTTCAAGAAATCGGTTATCTTCGGGCTACTACTCAATTTATTTATTCACATGCGCAACAAACTTCTGTTTACCAGTCTGCTACTTGGCAGTACGCTCATCAGCTTTGGGCAGGATGAGAAGCTGGATATGCCCATAATCCAGAAAATCCGCGAGGAAGGCCTGCAACGCTCTCAGGTCATGGAAACGGCTTTTTATCTGACCGATGTAAACGGCCCACGCTTGCAGGGACCCGGTTTTATGAAAGCCGCCAACTGGGCAAAAACGAAGCTGACGGGCTGGGGCTTACAGAACGCCCGGCTGGAACCCTGGGGCGAATGGGGCAAAGGCTGGGCCGTGGAGCATTGTTACCTGGCCATGACTGTCCCTTATTACAAAACGATTATTGCGATACCCAGAGCCTGGAGCGGCAGTACGAACAAGTTGCAGGCAGCCGACATTTTGTACATCAGTTCCACCGACACGACCGCTCTGGAAAGCTATCGCAGCAAACTGAAGAATAAAGTAATTCTGCTCGATCAGGCCTACACGATTACGCCAACCTTTAGAGCCGATGCCAGCCGTTATACCGACGAAGCCTTGCAGAAAATGGCGAATGAAGCCCCGCCTGCCCAACGGTCTGGCCCCGACACTACGTATCGCAGCCGGATTCTGGCCATGCGCACCCAAAATGCGTTTAATCAGAAAATGCGGAAACTGGCCAAACAGGAAGGGGCGCTTGGCATGCTCAACACTACGCAGAATAGCATAGATGGTACGTTGTTTGTTAGTGGCGATTACGCGAATGCCGCTATAGGTGCTACGCCCGATGATCTGGCTGATCTCTCGATTGCCGTAGAGGACTACCTGACTCTTTGTCGATTGATGAAAGCGGGCGTACCCGTTAAGCTGGAAATCGATGTGAAAACGAAGTTTTTTACGGACGATACCAAAGGCTATAACGTACTGGCCGAAATACCCGGTACCGATCCCAAACTGAAAGAGGAAGTCGTAATGCTGGGTGCTCACTTCGACTCCTGGCACGCGGCTACGGGTGCCACCGATAATGCTGCGGGTAGCGCGGTCATGATGGAAGCAATCCGCATTCTGAAAACGATTGGCGTGAAACCCCGACGTACCATTCGCCTAGCGCTCTGGAGTGGTGAGGAACAGGGCTTACACGGCTCAAAAAATTACGTCAACAACCATCTCGTTGATCCGGCTACCAACAAATTGACTAAAGAGGGCGATAATATTGCGGCTTATTTCAATGTCGATAACGGAACGGGAAAAATCCGAGGGGTTTATTTGCAGGGAAATCAGGCGGTCGGACCCATTTTTTCGCAGTGGCTGAAACCCTTCAACGACCTTGGTGCGATAGCCGTAACGCCAAGAAATACAGGCGGTACCGACCACCTTTCTTTCGACCGGGTGGGGTTACCGGGCTTTCAGTTTATTCAGGACCCGATTGAGTACGGCACCCGTACGCACCACACCAACATGGATACCTACGATCACCTGCAGCCGGATGACCTGAAACAGGCAGCTACGGTCGTTGCCAGCTTTGTTTATAATGCCGCCATGCGGGATCAGAAACTCCCCCGGAAAGCAGCCACCGATCAGGCAGCCCGATAAACCAGTTGGGCAGCTGGTGAGTTATTGAGCCAACTGCCCAACTCATCAGTTGCCCTATGTTTACGATTGCCATTCATGGAGGAAGCGGAACCATCACGCGGTCGGATATTACGCCTGAACAGGAGAAGACGTACCGGCAGGCGCTGGAGCAGGCTTTAGTAACTGGCCATGCTGTTCTGGCGAATGGAGGCCCGGCATTGGATGCCGTGGAGCAGGCCGTCCGGAGTCTGGAAGAGAACGAGTTATTCAACGCGGGCAAAGGGTCGGTGTTTTCGGCAGCTGGCAAGCACGAAATGGATGCGTCGATCATGTGCGGTCACACATTGAAGGCGGGGGCAGTGGCCGGAATCAGCAACATACGGAATCCGGTTTCGCTGGCTCGACTGGTGATGGAGCAATCGGAAAATGTGTTGTTAATGGGACGTGGTGCCGAAGAGTTTGCCCAACTGCACAACATCCCCGTTGAACCGGACGATTATTTCTACACCGACTTCCGCTACCATCAGCTCAAAGAAGCGCAGCAGGCCAATAAAGTGTGGCTCGATCATAGCCGTACCAATACCGGAAAAGGGACCGTAGGCGCCGTAGCCCTCGACCAGGCTGGCAATCTGGCTGCGGCCACCTCAACGGGTGGGTTGACCAACAAAATGTACGGCCGCGTGGGCGACACCCCCATTATCGGAGCCGGTACGTACGCAAACAACCAGACGTGCGCCGTTTCGTGTACCGGCTACGGTGAATTTTTTATCCGGGCTGTCGTGGCCTACGACATTTCGTGCCTGATGAGCTACAAAGGGCTTTCGCTGAAAGAAGCCTGCGATTACGTCGTGCGGGATAAACTCAAATCGATCGGTGGCGAAGGTGGCCTGATTGCCGTTGACCGGGCCGGGAATGTTGAACTGCCCTTTAATTCCGAAGGCATGTACCGGGCATGGCGTAACCAGCCCGGCGCGGGCGACGTAGCAATTTTCGGGTAAGATCAGGAGATTTTCTTATTACGAAGGGTGAAATTGTTGCCGTGGCTGAGTACATGAACTAGCAGATTTTCAATGAAAATATCATGCTCGACATGCGCTACCGTATGGTTCGACTCTTTCAGACTCCGGCCATCGATGAGCGTAACCAGCCCTGACCCAATGGCTTCGAGTTTGTTGCCTTTCCGGATAATAATCCCCGTATCTTCTTCCAGGCCAATGCCGATGTGCGTGGGGTTATTGGCTACGGCAAAAGCCAGCCGACGAAAGCGGCCTCGCACCAGAAAATGCGTATCGATGATGGCTTCATGAACCAGGGCCAAGCCCGGCAGTAAATCGACATGAGGTTGTACGTCGTTTACGGGCGTACGCGGGTAGATCATCAGATCCGACATCACCATGGCTCCGGCGCTGGTACCGGCAATTACAAAATGTTCGTGGACGTAGCGTTCGTGCAGGAGCCGGGCAAAGGCCGTATTGCTTAAGGCATCCGTTAATTTCAGTTGATCGCCACCCGAAAACAGAATCCCGCCACACGTTCTGATACGTTCCAGAATCTCGGGCTGATCGGCATCTTCAGGAGAGATTATGTGCATAAACCGGACGTTAGTATGGCCAAGTTTTTTAAAGGCGCGTGTATAGCGCTGAGCCACAGTTTCGGGAATGCTCGACGCCGTTGTGACTACTTCCAGAAAAGCTTTTGTATTGTTGATTTCAGCAACGATTCGGTACAGAATCCCGGAGTTTATAAAGCTGTGAATGGTATCGTGAAAATGGAGCGGTTTGTTACGACTTCCTTTATCTTCATTTCCGCCGATGGCAATCAGAGTACCTCGAATATGCATGAAGTGGCTGAATTTAGGATCGCTGGTGAGATTATGGTCAAAAGTAACTGACAATGCTTTATCCTGCTAACATCATTGCCGTCTGTTGGTTAAACTGGTCGCAACCGAAATCACTCATAAAATAACCCACAAACGTTATGACCGTACCAAAAGGAAAGTTGATTCCCATCGGGGGCAGTGAAGCCAAAGGGCAGGAAGCCACGGATGCATCGAGCGAATTGCGGCAGCCCACCTTTTTTGAATCTGGTATTCTGGCCGAGTTTCTGGCCGAAGTGAAGGGACCGGGCTCCCGAATTGAAATCATTCCGGCGGCTTCGGAAGTACCCGAAGAAATGGGGAAAGCCTATCTCGACGCCTTCCATAATTTGGGCTGTAAAAACGTTCACGTACTGTACATTGACAGCCTGAAGGAAGCCGATAGCCCCGATAATCTGCGTCGAATTGACAAAGCGGATGGGGTACTGTTTACCGGAGGCAATCAGACAACCCTGATCGATAAGCTATTGGACAGCCAATTGATCCGTAACATTCAGCAGCGCTACCAGTACGACGACTTTGTGATTGCCGGCACCAGCGCCGGAGCGGCAGCTATGCCCCGACTGGCCATTAAAGAAGGAAAAAGCTCGGAATCGCTCATTAAAGGAATGGTGGAAACCGAAAAAGGACTCTCTTTGCTGCCCGGCGCCATTATTGACACCCACTTTATGCAACGGAGTCGCCTGCCCCGACTAACCGAAGCTCTGTTACGTAATCCGGGTTTGCTCGGCATTGGCCTCTGCGTCGATACAGGCGTGGTGATCACTCAGGGCAACGTATTAAGAGCGATAGGATCAGGCGGGGTGTTTATTGTCAATGCCGATGACGTGCTCGATACCAATTACCACGACATTCGGGAATTAACGCCCGTTTACGTCAATAAGTTACACATCACCATTCTGGCGAATGGGGCATCCTATTACCTCAACGAACGTATTTTCACAAAAACTGACGAAACAGTGATTCAGTCGTAAAGCCTTTTCTAAGATACTCTGACAAATCTATTGCTAAGCGCTCACCAGACCGTCTGGCTTATGGGCAAGCTGCAATTCGCGTTCTTGACAAGCCTCCACTAGCTTGACGGACTGACTCACCCGATCCGACAGATGCACAATCAGCGCATCGTTTGGTGCATTCTGGATCGCATAGGTCAGGGCGGCCAATTCGTCGGGAATAATCTGCACAGACTTTTGGGGATTCACTTCCCGAATGCCCTGCATGATCAAATCCGCAATCTGAGCCGTGTCCCGGCCGCGGCTATCTTCATCGAAGCGAATAATAATGTCATCAAATATATTGACCGATACCCGTCCAACCTCAATGATGTCCTCGTCCCGACGGTCGCCAACGCCGGTCAGGATGCCAATCGTACGACCCGCCCCCGCCTGTTTGATGTATTCGCCCAAGGCAACCAATCCATGCGGATTATGGGCGTAATCGACCAGCACACAGAAGTTCTGGAAATAAAAGAAATTCATTCGCCCCGGCGTGTTTTCGAACGAGGGAATAAAAGAACGGAGCCCTTCCGCAATCAAAGCAACCGAAATATGCTGACAATAAGCGCCCAACGCAGCAGCCAGGATATTCTCAATCATAAAGGGTGCTTTTCCGCCAAACGACAAGGGAATATTCGTTACGTGTTCAATCTGGATTCGTTCATCGCCCCGTCGGATGGTTATAAATTCATCTTCATAAACGGCCGCTAGGCCACCAGCCCGGTAATGCGCCACGATACGTTCGCCCGTTGGGTTCATGCTGAACAGGGCCACATTTGAGCGCACATGCTGCCGCATGGCGTAGGTATACGTATTGTCGGCATTCAGCACGGCATAGCCATCCGGCTTCACACTTTCGGCCACAATCGCTTTAACACGCGCCATATCCTCCAGCGAATGAATGTCGCGCAGGCCGAGATGATCCGACGCTACGTTGGTAACAATCCCTACGTCGCACTGATCGAACGCTAAGCCCGAACGTAACATACCGCCCCGAGCGCATTCAAGCACGGCTACGTCAACGGACGAATCCTGAAGTACTTTCCGTGAACTCTGCGGACCTGTACAATCCCCGGATTCGATCAGTGTATCGTCTATATAAACGCCATCGGTAGTAGTGCAGCCAACCACGCATCCCAGCTGACGAATGATGTGTCGAATTAGCCGGGTAGTGGTGGTTTTTCCGTTTGTCCCCGTAATGGCAACAATAGGAATACGGCCTGGCGCTGAACCGAATTTATCACTCTGATTTGCAGGGAAAAGCATCTCCGCTACAGCTTTCCCTACCTCACGGGGCTTCCCCTCCGACGGATGTATGTGCATACGGAAACCGGGCGCTGCGTTCACTTCAATCACCGAAGCGCCGGAAGCCTTCAGCGGGCGGGTAATATCCTGAGCAATCAAATCAATTCCGCAGATATCCAGCCCGATGGCCCGCGCTGTTCGTTCGGCCATAACCCGGATCTCTGGATGCACGCAATCCGTTACGTCAATCGCCGTTCCACCTGTACTCAGATTTGCCGTTTTTTTCAGAAAGAGTTTGCATCCGGCAGGCAGCACCGACTCGAGTGTAAGACCCTGCTCGGCAAGCAGCATACAGGTTGCTTCGTCGAGTTCGATTTTAGTCAGCAGATTGACGTGCCCCTCCCCGCGTCTTGGATCAAAATTAATCTGGTCAACGAGTTGTCGAATGGTAGACGAGCCATCGCCGGTTACCTCCGCCGGAATCCGTCGGGCTGCCGCACAGAGTTTGTAATCGATCACCAGAAGCCGGTAGTCGTTCCCATCGATAAATTGCTCAACCAGTACGTTCGGACGGTGCTGTTTGGCCATCCGGAAAGCAGCCATCAGTGCATCATCGGATTGAATATTTGTGGTTACGCCCCGGCCATGATTCCCATCCAGTGGTTTAACGGTGAGTGGAAAGTTCAGCGTCTGACGTACCTCCTGAATAGCCTGTTCGGTCTGCACCACTTCACCAATGGGCACCGGAATTCCAACCTGTTTAAGTCGACGTTTTGTTTCGTTTTTATCCCCAGCCAGTTCAACCGCTATGCTGCTGGTCTGGCTCGTGATGGTAGCCTGGATACGTTTATGCCGGGCGCCGTAGCCTAACTGAATCGTTGATTCATTATCGAGCCGAATGTACGGAATGCCTTTTTGCAGGCAGGCATTGACAATAGCCGACGTACTGGGACCCAATCGGTCCTCTTCATACAGCCGGGCCAGAAGACTGAGATCGGCCTGTATGTCATATTTCTTTCCATCCACCAGCGACTGCGCAATATCGACAGCGCGGGTAACCGCCAGCAAACCAGCCCGCTCTTCCTGATACGCCACCACAACGTTATAAATTCCGTATTCACCAGTGCCGCGGGTCCGGCCAAAGCCGCATTCGATGCCTGCCAATGCCTGAAGCTCCAGCGCAATATGTTCGATAATGTGGCCCATCCAGGTGCCGCGTTCGACCCGGTAAAAAAATCCTCCCGGTCGACCTTCCGAACAGCGATGGTCGTACAGGCTGGGCATCAGCCGTTGCAGGCGTTCATAAAACCCATCAATTTTATCGGAGGGAAGTTCTTCCAGTTCTTCCAGATCCAATCGCATCACAATTAGTTTATGGCGATTAATCGACCAGTAGTTAGGGCCATTCAACGCCCGGATATCTTGAATTTTCATAGTTGAGTTGCCCAGCCAACGTAGTAAAAAACCCTACGTATGGGCTTAATGAGGACTGAAACTAGGGCTACGTTCTGGAGTGCTTTGCGTTACGTATAAGCGGCCGATGGGTTAGAAAATTGAGGCTTTGTTGGCAAATATCTCTTTGGAACCAACAAATTATAGAATAGTTTTCAGATTTAATATAATAATTATTGATTGGATGGCCGATTATGCCGGGGATAGCTGTTTATAGTAACCCATTATTTTTTGCCACAAATCACTGAACATTCGGCTTATGCAAGCCGTTAGACCTGCAAAAAAATTGTTATTCTTTTTGGCTGTACGTAACGTTTTGAAAATCTGATCAGACCGATCTTTTCTGACATTGTCCGTACATCCTGTTGCTTTTGTTAACCTGTGATCAATAAAACCGGAAGACTGCTTAGCCTTCCGGTTTTATTTTTGCCATACGAAGGCGACGCAGCCATAACCTATTTTGTCTGGCCAACATACTCACAAACGTAGCCTTCAAATGCGCCCGTGCTGGCATCGACTCACCGGGCCGACACCAGCCAGGACCGCTTTCTCACTAAGTCAGGTACCCCCCAAGATATCATCGACGAACAGGGTTTACCTGATATGGCAATCATAAAAACAGCGAATCGCCATAACACGTCAGTATGACCCTCAGCGATAAAAAACGAACCAGCAGTAGCTCAACTCAAGCCCTTCAGGCCCTAACTTATTTACGCAGCCAGGTACCACCTTCCGATACCCAATCCCGTATTCAGGATTTGGTTTGTTTCGCCCACCTCCGCTGGAATTTCGTCTATCAGCGTCCCCAGCATCTGTTAAGCCGGGCCGCTCAGCAATGGCGTGTCTGGTACGTTGAAGAACCCATCTGGGGTGACTCGCTTTATCTTGATATACATTCGGTAGATGAGAATATCCGGGTTGTGGTTCCTCACCTGCCCCATGGCCTGGATGAAGAATCAACCATCCGGTTACAACGTCAGCTAGTGGATCAACTCCTGGAGCAACAGGAAATTACGAATTTCATTACGTGGTATTATACCCCCATGGCGTTGTTATTCAGCGATCATTTACAGGCAAATCTGGTCATTTATGATTGCATGGATGAACTGTCTGCTTTTAAGGGGGCTTCGCCCCGCTTACTTCAGGAAGAAAAACGCCTGCTGAGCCGTGCCGATCTGGTGTTCACCGGAGGGTATAGCTTATACGAGGCTAAATTATCGCGGCATGAACGGGTATTTGCTTTCCCGAGCTGTATCGACTACGATCATTTTGTTCGCGCGCGGCATGGAATGGCCGACCCCGCCGACCAACGGGATATTGCTCCGCAACGGATTGGATTCAGCGGAGTCCTCGACGAACGCCTTGACATTGAGTTACTCGGGGCGCTAGCCCAGCAACTTCCTGACTGGCAGTTTATCTTGCTTGGCCCCGTAGTAAAAATCGACCCAGCTACACTGCCACAGGGACCTAATCTGCATTACCTGGGCATGAAGAATTATAAGGAGCTACCGGCTTACTTCAGCAATTGGGACATTGCCATGATGCCGTTTGCCCACAACGAAGCTACCCGCTTTATCAGCCCAACCAAAACGCCCGAGTATCTGGCGGCTGGTCTGCCCGTTGTATCGACCTCCATCTGCGATGTCAAACGGACCTACTGTAGCTGGGAGCAGGTTCAGCTCGCCGATTCGGCTGAAGCTATGGGAACGGCCATCAGGCAGGCCGTGCAACAGGGACAAAAAGCTGACTGGATGTCGCTGGATGCGTTCTTGCGTGAACAGTCCTGGGAAAACACCTGGCAACAGATGCAGCGGCTTTTATACGCTCAACTCATCTACGCCCAGGTATAAAAGCATAATCAACAATTTGGTCAGAGAGCCTGCTCCATTTCCGGTAGCATAGATTCACTACGTATTATCGGGACAGGTGCACAAGCTGAATCTTTACTTTACACGAATTCATGCCAGTTGATTCGTACCAGGTAAGGGTTCAGCTTGTCGGTATTTCTGAAGGGGAGAATGTACTGCATGGTCCAGTCGCGATCCCAACTTACTTCGACAAAGAATGAACCCAGACTATACAGAACTCTTTGTTCCTGGTCAGGCATGGGGCGCTGGAAGAGTGGAATTCCATCCTTCAGCAGAAGAGCACTTTGCAGTCCTTGCGGCAGGGTGCTATATTCTGATAATGACAGCATAACCTTTTTATTAATTTTCCGTCGATTATGTTCTGTTTGCCCACCCGCCGTTCGTGTTGGTTAGCTGAACGTCGGTCGCCCCAGGCATTGCTTGTAAAACAAATTTACTAAAAAAAACGTGACGTAGCGAGTTGGTGTCAGGCACCCGTCAAATTAGGTTTACAAGCTCTCAATAAGCCGGGGCAAGTATCATATCCCTGCGAAAACCGGTTATGTCAAATGCAAAAGACCTGCCTTCACGAGCGTGAAGGCAGGTCTTCGTATTAGTCGTAATTCCGAACAGCTTCTTCGCAGAGAAGCCAGCCTATTCCGATTACTGAGTCCGGCTAATGACCAGAATCTGGGTACGGTAATTGGCGCTGATGACTACGTTGCTTGGCACCTCCGTAATGGTGATAGGAAGCGCATATGGGCCGCCCGTAGCGGGTACCTGCGTACCTACGAAATTGACATTTACCGTAGCGATCCGCTGACCGGCCGCAACCGTCACTGTTGGGGTTGTCAGCTGATAAGCGGCTGTCGGCAGTACGGTATACGTCGTTTTGTTGGCGGTATTATAAGCTGTCAGCGCGGCCTGGTCGATAGCCACCGTAACGGGTATGTCCTGCGTTGGAAGATTGGGCGAAGCAATGTTAACGTCGACTGGTGCGATCAGTGAGGCACTGCTGGCCGATACCGATACGGTTTTCAAAATGCTTCGGTTGGCCACGTACGGAATTTCGGCTACGTAGCCTGCCCCGGCAAAATTAACAAAGTGTTCGTCATCCTTAAGGCAGGAGGTCAGGCCAACGGTCAAACTCGCGGCCACGATCATTTTTACTAGCTTGTTCATGGTTGTTGATTGTTTTGGGTGGGCCTACTTCATCCAGAAGACTTTGCTGGTAAACTGACTAATCGTTCCCTGAGCAGCTACGTTGGTGGCGTTGTTGCTATATTCCGATGTTGGATAGAGCAGCCGGGATGGAATCTGACGTACCGTTGTGCTGGGGTCCAGCGAAATGGGAATCGTCGTGGGGAAACCCAACCGCCGGTAATCAGACCAGGCTTCGAAGGGAGCCGTACCGTTTTCCGAGGCCCATTTCTGCGTGATGATCGCTTCAATTTTGTTCGAAGAAGCCTCCCAATTCACATCGTTTACGCCCGCCTGCGCGTAATACGTACTGGCTTCCGCAGCTGTCCGCCCAGCATTGATGAACGACTCCGCAATAGCCGCCTGATAGAGTGCCTTAGGATCGCCGGTGATCCAGCCGCGCTGTGCAGCTTCGGCCTGCATAAACAGACTCTCGTGCGATAGTAAAATCGGCGACGACTGATCGACCCGCTGAAGAATACCGGGGCCTACATCCGATACCTGGCTATTCACCAATGGATCAGTTGTTCCGAAATACGTGCCGTTGAAGGTACTCGTCGTTCCGGCCACGGGCCGGTAATAAGCGCCGATGCGTGGGTCATTGGTTTGTTTATAAAACGAGATGCCGTACAGATTGCCCTTATACTGGTTATTGAGCGTAGTTGGGTTGCCGTTGATGGCATAGAACGCCCCGTACAACGGATTTTGCTGGTTCTGGGAGTTGGAATAACCCGGATTGACACTCGCATTTTCGCCCGCCCCGAGGAATCCATAACCCGATGCTTTTATCGCGGCCAGCTGTGTTTGGATAAACGAGGCCCGGTCTGCTTTCTCCGACTGCCGAAGCAGCATGCGCAGTTTCAACGTATTGCCAAACTTCAGCCATTTGTCGATGTCGCCCCCGAACATAATGTCATTGGCTCCCGGATTGAGCGTTCCTTCACCGTTATTCAACAGTACCATAGCCGAATCAATCTGCTTGAACAGATCTTCGTAAATCGCCTGCCCATTGTCGTAGGTAGGCAGAATGTTTGTGGTACCCTGAAGGGCGGTCGTATACGGTACGTTGCCATAGGTGTCTACCAGAATATGAAAATGCAGGGCTTTCATAATTTTGGCCATGCCCTGCAAAATAGGTTGCTTAAGGGCTGCCCCCTGAACATCTACATAATTGTAATTTTTCAGATTGAGGTAAGCACTGCTCCAGATGCTGTTGTTGAAGCCCTGCGTAAACTGGTAGTTTTTGTCCGACGTAGCGATGGAATAGTTACCGCTCCAGTTCCAGTAACCCATCCACAGATTCAGGAAGTAAAAGCTACCAGCATTGCCTCCGGGGGCATTTCCCGTCAGGTACCAGCCTGTTGCGGCCAGCGCATCCGGTAACACTAACTGGGGTGTTGCGGCTGTCACCTGGTTCGGATTGTTATTCACGTCCAGGTAATCTTTACAACCCGCCACGATCATTGACAGGCCAAGTACCAGGCCGATCAGAAGTTGTTTTATCGATCTCATTGTTCGTTGCTGAATGAAGTTGATTAAAAACCGAAGCTAAGCCGGAAGCCATAGAAACGGGTTGGAGGGGTCTGGTATTCCGTCGTTGTACCAACGGCGTTACTGGTGTCGTTGGCGTTGGTGCCTCCCGAAAATTCAGGGTCAGTAAACACGTTCGTTTTAGGACGAAGCATGATCAGGTTCCGACCCGTCAGGGCAATGTTCAGCGACTTGATGAATCGCGTGTAGCCTACGATTTTGGTTGGGATGTTGTAGCTCAGCACCACTTCCCTCAGTTTCCAGAAATCGGCGCTCGTTACGTAGCTATAACCAGCGTTGTGATACCCTGAGTTGGTCCAGAAAACCAGATTACCGTCTTTAGTAGTAACGTTCGTGTTATTGGCGTATTGGTTTGACCCGTCCGTATTTTTTCCGGTAACAACAACGGAGTTCGGAAATACAAAATTTTGCCGACCAGCGTAAATCGAACGGATACCAGCGCCCGTAAACTCAAGGGCATTACCCAAAGCGTTGTAGATAACAGCACCACCCCGGTATTCGATAACGGCCGAAAGCGTTATGCCTTTGAATTTGAACGTATTGGTTAAACCGAACCGATATTTAGGCTGTGTAGTACCCGCGTACCGGAGCGTTGGGTCGAGTGTAGGATACCCGGTGGCGTCAACGATGGGCCGACCAGCGAACTGGCCCGTTGGGTCGTAGTTGGCAGCGGTAGCATCCGTCGATTGAACGCGCTGAATATCACTGACGTACAAAGCCGGATAAGCAAACCCTTTGGCGGCAAATACGTTGGAGGCTCCCCCCGTCAGAGTTGGCCGGTATGGGTCTGTACCGTATGGAATATTTATCCGGGCCAGATCCTGATAAACGTCGGTAACCAGGCTTTCCAGATACGTAAAGTTGGCGTTCAGATCCCAGGTAAATGCACCGGTGCTAACCAATGGGCGGATCGTCCGCAAATCCAGTTCGATACCGTGGTTTTTCATCGTACCTGTGTTCACCAGCGCTGACGAATAGCCGGTTGCCCGCGATACGTCGATGGGTACGGTCTGGTTGGTCGTTACGGTGTTATAGTACACGGCTTCGAGGTTGAAGCGGTCAAACAACCCAATTTCCAACCCAACTTCCTTGCTCGTTGTAAACTCGGGTTTCAGGTTGGGATCGTTTTGCTGATTACTTTGTTCAAAACCGGCCTGTCCACCAAACGGGAATCCCGTGCCGGGGTTAAACACATTCTGCAACTGATACGGCGCTACGTTTACCTGCCCTACTTTCGATATACCGCCCCGCAGTTTTGCGTAGCTGATAACCGAACTGTTTTTGAGGGAAGGAATGGCTTCTGTAATGATTACCGAAGCATCGACGCTGGGGTAAAAGAACGACCGATTGCTTGGCGACAGCAGGGAAGTCCAGTCGTTACGGCCTGTGGCATGGATGAACGCAAAATCTCTGTATCCAACCGTCAGATCACCGAACGCGCCTAACAGCCGGTTCTGGCTGCTGTATTCCGCCACCGTTGGATTGCCCAGCCGGTTCGAGATATTGTAAGTTCCGGGTACTACGAGGGCACCGGCATAATCGTAGGTCGTCCGCATGTACTCCTGCCGGGTCTGCTGACCCAGAATCAGCCGGGTCGTAAAGTCGCCAAATTTGGGATTTATCGTAACGAGCAGGTCGCCCGTAAAGCGGGTGCGAAGCTGCGTAGCGTCCTGAACGGTAGCATTGGTATGCCCGCCCGCCGATGAAGCGATGTTACCCGCTTCCCATGGGTCGCCCGTAGCGTAGTCAGAAAACGTTACGTCGGCGATGTGGGCTTTGAGCTGCGAGTTGTAGATCTGCCCCCTACCCGATACAATACGTTCAGCCATTTGGTAGCCTGATAACCCGCATCGGCTGACCCCTGCAAAGTATACAGGTTGGTAACTTTCCGCGAATTGTCGCCAGTGATCTGCCAGTACGGATTCGGGTAATACGCGTTGTAAAAACCATTCACATCACCATACGGAGAAGTGATATCGTTCAGCGGATAGCTGTTGAGGGGCGCCTGTGGCTGCTGGTTCAGTACGTTCCAGTATACAGGCCGGTTCTGGTTGAAATCGCCGTTTTCGGTATCGGTCCGCTGATACGAAAACTGGACGCCCGAATTAGTAGTAAACTTATCGACAGCCCGCCCTCCTTTGATGCTGATGTTTGTCCGTTGATACTTGTCATTCGGCACAACGCCTTTCTGATCAACGCGCTGCAAACTCAGGCCGAAGTAATTCTGGGCATCCCCGATACGGTACGAAATGTCATGCTGCTGCGTAACGCCCGTATTGAAAAAGGCCCGCCGTGGGTCTTTACCCGGAGCTGAATAAGGAATTTTCAACGTATCGAGCCGCACGTTTCCGTTTGCATCCCGGATCTGAACGCCGTATCCAAGTGGCTGAATAGATCCGTCGAAGGCTGGCCCGAATTGCTGGTTTTCGTACGGCACATACGTACGCGCATAGTTACGGTCGTAGAAAGGAGCGCCTTCGCCCCCGTTTGCGCCAAACTGGGTTTGTAGTCCGGGCATATACGAAATACTCTCGAACTGGGTGTTGTTGGTGTACGTAATCTGCGGTTTGTTATTTTGTGTACCTCGTTTGGTGGAGATGATAAGCGCACCGTTCGAAGCATCGGACCCGTACAAAGCCGCTGCACTAGGCCCTTTCAGCACCGTCGTACTTTCGATATCGTTCGGGTTGATCGATGTCAGAAAGCTTATGTCGGAGATAACGCCATCCACGATCAACAGGGCCTGGTTGTTGCCGAGAAAGGAACGGTTCCCCCGTAGCGTCAGCCGGACACCAGCACCCACACCATTGTTGGTGGTATTGATCTGAAGACCCGATACTTTAGCGGTCAGCCCGTTGGCTACGTTGACGGGAGCCGCCTGCGTAAGCTGTGCGCTGTTGATTCGCGCTATCGATGTTCCGATTTCGCGCTCCGTTCGCTGAATACCAAAGCCCGTTACCACGACTTCATTCAACGTCGAGGCATCGGCTGCCAGCACAACGTTGAGCGTATTGCGGTTGCCAACAGCCACATCCTGCGATTTAAACCCGACAAACGAAAATGTCAGGGTTGTATTGGCACTCGTACTGATTTGATAATTACCGTTAACATCAGTGGTTGTTCCGCGACTAGTGCCTTTTACCACAACACTCACACCGGGAAGCGGAGAACCATCATCGGACGACGTAACGCGTCCACTAACTGCTACATCCTGTGCCATAAGTGGCATACTGAAGAGCAGGGACAAAAGCCAGCATAAAAAAAGTGAGGGGTACGCGAAAGCGCGTATTGACTTAAAATTACTTTCCATAGTTCGTTGAGAATAACCAGTGAACGCCCAATGGACCAGCCCTTGTCAGACTGACACCATCCCAAATAAGTTTTAATACAAAATGAACCCAATGCCGTCAGTCGGTTTTGCCTACGTGTAGTGGCTATAAACCCATTTTCTGACATTTATCAGGATCAGCTGGACACACCGCCCCTTCACTCACAAACTGAGTGTTCTGGGTGGCTCGATTCGTCTCACTAGTGCGGGTAAAGACGAGGCAGAAAGTGCAGTGGGAGTTATCGCCATCAACGCTGATTGACAGGTGAACACCCGGCGTTCATCCAATGAACTGAACGGCAGCGGGATTGTACACATTGGAGGAAATAAAGAAAGTTGAGCTTTCTCATAGTCAGGAAGTCAGTTTGGTTAAGAAAGAATATTAGCTAACACCTCTTAAATGAAAATGCCGCCATTATGTTTAGGTTTTATGGTATTAAAATTAGATTAATAACCAAAGTTCACCTCGCTGAACGAAGCGGAAAGAGCGGGTTTATGGCCCACTACGGCGTTGCAGAGTCACAAAACGTAGTGCGGTTGGGTGTTCAACATTTTTCTTTTTCAGCAAATGATTTTCGACTGGATAGCGGTCTCTACAAACAACACATTTCAAACTATCATATATTCATCAGAACATTTTTCTATAAACTAGTAGTATAAATCGATAGATTTTCGTAGCTTCTCACCGCCGTAACTAAAAACAAGAACAATCATGGAACAACAACATCCAACAGACCCTTCGCAATGGGGTTTTATCAGCCCGGATGGCTTTTTTCAACCAATAAGCTCACTCACTACGCACAATCTGGAACTTGTCAGTAAATCCATGAATGAACTGCAGGCCATGCTTCAGGAAAACATTGACCTGGAGAAATACGAGAAATGCGCCTTCATCCGGGACGAAATCAATAAACGGATGAACGCCTGAATCCTGAATAATCTGCTTTCTTCAAAACCGAACGTATCGTTTTGTGCGGGTTATGAGTTACTGAACAGGCCAATAACCGATTAGTAACCCATACCTGTACTCATGTACGGGGTTGTCGGGCTTTGTTTTTACTTTTGCCGACATGAAAACAACCAGCCTCCTTCTTCTTGCCTGTTTAGTTGGCCGCATCGTTATTGCCCAAACCATTCGGTATGAAGTATCTTTTCCGAATGCTATCCACCACGAAGCCCAGATCAGCCTGACCGTTTCGCAATTACCCGCTCAGGCCGCCATTTTTCGGATGAGCCGCTCATCGCCGGGACGATACGCCACCCATGAATTTGGGAAGAACGTTTACAATGTTCAGGCTTTCGATCAGCAGAATCAGCCACTTACCCTCATCCGGACGGATGGCGACGTATACACAGTGCCGACCCACAAGGGTACCGTCAAACTAAGCTATACGCTCTACGGCAATTATCCCGATGGTACGTATATGGGCATCGACCCGCAGAGCATCCACCTTAACATGCCCGCTACGTTCATGTGGATCAAAGGGTTCGACAAACAACCCATCTCTGTAAAATTCAACCTGCCTGCCGACAATATGGGCGTAGTGGCTACGCAACTGGTTCCTACCTCCGACCGGTTTACTTATACAGCCCCCGGCCTGCAGTACTTCATGGATTCGCCCACCAAAATTGGAAAATTAGCGGTTAAAGAATGGCAACGTACCGGTGCGGATGGCAAGCCCATTACGTTTCGGGTAGCGCTTGAAGCCAATGTCGCGGACACGACGGCCGACGGTTTTGCGAAGAAAATTGCCCGGATTGTCGATCAGGCCAAAGCGGTGTATGGCGAATTTCCGCGGTACGATTACGGCAGTTATACGTTTCTGGCCAGCCTGAACCCATATGTTCGTGGCGATGGCATGGAACACCGAAACTCAACCATGATTGCCGTACCGATTGCCTTCACAGGTCCTGAGCACGTATTGGGCGTGTTTGCGCACGAGTTTTTTCATTGCTGGAACGTCGAACGCATCCGGCCTAAAACGCTGGAGCCGTTTAATTTCGAGAAAAGCAACATGAGCTATGAACTCTGGTTTGCGGAGGGCTTTACTCAATATTACGGGGAGCTACTCCTGACGCGGGCAGGCTTTACGCCCGTTGCTGAGTATACCAACATACTGACGGGCATTGTTTCGGGCAAACAGTTGACACCGGGTGGTACGTATTATTCCCCGATTGACGCCAGTTGTCACGCTGTTTTTGTGGATGCTGGCGTATCCGTTGACCGAACCAACTACGGAAATATGTTTACCTCCTACTATACGTATGGAGCCGCCGTTGCCCTGGCGCTTGACCTGGAGTTACGTCAGCGAAACCTGTCGCTGGATGCGTATATGCAGGCGGTCTGGCAACGCTTTGGAAAAACCGAGCAGCCCTATACGGTTGACGGCTTACAGACTGAACTAGGTAAACTAACTACCCCGATTTTGCCCGGTCGTTTTTCAGTAACTATGTCTACGGCCACGAAGCCATTGATTATGCTTCATTGCTGGCAAAAGCCGGACTGACCATCAAAAAAGCACAGGAAGGAAAAGCCTGGATGGGCAGCGTTCGTTATTCCGAAACGGCAGGTGGGCTGATTCTTACGTCGAACACGATTCGGGATACACCGCTGTACAAAGCCGGACTGGATATTGACGATATGATCACAACGATTGATGGTCAGCCGGTCGCCAGCGTCTCCGCTTTGCAAACGATACTAAGCCAGCACAAACCGGGTGAGGTCATTCAGTTGGCTTATATGCACCGGGGGCAGACCAAAACGGCTTCGGTCACTCTGATTGAGAATCCGGCAATTTCTGTTCAGCTTTACGAAAAAGCAGGCCTTTCGCTCACGCCAGAGATGGAGAAATTCCGAACAAACTGGCTGGGCATGAAAGCGGTAAACTAAAAACACATGCACGTGTACCCTTATTTTTCTGCCAGAATGGTACGCGTAAAGCTCGTGATGTGCCGGCTAGATGGCCCTTAAGACCGTTGGTGGCTCAAAACTTTCGTGGAGTTCGGCTGCCTGCATTCCCCGCCAGAATCCTTACCTTTGCCGCACCAAACCCTATTTTAAGGAGCTTCATGAGTGCCACTCAACAAACAAAATACCGCTGGATGGGCATCTCGCTGGGGTTAAGCATTGTTCTGCTGATTCTCAAATTCACAGCCTATTTCCTAACGTACTCGACGGCTATCCTTTCCGACGCCGTTGAATCCATTGTGAATGTTATTGCCAGTGGGTTTGCGTTCTACAGTATCTACCTTGCCGGTCAGCCTGCCGATCTGAACCACCCATATGGCCACGGCAAAATTGAATTTCTGTCGTCCGGTTTCGAGGGAGCTATGATTCTCTCGGCGGGTTTGGTCATTATCTGGCAGGCTATTCTAAGTTTTTTTGAGCCCAAACCACTCAGCAATCTCGACTGGGGGGTAGCCCTGGTGGGCGTAACGGCGGTTGCCAACGCCTTTGTGGGCTGGATGCTCATCCGGTCGGGACGCCAAACCGACTCCGCAGCGCTGATTGCGGATGGAAAACACCTGCTCACCGATACATTCAGCAGCGTTGTGGTCATGATTGGCGTAGCATTGGTCGCCCTGACCGGAAAACACTGGATCGATAGTACGCTCTCGGTTGGTCTGTCGCTGGTGATCATCTACAACGGATTTCAGATTACCCGCCAGTCGGTTGCCCGGCTCATGGACGAAGCGGATGTGCCAACGATTCATCGGGTTGTGGATTTACTCAAGTCGAAAAAAGATCGCAACTGGATCGACGTACATAACTTACGTGTGCAGAAATACGGGGCCGATCTGCACATCGATTGTCACCTGACGTTGCCGTATTATTGGGAGCTAAGCCAGGTACATGACGAGGTTCATCATTTCGAAGATACGCTTAAAGATGGGTTTCAGGCGGAAGTTGAAATTTTTGTGCATACCGATCCCTGCGAGAAAGCCTGCTGCCACTACTGCCGGGTTGCGAATTGTCCGGTACGTGCCTCGGCCTTTATCCATGACGTCGAATGGACGGCTGAGAATCTACCGCTAAACCAGAAGCATTTTGTACCGCTCATAATGCCGGCTACTACGTAACAACAGGCAGTTTATCTGATCCAACCCCGGCCCCCGCCCTTCGCCACAATCCTCAATGGAGTTAAAGCGAAAGACGGGGGCCTTCAGTATAACCATCTACTTGAGAGTCGATTAACCCAATAGTATTTATCGACAAACCGATTCAACTATTCCGGGAATAGCTTTTGATAACTGTAGAACTGTTTTTTGCCCACTTTGCCAGGCATCTTCATAAGGGAAAATACGATAGAGGAGAAATTTTAATATTTTTAACAAAATAGTTGTATTAAATCTTTTTATTTACCAATTTTGACGCACTTACTACTCAGGCAGAGGAGTATCCATCATTGCTTTTTTCAATTCAGGTTGTATTCAAACAGGAAAGGCTGGCCGCGCTACGACCAGCCTTTTTTATGTACTATGACGAAGGAGTTAGCTTAACGCCTGTTGTTCGTCTTTGATTTACCCGCTGCCAGCCGTCTCTAAATTGGGTGCATTTGCAGAATCGTACATAAATCCTCATCCGCTATATCCAGTGTATCTGCAATTGGCTTTCGCGTGAGTGTCTATACAATCCAGATTTTACCACGTTATACCCCATCATCAGGTCGTTTTAAGTTCAACTTATCAGACCGATAATACAAATCGAGGTGTTTCGGGCTGATAAGTTGAATGCTCCAGGTCTGCCCATAGGTGTATCGTCCTAAAATCACCCGATTGCGCAGACACCATTGAATACCCAGAACAAGACACGAGCTTGCCGATTTTAACCCTGTTTGGGAGCAGCCAGTCGATTTAGATCATGACTGTTATTGAACAAAGGTCTTTACCCGCTTCGGGGTGGGTCCTGTTATTGACTTTACTCCAAATCGGGAACCTCACACCCTCAGCCGAATGGGTGAATACCCATACTGTTCCTGAAACATTTTGGTAAAGTAAGACTGGGAACTATAACCTACCCGCTGCGCCACCTGCGCTACATTGAGTTCCCCGGTTTGTAACAGGTCAACGGCCTTCTCCAACCGTACCTTATTGATAAACCGGGAGGTGCTCATACCAGTTAGGGCGGTTATTTTTCGGTGAAGTTGTGTGCGGCTCATACCCGCCTGCTCAACCAGCCAGTCCACATCCACCGCTTCGTCGGTTAGATGGTTGAGAATTATCGCCCGCAACCGAGCCAAAAACTGTTCTTCCCTGTCCAGTTGTGGGTGGGCTAGCGGCTCAACGGGCCCTTTCTGTAGGCCCGCGGTCAAGTGTCGTTGCCATTGCATACGGGTACGCAGGCAGTTCTTGATTCGCAGAATCAGCTCGACCAAACTAAATGGCTTTTCAACATACTCGTCAGCTCCGGCGCCAAAACCTTGAATGCGGCTTGCGTAGGAGGATTTTGCCGTCAGCAAGACAATGGGAATGTGACTCGTCCGCTCGTCGGCCTTTAGTCGTTCCACCAGTTCATACCCGTCGAGTTCAGCCATCATCACGTCACTAACAATCAGGTCCGGTACCTTTTCCAGAGCCTGTTTTAAGCCAAGACGTCCATTTTCTGCTGTGATGATCTGGTACTGAGCCGAGAGTGCATCGCTCATATAGGTGCGCAGGTCCTCGTTATCTTCGACGATCAGTAGTAAAGGCCGGTTAAGATCCTCCGATAAACCATCGACCGCAACGGCCACCTCAACCGGCTTAGGCTGAAGCAAGGCAGGGGCCGGTTGGCCCATCGGCTCTTTCGCAGGCATCTGGGTAGCTCCACTCGGGCTAAGGGGCAGGCTTAGCGTGAACGTGCTACCCTGGCCCAGGACACTGTCAACGGTGATGGTGCCCCCCAGCCATTCGGTCAATTCTTTCACCAGCGCCAGACCAATCCCCGTACCCGCATATGCCCGGGTTGAGGAGCTATCGACCTGGTGGAAGCGCTCAAAGATCTGTGTCAACTCATCCGCAGCGATACCGATGCCGGTGTCGGCTATGCGCAGCAAAAACTGATGCTCGGCGCTGATCCGACCCGCTACCCGTACCTGGCCGCCTGCGGGGTAAATTTGAGGGCATTGGCTAGTAGATTGTAAGTAATTTTTTCCAGTTTATCGCTGTCGAACCGGTACAGCAACGCACTAGCCTCACCGGGTGGCTCGCCTTGCCAGCTCAGGCTAAGCTGTTTTTGTTCGGCCAGGCCCGCAAACTGGGTGACCACCTGCCCCACAAAAGCGAGCGGATCACCAATGTGCTCATGACGTTCCAGCTTGCCGGCGTCCAGCTTGGCCATGTCCAAGGTTTCGTTAATGAGCCGCATCAACTGCCGGGTATTGCGCCGGGCGGCCTGCAGTTGTCGCTGATCCGACTCAGTAAGCGGAGATTTACTCAACTGTTCGGTTGCATTCAGAATAATGGTCAGCGGGGTCCGTAGCTCGTGGGTAATATTGGTAAAGAAGCGGCTTTTCATCTCGTCGAGTTCACGTAACGTCGCGGCTTCAAACTCCCGGCGAGCCAGCTCCTGCCGAAGGATGCGCCGTCGGTTCCAGCTTTGTATCAGTACCGTTCCCAAGGTTCCGGTCGCCACCAGGACAATAGCCCAGAACCAGCCGGTTTTCCAGAACGGTGGTCGTACCACAAGCGTCAGGCTCGATACGTCCCTGGACCAGCCCCCTGGAACAATGAATCGATTCAGCAGCAGCGTGTAGGTGCCCGCCGACAACTGATACGAAACTGTACCGGTCGCGTCCTCGGTTACGTTCCACTGCTGGTCGTAGCCTTTCAGACGAAACCGGAATGTCCGCGTCACGTCGTCGATGTAGGGAGAAATACGCAGGGTAATCAAATCGCCTTCCTCAACCGTGAGCGTAGGGTGGCCCAGCGAATCGCGCACCAGTTGATGACGTTTGGTAACCTTTTCCAACCGGGTGCCATTGACGATAACATCGAGCAGGTTAAGGGCTGGTAGGGGACGAAGATGCGTTAAATCGTAGGCCAGCAGGGTTTGCTCCGAGCTTACCCACAGTCGGCGGGTTCGGCTGGGTAAGAGATAATTGACCCGTCCCGACAGGCCGCTGAATTCTAACTGCTCCAGCTTTCCCGCCCGGGTGTAACAATAATTTGCGGCCATCGTCCTGAAATAGGTATTCCCTAGCGGATCTTCGTGAAAATCCAGGGCAATCTGGGCCGGATAGAATTTATTGGGCAGCAGTTCCAGCCGGGTTATTTGGCCCGTTGTCGGCTCAATCACATCCACCTCATCGCTTAGTCCGACCAATATGCGGCCATCCTGCCGGGCATGAATACCAATTGCAAACAGATCCTCTGTAGAACTCGCAGTTGTGCCCGATTGCTTTCGATTTGGTGGGCCAAGTTCATCCCGGTAGCGTTTCAGTTGGCGCGAGACAGGGTGGTAGGCATACACCGCTTTGTTGGTCGTGAACCAGATGGTTCCAGAAGGGTCCTGGGTAATCCAGCGGGCGGCTTCATCAGGTTGATCAAATACTTTCTCGACAGCGTATGTACGGGGATTGAAGCGAATCAACCCGCGTCGGCGCAGGGCTATCCACACGGTAGCCTGGGCATCGGCGAAAACGTAATTGCTACGCCACTGGGACAGATACTCCCGAACCAGTCGGGACGAGTCCGGCACCCGTATAATTCGGTCCAACGCAGGATCGATGTACGATAGGGCGCTGCCCCGGCCCAGTTTACACCAGATTCGTCCATCGGGCGAGGGTACCAGGTGAAAATAGTCGTCACCCTGACCCAGCACGGGATCATGATAAACCCGAAATTGTCGACCATCGAATCGGACAATCCCTTCATGGGTGGCGAACCACAGCTTACCCTGGGCGTCTTCAGTAGCCCCCGTAATGTTAAAATTCACGCCAGTTGGTGGGCTGAATCGGTCAACAAACCGGGGCATTACCTGTTGGGCTCCACTGGATAACCCCATACTCATGCCAACCAAAATCCCAACGATTGCACGCGGCAAGACTACGAACATAACGGCGGAAAAGTGTACCTCGAAGCTACAAAGAAGCGGTCAATCAGCCAAATGGAACATACGTACAAAAAATGGAACGATTGTGATAGACCTGGACCTGTCCGCTGGCTCACCTTTGCGTCTTTAGAATAACCTCTGAAAATAGTCTGTTTACTAACCTTTTTATCGGATTGATTGTTATGACCTTTTTTTCTTTTCATCCGTATTTTCGTGGGCTGTAGGGGCTAATTCAAAAGCGCTTGGCACACCGTGTTTGTGGCGCTGGATCACCCCGTTTGGCCTGCTTTGGCTATGTAGTATACTGGTATCCTGTACCGATCACCAGGAACCCGGTTTGAGTTCAGAACGGCGGGTTCAGATAGCTGTTGATAGCGTACGGCGCGTACTGGAAGATAGTCTGGGGCAGTCGGTCCCCTCGATGAACGTGCTGATCCAAACCCCTACCCACACCTATTTCGCTTCGGCGGTTTCACTAGGTCGGCAGCCCCTTACGCCTACTACCTATTTTCGTTTTGCCAGCAATACCAAAAACTTTACGGCCACCGCCATTCTGAAGATGTACCAGGATGGCTGGCTGGATTACCAAGCCCACATCACGGATCTGATTCCGGGACCAATTCGCCTTACGTACCGGACACCCCGGACTGGAATATTCCCAACAAAAGTCAGATCACCATCGAGCAATTGCTCCAGCATAGCGCCGGGGTCTATGATACCGATAACTTCTCGGTTCCCGGTCTGAATGGAGAGAGCTATACCAATTACGTCCAAACCCGGGACTCAACGCACCAGTTCACTACCGAAGAATTGATCAAGCCCCTGATCGATTACCAGTTAAGTTTCTTCGACCCAGGCAAGGGCTACCACTACAGCAACACCGGTTACGCAATCCTGAGCCGCATCATCGAGCGGGTGTACTCGGCGAAGAGTCTGCGGGCCAGAACGTATGCCGATTACCTCTACGACCATGTCACCGGACCGAACACCCGGGTACCCATCCCGGTCTCGTTTCCCTACCAGGCAGATGACCAGTTGCTGCCCCAGCCCAGCGTGGCCAGCCTGATCAGACGGTCGTCCAAATGGGGCGTAGGCTTTGGCCCGGTGAATATGAGCGCCCACGTAGCAGAGGGGAATGGGTATGGCACGATGGCCGCCTTGAATACGTACATCCGCTCGCTGATGCGAGGAGAGAACGTCCTCACCAAACAAACCGTGCAGTTGATGCAAACCGACGTCAATCCGTACTTTAAACAGTATAGCTTAGGCACCGATCAATTCATTAACCTGGGGTATGGCCACAACGGGGCCATTGCGGGCTATCTGTCGGTGATGACCTACGATCCGGCTACGGACGTATCGGTGGTGGCGATGCTGCCGCTGTGGGACTTTCCGAATGGACAGATCGCCCCTGAAACCTGTTTTCGGCACATGTATTACGCGGCTTACGCGGCTAAAGGCGCCCTGGGCTACCCCATCAGCCGATAAAAGCGATACTGCTCAATTGAAATTTATGGGACGTAGTGGTGTGGGGTACTCATGCCCCACACCACTACGTCAATGACCCTCTGGTAAAAATTGGTCCCAATCTATCAGCCGTCAATAGCTGACGGCTGGCTTCAAACTTCACGTGCTATGAACCCAATTCTTCCTTCTCAATGTCAGGTAGGTCTACCCTTCTGGAAAATACTAGCTATTCAACTCAGACATTGTCTACCTGGGATTTTCTGCCTACAGCTACTAATCAGCCCGCTATATTCTCTAGCCCAAGACGGCCCCGTCTGTTTTGATTATACCTTACGTACGCCAGAAAATGCAGATTTTATCGATGCTGTCAGAGGGGTAACGGTCGTCGGAAACGACATTTATGTGCCTACTGGCAGTGGATTAAGTAGAGCAACCCTTGGAGGCAGGGACTTCTACAACATAGACCTCAAGGCAGCTAAGGTAGTCGCAGCGGGTAACCGGCTTTATTCTCTTGTTTATCCTGACGGACATATAAAAGTCTCTACCGATCAGGGCCAGACCTGGAGCGTTACGTATTCAATATTTCCTGCCTTTGGTAGGAACCTGGTGGAGTCTTTTAATTATTATGATATAAAAGCTGACCCTGTTTTTAATCGTATTTATGGACTATCCATTGAAAGTGACCTTATAGGTGGTTCAATATATGTCTATGATGGAACAGGTAATTTTAACATCCTGCGGGGATTTGATGAAGCGGTTCGTAATGGGCCCTACACACTCGGTACTGTCTCCCCATCTACATTAGCTGTATCGGGAAATACAATCCTTGCGGGTGCTACAATAACCTCAACAATTCCGCCGATCATCCGGGGTACGGGTTACATAAAGGTTGGTACTCGTTATGGATTGCTGATCTCGAAAGACGGAGGTCAAAGTTTTACGACAACCGACTTGTACTACGCAAATGGCGTCAAGCTCGATATAGGTGCAACGATCAGCGCTATCTGTATTAACCCGACAAATGGTCACTATTACGTAGGGACTGCTAGTGGTCTTTTTATGTCAAGCGATTATGGGAGCAGCTTTCAGTTGGTGGATACTTCCAATTGGCCAAGTAATTTGATAAAGGCTGTCTATGCCCAAGGAAACACCGTTTATGTAGGTACCGATAACGGATTGTTCATTTCAGACGACGGGGCGAAAACGTTCCAGAGAGCACTTCGCTTTAATGATACTGATATTCAGCAGATTACGGTAGCCAATGGGCGGCTTTGGGTGGCTTACCAAGGGATTTACGGTGGCAATGGGGGAATTGGCTTCTGTCCCCCCTGTTCTCCCATAACCATTATAGGACAGCCCGCTAATCAAGCCGCCTGCTCGGCCAACAACAACGGGCTTCAGTATACCGTGCAAGCGGAAAGCAACGGTAATCCATTAACGTTTGTAACGTATGATTGGGAATTTAACGATAATGATGGGAATGGCTGGATTTCTTTAAGTAAATACGCTAATCTATATCCGGGTTATAATACCGCTACGTTGACCACCAACGGCATTGAGACGCCCGGCCGTCAATACCGGGTGAACATTAATAACGGTTGTAACTATTCTCAACCCGCTACGTTCACGCTTTCTGCGCCAAGCATCATTACCCAGCCCATCAGCCAAACCGCCTGCGATGGTAATAGGCTTCAGTATGAAGTGAAAGCGGACGGTAACGGTAGCCCATTAACGTATGAGTGGGAGATTAACGATAATGATGGGAAGGGCTGGATTTCCTTGAGTGAACAGGCTAATCAATATCCGAGTTATAATACCGCTACGTTGACGAGCAGTGGGGTTGAACCCAATGGTCGTCAGTACCGGGTGAAGATCAATAACGGGTCCTGCACGGTCTATTCCGAACCCGCTACGTTCACACGCACACCGGGTCCCCGTATTGTTGCCCAGCCAATAAGTCAAACCGCCTGCTCGAGCAAGGGACTCCAGTATGAAGTGAAGGTGGATGGGGATGCACTTGGGTATTTATGGGAATATAACGATGGCCAGGGTTGGATTCCCTTAGGTTCAGGTGATGGCTTGTATTCGGGCTACGACACCGCTACGTTGACCACCAATGGCGATGAACCGGATGGCCGGCAATACCGGGTTTTCATCCGGTATACTTGTAATGTAGAGCCCTCTCAACCCGCTACGTTTACGCGTGCACCGCGCACCAGCATCATTGCCCAGCCTACCAGTCGAACCGCCTGCTCAGGTAAAGGACTTCAATATACCGTGAACGTGGAGGGTTATAAATTATCGTACGATTGGGAATACAGCGATGGAGGGGCCTGGGCCTCTCTAAGCTTTGATGGTGGTGTATATCCGGGTTATAATACCAACACCTTGACTACCAATGGCGATGAACCGAATGGTCGACGATACCGGGTAAAAATCTCGAACGATTGTGGCACTGATTATTCCGAATCCGTCACCTTCACTCAGGCCCAGTGTACCCTTACACTGACAAACTTTTCGGCCGCCCCTAAGTCGGTAGTAACGAATCAGCTGATTGCGTTCACCGCTACGGTAGGGAACGCGACGGGCCCCTACAACTACACACTCACCAATGGAGCCGGAAGCACTCAGACCGGTACGGCCAGCGGTTCGGGGTTCAGCCAGCGCCTGACTGCGCAGGGAACCGGCCTCCAGACTTACACGCTCACGATCGGTGATTCCCCCTACTCGGTCACCAGTACGGTACCAGTTACGGTTGTGTCCTTTGCCATCAGTGGTTTAAAGGCTTCCGCGAATCCCGTACAAGCAGGTCAGTCGGTCGAGTTTACGGCTACGTTGGATGGATTAACGAACAATGACCTTTACAGCTACACGCTCACTAATGGACAGCATCAACCGCTACTGGGTGACTTCAGTGGAACCTTCTTCCAGGAAAGTGTGACGGCTCAGGGCATCGGCTCCCAGACGTACGTGCTTACCGTGAGTACGGCTAGCAAGGGAACGGCTACGGCCATGGTATCGGTCACGGTTACCGGAGAAAGTGTTGGTCAGGAGCGTTTTGCTCTGAGGGGCGCAGAGCTGGTCGACTGCCAGTTGGAAGATTCCCGGTTCAGTAAGCGGTATAAAGTCAGTTTGCAGCCCCGGTACGTGGGCCAGGACCCTGCCCGGCCGATCAGTTTTTCCGTGGTGGGTGAGTTGAGTCCGACGGCCACCCCGGGGCCCTACACCCTGCACTTGTGGGGCGACAACCCGGTCATCAGACTGGTGGCCCAGCAGGGCAACGCCCAGACCCAGTACGCCTATAACTGGCAAAACGATTGCCCCATTTTACCCACGGGTTTTGCCCTGACAGGGGCAAGGGTAATCAACTGTCAAGTAGACGAGACCGGCTTCAGCCAGCGGTATAAAGTCAGTTTGCAGCCCCAGTACGTGGGCCAGGACCCTGCCCGGCCGATCAGTTTTTCCGTGGTGGGCGAGTTAAGCCCGACCACCACTCCGGGGCCCTACACGCTGCACTTGTGGGGCGACAACCCGGTCATCAGACTGGTGGCCCAGCAGGGCAACGCCCAGACCCAGTACGCCTATAATTGGCTGGCCAGCTGTCAGATCGCTGCCAGCGCCCGGCGGGCCGTTGCTGAGGAGATCAGTACCGGTATGCAGGTCAGACTATTAGGCAACCCTATTACTAACCATCAACTCAACGTGGAAATCAAGGGTGTGGAAGGCCAGCCCGTGTACGTGACACTCACTGATCTTGGCGGACGGCATTTGGCAAGTGAACGCATCGAACGATCCGACATAGTTGAGGTCTTTACTCTAAGAACCAACCCAACCTGGGGTAATGTGCTACTGCTGAAGGTTCGCGTTGTGTCGCCAACCGGATCTCATCAGCAAATCGTGAAGGTTATTCAGGACTAACAAGGTAGGCGTTTATATAAACTGGCTTGTGAAGGTCTCATTCCTTTGTGTTAAAGGGAAACAGGTTGTCTTTTGGCGGGAAAAGCTGACAACCTCTTTCCCTTTAACACAAGTCAAAAGTCGTCCAGAAAATAGGATAATGTAAACGCAAAATCACCCCTAACAGGCTATAAATTAATCGTTTACAAGAATATCTGATCCAATTCAAAACGTCCTCGAAAACCTCCGGTGATCTCAGAAAATGCTCTAACATACCTATCCAGCCAGCTAGCAAATAAAAAGGGTTGAATCGCGTATGCCTTGTTTAGGAGTATAAAAGCTGTCAGGTACATAGTATGTACCTGACAGCCGTTTCGTGTACATTTTTTGATCACAATTGTCCATGAATCGATTTCAAGACGAACCTCCTTTCAATAAGCTACACCTGCTACCGCCTGCGCGTGAACTCGTTGAAACCATACCGTTCCTACGCCAGGAAAGCCGATCAGTTTCAGCATTAGCTGAAAGGCGGAGCTGATTGTTACCTAATCCGACTAGCTTAAATAATGCGCTGCTACAAAAAGAAGCCAAAGCCTCCTCGGAAATCGAAAACATTGCCAACCAGCAAGCTCATCCCGAATCGTGGTTACTCCGCTCTTTCAAACTGAAAAATCTGGTCCATCAACACCCATTTTTGCCCCTCTTCTGCCCAGGGCAACGCTTGTTGATAGGTCCACATCAGCCGCTCCCACTCCTGTACGTGCGGACTTTTCGCATCAAGGTCCCGTTTTTTCTCGAACGTAAACTGATCATCTGTTTCCAGAATCATAACCATTCGGTTACCCGTTCGATAGATCTGAAGATCCTGAATCCCTGCTTTCAAATCGTTTGCCCGCACGTCCGGCCAGCCATTCCCTTGGGCATGCCATCGTTCATATTCGGCGATCAATGCCGGATCATCTTTCAGATCGAGCATCAGACAAAATCGTTGCATAGCGTTGGTGAACGTTTAAACAGGTCGTTACCTGAAATAGGTTTTAAAGGACTGAATAGTTTGTTGAGCTGCCTGATCGGAATCGGGGTACGGAAACGCTTCGGCTGAAATATAACCGGTATACCCAATCTCACGGAGGGCTGCCGCTACTTCATCCATGGCCGTGTGACCCAGGCCCATAGCTCGTCGGTTGCTATCGGCGAAGTGTACGTGACCGATGTAGGAGCCAGCGGCACGAATACTCTCCGGTAAAGAACGCTCTTCCAGGTTCATGTGAAACAGATCCGCCAGTAAGGCCACCCGCTTTGTAGGCAGTGAACGAAGAAAGTCAACCCCCGTTTTGAGGTCGTTAATTAGGTTCGTTTCATATCGATTCAGCGGTTCATAAATCAACCCTACCCCCTGCTGCTCGGCTTGCTCACCGAGCGTAATTAACCCATCGGCTAGCCACTGCAGGGCCTGCGCTTTCGCTACGCCCGGTGCTACGTTACCCTGCATAGAGCCGATGATGGCCGGAGCGCCGACAGTTGCCCCGAACGAAATCATAGCGGCAATGAAGGCTACGGCTCGGGCTCGAATCTGGGGATCAGGGTCGGTCAGCGTTAAGCCATGTAGTACTTTTCCTGCTCCAGTGCCGACAGCCGCTACGCCCAGGTTAAATCGACTCGTTAACTCAATTAACCGGCTGGCACTGATCGTATCGGCAGCGGGTGTGAATAGCTCAACGGCGTCGAAACCCAGGTCTATCGCTTTAGCCATACTCACTTCCAGGTCATCCCAGTAAATCCAGGGACCCGTCCTGATAGCGGGAACCAGCGCAATGGTTACACAGGATTTCATGAAGTCGGCAGGGTATCAAAATTGACCATAATTTTTGTAATCGGTCCTGGGTTGGCCGACCAGTCAGCCAGAGCAGCCCCGGCTTCATCCAGTGAGACGACCCGACTAATAACCGCATCGACCGGAAATTTGCCCGCTTCCAGGTAATCAATCACCTCCGGGAATTCACCCAGGCAATTGCGGGAGCCTAGAATTTCAATCTCTTTTCGCACGAACGTACCCGTATTGTAGTCAACGGGTTTTTTAGCATAGCCAATATAAACCACGCGTCCTGTGTAGGCCACCTCGTCGACGGCCGCCCGGTACGTGGCCGGATGACCGACGGCTTCGATAATCACATCGGGACCGTCCCCATTGGTGATTTCCATCAGGGCGTCGTGCAAATCAACTCGGGTTGTGTTGATGGTATGCGCGGCCCCGGCTAGACTAGCCGTTCGCATTTTGCTATCGTCAATGTCGATAGCAATTACCTGGGCGCCCCGATGAACAGCAGCTGCTACTGCCCCCATGCCTACGA
The DNA here is from genome assembly GCF_045160025.1 of Spirosoma sp. KNUC1025. GTDB lineage: Bacteria > Bacteroidota > Bacteroidia > Cytophagales > Spirosomataceae > Spirosoma. Next base: position 4,767,520 of record NZ_CP087139.1, read on the forward strand.
TACCACATCCGATAACGGCCACTTTTTCGTCCGCTACGACGCGGCCCCGGCTTACCGCGTGAAACCCCACCGTCAGTGGCTCAACCAGGGCTAGTTCCCGGTCGGATAAGGAAGAGGAACTGTGCAATTTTTGCCAGGGTACGCTGATCAAACGGGTCATGGCTCCGGGTCGGCGAACGCCCATGGTTTTGTTATCCTGACAGGCATTTGGCCGCCCTTTGCGGCAGGAAAGGCAAACCCCACAATTCAGATACGGATTCAAGGTAACAAGCATACCGGGCTGGAACTGACCCGGCACCTGGCTACCCGTTTCTAATACGGTAGCGCCCACCTCGTGGCCAAGTACGTTCGGGTATTCCTGTAACTCGAAAAGGCCCCGAAACCCGTTGAGATCACCCCCGCAGAAACCAACTTTATTTACCTGTAACAAGACTTCCTCTGGGCCGATAGTGGGTCGGTCAATCTCGCGTATTTCGGTTTTCCCCGGTTTAACCAAGACCAGAGCCGGTTGTTTACTCATGTTGACCGTTCGTTTTAGGAATATTGTTTTCTGGTTTGCCATCAAACCACATCTGATTTTTTACCGGAGCAACCAGCGTCTCGATGCGTTCAAGTAATTCATCGGGAACACTGATTTGCAGCGCCTTCAGGTTCTTCTCTACCTGACGGGTCTCCGACATGCCGACGATGGTGGTCGCAATCACCGGATGACGGACAGCATAGTTCAACGCTACGTCGCTCAGTGCCAACCCGTATTCACGGCACAGAGCAATCAGGCTGGGCTGTATAGCTTTCACTGCCGGAGGAGAGCTTTGCCAGGATGGAATAGGAGCATCCGACAAAATCCGTTGCATCAGCGGAGCTGCATTCATCAGCCCAAATCCTTTTTCTATCGAAAGTGGCACTAGTTCGTCATTGATTTCATCTTCCAGCAACGTATAATGGCCCCAGGATAACACCGTATCGACCTCCACTTGCCGGGCAATCTGGGCTAGATAGCGTACCGGAAGCCCTGAAAATCCGACATAACGGGCTTTGCCCATCTCTTTGACCGCCAGGGCTGCGGGAATAGCCTCGGTCAACACTTGTTGTCGATCCCCAAACTCGATGTCGTGGACGGTCAACAGGTCTACATAATCGACATGTAACCGCTCCAGCGACTCGTCAATGCTTCGCAGCACCCGATCGTAGGAGAAATCGAATACGCCATTTCCATACCGACAGCACTTTGTGGCTAGAAAAACGGCATTACGTTTGTGCTTAAGTGCTTTTCCCAGCCGCTTTTCGGCCAGTGTATCGCCGTAAAAGGGGGCTACGTCAAAAAAATTAATACCGTGGTCGATAGCGAGATGGACGGTTCGTATACTTTCCTGCTCGGATACCTCATTAAACACATTCCCTAATGGAGACGCTCCGAAACTCAACTGTGATACGATTAGGTCGGTGTTTCCTAGTTGACAATACTGCATTGATTGATTTATAAACAAAAACCTGTATGGCCCTACCCTATTCGGTTAGCCTTATAAAGGGGGGCATCAGGCACAACTTACTCAGGTGGACCGATTTTGGATACGAACTTATTTCAAGAAAGCGGTGGCCCCGATCATTTTCCGGCTGCGCACAGGGCGAAATAATTATAGTCATTAATCAATGCTGGTTAAACTACAGATCCAACTGGCTAATCCTTTAATATAGATGAATTTATTCGGGAGCCGTATGCTCCGGATAAAAATGGGCAAACCATGCATTGTAGTTACCACACTATCCTACCCTGCTGATATTCCTTTATTAAAGCTTATGATGGAAGGCCTACCTATATCGTCCGGTAAGTTTAACTTAAAACGAGCTGATGAAGAGGACTATCTAATTAAGGTCAGCACTGGTATAAAAATTCACACAGGCGCAATTGCTAGACGTACGGATTTAACAGGTGAGGATTTATGTACGATTCTGCACATATACCCTAAATTACGTTAGCGCCCGCAAATCCCTTTAAAATCGCAGTATTGGCAGGTTTCGAGCTGATCGGTTTTCCTGAACGGTTCGTTGGGGTCGAGGATACGGCGAATCAATTGCTGGAGTATTTCTTCAGAATCGTGGATATACTGCGCCGGATCGTCGTTGTCACCGAAGCGTACCGGATTTGATTTGAAACCACCCGCTATATCCCGGAACGAATAAAAGCCTGCTTCAACCGGCAACCCGGCAGCCGGAAAAATATCCCGCTTAGCTCGGTCGCGGGGGAGACCGCCATAATCACGAATGTTTTTGAGGGTAAGATATCGATACAGCCACAGTTGCCGCATCTTATCTTCTTTCCCGTCGTATAGCAGTTTTTCCGATAAGTCGTCGGGCGTTTTGTCTGACAACTTAACCTGTCCCGTTTTGTAATCGACGATACGTATCTGATTGTCAAATTTCTCGATCCGGTCAATCTTCCCGGCGATACGTACCCGGATGGTTTTGTGGCCGTCGAGCGGTACGTCCAGCGTCGTATCCAGCGTTTGCTCCGTTCCGATCACGAGTAAACCCGGCAGTGCATTCTGCTGCCGCTGAAAGTCGAGCATCAGTTTCTGCGCCAGCTCGTAGAGCAACAGGTTCATCCCCGACTCGATAACGCGGCCCTTCATCGATTTTATAAACTCTTCCTCAAGCAGGTTTTTGATGATCGTTTCATCAATTGGTAGCCCCAAGAGCCGATAATCCGTATCGAGCAGCTCCATTACCTTGTGTAGCCAGCTTCCGAACTCGGCTGCACCCATTTTCTCTTCGATATCTTCTTCCTCGCTGATATCGACCACCCGGCTGAAATAGAAGCGCATGGAGCAGCTTACGAACTGGTTCAGATATGACGGATACAAGCCTCTGGTTGTCAGCAACTTGATCAATTTAGCCCGGATAATCTGCGTTTTAGGCACATGCAATCCAGTCAGGTCGGCTACTTTGCTGGTTCCGGTTTGACCAAACCGAACAGTGGGGTAACTTATCCGAATGAGGCCATTTGCCTGAGGCACCAATTCATGTTCAATCTGCCGGATAAACCGACTTCGCTCACCCTTACTATTCCCATACGCATCGGTCGACGTAGTATACAGCAGCACAACGTCGGTGGCGCGTTGCAGAAGCCGGTAGAAATGGTAAGCCATTACGGCTTCCTGCTCCCGGTACGTCGGCAGTTTCAATTCAGCCGCTATATCAAAGGGAATCAGCGAGTTTAGCCGTCTCGACTGCGGCAATACGCCTTCATTAACCGATAGTATTATAACGCGTTCGAAATCCAGAGCCCGCGTTTCGAGCATCCCCATAATCTGTAGCTGGCTCTTGCCCTCACTGGTGAAGGGAATGCTCGTTTGCCGAATCAATTCGTACAGAAACTGCCGAAAACTACGTACCGTGACAGCCGGGGGCGCTGTCGGGTTTGAAACGGAGAATTCCTCACTCCTACCTCCATGCCCGGCGTTTACTGCTCCTACGCTTCCGGTTTCCTGCCGTTCGAGCGTCGCTTCGAGCTGACGAAGCAGGGTATAAAATAAATACAAATATTCGATTTCGATGGCATCCTGACTGGTACGGTACACATCGCGCAGCAACTCAATCAGATTGTAGAACGTCCGAATGGCCATCATCGGGTTTTCGTCGGGCCAGCGCGAAAAAAGTACCTGAATAAGTGGGTCATTCTGACCTAATTCCTGAATTTCCGTTTCAGTCATATAGACCCGCTGCTCCTGCACAATTACTTTGGCAATCCACTGAAACAGCGGCTCGGGGGGTAAAATCTCGCCTGATTCGAGGACCGTGCCCGGCCATTGTAGCCCCCGGATTCGCTCATATTGTTTCACAAACGGATGGTTGAGCACTTTCACGACGTGGCGATGATGGAATTTCGGAATCTTCAGATCGCGCCCATCTTTCGTACGGAATTCGTGTACGGTCCGCTGCATTTCAAACAACGTATCGACCAGCGTAAACAGCAGTGACGAACGTAGCGATAGCCCCATCGTTACGTTGAGATCGGTTACGCTTTCGTCGAGCGCATACAGCACGGGCACCAGCAATGTCTCATCGGCGAGGACAATGGCCGTTTTGGGCCGTCGAGAGTTTCCTGCTCCCTGCCATTCCTCGTAAATCTTACCGGCAACTTTCGCCTGCATACTGGCGTTGGCAACCCCGACAACCCGGACATTTTTCTCGGTACCCGTCAGATTGTTTGAGAGTTGGTTCAGGTCTTCACGGTTCTGTCTGGAAAAAAACCAGCCATCATCCCGGTATCGACGCAGGAATTCACCGGCTTCCTGCCGTTTGTCATTGATGTAATACTGATCGGCATCCCAAACCAGTTCGGCTTTTTGAGCTTCGACCAACACGCGTATGATCTGCTCTTCGGCGCGGCTGAGTGCATTAAATCCAACGAAATAAATTCGTTCATAAGCCAGATTATCACGTATCAGCGACTCAACATTCTGGGCCAGCAGCCGGTAGGCCATCCCTCGATAGGCCAGTCCCTGTTCGCTCAGTCGCTGGTGCAGGGCATTATAAGCCGAATGCAGGTTCTCGAAAAGCTTGAAATAGCGTGACGTACCGGGCGTTTCGACAATCGGTTTGGCCGACGATGGTCGATCTACCTCCCAGCGTTCAATCGCTTTGGCAGCTGTCAGATAGCTAAATAATTCACCGGTATTAACCAGATACTGATCGATCCGGTCGAAATCGGCCAGCAGCACCGACGCCCACCCGATAAACTGCTCGAATTCTACCAGCGGGTCAATCGCCTTAAACACATCGTAGAGCTCGAACAGTAGGCTAACCGAGTCAATCAACTGCACGTCGGCAGCCTGCGTAATAAAGTCATCGACGGCCAGGGCATGTGGCGCAATGAACGGACGGTCGGAAAGGGCGGCCAGTTCGTCCAGAAAAACCGATACCGCCCGACGGGTTGGCAAAATCACCCAAACGTCGCTCAGGCTGGGACCATGAGCTTCGAAAATACGTTGGGCCGTTTGTTGAAGAAAAGTCAATCGTTGTTACGTTAATCGTTAGCCAAATTTAGCACATCCTTACCACACTATCGCCTATTGGCTAGTAACTGTAGTGATGAATGAATTCCCCGATCTGTCTGAGATAAGTTTCGTTGGTTTCTGCTCGTTGACGGGCTAATGCGCCAAGTGCAATACATTGTTCATGATAAAACGACTTCGTAAAGATAGGTTGACGGAGCCGCTCGAATCCAGCAACAAAATCAGTAGACTGAGGCTGGTCACCAGCCGTATCAAGACCAATCTGTAATTGGCCATCGGTCTGACGAGTATAAACTACAATTCGGTCGAAAAGCATTTCCGCATTCGCTTTGGCCAGATTGACCGGGCTTTGCTGATACGCTTCATCGTGAACGTCAATCGGCGAAAAACGGCCAACGCCAGTACGTTGTTTATCGCCTTCGAACCGTTGAAATACACCCAGCAAACTATCTTCACGCGAAACAGACAGAACATAAGCTTCGCACCGAAAACCGACTTGTTTTATGGCAGTAGCCGTTCGCTGGATCACGTCAAAGGAACGCATAGTCCCTTCAATGATAAAATTACATCGTAACCGAAGGCATTCGGCTTTTGAGGTATTCAACTAAGGCATTGGAGAAAGGTTGGGTGTATTTTGGTGCATCCTGGCCGAATGTTTCGCCTATCATTCTGGCACGTGGGTGGAATTGGCGATATTCATCGCCGTTGATAACTACGAACTTCCTATTGCTGTACGTTCTCCGCAGTTGCTTTATTAGCCCTGTTTTGCCTGATGCGGGTTGGCCGCCGAGCAATATACCTATTGGCTTGTCGGATTGATAAACCGTTGCGTCCCCAATATATTCTGCAAAAACAATCTGCCTGGCAATATCTAATTCTTCCTCTGTAACGTGGTGGATATCCATCAACGCGATCTATACAAATGGTAGTGCAGGGTAATTAAACGGAGGCAATTAATTGATCGCGTTGTAAATTGAGATGAGGCACATACTCCTGATCAACTTTTTTATAGAGTTCTTCTACTCCTTCACCAGCATAGATCTGGTCAATCTCTTTTTTAAAATCGCCAATCTGCTTCATGAGTTGTTGGTAACGAGAATCCGTCAGTACTTCCTGGCTATTATAGGCGAAACCCGCCTGATTGTACTCCCCAACCAGCTTATACAGTTGTTCATTCTGCTCGGCAATCATCTTTCCAATAATTTCGATGGCAATGTCATCCTTTATCCAGGGCAATACATGCATCTCCATACTTTTGATCGTTTATGAACCTTACTCAAATGTTACGAAAAAAGTTAACCTGTTGATCAGTGCATCCGGTCGCCCCGCACTTCCAGATTGGCCATAATATCGGCTTCGACAGCGAGGAATTCCTTCCAGCGTTCGCGTACCCGTTCGGCTGGCAGATACGTTTCAGCGAGTTCGATAAAATTCCGATAATGCCCTGCTTCCGAAATCATCAGCTCCCGGTAAAACTTCTGCAATCCCTCATCGGCAATATGTTCGGAGAGGAGTTTGAACCGTTCGCAGCTTCGGGCTTCAATCAATGCGTTCAGCAATAGATTGTCCATCAGTTGTTCCTTCTGATCGCCAATCGACCGGCGAAGTCGGGAACGGAGCTGATTCACGTACTCATCTTTCCGCTGGCGACCGAGCGGGATGTTTCGTTTGCGAAGCTCTTTCAGTACGCGCTGAAAATGCCCCCATTCTTCGGCCACAACGGGCGTCAGCACTTCAACCAGTTCTGCTTTATCAGAATACTGAACGATAAGCGAAATGCAGGACGATGCAGCCTTTTGTTCGCAATAGGCGTGGTCGATCAGAATCTCACCGATGTTCATTTCAGCGATGTTGACCCAACGCGGGTCGGTGGGCAGTTCCAGCCCTAACGTAGTAAGGGACATAATCTCAAGGCGTTCGTGAGGCAAAGGTAACTATATACGCCCAAATTGGCTTTCCGTAACTCTACGTTCCGATTTTGCGTTATCTGAACGTAGCGACTAGCCTATGAAACTGTTCACTCAAATTCTGGTTGGGTTCCTCTGTGCGGGTCTGTCAACGGGTTGCAACCAGCAGCCAGCCGATAAGCCCACCAATACCACCATCGACATTAAACCGGCCAAACTTCCGGCATTACGTCCGGGCGAAGCTGTTGCGACGGTAGCGGGTGGTTGTTTCTGGGCGGTTCAGGAAGAGATGAAATCGCTGAAAGGCGTTCGGGTGGCCATTTCCGGCTATTCGGGTGGCAATCTGGAATACCCGACTTACGAACAGGTCGGCACCGATCAGACAGGGCATGCGGAAGCGGTGCAGGTTTATTACGATCCCAATGTGATTTCTTACGACGTACTGCTGGAAGCATTCTTTGCCGGGCACGACCCGACGCAGCTCAACCGGCAGGGTCCCGATGTAGGCAGGCACTATCGTTCCGCAATTTTTTACCGCACCCCTGACGAAAAAGCACGTATTGAAGCGGCCATTCGTCGGGAGCAACGCCACTATCGGGCTCAAATTGTTACCCAGGTTTTACCCTTTGGCGCTTTCTATCCTGCCGAAATGTATCACCAGGATTACTACCGGCACAATCGATATAATTTATACATTCATCTTGTTTCGGAACCGAAAGTGGAAAAGTTCAGAGAGAAGATGAAAAGCCGATTGACCGAATAGATGACAAAGCGATACGGTTCACGAACACTTTGATATAGCCCGTTACGCCTTATTTTCTACCATCTGTTCCTAACATTCGGCCCGCCCTGCGACATTTTGTCAAGTCCCGCAACCGTTCGGCTTAAACCCATATTGCGGGATCGGGCGGAACCTCGTAACATTGCTTCGTCTTTCAACCAATGCCAGACAATTATGCCAGAACCAGACAAATCGCTCGGTCGTAAAATCCTGAGTTTCTTTGTAAAAGAGGAAGAAACCAGCAACGTTTCGACCGGTACGCCCCCCGCTGCATCGACGGCGCCCGTGGCTCCCCGACCGGCTCCGAGTGCTCCGGATCAATCGGTTGGTACAAGCGGACCCGCCAGCATAGCACCCGTGTCAGCGTCATCGGGAACGATTGACCCGAAGTTTGCCGAACATTTTGCAAACGTACTGGCACAGAACAATCCGCCCGGCCCCGATTACTTTGAGTTTCGCGAAACGTTACGTAGCCTATCGAGCCTCGACCTTCCCGAAGACAAGCAGTATCAGGCCGCCTGGGCTAGCTTTAAGGCATTAGGCGGGCCTGGTGACGCCACTACGTTGACGAACACAGCAAATCAGTATATTACAGCCCTGAATAAAGATCGGGATGCGTTCGGGAAAAGTGTTGAAGCAGCTCTGACAGAACGGATCGGCGGTTTGCAGAATGAACAGAAGCGCCTGCAAACCGAAAACGATTCGCTGGCGAAACAGTTAGTGGAAATACAAAAGCAGATTGACGCCAACAAAAACCGGCTCTCGGCCATTGCGGGCGACATCAACGAACAAAGCGCGAAGATTACGCAGAACCGGCAAAATTACGATTCAACGTTCGCGCACTTTACCGATCAGATTAAAGGCGATATCGCCAAAATGACACAATATTTAAAATAATGGGTGAGTTGCAGCTGGCAAATCTGTGATTGATACGTCAGCGTTTCGTAACTCATCATTCGGCATCCAAAATCATAACTTCTTAATAATGGCAACTCCTGATTTTTCTAAACTTGGCGGTGGTACAGAACCCGAGAAACGTTCGTTCTGGAGCCGTCCTGAGGGTTTTCTGGGTATGATCGTGCTGGCGGGCGTCGCTGGCCTGGGCCTGGTCTATTTTAACCGAATCGTTGAATTTCTGATTCGCGCTACGTCGAATATTCTCGAACTGGCGTTGCTGCTGGGTGCGCTGGGCGTACTGATCTTTCTGTTCACGAGTAAAGACGTCCGAACCGCGGTATTCTTCCTGTTTAAATCGCTGATGCGGAGCATTACTGGTACGGTAATTCAGCTGAACCCGATCGCGATTATGAAAATCTACATTCAGGATTTGAAGGAGAAACGCGAAAAAATGCAGGGTCAGATCAATATCCTGGCTGGGCAACTGGTCAAGCTGAACAAAAAAATCAGCGAGAACAACGAAGCCATCAAGCAGAAATTCGCGGAAGCCAACAAAGCCAATTCGTTGAGCGATAAACCTGGTATGCGCGAAACTGCTCAACTGGCCACCATCGAAGGGGCAGGCTTGCAGGAAATGAACGAAAAGCTGCTGCCGCTGCAGCGAAACATGAAAAACGTACTGGCTTTCATGGAAAAAGTGAACCAGAGCGCCGACTACATCATCAAGGAAACCGAGATTAAGGTTCGCCTGAAAGAAACGGAATATCAGATCGTTAAAGATAGCTCGAACGCACTCAAAACGGCAGTTAGCATCTTCAAAGGTGATCCTGACAAGCGGTTTTATTTCGACCAGTCGATGGAATACATTCAGGACGATATGAGCATGAAACTCGGCGAAATGAAACGGGCCATGGATCTTTCGATGGACTTTATAAATGGCGTCGATATTCAGAACGGTATTCTGTCCGACAAAGGCGAAGCGTTGCTGGAAGCGTACAACAAAGGGGAGTTCAAAATGGTACAACTGGATGCACCCGCGCAACCCGTCATTACCGGCCCCAACCCCGCGAAAGACGCCGGATACAAGAATTTGCTGGATTAATTTTAAAGAGCGAAAGAGTGAATGAGCGAAAGAGCCTATCAAACGAGAACTCTTTTATTTACGCAAATCACTTTCACTCATTCGCTCATTCACTCTTTCACTCATTTAAACATATGCAACGTTTAACCGTAGCCGGTCGGCTGCTCATCACGGCTCTGATTATAGGCGCTATTTATTTCGCATTCCGCTATTTTAGCGGTAATGAAGCCTTACGCAAACTACAACCCAAAGACAAAGAGTACTCGGAGTCGCAAACGATGCCCCGCTCGGACGATAAAACCGCCGAAGGAGCGGTAGAAGAATCAAGCGCAACAGATAATAATGGTTCGTCGGGGGAAGCAACAGGCGGGCAAACGCAACGGGCTTTCACGTATACAGCGCCGGAGCCGCAGAATGGGAAACTCAAGGGCGTAGTAGAACTGGGAGCCAGTGGTTTCAATTCATTCATTGTCCGGATCGACGACCAGAAACACTGGAAACTCGAAAAGGCGGAATTTGGCAACAGCCTTGTTCTGGAAAATATGGCAACCGACGAAGACGTACGGTCGGGTTTGAAAAGTTATATCGGGAAAATGCTTGATTTCGGCGTAGGTGGCCGCGATATCCAGTTTGTGGTTAGCTCGGGCGCGGTGAAGGCTGAAGTCACTCAAAAGATTGTCAAGGCCCTGAAGTCGCTGAACTACGTAGTGAACACCGTTACGCCTGAACAGGAAGGATCACTTGGTCTACGGGCCGTATTACCTACTGAGTTCTACGACAATTCATTTGTTGTTGACATCGGCTCGGGTAACACCAAAATATCGTGGAAAGAAGGCAGTTCTACGAAAGCGTTGGAAACCTATGGTGCGAAGTATTTTCAGGAGGGTACCAGCGACGAAGCCGTTGCCAGTGCAGTACAGGCCAAAGCCAAGCAAATCCCTTCCGACCATCGCAAAACCTGTTTTATCATTGGGGGCGTACCCTTTGAACTGGCTAAATCCGTCCGGAAAGGGAAAGAACGCTATACGGTGCTCGATGCGCCATCGGCTTATAAACTCGAAAATGCCAAATCAAAAGCGGGTCTGAACATCTACAAGGCCATTGCCGATGCGACAGGTTGCGATCAGTTTGTTTTCGACTGGGATGCCAACTTCACCATTGGGTATTTATTGACGTTAAAATAATGACTGAATGATTGAGTGATTGAATGGCTGGCGCAAGCTCTTATTCAATCATTCAATCACTCTATCATTCTCCTACTTTATGACCCTCCGTGACTTCTTTCAAATGCTTTCGGGCCACCCTGCTTTACTAGCTCTGCTCCTGATGACTATTCCATTAGGGGCTTTTTTAGTGAATATGTGGTCGGGAGAAACGGCGGAAGATATCTGGAAATGGCGCTATGTCTATGCGGTTCTAATTTATCTGGCGTGTATTCCGGGCATTTTTGCCGTTACGTTAGCGATCTATCTGTTTCTGTTCGAGCGGCAAAGCGTATGGGATATTAATCTTATTGCTCAGGTTCTGCCGGTGCTCACGATGGTAGCAACGCTGATGCTTATCCGGCGCAAAATGCCCTTTACGTATATTCCCGGTTTTGGCAAATTATCGAGTTTCCTGACGCTCATAGCGGCCCTTATCGGTATACTCTGGATCATAGACCGCACCCGAATCTATGCCGTTACGTATATTCCGTTCGTATACATCGTTGTTGGCTTCGTTCTATTACTGATCATTATTCGTTTCGCCTGGAGCCGAATTTTTTGAGCTAAAACAGCAACGTAGAGAAGGTTGTCATCCCAAGGAACGACCGTTTAAACAGATTCTATTTCTCTAACGAAACCTGATGCGCCAGCGCTGATTTCGTTTCCTCTTTAGCCGCTGTCTGCTGTTGTTTCAATTGCCGGGCGGCTTTTTCCTCGCGGTATTTGGGCAGGTTGATAAGAAGAACACTGCCTAAAATGATTACTAAGCCGGAGATTTGCCAAAGCGAGATCGATTCATGGGCAAACACCACACCGAGCAACACAGCAATCACCGGATTTACGTATGCATACGTACTGACTTGCGTTGCGGGTCGCACCTGGAGCAACCAGACATATGCGCTATACGCCACAATCGACCCGAACACAATCAGGTACGCCAGCGCCAACCACGCCTGAACCGATATCTGAGACCAGTTGACCGTTTCAAATTCGTGATTGAGGATACTGGCGGGTAAAAACACGAGGCTGGCGACAATCATTTGCCAGGCAACATTGGCCGTAGACGAGCCTTCAGACGGATGGTGTTTCGAATAGAGCGAACCCGACGACCAGGCAATTGAACCGAAAAGCAGCAGTACCATGCTGATTAGTTTTGTATGATCGGTGCTTCCGGCAAAGAGGCCGCTCAGTTGTTCGCTAAACAGGAGAATTACCCCAATAAAGCCAATGCCCAGCCCGGCCAGAGTAGCCTTGCTTTTAAAATTGGTCGGCCAATTGGGCTTATCCAGTAACACAAACCAGATGGGCGCCGACGACACCAGGATAGCCACCAGAGCACTGGGTACGTTCTGCTCAACCCAGATGACTGCCCCATTACCACCGACGAGCAACAACACGCCCACCACAGCCGACGTAATAAAGCTGTTTTTGTTGAACAGCTTCTCCCCTTTCAGCAATCCCCAACCCAACATCAGCGTACCGGCGGCAAAAAAACGCATGACGCCCAGCAGCATCGGCGGAATATCGTGGATAGCCATTTGTATGAAAAAGTACGTAGAGCCCCAGACAATATATACGATAGCAAATGCGCTGATAACCAACAGTGGCGACGGCGCTTTGGCATTATTTTGATTCATAGCCTTTCAGTTTACAGGTTCAATTCAGACGTATTCAACAAGGACCGGCAAAGGTAGTCACTGACCGCTTTGTGGACCGTAGGTAATATATCGTTGTGTTTCAATGGACGGCATCTCCACGACTTCAACCCGGCGAACAACCGTCTGTTTTCCATCGCTGATTTCTACGTAATAGATGCCTGATTTACAGTCTTCAAATCTAAGCTTATGGTGATAAACAATGGGAGATTTTTTCAGATGCTGCTCATAGAGTACTTTTTTGTTCGCATCCCTGATCATAACCGTGGCTCCCTGCGGTTGGCGAATGGCCAGCATCAGGTTTATTGTCCAGTTATCGCCCATATAGGAGCCTACTTCAAAGGAGGCTTCTTTCGTCAATGGGTCGCCGGAATTCGTATCCGTGGTTTGGGCGTTGGCTACCTGCCCCAGCATAATCAGCAGCACGAGCGCTACGTTCCTGAACTTGTAAATGGCTGTTCTCATTGTATGTGTTTGTTTACGACAGGCCAAAGGTGGCAAGTTTTGATATATTAGTAAAGCGAATTATTTTTGTCTAAATCATGAATAATATTCATCATGGAAATCCGGCATCTGCAAATGGTGAAAGAGGTGGCAAGCAGTGGTAATCTGACCAAAGCCGCCGATCAGTTGTTTCTGACTCAGTCTGCGCTGAGCCATCAGTTGAAGGAGATTGAAAGCTATTTCAATACCCAGCTGTTCATTCGGGATAAAAAACAAATGCTGCTCACGCAGGCGGGCGAGGTGGTGTTACAGGCAGCGGAGAAAATCCTGCAGGAAGTGGCCGACACCCGCGCCAAAGTTCGATCCCTGACCGATACAGAATCCGGCGAAGTTCGGCTTTGTACCCAGTGTTATACGTCGTACCACTGGCTGGCGGGTTTTCTACGTGAATTTCAACAACTGTATCCTAAAGTCGATGTTAAGGTTGAACTGGAGGCTGCCACGCATCATGCCGACAAACACTTATTAGCCAATAAGATCGACGTAGCGATCACTGAGGGCGACGAAAATCCCAAGTTTTCGTACACTCCGCTTTTCCAGGATGAATTTGTTGCGATCATTGCGCCCGACCATCCCTGGGCTGGCCGTCGGTGGGTTGAACTGGAAGAGTTTGCGGCCGAGAATTATATTATGTACAATATTCCTGACGAGGAAAGTGACAATTTCATGATGATCTTCAAAAACCGGCGCCCCTTGAAAGTGTACAAGATTACACTGACGGAAGCCATTCTGGAGATGGTAAAGGCCGGGTTGGGCATTGCCGTTTTACCTACCTGGGTGGTCCGCCCCTACCTGCAGACGGGACAACTGGCAACGGTGCGAATTACCGAAAAACGGATTCTGCGGACATGGTTTGCGGCAACCCTGAAAAATAAGCACCTGCAACCCTATACCATTGCGTTTATCAACCAACTGGCTTCGTATATGAAAGAGCTGGATGGGTACGCCTGCCCCAACGAAACAATCGCCGACACTATTTTTATGTAATGCTGAAACCCGTTTGCCTGCCCTAAACCTGCCTCTCATATGTCGCTTCATCTGTACAGGCTTGGGAGTTTAGCTGTGTTGTTTTTACTGCTGGGTTGCCAACCTACCCCAACTGAGCCTGTTATGTCGGATCACGACTATTTCCCGCTCGAAACAGGCCGGTACGTTATTTACGATGTGCAGCAAGAGCAGTACGCCCTGAATTCGGCCCCGACGCTAAAGACGTATCAGCTTAAGGAAGTGATCGGAACAACCTATACCGACGTAACGGTACAAACAGCCTACCGATTAATGCGCTATCGGCGGTTGACTGAAAGCCAGCCCTGGCAGGCTGATTCCGTCTGGTCGGCCCGTATCATCAATAATGAAGTGGTACGTACGGAAAACGGTCGGGATTTGGTTAAGTTATTGCTTCCAGTTAACGGGCCAGAAGCCTGGAATGGTAATCGACACAATTCGTCGGAACCGGATGACTACGTAACACGCAACATCGGGCTGCCTTACGACGTATTAGGAAAGCAGTATTCTGAGACAGTGACGGTAGTGGAGCAGGACGACTCAACGCTGACGATGCAGGACAAACGAATTGCCGTCTATGCCCGACAGATTGGACTCATTTATAAAGAACAAACTCAACTTCAGTTTTGCACCGCCACACCCGCCTGCACTGGGCATTCACAAATTGACTATGGCATCCGACAAGTGTATCGTATCCGAACGTATGGAAAGGAATAAACTAATCTGGTTATTGGCGTTGTTGCTATTCGTTCAGGGCACCGGCTTTGGTCAGGCAGGGAAATATCTGGTGTTGTTACGTGATAAAGCCAATTCGCCCTACAGCACCAGTAAACCCGAACAATATCTGTCGGCCCGGTCAATTCAGCGTCGGCAGAAACAAAACATCGCCGTTCAGGAGCGCGACTTACCCGTTAATCCATCCTACATTACGCAACTCCAGCAGGCAGGCGCTAAAATCTGGTATACGTCGCGCTGGCTGAATGCAGTACTGGTTGAGGCCGACGACCCCACAATCGCTGCCGTACAAAAACTGTCATTTGTCAAAGGACTCGAATTCAACCGGTCCCTGAATAAAAGCCAGTCGATCACCCAGCCGCGCGTTAAGTCCGTTCATGTTTCCGGTTCTGCGCGGGTGGCTGCCGATACGCTTTCTTATGGTATTTCAGCGAATCAGATCAAACAGATTGGGGTCGATAAAATGCACCAACAGGGTTTTCATGGTGAAGGCATGCTCATTGGGGTGCTCGATGCGGGTTTTCTGAACGCCGATAAAGTTGGCTTTTTAAAACCCGTTTTTGACGAAAAGCGCATCCTGGCAACCTATGATTTCGTCAATAAAGAAACCAGTGTGTATGAAGATGATGCACATGGACTTGAAGTCCTTTCGGCCATAGCCGCTACGGTCGATGGTCAGTTGTACGGCACCGCTTACAAAGCATCGTTTATTCTGCTACGTACCGAAGATGCCCCTACCGAGAAGCAGGTGGAAGAAGCCAACTGGCTGTTTGGTGCCGAATATGCCGACAGCGCCGGTGTAGACGTAATCAGTTCCTCGCTGGGCTACACTGAATTTGACGATATCTCGGCCAGCTATACGTATCAGAATCTGGATGGAAAAACAGCTCTCTCAACGCGGGCAGCGCAAATTGCTACCGAAACCGGTATGGTAGTGGTGGTAGCGGCTGGCAATGAAGGAAGCGACAGTTGGCATTATCTTTCTGCCCCCTCCGATGCGGTTTCTGTGCTGGCCATTGGAGCCGTTACGCAGACAGGACAGCGCGCGTCTTTCAGTTCGTTTGGTCCGTCGGCCGATGGGCGAGTAAAACCTGATTTGGCCGCCCGCGGACAGGGTGACGTACTGGGGCTTCCCACAGGCAATATCGGTCTTAACAATGGAACATCGTTTGCGGCCCCACTGGCAGGCGGACTGGCAGCGGGTTTCTGGCAGGCTTATCCAGCTCTGACAGCGGCACAGGTAACGGAAGCCCTACGCCGGTCGGGCAGTCAGTACGCGACCCCCGATGATCAGTTGGGGTATGGTATTCCGAATTTTGACCGGGCAGCCACCGTTGCCAAAACATTCGGTCCGCTGGCTGTCGACCCGGCCACAATACCCCTCCTAGCCTATCCCAATCCATTCAGTTCGAATGAGCCGTTGACTATCCAGTTGGAAGGCATTAGCCCAAATACAACCGTTGATGCTTCAATAACGGATATAAGTGGCCGTGTACTTTGGCAGAAACGCTTTACAGGCTCAAGTCTGACAGCGTTTGTGCTACCCAATCTGGGTTTATCCGCTGGCAGCTACGTAATGACCTTTGTCGCTGGCGACAAAAAACGAACCCTCCGCGTAGTAAAACAATAATTGGCCATTTCGCTTCGCTGTCATTAGTCATTAGTCATTAGTACTGACAGCTAATGACCAATGACTATAACGACCAATGCCTATTATGGACGAATGGACAAACCAGCCGTAACCAGCCCCTGAAACCCGAACCCTACTTCGGCAAATAGGGCTACTGCATTTCCAACCCGAATACCGAGCGGACTAATATGGAAAGCCAGGCCCGTAGTTTTATCCGTCTGGCTACCACTGGTTTCATTTTTCGATTGGATAAACGTAGCGCCCACTGCCACCGATGAGTAAACGCTGAAGCCAGGATTCCGCACCCAGGCCAGTTTGGAACGTACCATTGGCGTCAAATAACTGGTTTTAAGCGTAGAGCTGGTATTGTTTGTCAATTTATAGCTTTCGTCGTACTGGGCATAATTCAGCTGAATACCCAGGCTCACCCGCCGACCGACGAAGTAATCAAAGCCAGCATAAGCCGCGCCAAACCCTTTCGCATCGATACGTTCAACATAACCGGGCAATAAACTGGCAGCTAAGGTTGAGCTGAATCCGGTTAACAAATCCTGTGCAGTAAGAAGACCGTAACCCGCATACACTTCTGTCCGATGCAGATCGTCGGTCGATTGCGCCATTACGTTCAGGGATAAAGCCAAAAATAGTGTAGCGCTTAGGAGTAGTGATTTCATGGGATTTATATGTTTTCCCGGAAAGGTATAGTGTACACATATAGTTTGCAAAAGCTTCATATGTTTTTTATAAATTTACCATATAGCAATCACTGATCACTGCATCTAAACGAATCGAGCCACCCGTCGTAGACAAGTGGCTCGATCCAATCTGTGGTTAATCTCTATTCACCAATAGCCGTACTGTCATTTTTACGTTTCTGCTTCTTAACGTAATATTCGTTTGACGCCCCAGTTGAACCAGGTTCGCTTATCCGCTGAATTTTATAGTTCCGATCAGCCAGATTGGCGGATGGCGTATGATCGACGGTAACGCCCCCTACTGGCTGAGTACGCGGCATCTGGTTCTTATAGTTGGCCAGCCGGGCATCGCCGGGAGCTGGCGTTTTCACCTCAACCCCCTGCTTGTTTTCCCACCGGCGGGCAGCCGCAGCTAAATTGGGATGTTTATAATTATGGGTCGAATACATCGGATTGTTCAGCGGCTTACGCTGATCGGTGGCCTGATCATTCTGCGCCAGGACCTGGTCGGCCAAAGCCAGAATGCCCACACTGAGGAGCATCAATTTTAACGTTTTCATAACTATTTCCGAGGTTTTGTTGTCTGACAAATCTATTAAACTATCAGATTAAAAAACAATTAAAATAGCTACTATATTTATAGTTTTATACTTTTTTTCGCAGTAATCTTAAAATTGACTCCGAATTGGTATAAGAATTGGCTATTTCTAACGTAAACCATCGAATATTCTTCCGTTCGTCCGATTGACCAAATGGCTCATTTGGGTCAGCTTCGAGCAAGAACCGGATATCGTAATGCAGGTGTTCCGGTTCGTGGTTCCGGGCAGGTATTGTATGCACATCTACATCGAAAATCGGGACTGTCGGAGTGAGCAATGGGGTTTCGCTACCAGCTGGCACTATCAGGCGTAACGAGGTCAGCCCGGTTTCTTCCTGAGCTTCCCGCAGCGCAACAGCCGCTATATCCGGGTCGCCATCGGCATGTCCGCCCGGTTGCAGCCACCGATCCAGTTTGCGGTGGTGAATCAACAGGACCTGACTTCGATCCGGGCTAACGATCCAGGCGGAACCCGTTACGTGACCAGTCAGAAGTGAGCGCTCGAACGCATCCGGATTAGCTTCCACAAACGCAATCGTTACCTCGGTCATGGCTTGTTCGTTTGGGTCGGCGGGTAGGTGCTGGCGAAGGAGTTGCAGCAGTGGCTGACGATGCATAGTT
The DNA here is from genome assembly GCF_045160025.1 of Spirosoma sp. KNUC1025. GTDB lineage: Bacteria > Bacteroidota > Bacteroidia > Cytophagales > Spirosomataceae > Spirosoma. The sequence goes on from NZ_CP087139.1 coordinate 4,785,849, forward strand.
GGCTTTGTCTGTAAAAAGACGCAATTTGGCAGCAATTTTCAATACTCTATAGACTATGCACAAAGTATCGCTTACCGTACTTACGTTTTGCCTGGCCGCTCAGCTGGCTGTTGCCCAAATCAAACTTCCCTCACCCAGCCCCGGCGCTACCGTTATGCAAACGGTTGGTACCACGGATTTAACCGTTACGTATTCACGCCCTGGCCTGAAAGGTCGTCAACCCTTTACCGATGCCTTTGTTCCGCTCAATAAAGTCTGGCGAACAGGCGCAAACTCCCCTACCCTGTTTACGACCACAACGGACCTGATAGTCAACGGGAAAACCTTGCCTGCGGGCACCTACGCTATTTTATCGATTCCTGCCGAAGGCAACGCTACGTTGATTTTCAACAAGAACAAAACCACAACGGAAGCCACATACAAGCAAGAGGAGGATGCACTGCGGGTGAACCTTACTCCTGCCGAGAATAGCGAAAAAGTGGAATCGTTTACGATTGATTTCAGCGATCTGACGGATAGCACGGCCAAAATGAATTTCATGTGGGCCAACGTAAAAGCATCGGCTAATCTGAAAGTGGATGTCAACGCCAACGCAGCTGCGAATGTCGACAAGGCCGTTGCCGAGAAGCCGGAAGATGCCGCCGTGTTGCAGGCTGCGGCCAGCTATAACGTATCGAAAGGACGGAATCTTGAACAGTCGCTTACATGGATTGATAAGTCGATTGCGATGGGTGAGAACTTCCGCAACCTGTACGTAAAATCACAGATTCTGGCCAAGCTGGGTAAGTTCGCGGATGCGTTGCCAATTGCTCAGAAAGCGCTTTCGGTGGGTCAATCGTCCAACGATCCGGTGTTTCCATTCTTTAAAGAGGGCATTCAGAGCAGCATTTCGGACTATACGGCCAAGCTGCCTTCCCTGCCTGCTATGAAAGCTGGAAAAGGCAAGAAAAAAGCCTAAGCACACTCTCTTATTTTCCGTTTAAAACCAACGCCTGTTCTGATGAAGCCAGAACAGGCGTTGGTTCATTAATGGGTCGGCTAGTTTTAGGATCCCCTGACTCTGCGCTTTATTTTATGAACTCGCCGACCGATTCGGAGCAGGTAAAACAGCCATCCTAGCAAAACGACACTGACGACGGCCACGACGACCCATATTTTTCCGTCTTCTCTTAATAATTCAGTGAGCTGATTCATTTGTTGGATCTGATAATGTTGTGGAATGGTGGTCGGGCAATTTTTCCTGTTCGTCCTGTTCGTCAATATTCATTTCTAACCGGCGTAATCTGACGCGAAGTTGCGTAATCCAGAAGCCAAGTAAGGTAAACCCCACGAAGGCAGGTCTGATTATCCGTTTTATAGAACTGTCGGCATCATACTGATTAAACCCAGGATTTCCCCCGTTGCCGGGATGTAATGAATCGGTAAGTCGGGGCAGAATGAGGATAAGTGGGATAAAAACAGCAAAAGCGAAGATGTTGTAAATCGATGAGATTCGGGCCCGGCGCATCTCATCATCAAACGACCCACGTAACACAAAGTACGCCAGATACATCAGCATACTGACAGCAACCCCATTGGTTTTAGGATCGTTAGGCCATAGGTCGCCCCAGGCAAAATAAGCCCAAACAGAGCCCGTAATGCAGCCCAGTACTCCGAATAATATAGCGGTGTTTGCCAGTTCCACAGCAATCAGGTCATCATCCGCTTTTCCGCTTCTCAGGTAGCGTATCGAAAAAATAGCTGATCCAAGCAGCATAACCATCATGGCAATCCAGAGTGGGGGATGAAAGAACGTATTGCGAATGGCCTCATGCAAAATAGGTAACCGGGGAACAGGGCTCATCAGGCCAGCGATGAAGACATACGTTAAAATGAGAACGGTTAAGCCTTTCCACCAATGTTTTAGCATACGTCTACGGAAGTTTGTCAGGGCAGCCGCAACACTGTTTATAGGCGTACATGCAGCTGTTACGTCATAAAGCAAACCTATCAGATAAATATACCTTTACCTCAAATAGTCATTCTCAGTATTAGTCAATTTCGTTAATTGGCAGCACGCAATTCGGCTTCTAACTCTAAAAGCGATGAAACGGCTCCTTCTCCTGTTTGCTTTTCTGTTCAGCGTGTCGGCCAGTGGACAATCTCTTGAAGACAAGTTAAAGGCACAGGTTCTCAAACTGGAAACCGCTAATTTCTCGAAGTCGAATCAACCCGCTAGCGACATTCAGTTTGTCACGTTTGAGTACAAACTCATTCCCATTAAAGACTGGTGGAAGCGGTTGTATGACGTATCCGTTGAATTTAGAACCCAGATGATTCTCTTGACCAACGAATCGTATGGAAAGCTACGCATCGAGGATAAAGCCAAAGGAACGCACAAAGCCGATGTGCTGGCTGATTCGGTACGAAAAGAGGCTCAAAAAGAAGTAGACCTATCCGAAGAAGAGGCCTACTTTAAAGCAAAATATGAACATGCTGATTCTTCCGAGAAAGTGTACGAAGTCTTTTATCAGCTAAAATATAAACAGGCAGGCCGAGATGTAGTGGCCCGAAAAATCAGGCACGCTTTTCACCAGAACGACTTATCAGAAGTGCGCTCGTTCAACTAATCTACTCCGGATCTTCCTGGATTTAACCCTCTTGAGGCTTCCCGACTCACCACAAGCGCGGGTCAGAATTTTATCATTTTCGCCTGCTTAAACAAGGAATACTAGGGGAAGCGACTCAGCTATTCCGAAATAACTTTCCACAATCATTATATTCGGTCGATGTAGCCGGTTGTCAGATATTAGTGATTAGTGATAAAATCAGCTCATTATACCAGTGGATAAGTCGATTGCAAAGCAGTCAATGTACTAGAGGCTATACGTTAACCAGAGTGAAAAGGAGAAATTGACCTATAAAACGCAATGTTTTTCGTTCAAGAAAAACACGATCGGTCTGTTCAGCGATGTCTTTTTTGAAACAAATTTTTTATAGAATCAGGCTAAAATTCAAATCAAGGATTTAATGCAGTATGCTATCATTTTGCAGTATTACTAGACTTGTTGTATAACTCAAGTGGCTGTTGCAAAAGTCGAAACCTGCTTGTGCTGGCTCCATTAAACGGTAATTTTTAATCATTCGGTGGACAGAAATTGGCAGGCAAAGTGGGCACTTAATATCCATTCCAGACTTTTGCAACAGCCACGGCACTTATACAACAGATTGAGGACTTAACGAAAGCGTATTGATTGAAATAGTTTATACGTTGCGAATTGCTGAAGGGTATCTAAATTATGCCCATAGATAGTTAGTCTAGTACCTTTTTGATCTACTTCTGGAAAGTGGATACCTATAAGGCCACTTCCTATTTGCTTAGGTAAGACGATTTTCGCCCTTTTACCATTTATCGTGTCGTACAGAAAATATTCATTTAAGTGGATGGCTTGAGCTTCATCAACTTCTGGCGTTTTTGAAAAAACCATTCGACTCGGGTAACGGAACTTGGCTGAGTCAAAAACCTTCTTTTGCTCTAATGAGCGGACTGGTACTTCTAAATCATCAAATGAATAAGAATAAAGTCCATAATCCATGAATAAAGTATCCCCATTATCCGTAACAATTCCTTGAACATCGGAGTCAGTGCCTTGTAATTGAATTACTTTCCAAGTGCTTGGAGCTTTGGCGGTAAGAAAAGATAAGTCTATGATCTGTTCACTAACTGGTTTTCTCCGACAGGATAAAACTAGCTGTAAGACAACTAGTGTAAGAAGCTAAATCTTGTATTGTAATTGCATTATATCAATTCTAGTTTCTAAAGACAGAAATAAGACTTTCTAGGTTAAATCACTTTACATAAAATTAGTTATACAACACACCTTTAAAAAGTACAAAGCCTGACCACTTTGATAAACGGTCAGGCTTTGTACTTTGGTAATTTAAATGATACCCTAGTCAATAATTAAGGTAAGGTCTTTCTGGATACATAGACTACCGCTGGCATATCTGGAGTACAGCAATAAAATGAATTGTGCTCCGCTTCATAAGTCCCCCCTGAAGCACCCACATACAGCCGATTTTGATCATCTAGGTACAAATTAACTAAACGATGTTGGAACGGAAACTCAACCATACGTTGTCCATTAGAGTCTTGACGAAGTAGTTGAGATGGATTCTCGTAAAAACTAGTAGATCCCGTTGTTACTGGTGTGGTATTACGTTTAATCGAGTAAGATACACCAGTGTTAGATTGAGTTTTTCCGATGGGTTTAGTAACCTCCAAATAGCCTTTGAAATGCTTGCTATAGTAATCCCAAGTTTTGCCATAGTCAGGCGTAAAGTATTGGACTGAACTTGCTGTAATTGGAAAACCTTGTTTGTCTGTTTGAATAGATTGCAGGGAAAACGTGGTATCGTTTCGAACATAGAGTCCGGATATAGGACCTTGAAAATCCTTAGACTCTTTCCAAGTTTGACCTCGATCCGTAGAATAATAAGCTTTGGTCCAAGTAGTTACTAGCAGAGTTTTATCAATATCACCCGCGATAGCAAAAGCTTCTCTACCAGTTGGAATCTGTAACCGAATCCAATTAGGGTCCTCCGTTACTTGTGGTTGTAGTTTGGAGTTGTTATCGCGGATGCAGGATGCAACCGCTAGCATTGATACTACTAATAATGCCTTTTTCATAAAAAAGAGTTGAGATAAGATGTGCCGTTATTCTTATTCACAAAAGACTCATTTTTCAGCCAAAAGGTTGTTGTATAAGTGCGTATATGTTAACAAAAGCATCTCTGCTCGTAATTGATGGCACGAAGCATGAACCTATCTCTTCCTGTTAATTAAATAGTTAGCACCAATTTGGGCTTGCAGAAGATGGTACCTGCCTTGGATGCCTGACTCAGGGGCCGCCGGTTTGTCTTGCCAAGTAAGTAGCAGATCAACCCGCCACTCAGCCACCACCCGAATGCTGGTCCCCAGCCCAGCATAACCGGATTGGATAGACCGCTGGTTCTCAGCCATAGGAAAAGTCTTAGTGTTGGTACTGGAGACGGTAGCCTGCCCCCATTGATAAGCGCCCACAATAAAGGGAGAGACACGGCTACGGGTGAACTGGTATCGAAGCAAGGGACCTACTGAAAAAGTGGCGTCATGAGCGGCTATAAAGCTTTCCCGGCTCCAAGAGGCCGATAAGCCGAGGGCTAGCTTATTAGCCACGAAATAGCCTCCATAAGCTTGTGTAGCTGAGTATCGTTCGTGGAGGTAACTATTCTTGGAATACCCTACCTGAAAGCCAAACAACCAATCTTTACGATTGAAGGGTTTGGGGCTGTTAAAGGGCGTGCTGAGTTGGGGTTGATTTTGGGCTTGGCAGAGCCAGCAGTGACAAACAAGATAAACTAATAATGTCTTTCTCATGACCGAAGTTGTTTATCATCAGACTAACTATGTATAGGGTTATCGTGGATTTATATTGGCTAAAGCTTATTTAAGCTGTTGTATAATCTACTATATGTTAACTTATGTCACCAATATACACAATAAATAGAAAAATTGATTAGATGGGGGCTAATGTATAGTTCCCGAACTTTTATTCTTTGAGAAATCTCTGTAATACCCAGGCGATGCCAACCACGAGCAGGCACCCGATGACGTTGAGCCATAAAAAAGCTGTCAGGTCGAGGTACCAGCTTGCTACCACCAGGGCTTCGGCCAGAATAGCCGCCCAGAATGTAGCCTTTCCGCCAATGGATTTTACGTAGAAGGCCACCACAAACACCCCCAGAATAACTCCGTAAAACAGCGAGCCGAGAATATTTACAGCTTCGATCATGCTACCGAGCTGGTTGGCAAATTGCGCGACTACGATGCAGAAGATTCCCCAGCCAATCGTGGCCCAGCGCGATGCATGCAGAAAATGTTCATCGCTTCCCTCCGGCCGAACGAGCCGCTTATAAACATCAATGACCGTAGTAGAGGCCAGCGAGCTATAGGCCGACGCAATGGACCCCATTGAAGCACTGAAAATAACGGCGATGAGCAGCCCAATCAGCCCGTGCGGCAGGAAATCCAGCACAAATCTCAGAAAGACGTAGTTTACATCATTGGTGTCGGCGGCCGGATTATTCTTTTTGATAAGGTTCGTTACGTCGGTTTTAACCGATTTCAGGGCATCGTCAGTTTCCCGGAGTATCGTCCCGGCAGTTTCCTGGCCCGCTTCATTATCGGTCTGGAGAGCGGCCTGCATATCGGCCACAGCCTTCTGCCGCTGCGCCGTAAGAGTCTGGTGCTTTATTTCGGCAAGCTGGTATTCACGCGCGTAGGAACTCTGTTTTAACCGATCGGTTTCCTGCTTATTAAAAAAAGTCGGTGACGGATTGAATTGATAAAATACGAATACCAGCACCCCCACCAGCAAAATCAGAAACTGCATCGGCACTTTCAGCAAGCCGTTCATTAACAGCCCCAACCGACTTTGTCCAATGGTTTCGCCGGTCAGATACCGCCCCACCTGCGACTGATCGGTGCCGAAGTAGGACAATTGCAGGAAAAAGCCGCCAATCAGTCCCGACCAAACGTTATATCGGCTATTCGGATCGAATTTAAGGTCAATCAAATTCATGCGTCCGGCTTTCCCCGCTACGTGCAGCGCATCGACAAAACCTATCCCCTCGGGCAGCAGCTTAACCGTCAGGATTCCGGCCAGTACCATCGCAAACGTTACGACCGCCATTTGTTGCAGATGCGTATGTGAAATGGCCTTTGTGCCTCCCGTGACGGTATAAACGAGCACAATTCCGCCCATCAGTAGGTTGGTCCAGTAGATATTCCAGCCCAGAATGGTCGAAAGAATTATGGATGGCGCATATATCGACAGGCCTGTGGAAAGGCCACGCTGAAGCAGAAACAGAGCCGAAGTGAGCGTCCGCACCCGAACATCGAACCGGTCTTCGAGGTATTCGTAAGCCGTGAAAATTTTTAGTTTATGAAAAATCGGTACGAACGTAATGGACAGCACCACCATAGCCAGCGGCAACCCGAAATAAAACTGGACAAACCGCATGCCGTCGGCAAAGCCCTGTCCCGGCGTCGACAGGAACGTAATAGCACTAGCCTGGGTAGCCATCACCGATAAACCTACATGATACCAGGGCAACGACTGCCCAGCCAGCAGATAATCGTCCATGCTATTGCTTCCCCGACTCCGTACGACACCATATACGATAATGCCCAATAAAGTCAGCACGAGTACGCTCCAGTCCAGAACACTCATGATAACCAGCGCATTAGAACATAGAACAATAGAATTTCGACAACTAAGCTACCGATAACAATCGTGTAGAGCTGCGTCCAGGTGCGGGCAAACGGCGGTAAATCACTAGGGTTTTCAGGCATGTAGGAATAGGCTTGTCTGACTATAACGGCGAAATTAGCAGAAAACCGTGTATCGCATCGGATATTAACACGAACGGTTTATTTCCCGATGCGAAGGTGGTAACTTCCGTACGGAATCAACGTAACAACGCTCGAAACGCGGGGTCCAATAACAACCGGTATATACGCTGCCAGATCGAACGCATGCCGACGACGATCGAAACGAATACCACCTGAAAGAGCGCCGACAAAATCGAATATTCCACTCCCGAACAGCACTACGTTTTCGCTAATGAACGTCAGCTTTGGGCTTACTTTCCGCACAATTCCAAACGTACCGACTACGTTGCTCGACAGGTCACCATTGGAAATACTCCATCCCAGGCCAAAAGTCGTATTATTGCTCCGATCACCCGTAGTAACAATTCCCTGTACATATCCCGCGTCAGCAAATGTGTTGCCGACAAACAGATCAGGCCCCTGCAAGCCAACATATTGCGCGGCAATACCCAGCCGAACCCGCTTACTGACGGGCAATGATACTTTGGTATTCAGGCTGAATAGGGTTGTTGGCAAAAACGAAAAAAAGGTTGTGCCAACACTCCAGTTGTCGTTGATACCGTACTCAAACTGACTGAAATACAAAAAGTAGTTTCGAAAATAAACCCGGCCTTTTTCGGCAGAATAAGCCGTTGGCGTAAAGCGCATGGTCTGCGGAAACAGGTTCGGAAAATACTCGTCCTCTGCCTGAGCATTGATTTGCACAACCCGCACAACCTGGTCAGCCCGTACGCGAAACATCCCCAGATCATTGGTTCGGATAACGGCTTCTGTGCTGTCCTGACGAATCAGTTCGCCACGAATACTGGTTCCGTCCTTAAGTTTTATAATGTGCGTCGGTTTTACCTGAGCTGTGGGTGTTTTCTTCTGATAATAGTCGTCCTGCGCTTCGACCGTAACCGATAGAAGAACCAGTAAAAAGCTAAGGTATTTCATGCTGGATGTGGATAAATAATTCAGTCGCGGCCAATGAGCAAACTGTAGCCAATGTACGGCAGGATACGTACCTGTCGGCCATCCCAGGTAAGATTTTCCCTGTAAACCAATCCATATACCCCCAGGTCGAACGCGTGACGACGGCGATCTAACCGAAGCGCAAAGGATAAGGAGGTACGTTCACCCGTATCATCGGCGTAGTAACGGTCACCCAGATTGACCCGGTTATCACTTAGAAGTGTTAAACCAGGTGTTACCTTCTGCATGATACCCAGCGTCAGAAACGACTGATTCGGAATAGGTACGTCGGTGGTATAGCTTATATACGGTGAAGATGACGCATAATTGATTACCCGTTGTGAACCCCGGCTAACCAACCCGTAGCCAACTGTTACGTTATGCTGACTTGTGCCAACAGAGGCCAGTGCCTGAAAGGTAAGTGGCCCCCGTTTGATATAATAGGAAAACGAGTTGTTCTTATAGGTTACGTTCAGGGCCAGCCGAAAGTGGTTACCGACTGGTACGCTCAGCTTTGAAAACAACTGAGTATTGTTTGTCAGGAAACCGTTGAACGCGTAATAATCCGTAAGAATCAGGTAAGGAATGGGCGTAACAAAACTCGCTCCGACACTCCAGTTGCGGGTGATTCCGTAATTAAATTCGTTCAGGAGCAACAAGGTATTCCGGTAATAAAACCGGCCCTTTTCGGCAACGTAAGCGGTTTGGCCATTGAGCAGCCAGGGCGAAAAGCGATTTGAATACACCCGGGAATCGGCTGAACCGGCTGCCTCCGAGCGAACCGTATCGACACGTATTAATAGCTCGGGCTCAAAATACGTTAGCTGCCCATTGCGTTTGCGAACGGTCATCATGGCACTGTCGCGCCGAACGTAGTTGCCCTCCACTTGTGTGCCATCTCGGAAAACAAACACCGAATACAGAGCCGGACCGGCTGAACCGGTTTCGGGACTGGCCGCTTCGTCCGGTCGATTTGCAGAGATGCGTAGAACCTGATCGGCTTCGATAAACGAAAAATCGCCACCCCTCACTTTAACGGTGATCAGTGAACTATCCTGCCGAATAATCTGCCCCCGTACCACCGAGCCATCCCGCATGAGCAGATAGGAATGTTTGCGCTCTGTATCTTCCGGCGTAATTTTGACCACTTGCGCCCACAAATAAGCCGGACAGAGAAAAAGGAAAAGAAGAACTGTTTTCATGGTTGAGGGTGTTAGGTTTAGACGGTATTGATGATAGACAATTCATACATGCAAACGGTTACGCACCGGCAGTTATTTTTTCAGCATATAGCTCAGACCTCCGACTTCCCGTTAGGGTTGGAAATTGAACGGGCCGAAGGCATTTATTTATTTGGCCAATCGTCCGACAGCAGCAACGGCAGACGATACGTTGACTTAATTTCGGGTATTGGTGTTAGCAATGTCGGGCATCGGCATCCGCACGTACTGGAAGCGATTCAGAACCAGCTTGATAAGTACATGCACCTCATGGTGTATGGCGAATACGTTCAAACACCCCAGACACAGCTCGCTCAGGCGCTTGCGGAAACGTTGCCGCCCAGTCTGAATAATGTCTACTTCACCAATTCAGGTACCGAAGCGGTGGAAGGTGCCATGAAACTGGCAAAACGATATACGGGCCGTTCTGAACTAATTAGCTGCTTCAATGCGTATCATGGCTCAACGCAGGGGGCGCTTTCGCTCTCGGGGATGAAAATTTCAAACGCAATTACCGGCCTCTCCTACCCGACATCCGGCACATTCGACCCAGAAACTGGAATGATATCGAGCAGATTAGCTCCCGGACCGCTGCCGTCATTATGGAAGTTGTAGCGGGCGAAGCGGGCGTTCGGGTGCCTGATGCTACGTATTTACAGGCGGTACGTCAGCGCTGCACAGACGTAGGAGCTTTACTTATTTTTGATGAAATTCAGACAGGTTACGGGCGCACAGGTACGTTCTGGGCCTTTGAAGGGTTTGGCGTGGTGCCCGATGTGCTGTTGTGTGCCAAAGGCATGGGGGGCGGCATGCCGATTGGCGCCTTTATCAGTTCGGCCGACATCATGAGCGTTTTTAAAAATAACCCGATTCTTGGCCACATCACTACGTTTGGCGGACATCCGGTTTCGTGTGCAGCATCGCTGGCAACGCTTCAGGTAATCCAGGCGCAGAAACTGCACGAACAGGCGGAGGCCAAAGGGCAGTTGTTCCGGCAGTTGCTAAATCATCCGAGCATTCGGGAAGTACGGGGTAAAGGATTGATGCTGGCCGTTGAATTTGAGTCGTTCGACGTGTTGAAACCCATCATCGACCGGGCCATTGAGACTACGCCAACGGGTGTCATTACAGACTGGTTTCTGTTCTGCAACAACTCGATGCGGATTGCGCCCCCATTAATTATCACGGAGGACCAGATTCGGGAAGCCTGTGCGGTAATTCTGGAAGCGATTCAGTCATAAGTAATGCCATATCTTGAAGATATGGCATTACTCAAACTCCACGCTCTTTACGGGAACATAACGGTTAAGGTACCGACCAGCAAGGCGATACTAAAAATGATCAATAACCCGATTAGCACAGTTCTTAGTAAACTTCCCGGTCTTTCGGGGGTTGGATTTGCCATACGCTTTCTTTGACTTCCGTAAATGTTACAACCTTACGGATACGTTAATTCATACTGTAAATTGCTGTGTACCGACCGCGCATCGAACCGGGACAATATCGACCGGGCAGCCGCTGGTACGTAGGCTTCTTCGTAGTCCTCTTTGCCCGTAAACGCCTTGACAGCGTCGATGGATTCGAACCACATTATGGTCGTGAATTCTATTTCTTCGCCTGCTTCCCGACGTAATAACTGGATGCCTTTGTAACCTGCTACCTGCTTGGCTGCAATGCCCTTAAACACTTCCTCTTTCAACAATTTTTCGTAAGCATCGGCATTTTGAGGAGTCGTCCAGCCGTGCCAGATTCGAGCAATCATAATGGAATGTTACCGTGTTTTTTCTTTGGCATACTGGCTACTTTATTTTCCAGCATCTGAAATGCCCGAATGAGTTTCTGTCGAGTCTGGTCAGGCATAATGACCTCATCGATGTACCCCCGAAATGCCGCCCGGTATGGATTGGCAAATTTGGTGGTATACTCCTGCACCTTTTCCTGCAGTTTTGCCTGTGGATCGTCGGCTTCGGCAATTTCGCGTTTGAAAATAATTTCAGCGGCCCCGCTGGCACCCATCACGGCAATTTCAGCCGATGGCCAGGCGTAGTTCAGATCTGCACCAATATGTTTGGAGTTCATTACGTCGTAGGCACCCCCATACGCCTTGCGTGTGATGACCGTTACGCGTGGAACGGTAGCTTCGCAAAAGGCAAACAGCAATTTTGCGCCATTCGTGATGATGCCATTCCATTCCTGATCAGTACCGGGCAGAAAACCGGGTACGTCTTCCAGCACCAGAAGGGGTACGTTGAAACAGTCACAGAAACGCACAAAACGGGCGGCTTTCGTACTGGCATGAATATCGAGCACTCCCGCCAGAACAGCGGGCTGATTGCCCACCACCCCGATGCTACGTCCGCCTATCCGGGCAAAGCCGACGACAATGTTATCCGCAAAATTCTTGTGAACCTCCATAAAACTGCCCGCATCCACCAGCTCTTCGATCACCTCCCGCATGTCGTACGGCTGGTTCGGGTTGTCGGGGATGATCGAGTTTAAACCGGGGCGGCTTTCATCAGTTGACTCGTAGGCCAGCATGGGTGGCTCTTCTTCGCAGTTTTGCGGAATGTAGCTAAGCAGTTGCTTGATTGTCTGAATGCAAGACAGTTCGTTCGCGCAGGCAAAATGTGTTACGCCCGATTTGGTGCTGTGTGTACTGGCCCCGCCGAGTTCTTCGGCCGTAACGGATTCGTGCGTTACGGTTTTTACTACGTTCGGCCCCGTCACGAACATATAGCTCGTATTCTCGACCATAAAAATGAAGTCGGTGATGGCCGGGCTATAGACGGCCCCCCCCGCACACGGCCCCATAATGGCCGACAGTTGCGGAATGACGCCAGATGCTTTTGTATTCCGGTAAAAAATATCGGCATAGCCCGCCAGCGACAGTACCCCCTCCTGAATCCGCGCGCCACCTGAATCATTCAGGCCGATGATCGGTGCGCCATTCTGCATGGCATGATCCATCAGCTTGCAGATTTTTTCGGCATGAGTTTCCGACAGGGCTCCGCCAAAGACCGTAAAATCCTGTGCAAACACGTACACCAGCCGCCCATCGACCGTACCGTAACCCGTCACGACGCCATCGCCCAGGTAGTGCTCTTTATCGAGCCCAAAGTCGCGGGTGCGGTGCATGACAAACTTACCGATCTCCTCAAATGATCCTTCATCAACCAGCAAGGCAATCCGTTCGCGAGCGGTCAGTTTTCCTTTAGCGTGTTGTGAATCAATACGTTTCTGACCACCACCGAGTTCGGCCTCAGCATTTTTCTGAGCGAGTATATCGGTTTTAGATGGTTTAGCATTCGGATCAAAATCGGTATCGGGACGGGTTTCAGTCTGCATGAGGTTGGTCTTATCGAAATCAAGTATGAGCAAAGTTAATTTTTCTTGCCGATTCCAACGGTTCCAATTGATTTTGGCGATGCGATTCTCGTCATATTTATTGTCTGGCCGGATTCGTGCAGCAAAAGTTGAGGTCTATGGCTTTTTCGCCGACATTTGCTAAAATTATTGACTGCTATTTACGTGTTCTACCGCTTACTGGGGTTGATTTTCCTGTTTACTGGTTTGCAGGCTGTCGATGCTCAACCCTTCGGCGGACAACGTGTCTTTACGTTTCTGGATTTGCCCACCCATGCCCGTGTGGCGGCTCTTGGCGGTCAGGTGGCGTCGGCCAACCGTCCCGACGGATCGTACCATCTCAACAACCCCGCCCTGGCCGATTCCATACCCAACAATCAGCTTGCTATCAGCCTGATGCCTTATCTGGCGGCTGCCAAATATTATACGCTTCAGTATGGTTTACCAGGGCAGGGTAAAGGAAAATGGGCTGTGGGGCTGCAATACCTGAGCTACGGCCAGCTGACAATGACTGATCCAGTAGGAAATACACTCGGTACGTTCTTAGCCAACGACTACGCCCTTAGCCTTACTCACGCCCGAACTGAAGGCAATTTTACCCTTGGTGCAACAATCAAAGCGGTTGGCTCGGCTATCGAAACGTATTCGGCCTTTGGCGTTCTGGCCGATTTCGGTGGAGTCTGGCGACACCCAGACCAGGACATTACGTTCGGGTTGGTTGCCAAAAACATCGGCTATCTGGTAAAAAACTATGGCCCCATCGATGCTAATCTCCCTTTCGATTTACAGGCGGGAGTTACGCTCAAGCCCCGCCATGCGCCTGTTCGCCTGACGTTGACGGCGCATCATCTGCAACGTTTCGACATTAGTTATAACGACCCAAATCTAAACATTCGCTACGACCTGAGCGGCAACCCCATTCCCCAAACAACTAGCGTGACCGAAAAACTGGCCCGGCATCTGATCATCGGAGCCGAATTGCTCGTCCATCGAAACGTCCATCTGCTGGTGGGTTATAATCATCAAAAGCGGCAGGAGGGCAAACTTACAACGGGGGGCGGAGGAGCAGGTATTTCGTTTGGCGCATCCGTTCAGGCGCGGGGTTTCCAGCTGACGTACGGCCGATTTACATCCGTGCCAACAGCGGGTACGAGTCAACTATCCCTACGTATTGATCTGTCGCAGGTTATTAAATGATACGTTCGCTCAATTAACAATAGCCCGGATCATTTTATTTTCATAAGTATCCTAAATTAAGGCTTTGTATGGGCAGATATACGTATCTGGCAATGCTTGTTATTTTCAAATAAATGCAACTTGAAAAACTTTCAGAAGGCAATATAGATGCGTTCGTCCAGCTCGTCCTCGAACTTTGGCCTGACTGTACGTTTGACGAAGAATATGAATACTACGGTCAGCTGATGAGTGCCGAAAATCATTGCTGTTACCTTGCCAGCAACGGCAACAAATACGTAGCATTCATTCACCTGACGCTGCGAACAGATTATGTAGAAGGTGCGGATACGTCGCCGGTTGCTTATGTTGAAGGTCTTTATGTTACGCCCGCTTATCAGCAACAGGGGTTGGCCAAAAAATTAATGGGTGTTGGAGAGGAATGGGGACGAGAAAAAGGCTGTAAAGAATTGGCCTCTGACACTGAACTCAGCAATTCAGCCAGTATCGATTTTCATAAAGGATTCGGATTCAGAGAAGCCAATCGAGTTGTATGCTTTATAAAAGAACTATAAAAACGCCCCTCTTAGGTAGATTTTTATAAGCGGTTTAAGGATCTGTTTGGAAATTATTAAAGGCTGAACGTCTAGCCATTTTTGTATCAACCAACATGCAAAACAATCACCAAACAGTGGAAGCCAATGACCGACGCCAGTGGGATGCAATTTCTCCTTTTTTACGACTTGATCGTCAGCGGACTTATGATTTACGACAGATTATAAACAGTATTTTGTGGTTGTTGCGCACAGCCAGTAAGTGGCGTAACATTCACCCTGACTGGCTACCTTGGCAAGCAGCTTATCGGGCCGATGGGGCCTTAGCTGTCACCGTTATCACTAGTATTTTGTGGCGATGTGGCAAACGCCTGGAAAAGGTCTTCGGCGATCAGGCTTATAACGGAGTATTTGCCGCAGAGTTAGCTACTTGGAGTATTGAGTTTGAGGAGGCATCCCGGCCAGAATCAGCCAGGGGCTTTGTACCCATAGCCAGACGAGGGGTGGCCGGACGCCGTATCAGTTGGACTAATTTCTTCCGTCGGCCTGTGAAAAGACTACGAGCATACCCTATCCTATTCGGTTAACGGGCTGTATTTAGCCAACATTCAGATCATGTTGCAACGAATCATTTGAATGGCAAAAGATAATTCCCAAACACATTCTAAGTTTTTGGTTTTAACCATTTACGTCAAACATGTTTTATGAAAATACTGCGTGTTATCATTACGATGGACCCGGCCTGGGGTGGACCGTGTCAGGGAATTCGGGATTCTATTTATGAATTAAAAAACTATAATATCCATAATGAAGTAGTAAGTCTGGATGATCCCAATGCTGCCTTTCTCGGGCAAGATCCTTTTATCATTCACCCTTTAGGTCCAGCACTGGGAAGCTGGAATTATAGCGCAAAACTGTTGAAATGGCTGCATAGTAATATAAACCGTTTCGATGTTGTTATTGTACACGGTACGTGGCATTACCATTGTTACGCTGTCAATAGAGTCATACAACAGTTAAAAAATAAATCGTCAAAAGATCAGTCTGATTATTCTTCGATCCCTAAGTTCTTTATCATGCCTCATGGGATGCTTGATCCTTGGTTTCAGGAGGCTCCCGGTAGAAAACTCAAAGCGCTACGTAATTGGGCTTATTGGAAACTTATTGAAGCCGATGGCATTCGTAAAGCCGATGGGCTTCTGTTTACCTGCGAAGAGGAGCTTATCCTGGCGCGCAAACCATTTAAACCTTATCATCCAAAAAAGAGATAAACATTGGTTATGGCATAAAGACTATTCCGCCGTTCAATACGCGGATGCGAGAAGCGTTCGCTGAAGTATGTCCTCAGCTTGAACAGCAGCCTTACTTGCTTTATTTAAGTAGGATACATGAGAAAAAGGGCGTTGATATCTTGATAAAAGCTTATTTAGGGCTGCTAAAAAGAAAGCAGGAAACGAGCCTGGCACTTCCAAAGCTCGTCATTGCCGGGCCCGGCTTAGAGACTTCTTATGGCCTGCGAATGCAAAAACTGGTAGCGGATTGTACAGGTGCCGATTCGCATATCTTTTTCACTGGAATGCTTTCAGACGACACCAAATGGGGAGCTTTCTACGGCTGCGAAGCATTTATATTACCTAGTCATCAGGAAAATTTCGGTATTGCTATAGTCGAGGCTTTAGCCTGCAGTAAACCCGTTTTGATTTCAGATCAGGTCAATATATGGCGTGAAATCATGAACGCAGGAAGTGGTATCGTCGTTGCTGATACGCTGGAAGGTACAGAGCAGGCTATTTTTAGTTGGTTAAACGTATCATCGGATAACCGGCAACTTATGGGGCGTCGGGCTTATTCAACATTTACGAACAATTTTGCAATTGCCCCGGCTACCAGGCGATTGCTCAGCGCTGTTAGCGAAGCCTGACCGGTAGACTTTCAGAAGGGCACAAAAATCTTCACTCGTTAATCAATGGGCACGGTTTCTACGGCACCTGCTTTTTGGTAGACCAGTACGATCTTTTCTCCTTTCTCTTTCGACAACGTATCGCCTACGTGGATACTCTGTCGATACCAGTCGTTTATCATAAAGCTGGACGATTCTTTCGTATCAATATTGGAAAACACTACTTCAAGTTTCGGTTGACTGCCCCCTCCGACGGGTGATATCTTTGTGACAACTGCATTCAGACGTTTCTCAATTAGCGTACTACTCGTTTCTTCCGGAGCCGTGTCTTCGCCCAGGTATTCGCGATAAAAATAGATCCCAAGCGAAATTGCCACCAGGAACCCACCAATCAGCAACAAGTTTAAATACCGCTTCATCGTTCGCTCAGGAAAAAAAACCAGTACCGTACGTTTCCTGCAAATGTCTATCGATTACCTCACTTACCAATCGCCTTGTAAGATCAGCATCCAGTTCATACTGTCTGGCCAGTGCTTTTTCCACAGAACGCCGTAGTATCGCATAGGAATAGCCGTCCTTATCATCAAAAACCCTGGATATGTCAGTTGCTATATCAGCATGATTAACAAACTTAACGTGTGTCTGTGGCTCCAGATCGGTTTCAGGTTCCTGCATTCTAGACTGATTCAACTGGTCAATCGCATGGCATAGTTTGGCAATACTCACAAACTCGCTTCGAAAACTTGAGTTATTGTAAACATCTTCAACTAACGCCCGATAGCTGGTTAAAATTTCCTGTACGGTAGTTGCACTCGACAAATCCCGATAACGCCAGTTACCATTGTTTTCTTTCTCCAACCCAAAATGCCGCTGATAGGAAAGTTTGAATAAAGCTAGCAGCAGCCTATAACCTAACTCTATTTCATTATCTGGCAGGGTATTCATCCAACGGATACCAATGTTTTTTCGATAATGCTTCAAAACAACGTCTGGAATTGCGGACTCAGTTAATGAACATTCCACTGTAGCCTGCTCCATTTCGGCGTGAGTAGGTTTTAATTGCTCCACTAAAAAATCAACCTTATAATATTGCTCTCTTCTCTCATTCTCATCCAGTTGGCGGAAGCGCGTCAACAGATCATCCTGCGAATAGATGCTCTGACCGAATTGAAACATAGTAATTTCCTCGTCTAAGCTCATCTTTTAGTTTAAATAAGGTGAATTATCGTCATCAACTAACCATCTAACTACGTATCTAACCATCTGTGTAGGATGTTTTGCATAGTACTATGTTATGCATTAGCTTAATATTATAAATAGAAAAATACCCAGTTTACCTAATTGTCAATCCTTTACCTTCCCATTTCATTGGTTTTAAAGCTATGGCCAACCAATCAAACTTTCTAAAATCCCTTGACTGGACTGTTTTTACGCTCCGGTTTATTAAGAACAATTTCCTGATCATTTTCAGTTTAGGGCTTGTCGCAGCGTTTGGACGAGCTATTCAGCTTCGGGCATTTGGTCCAGTCAGCCCCTTAGCTCATACGCTTTTAGAAATCGTAATTGAGAGTGCGCGAATTCTGCTATTTTTTTATTCGCTGGGACTAAGTAACCTCAAAAACGGCCTGGTAAAGCTGATTCAATTAATCACGAATCGGGAAGGCCGAACAAAAAACTGGCAGACAGCCCTGGGAACCGTGCAGGAAAAATGGCTGGTTGTTCTGATCAATTTTGTCGCCTTTCTAGCCATCGCGTTCCTGTTCAACGTACTGATCGATCATATTGCCTATGAAACCTGTCTGTTCATTACGCTCCAGTCCCGACAGCTTATTTCGGGAGACAGTTCTGTCTGGGCCTTGATCCTGTTTTTCAAAAATATCTCTGTTATACCGTTCACCTTAATTTTTGAAGCTATATTTTTTCTCTGGATCACCAATCAGTTGCCTGGCTCCCTGCCACCCCATCAATCGGTACGTTAGCCGATAAAAGGACAATCCATACCTCGTTAATCTCAATGACCACTCCCAGCTCTGCTGAAAGCCTTCAGCAAGCAATTTAAAATGTTAATTATCTATAAAACAAGCAGTTATTAACAAATCTTAACATAGCAACCGACTCAGGCAGCGCATACTGATACGTAGTTTTGGCGAATTCTTACACAAACTCATGTCGCTAACTTCTACAACGTATGCTCCCCTTCAAACGCCTGAATCTTCTTTCGGGTTGGCTCGTCTTTGCCATCGCCCTCGTTACGTATACCCTGACTGTCGAACGAACGGCCAGCTTCTGGGACTGTGGTGAATTCATTGCTTCCTCATTCAAGCTGCAGATTCCCCATCCGCCGGGTGCGCCTTTGTTTCTCCTGCTGGGCCGTATCTTTTCCATGCTGTCCTTTGGCGACCTGACCCGTGTAGCCTATTGGATCAACATGGGCTCGGTGCTCGCCAGTGCCTTCACGATTCTGTTTCTGTTCTGGACGATCAGCATGCTGGCGCAAAAACTGCTCACGAGCCACTATGCAAACCAATCCGAATACACCACCGCCGACAGTTGGCTAATTGTCGGCACCAGCGCAATTGGTGCGTTGGCCTATACCTTCTCCGATACGTTCTGGTTCTCAGCCGTTGAAGCCGAAGTATACGGCATGTCGTCGTTTTTCACAGCCATTGTGGTGTGGGCGGCTTTCAAATGGGAACGTATCGACGACCAGGCAGCTGCTAATCGATGGCTCTTATTGATTGCTTATCTGGTTGGCCTGTCTATTGGTGTTCACCTGCTCAATCTTGTGATTCTTCCGGCGCTGGCGTTAAGCTTTTATTTCCACAAAACCGACAAACCGACTTTCTGGGGTGGCGTATTGGCGTTAAGTATCGGGCTGCTCATCTTAGGAATTATCAATGCGGCTATTCCCGGCCTACCCACGCTGGCCTTTGCTGTAGAACGATTTTTTGTCAATACACTGGGCATGCCTTTCAAGTCCGGTACCCTTTTCTTCTCGGTGGTTTTGCTGGGTGGTCTGGCCTACGGTATCTGGTGGTCCGTTCGTCGGCAGCGGGTTATACTGAACACATCGCTGCTCGCCGTGGCCTTTTTGCTCATCGGTTATGCGTCATATATGCAGGTGCTGGTACGGGCTAATTTCAACCCTCCTATCAATGAAAACGACCCCAGTGATGTCAACAAGTTTCGGGCGTACCAAAACCGGGAACAGTATGAAAGCCGTTCGCTGCTCTACGGTCCAGTGTTCACCTCCCGGCCAATTGATCAAAAACGGGGAGCGCCGATCTGGAAAAAAGATAAGGATAAATACGTTATTGCTGATTATTACCCCGAATACATCTACGCGCCGGGCGATGAAATGCTCTTCCCCCGTGTTTACAGTTCACACTTGAATCATCCACAATTGTATCGGCAAATGCTTGGCCTGGCAGAAGGGCAAAAACCGACCATGGGTGACAACCTGAGGTTTTTGTTTACCTATCAGTTAAGCCATATGTGGTGGCGCTACCTGATGTGGAACTTTGCCGGGCGCGAAAGTGACGAAGAAGGCGCGGGCTATTTGCTTCCCTGGTCGTCGAATGAGCACGTACCAGACCTTTTGAGAATCAACAAAGCCCGCGATAACTTTTATATGCTTCCGTTTGCGCTGGCGCTGCTGGGGCTGGTTTTTCAGTATACCCGTCGACGTAATGATGTGCTGGTGGTTGGGTTATTGTTTCTGCTTACGGGCCTTGCGTTACAGGTTTTTCTGAACTCGCCCCCGTCGGAGCCGCGCGAACGCGATTACATTTACGTCGGTTCTTTTTACTTTTTTGCTATCTGGCTGGGTTTGGGGGCTATGGCTATCGTGATGTCGTTACGTTCGTTCGTTGCCCGCTTTAAATCGGCCAGGTTCCGTAGCGAGTTTGTGCTGGGCGCTTGTCTGCTTGTTCCTGTGATGATGTGCGTAAAAAGCTGGGACAATCACAACCGCGACCACCGTTTTCACTCGGTCGATTTCGCCAAAAATATGCTCAATTCATGTGCTTACAACGGGATTCTGTTTACCGAAGGCGACAACGATACGTTTCCACTCTGGTATGTGCAGGAGGTAGAAGGCTTTCGGCGGGATGTGCGGGTTTGCAACCTGAGTCTGCTCGGTACGGAGTGGTACATTCAGCAGATGAAACGTAAGACGTACGAATCCGACGCGGTGCCGATGTCGCTGGAGTTTGAGCAGTTTAACAAGGGTATGAATGATATTATCCCGTTTTATGAGGTTGAGGGCGTAAAAAACGGTATTGATCTGAAGCAGTACATCAGTCTGGTAAAGACCAGTAACCCTGCCATACAGGTACCGCTGACTACGGGCGAGATGACGAATATTCTACCTTCGTCGGTGTTATTTCTGCCAATAGACAAAAGAGCGGTTGACAAGGCAAAGTTTGTTCCGACGGCGCTACGTCCTCTGCTGAAAGACACAATGCAGTGGTCGATTGGCAAAAAAGATCTGTTTAAGCCCGATCTGATCATGCTCGATGTGATTGCTACCAACAACTGGAAACGACCGATCTATTTTTCAAGCACGCTGGCGACTGAACATTATCTGAATCTGAAAAACTACATGCAGCTGGAAGGTTATGCGTACCGGCTAATGCCCGTAGCCGTACCGGGTGCTTCGGATGGTTACGTCAATTCGGAGGTCATGTACGATACCATGATGCACAAGACGGTATGGCGTGAGTTCGATAATCCAAAGGTATACTATGATGAGACGTATAAGGGTCCGCCGGTCATTTCGGCTCGACTCGCTTTTTTCCGACTGGCCGATCAGCTTATCCGGGAAGGGCAAACCGAAAAAGCCCGTACCGTACTCGATTACTCCCTGAAAGTCATGCCGGATAAGAGCCTTCCATACGACCAGATTTCGTCCAACTACGTCCAGTTTCTGTTTGCGGTGAACGATCCTAAAAAAGCGCTCACCATTGCTGACACGATGGCCACCCGTGCTGATCAGAACCTGATGTATGCCAAACGTAATGAAGGCAGGTTCAGTAATCCCAATTCAGATCTGTACATACTCCAGACCATTGTGGAAGCCTGCAAACAAGCCAACCAGACGGCTGCCGCTGCGAAATATGAAGCCATCTTCCAGAAACATCTTACCGTTTTTGGCTGACAACAACACGTGCTGAACCAAATCAGGATGAGTAAATTACGAGTGGACATCGCTCAGGAACAAGCTGTATTTGGTTACCTTTGTGGAAGTCAGGCTGAAGGCATAAAGGTCCTGTGTCAGCCTGACTTCTTCCTAAGCCATGCTACTTCATTGGAGTCGGTTTTTCATCGCGGATGACGGCATTCAGGTTGCGTTTAATCACCTGAGTGATTTGTATTCAAGCGAATTACTACAGCAGCTTGCTCATCAGGTCAGTGAGCAATACCGCTTACTTAGCAGGCACCTGAGCGAACAGGAAGAGGTCATGATACGTACCGCTGCGGATATGGCCCGTCCCGAAATTACTTTTTTGAACCCCGCTTCAGCGTTCGACCGTAGTCGAACGGATATGCTGATAGCCAGAATTACGAATTTGCCGGCGTTGTGTCGGGCCGCCACAGTGTCTTCGGTTCATTAATTTCGGTAGAGCAATCAGTAAATAACCGGGCAGAAGTTGCTTAGTCCCCATTGACGTCAGTATGTAGGCACCTGTTTTCTGTATGACGTACTCTTCCCGAGACTTTGCCGCTTTGAAACGCATGAAAAAGACACTGAATACCCTCATTCTTCTGCCTGTCATTTTATTGATGATTCATAGCCTGACGGTTGCCCAAAGCTCCGCTGTCTGGAACGGAAAAAAATGTGCCGTTGCCCTAACCTACGACGATGCGTTGCTTATCCATCTGAACAACGTAATACCCGTTCTGGACTCATCTGGGCTGAAAGGTACGTTCTATTTATCCGGTTATTTCCCCGGTTTTGTCAATAACCTGAGCCGATGGAAAGCTGCGGGCGACAGGGGCCACGAACTGGCCAATCATACACTGTTTCATCCGTGCGCGGGTGACCGGCCGGGTCGGGAGTGGGTAAATCCAACTTATGATTTAAGCAAATATTCGGTTCAGCGGATGACCGACGAAATCAGGATGACCAATATCCTGCTCAAAACCCTCGACGGCAAATCGGCCCGCACCTTCGCCTTTCCCTGTGGTGACACCAAAATTGGCAATGAAGATTATTACAAACCCATTGCCAGTGATTTTGTAGCCGCCCGGGGCACCACGAGCGAGATGAAAAAGATTACAGAAATCAACCTGGCTGATATTGGTTCGTATGCCATCAACGGAGAGTCCGGTGAGCAGTTGATTGAGCTGGTCAAAAAAGCGCAGGAAACCAACTCGCTGCTGGTCTTTCTCTTCCACGGCGTTGGCGGTGGCCACTCGCTGAACGTAGCGCTGGCAGAACACAACAAGCTGATCCGATATTTGAAACAACACGTAGCGGACATATGGGTGGCCCCATTTATCGACATCGCTCAATACGTTAAAGAGCACCAGACAAACCACAAATAGCGTATTCGGATGAATAGAAAGCTCGTTAGTCTGCTGCTGCTGTTTTTGGCAACTGATTGTGTGGCCCAGCGTGTATTTATCCAGCAAATGGAGCCTACCCGGCAAAGCAGGTATGCCGCCGGGCAATTGGCTGGTGCGCTCATCAGCAAAAAATACAGCATCGTTTCAGAACGGACATCGGCAGATTTTACGATCCAGCTTGCTCCGGTAAATGTCCAACTCGGCTCTGAAGCCTACGTCATCGAGCGGCAGGGCAAGCAGTTTACTGTTAGCGGGGGCGATAATCGTGGTCAGATTTACGGTTGCCTTTCTATCGTAGAAGACATCCGGAACGGCATTGCACTTGACCAGATTCGTACCCGGCAGGAACGCCCTCATCTCCCCTTTCGCGCCATTAAATTTGATTTACCCTGGGATACGTACCGGCATAGCTACGCACTCGATCAGCATTATGAAACCTGCCGCGATACGCTCTACTGGAAAGCGTTTCTGGATATGATGGTGGCAAACCGGTTCAACGCGCTGAGTCTGTGGAATCTGCATCCGTATACATTCATGATCCGACCCGCGAACTTCCCCGCTGCTACACCCTTCAACGACCAGCAACTGGCCGAGTGGCAAACGCTGTTTCGGACAATTTTCCGCATGGCGAAAGATCGGGAAATTGATACGTACCTGGTTCCCTTCAATATCTTTACCAGTCCCGAATTTTCGAAAGCCTATAACGTAAACCCCAGGCTGAATAACCTCGATCACCACCATTTTATCGACGGCGATACGTCGGCCATTGTCAAACGATACACGCGCGAATGCGTGACGCAGGTATTACAGGAATACCCTGACCTGACCGGCTTTGGCCTGACACTGGGCGAGGCCATGGGTGGCATGTCGCCACAACAACGCGAAGACTGGATGAAGGCCACGATTATTGAGGGAATGCGGCTGGCTGGGCGAAAAAGCAAACTTGTGCATCGGATTCCGTTCTCCAGCACAACGGGCTCGCTCGGCATTACCAGCATCGACACCGAAAAACTTACCCGAAAATCAATTGAAAGCGAAGCTGCGCTGCCTTTCATTGACGGTCCGATCTGGGCAGATTTAAAGTATAACTGGTCGCACGGACACTCAACGCCGACGTTAGTTAAAGTGCATGGCGGGAAGCTGTTCGATACGTACTTCAAACCCGAGCCCAACACGTATAAAATAACCTGGACCGTCCGCAATGAGGATTTCTTTTGCCTGCGATGGGGCGTGCCCGACTTTGTCAGATCGCACATTGCAGCCAACAATCAAGCCTACGTAGGCGGTTATTTTTTGGGTTCAGAAACCTACATTCCAGCGAAGGATTATTTCACTAGTCCCGGCGCTCCTGTCGACTGGACGTACGCTTTTGAACGGCAGTGGCTGTTTTATAAACTCTGGGGCCGGCTTCTGTATAATCCTGCCACACCCGATGCCCTCTTCCGGTCGGAGTTTGTTCGTCGCTACGGTATGTCAGCCGCACCGTTGCTGGAAGCGTATGCACTGGCCTCAAAAACCCCGTTGCGACTGGCTTCTTCGTTCGATTTCACCTGGGATTTTTCGCTCTACAGCGAAGGCATGATGGGCTTCGACGCTAACAAGAATGTGGCGTATATCTCCGTCAACCAGCAAATTTCGCAGCCAACACTGGACCCTACCTACGTATCGGTCAGTGACTACGTCAAAACGACGGCAGCCGGTGGCTCATTCAGCAAGGAAAAAATCACCCCGCCCATGCTGGCGAACATACTGGTGACCGATTGCCGGAAAGCGCTCCGGCTCATTCAGTCCATCAAAACCACAGGAAACCGATCCCTACTGTATGAGGTAGCCGACGTAATGGCCTGGGCGAACCTGGGGTTGCATATGACTGAAAAACTGAATGGAGCAGTCGCCTTGCAGACGTACCGCACTACTGGTCAGGCTGCGATGAAGCAGGTGGCCCTTCGGCACCTGAAAGCCGCCCTTCGGTATTGGGACAACGTAATTGCCATAACCCGCCCCCTTTACAACGACATGCCGCTCGTGCACCTTACCGAACAGAAAGGTCATACCTGGGCTGAAAACAATACGCTCCGGTTTCACTGGGATAAGCTGCGCCCAGACGTAGCGAAAGACATTGAGCTGGTTGAAAACGAGTTGCCTACCACCCCAAAAAAGTAATTTACCAGGAATATGCCCTCAATTCCAGCGCGGATTGGTGAGCAGTACGATGATCATAAACAAGCCGTATAATAATCCCGGTATTGCCGGTACGGCTAACAATACTATCGCAAGTACGCCATTCTGATGCATCTGCAGCCAGTAACTGCCTGCCAGGAGAGCCCCCAGTCCCGTTAGGATCAACATCCACAGCCCCATATTGGCAGGCCCAACCGAGCCGTCGCCCAACCCCTCGAAGAAGAAATAAAGAAAAATCAGGGTAATAATGGCATTGACAGCCCACAAAATCCAGAAGAAAACCATGTGATACGTATCGGTTAAAAGGGTGTAACGGCATCCGCCGGGAATGGCCGCGGTTACAAAAATGATCGGGACCACTCCCCAAAACCAGTGTTAGTGAACAACAGGTAGGGCTGGGCATATAACTTCCGATTTTTAGGGAACCTCTGCCATAACATTGACTCTTTCACTGGTTGAATCAATGACGTAAACAGACCCTCTCCCCGATACAATTTGTTTGTCTGGCTTCAATTTCCCGCCACAAGGCCAGGCTGGCTGCGATGGCTCGCTTTTATGGGAGAGAGCCCCCTTTAGAGACCATAATACGCCACCAGATTATCGACACAGTACGTTGCCGTAACAGGATTTCTTATGGACCATAAGGTTGCCCTGTTACGGCAACGTACTGTGTTTATCAGTTATTTCCTCCTCCGATACGGCCCTGTTCTTCTTCAACGGCAGACCGGCGCTGACGCGTTGTTTTGAGGTTACGATTACCGAAATTATACGTGAACGTCAGGCGTGCCACGCGGCTTTCGAACCGATTAGTGAAGCGGATATTCGTTGTAGCGAAATTGCTATACCCACCTGGCCGCATTGTGTGGAGTAGATCGCTGACATTGAGCCGCACCGTAGCGGCTTTATCCCAAAAGTTTTTCTGAATGCCCACACTTAACTGGCCCAACCCCCGAAACTGCATCATTCCGTAGACTGAAGGCGAATTGTAGAAGCCTGATACCTCAACCGTAAGTCCGTGCGGCAGCACAAAGTTCTGGTTGAGAGTTAGGTTGGCCGCCACTCGCTGGTAATCGAGCTTTTGACCGACGTACTCAGCATTATAGGCATTCCAGAATACATTGGCCGTAGGGCGGAGCGTCCACCATTGGGTTAGGGTAATGGGCAGCCCGATACTTAAATTGATATTGTCCAGAGCCGCCAGATTCACCGTCGTCACTCGCAACACACGCTCCTGCTGATCGTTGACACCCGTAATAACATCGGTAGTGTGGTTGTAACTCAGGCTGATGTTTGTTTCGTTTCTATACGTATAGCCTACCTGAAACGCATTGGTATATTGCGGACGGAGGAATGGGTTTCCCTGAAAATATGTGTAGGGGTCCATCACGTACACAAATGGGTTCAGGTCCTGATAGTTTGGGCGGTCGATACGCCGACTGTACGATGCCTGCCATTGGTGATTCTGAGCGGCTTTGTACGTGACGAACACACTTGGAAACAGGTTGAGGTAATTCCGATCAACGACTCGGCTCAGGGTCACAGAGTTTCCGATTGAACGCGTATGTTCTGCCCGAAGTCCGGCCTGTACCGACCACTTACCCCAATCCCGATTGGCATTCAGATACCCCGCCGTGATGGTTTCGTTGTACAGAAAATGGTTCGTCCGCTGCGGATCGGGTACGTATCCATTTTCAGTCAGCGTCTCAAAGCGCACATCGTTATCTGAAGTCACGTACGAGATTTTGCCCCCTGCTTCCAGTCGGCCTCCGGTACGTAAGGGGTGGATATAATCGGCCTTCGCTGCGCGAATTGTAACGGTTGAGGGTGGCCGATTACGCTGCACCAATTCGGGCTGCGTTTCTTCACCACCCGCACCAAAATAGCGAGTACGCATGTTGTCCTGCGGACGGATGGATACCCGTGAATAATCGACGTCTACGGTGATCTCCCGACCCAACGTATCGAATGTGTGCTTCAAATTGGTGTTGGCCGCCAATCGTTCCATGCCCCGCGTCGATGCATTGGTCATGGTTACCAGTTGCTGAAGTTGTCCGCTGGCGCCGTAAACCAGGTTTTTGTTATCTATCGTAGCCTGGCTATTGCTCACCACTCCATTCACCATAAAACCCACAGTTGTGCGTTTGCTGAGCGAGTAATCGGCCCCGATTTTATAGGTGTGATTCTGTACTATGTTGGGTCGATACCCGAGGTTGTTCACTGTTGTCAGCGAGTCGCCTGCGCCAAACTGCCGCAAGGCATCAACTGAGCCAAAGCTTTTGCGATAATCGTAATTGTAGTTACTGAAGAGATTCCAGTTGCCAGCCCGGTGATTAAGCGTCAATCCGGCTGATGCTTTTGGAAACCGGCCGTAGCCTCCGCCAACCGTAGCATTGCCATTTGTTCCACTGGCCCGGCTACCCCGTTTGAGTCGGATGTTGATAATGCCGGCATTCCCGGCCGCATCGTACCGGGCCGATGGATTGGTAATCAATTCGATGCTTTCAACGCCGTTGGATGGTGTATTCCGTAACAGATTCACCACTTCCTGCGCCGACAGGTACGTGGGTTTGCCATCAATCATAATCAAAGTTCCCTCCCGCCCTTTAAGGGTTATCCGGTCATTCTGGTTATCGACCAGCACTCCAGGAGCGCGTTCCAGCACGTCCAGCGCCGTTCCACCTGCCGAAATTATACCGTTTTCAACGTTGATGACGGTACGATCAGGCAACTGTTCGATAAACGGCTTTTTGGCTGCTACCGTCACTTCACCAAGCGTCTGCGATGACTGGTGAAGTGATATTGACGGCACGTCCGCAGCCGCCTGGCCGGCAATTACCGTAAACGTGACCGACGTCGCTTTCGCATAACCGACCATCTGTGCCGAAACCTGATACGTTCCCGGTCCGATGTTCTCAAATACGTACCGCCCATTTTCGTCGCCCACTGTCCCTTTAACCAATTGAGATGCCAAAGCCGACTGACTGGCAGGTTTTGTTGCAGAGCTTTTCGGGGTAGGCGAATTTTCTGCCTTGATTAACAGTACAGTTGCGAATTCAATCGGCTTTCCGGCCGTATCACGTATCGAACCGGTTACATTGGTTCGGCCAAGCTGTTGAGCATACGTAGCCGAAGTAGTCAGGGCGATGCTCAGGAGTACGATCAGACCAAACAAAAGTAGGTCTACACCAGAATAGGTAAAAAGATTGGCCATACGGTTATGAGAAGAATGGTAGCATTTCATGTTTGTAGCGTTCATTAGAGGCTACAAAGTTGGCCGGTTATCAAACACCCATCAATCGCACAAACATGTGAAAAGTGCGAAGACAAGCCCCAGATAATGTGATAGGAGTGCAACTTAATGGCAAAACAATATTTATAAAATCCCCTTCTAGCAGGCGTAATTAACCTTTGGGGTTATATCTTATTAAAATTGAAGTGGTTAATTATATGTAAGCTTAATTTCAAACTGTATTTATAAATTCAAAAAGATTTCAAAATTAAATTATAATATGTACAGAAGAACAGTTTTACGTTTGTACGTATATAGACTGCCGTTAAATATATTATTGAATTATATTTGGCAATTCTAAGAAAATATATAATCTTCGTAATAAAATATCAGCTCTAGAAAATAGTCGTTACAAATAGTTTTATTAACCAAGATATTATAAATTGTTACTTAAAAATGCATAAGCTTTTACAGTGAAGTGCAAATACAAACGGAGTACACGTACGTGTATATCACAGCTACAAATTAAAAGGAACTAATAAGGCTTTCTGAACAACATAAGTCTGCTAATTATTAAGAAATGGTGCGTTCCAAAGGAAGCCAAATCAATAGATTAATAATTAGAATGGTAAGTCAATAATCCCATCGGTTGTACCGTATTGAATCGGCCTCTATTTTATCTTCCTACTCAGCGTCAAGAATAAAGTACACTACTATTTGATGCATTTTCGCGATAAAGCGTATGGCTAAAAATAATTAGTGTGTACGAACTATTGGTTTGTAAAACCTTTTAAAAGGTGAACCGGCTATTATTTACCTGAAAAATGCCATAATTTAATACTGAAGAAGCTTTAAGTCTCCTCAGTATTGTTTCATTGCCATCACTTCCTACATATACACTTTAAACATTTGCGTCATGGAACAAACCAAACTAAGCAACCAGTTAAAGTACGGCTTATTCGAATTTCAAGCTGCTTCTCAGCTAAAACTTATTACTAGAAGAGAAATTGAACGAAAAGCGATTATCAATGCGATCAAAGATGAATCCTTTAAAAACAACTTGATTAACAGGCCCAAAGAGGTGCTAGAGGAGATCAACAAAATAAGGATGCCTCAAGATTTATCGATAAGTGTAATTGAAGAAACAGATGATGATTACTATTTTATTCTCCCACATAACCCATATGAAGGGATCAATGAAACAGAGCTAAGGAATTCTCTTGGCGTAGATATGCTGGATATCGCAAAGTGGGTGCTTGAGCGACAGGTCTATTATGAAGACAATAAAATAGAAATAGCAAATATAATTTCAAAAAGCTGGACTAATCCTGAGTATAAAAAACTTTTACTTGTTGATCCAATCCTTCTTTTACGTAAAGAATTTGGTGAGTCGTTAAAAGTAGAGGCAGATATCAAAATTTTAGAAGAGACAGAAAATCATTGGTTTATTGTAATCCCAAAAATAACTGATGAAACAATAAACGAAACAAACACAATTGATGGTTTTGTCAATATGCCAATGGTTGTGGGATCGCATCAAAATACCGCCGGTTTTTTAGGAAACTGCAGCACTAATAGTACACATAATAATACGCTGTTCTGTACGGATACAAGATCTCCAGAAGCAGACTGCAAGACTGTACTGGACGGTTGGAATGGATGCGGTGGTCCCTGTCGTTTCTTCAGCTTGATCGTAAGTTAGCCAGGCGGAACTATCATAAAATATCAAACAAATATTTAGCTACAGGATGTTAGAGCATCTTATGATTATCCTGACATCCTGTAGCTGAATAGGATTATGCATTTAAAATAGAAAATCCAGATTTTAAATACATTGTATAAATGGAATTCACACAAGCGGAACTAGTAGACATTTCGTCAAATGCAATGGTATTTAATGAATTAAAACATAATATACCGTATGATGTATACAATAAACAACTTATTTCTCAAAGCAATTCAGTAATAGATTGGATTAAAATAGTAGCCAATGGAAATATTAATAATTTTTCAAAACGGTTAGAATGGAGTAATATTAAACCTGACCAATTAGAAAGGTTTTTTGATTCAAAAGAAGGTTATAATAATAAACAGTTACCAAGCTGGATAATCACATTGAATGACTGTCTAAAAAACATACCTTTAAGCCTGTCACAAACTAACAATAATTATAATGATTTATTAGGTGAGAAGGAGTCGCCCCAACCTTTTGAAGAAATATTCATTCCATTTATTTTAAATGGAAGAAACAAATTAAGAAAAAGACTCAATGATAAATATGACTTACTTTCAACAGCTGCTCATATTCAATTGGAGAAAAGCCTATTAGCTTGGTTATGCTATATTAATTCCTTCACAATGGAATTAGAATTTTCTACGTACAGATCTTGGAATCAATCAATTATAAAAAGTAAACTATCAAATACTGATCCTTCATCGTCAAAAACTAATTATAATGATTTTATCCTAAGGATGTTGAATGGTGAAATAATAGAATACTATAAGGAATATTCTATGTTGGCAAAATTCACAGGTTTAGCAATTGAACAATGGATTGAGTCAGTCAAAGAATTTATTGAACGTTATGAAAAAGACAAAAAGCAAATAGAAAAAATATTTAATAATAAGCAAGAAATTGGCAGAATTATCGAAACAAGCGCTTCTTTGTCCGATAGACATAACGGCGGTAGATCCGTTATAACAGTTGTTTGTGAATCTGGTCTAAAACTCGTATATAAACCTAAAAATCTTGGGATTGAAAAAGCTTACGTAGGATTGCTAAAATTACTACACGCATATGACAGTCCGATAAAATTTAAGTTATTCAAAATAATTGCACATGAAGATTACGGCTGGATGGAATTTATAGAAGAAATCTACCCAGAAAACGAACTTCAGGCAAACAAATATCATAAAAATGCAGGAGGACTGCTATGCATTACGCATATGCTAGGCGCAACCGATCTGCACTACGAAAATATAATAATGAGTAATGAAGACCCCGTTTTAATTGATTTGGAAACATTGCTTCATCCAGTCGCAAGCGAAGAATCAATCTTAAATGGAACCGACGCTCTGACACAGGCTGAAAATGTCTTGAATAATTCAGCAATCAGGACGGGGCTATTGCCTCGATGGATAGTTGATACCGAAGAACAGGTATATGATGTAAGTGGCTTTGGAAAATATATACCACAACAATATAATATAACACGTCCTCAATGGGTTCATGTGAACACAGATTTCATGAAAATTGTAAAGAAAGAAATAGAAATAAAATCTCACAAAGTAATAAAGTATGATGCGTTAAGTGTGGAAGGATTCAGTGAACAGATAATAACGGGTTTCGAAGAAATGTACAATTTTTTACTACGTAAAAAGAAAAATATATTAAACTCGCCTAATTGGAAAAGGTTGTCAAATCAAAAGATAAGATTTGTATTTCGCGCGACAAAAATATACTCAACCTTATTGCAGAATTTACTTAATCCGAAGTTACTTAGAAGTGGCATGATATGGTCTTCTCACTTAGATATACTTTATCAAGGTATAGTAAATTATGAATCTAAACCTTTTTGGTGGCCATTAATTGAAGAAGAACAGCGAACACTAGAACAATTGGACATCCCTCACTTTACAGCGTCAACTGGAGCCGATTTTATACAACTCAATAAAACACATAAAATAGAAAAATATTTTAACGAATCGAGCTTCCAATGCGCAACTAATAAGTTAAAAAAAAGCTGCAAAAAAGACCTCCTACTTCAAACCGAATTAATTAGAGGTAGCTTTCAAAGTAGATTTGCCGAAAAAAGCTATATAAATCCAAATATTAAGCACAGCATAAATAAGCAGCAAAAGTCATACAAATTAAATCAGAAAATAGCTATTAGAACCTGCATTTCCATTGCATATCATCTTAAAAGTAAAGGAATTACGGCCAACGACGGAAGTATAACCTGGATATCTCAAAAATTCAATTCTAAAACGAAAAAATATCAGTTGGAACCTATTTCAAATGATATATATAGCGGTGGATCAGGTATTGGGTTATTTTTTGCAGCTCTTTTTAAAACTACTCAGAAAAAAGAATTTAGAAAGTTAGCGATAGGCTCGGTAAACATAGCTCTGAAACAAGTGCAAATTAAAAAGAATTTTATTGATGAAAACGATGCATTACCCACAGGAGGCATAGTTGGATATGGATCATTAATTTATGCCTTTCTTAATATAGGATTATTATGCAACGAGCCCGCATTAACAGATGCAGCCGCAGATGTCGCTAAACTTGTTTCTAAACAACTAATTGAACGGGATAAATGCTATGATGTAATGCACGGTTCTGCAGGGCTTATTCTAGCATTAGTAAACTTATATAAATATAAAAAAGAACCATACATTGTTGAGCTAATAAACTGTGCTGCAGAGTATTTGCTAAACTGTAGAGAGATAACAGCATCAGGACACAAAGTTTGGCCATTTAACGAAGGCGTTTTTTTAACTGGCTTTTCTCATGGAGCTGCTGGTATAGCTTATTCATTGATTCAGGCTTATAAGGTTACAAACAATAGTCTGTACAAGGATGCCGCTTTGGGAGCTATCGCCTATGAAACGAGTGTTTTTGATACTTCAGAAAATAACTGGCCTGATTTTCGAAAACCAGTCGACAAGATCGAGCTCGGGTTAGAGGAATCTAAATTTATGTGTACATGGTGTCATGGCGCAACCGGCATCGGGTTGGCGAGAGTAGGCATATTAGATGCCTTAGATGAAAAGTCGATCCTAGCTGATATCAACAATGCAATTAAAATAACAAAAGAGCATTTAAACTCACCAATGGATCATTTATGTTGTGGAAATTTTGGGCGTTTAGAATTACTACTTACTGCTTCCCAAAAACTATCAGACAATTCACTATATACACTCGCTTTAGAACAGGCAGGGCAAATCACATATTTAGCACAACGTAGTGGGAGTTTTCGGTATAATCCTCATCTAGGCTATACACCAGGATTCTTTCAGGGGATATCGGGAATCGGTTATCAATTACTTAGGCTAACCTCCCCCGAAAGCATACCTTCTGTATTAATGCTAAGCTGAGAAGTAATGATAAGGTCTTTCAGGAAAATCAACATTAGAAACTTGACTTTTGTCCTTAAATTTTTATGGGCAACTAGTCCAAGATGGCACGTTGTTAACCTGTTTTTTTTGATAATACAATCCGTTTTACCGCTTGTAAATATATACCAGATCAAGCTCATTTTCGATACAGTTACAAAGTACACTAAGTCCGGTGAATATACAGAAGCGGTCTCATTGCTAACCTGGCAAGTTTCTTTTACTGTCGGCTTATTAATTGTCAATAGTTTGATTAATAGTATTGCGGGCTTAGTCAAGACAAAACATAATCAAATTATTTCGGAAGCAATTTTAGAAGAACTCCATAAAAAATCTTCTACAATTGACTACCAATACTTTGAAAATCCCGAGTATCATGACACATTTTATCGTATACAGTCTGATGGCCATGGAAGAATATTTAGTACGTTTAATCAACTTCAATCTATTTTCCAGAGTTTCATATCCTTAGCTGCTTTATTTAGTATGCTGGCTGTCCTGCACTGGTCTACAAGCATTATTATTGTCTCTTCTGTACTGCCTGCTTTACTTAGTCAGTATAAATTTTCAAAACTACGTCATCAGTGGTATCAAAAAAGAACATCACTCCATCGAGAGGGAGCATATTATAACTGGATGCTAACTGCGAATCAGCCCGCTAAAGAAATAAGGACATATGGGCTTGGAGAATTATTTATTCACAGAGCTAAAAAAATAAGGGAGTTATTATTCGATGAAAATTACCTCTTAACACTAAAAAGCACATACTGGAATTTTGGCGCAAAATTAGTTGAATTACTGGCTATATATAGCATTTTTTTATTTTTGATAATACGATCCTTGAATGGAAGTTTTAGTGTTGGCGATTTGGTCATGTACTATCAGATCTTTTCCAGAGGTCAGAGTAACGTAAATGGTTTGTTAAGTGGATTTGTTAATCTGAGCACTGATAATCTTTTCTTTAAATATTTAATTGAATATTTAAGCTACAATTCTAGTGGAAAACGTTTACCAGATTCTGAGCCTTTTCCAGATCATATAACCGATATAGAGTTGAGAAACGTTTATTTCAAATACCCTAATCAGGACAATTATATTCTTAAAGATATTAGTTTATATATAAAACGAGGTCAAAAAGTAGCAATCGTTGGAAAAAATGGCTCTGGCAAAACATCTATGATCAAATTATTTAATAAACTTTATGAACCAACTACTGGAACTATTTGTATAAACGGGATCGATTATACAAATTTTGACACACATACTTTACAAAATAAAGTAAATATATTGTTTCAGGATTACATGAATTATTACATCAAAGCCGGAGAAAACATTTCTTTTGGTGATATAGATAATATAAATAATCATATACGTTTGACAAAGGTAGCACAATGTACGGGCGCTAGCGAGTTTATTGAAGGCTTCCCTCATCAATATGATGCTACGCTAGGAAAACTCTTTGACAGTGGCCAAGAATTAAGTGCTGGGCAATGGCAGAAAGTAGCTTTGGCTAGAGCATTAATGCGCGACGCTCCAATAGTTATTCTGGATGAACCGTCCAGTTCAATGGATACAATAGCTGAAAATAATTTGGTTGACCGAATCAGCAATTTAATAAAGGATAAAATAGTAATCTTAATCAGTCACCGATTATCGACAGTTAAATTAGCTGATTGTATTTATTTTATTGAAAATGGTTCAATAGTAGAGAAAGGAACGCATGAAACTTTAATGGGGCTGCAAGGTTCCTACTATGAAATGTTTAACCTTCAGTCTAATGGCGCTAATGTTCTCTACTAAATCAATTAATCAAGCTCTTTTATCAATATCGATCCTATAACGATGCGATATATAAAACGTTTTTTTAATAAGTTCTCTAAATTCACCAGGTTATCATTATCTGACAAATTATTAATTATTCAATCGGCAATACTTGTTGTTGGCTTAAGGTTTTTTTTAAAATTTATTTCGTTCACGAAATTATATCATATACTAAAATTCTTTTACAGAAAGCCAACTTACTATTATCGAGAGTACTTAGATTATACTATGAAAGCCAGATGGGCAGTTAATATAGCTGGAAATAATTTACTTAGAACCAGATGCCTCGGCAAAGCACTAGCGTTACAGATATTGCTTAACAGACGGAGAATAATTTCAGATTTACACATTGGATATATAAGGCTTAAAACTTCTACTTCAGCTCATGCCTGGCTTACATCCGGCGATAGCATATTAATTGGTGATGATTCTAACATTCATTTGTATTTTCAAATTCCTATTGATTGACAAAAAGTTATGCATAACGATCAGCATTCAGATTTTGAATTGACTTTATTGATTCTTTGCCTGCAAAGGCATCTGGGCTCGAAGTTAGAAAAGAATACCCTAATTAACTATGTAGCAGAAAAACAGATTAATTGGCACAAATTTTTAGAATTAGCTTCTATACACAACGTAAGTATTATCGTAGGAAAAAGCTTAAATGACATACCCACTATATGGATTCCAAATACCACAGCTTCCTATTTTCGTAGCTCTTATTCTACAGCCGTTGAAAATCACTTTATGCTATTAAATGAATTAAAAGGGATTATTACTTTATTTAATCAATATAGTATCCCGTTGATACCGTTTAAGGGTATGACAATTGCACAATTTTATGGGAACGCTGTCTGGCGACAGTCAGGAGACTTAGACATTATAATACGAAAGGATGATATAGGTAAAGCGATTGAAGTATTAGTTCTGAGTGGATATGAACGTCCGAATCAGGTTTATCTGGAAGATGACCTTGAAAGACGACATTCCTACCCTTTTAAGAAAGGAACCGTTGTATTGGATCTACACTGGAATATTACCGATGAATCTGAACTATTTTGTTACCCTATTGAAAAAGTATGGTTAGAATCCGAAAAAGAATTATTTTATGGCATACAGGCTCAGGTATTATCTAAAAAAAATTTAATTATAACAACTTGTATTCATCATGGCTTAAGAAACAGTTGGAACGAGCTTAGGTTTATACTTGACTTTTCAATCTTTGCAAATGATAACTGGGTTAACTGGGAAGAAATTGTAAAAGAAGCAGAAAGACTTAAGATTAAAAGAATATTACTTGTTGGCGTTAGCTTAGCTAATACATTATTTAGAGTGAGTATACCAACTTGCATCAATAAAGATATCAAAATCGACAAGAAGGTATTTGAAATTCAAGAATTAATTATCAACAAACTTTATAAGCCCAAGTCGTCTTTCCATCACAAATTTTACACTATGTATACACGAATTTTATTAAGAGAGAGACTCGTCATCAGATTAAAATTATACATTATTTTTATAAGCTACTGGACTGTAATATTTTATAAATTATCGGTAGGAGACCTAGCGTTTAACGCGTACAAACTTCCTCGGTTTTTTCATTTTTTTTGTAAAATATCTAGTCCATTTTTTTTAATTTATAAATACCTCATAAAATGGTCGGTAGCTATGTTTAAAAAATTATTGCAACCTACATTTCAATTTTAACATCACAACGTTTGGCACTAGCTAATAAATTTTAGTATTGGTCACCGTTGGCTTCATTTTATCAGTATCAGTAAATTTCATTACATATACCAATTTTTACACAAGCCCTTCGCGCATGGCTTTTAGGATGGCTTCGGTTTTGGAATTGACCTGCAGTTTGTCGTAAATGTGCCGGATGTGCGAACGTACCGTATCGATACTGATATGCAGATCGTCGGCGATGAGTTTATAGCTGAAACCCGCTACCAGCCCTTTCACAATATCCAGTTCGCGGGCAGAAAGTTTATAGTCGTCAGCTTCCGGTTTCGGCTCCGGCAGACTTTCTCTGACTGTAGTGGCAATTGGCGGCAGCGCGTTTTGCTGCTGAAAGAAACGAAGCACCTGTCTGGCTACGTTGGCGGTCATGGGGGAACCGCCCCGGTGAATATCGAAAATGGCGGCTATGATCTCCAACGGCGGTGTATGTTTGAGCAGATATCCACTGGCACCGTTACGTATTGCCTGAAATATTTTCTCTTCATTATCGAATACCGTCAGCATAAGCACCTGCGTTTGGGGTGAAGCGGCTTTTACCAGCGGCACGGCTTCAATACCACTGATACCCGGCAAATCGATGTCCATGAGTACCACGTCGGGACGTAACGTTCTGATTTCGTCGGTCAGATTGCGGCAGTTCGGAAAGGCGCCTAGCAAGTCAAGTCCTGGCGTGGCCTGCAATAAAAAAGAAATACCTTCGCGCAGGTCGCGGTTGTCTTCGTAATAAATCAGTCTAATGGAATTGCTCATAACCTGGTCAACAGTTCTATTTCGGTTCCGGCTCCTGGTTTGGCCGTTAGCGTAAGTGTACCCCGTATTTCGCGGGCGCGTTTGTGCAGATTGATTAACCCGTTGCCCGATTGTACAGTTTCAGGATCGAAACCCTGACCGTCATCTTTTATAATCAGGTGAAGCTGCTTTCCAACTTCAATAGTCAACAGGACATTAATTTGGGAAGGATTGGCGTATTTGACAGCGTTATTGATGCTTTCTTTAAAAATCAGGTACACATTTCGGCGTTGTTCGACGTTCAAACGGGTTTTCTCAAACTGATCCGATACCTGCATCTGGAAAACAATACCTTTGGCTTCCGCCATTTTCAGCCCAAACTCCCGCATCCGGGTTACTACGTCTTCCAGTCTATCATGCTTGGTCTGGATTGTCCAGATGATGTCCTGCATCGACTCCGACAAGGCCGTTGCACTGGCGCTGATCCGTTGCAGAATCGGTACTGCTTCGGGTGCCGTGGAAGCAATCTGTAGCTGCACTACGTCGCTAAAAATTCGAATACTGCTCAGCGTAGAACCCATATCGTCGTGCAGGTCGGTCGCTATCCGGTCGCGGATACGCTCCAGACGCTGCCGTTGCTGCCCGCGATACCAATAGATTCCGTACAGAATACTAGCCAAAATCAGGCCCGCGAGCAATCGAAACCAGTTCGTCTTCCAGTAAGGCGGCACAACCTCAACGGCCAGGGTAGCACCCGGTACGTTCCAGATGCCGTCGTTATTTGCGGCTTTCACCCGAAAGCTGTACTGGCCCGGTTCCAGGTTCGTGTAAGTCGCGGTACGGTCGTCGGTTGCCACCCACTCCGGGTCGAACCCAACCAGTTGATATGCATAGCGATTCTTTTCGGGCTGACTAAAATTGAGGGCGGCAAAGTCAATGGCTAGTGTGGTTTCGCCCGGCTGAAGCTGAATCGATTGGCTCACTGGACGCGGCTGGTTATTGATTCGGATGTGTGTAATGACAACTGGGGGCGGTACGTTGTTCTGACGCAGATTTTCGGGTTTCCAATAGTTAAAGGCGCCCGCATACCCCATAAACAACCGCCCTTGCCGATCACGGCTGATGAGTTTAAACTGAGTATTGTCGAATAATCCGTTTGCTTTGTTGTAATACTGAAAATGACCGGATTTAGTACCCGACCCAGCTGGAATCAACTCATGAAGCTGCTCATCCGTTCCGAGCCATATATGCCCACGAACGTCGTCGATAATGCCAAAAATATGATCGGCTCGAAGACCATTGGCTAGCGTATAGGTTTGAAAAACGCGTCCGCTTGTATCGGTCTTTACCAGAAAATCGATACCCGAAATCCATACGTTTCCGGTCTGATCTACATAAAACGTACTGTGCAGTCGGTCGGATGGCTGAATTGTAGCGTTAAGTCCCCGCAACTGAAGCCGCTTCGTCTGTCCCTTCGCTGGATTTATCCAGAACAGTCCCTGGCGTGTTTGCGCCCAGATACGTCCCTGTTGATCCGTTTGCAGTTGATTCATACGTACCGGATTGGGTCTGTTTCGGGATAACGGCCAGTACTGGATTCGGTCGGTTTTCGGATCACACCAGAAAAGGCCATCCGGCGTTCCTATCCAGATTCGCCCATCCATTCCCTGGCAAAGAGCATGGACCGTCAGACGATCCGGGTTGCTTCCGGGACCAATGTCCTGGCGAATCCGCCATCGATTTGTGGCAGGATCATAAATGCCCAGCCCACGACCCATCCCAATCCAGATACGGCCCTTATCGTCCTGAATCAGATCATAGCAGGATCGTTCCGGGGTGCCGTCCCATTGATCAGGATTGTCTTTAATGAATCACTACGTCGGTTCCACTGATAAAGCGTATGGTTTCCAAGAATCCAGTAGAGCTCATCATTCCGTCGGTCCTGCCGGATCACTTCCACCATTTCGTGCGCACCGTCTGCCGATGCGGGTAGCCATCGTCGACTGAATTTCAGCGATACAGGATCTATTTTGGCAATACCTTCCGTAGTTCCTATCCAGACAATACCCGTATGCGGGTCCGTTTGCATAACGCCAATCGTGCCGCCCCCAAAACTTAATGGATCGCTGGCATTATGCGTAAATTGAGTAAACCGTTTATCGGCAGGGATGTACCGGATCAGTTTATTGAAGCTCCCCAGCCAGAAAAACTCCCGACCATCGGGCAAACGATCTTTTTCAAGCGCCGTAACCGTACCGGGACAGGTAAACAACGTAACGAACCGATTGGAGGCAGGATCAAAACGTGTTACCCTGCCTCCATCCAGTAGTGCATACACCTGACCGCTTTTGTCTTCGGTTAGTACGTAAACCCGCTCGGGAGCTTTTGGGTGAGTGTCATCTGCACCCATATAATACGTGTACCGGCGCGTTGTTGGGTCGAAGCGATAGAGGCCGCTCCAATGG
Source organism: Spirosoma sp. KNUC1025 (assembly GCF_045160025.1). Classification (GTDB taxonomy): domain Bacteria; phylum Bacteroidota; class Bacteroidia; order Cytophagales; family Spirosomataceae; genus Spirosoma. The sequence goes on from NZ_CP087139.1 coordinate 4,826,283, forward strand.
TGCAGCCAAACCTGACCCTGCCGGTCAGGAATCGGAATGGCAAACGCATTGGGCAATACACTCGGCACCGGAAAAGCCGTTAACCGGTGGGTACGTGGCTCAAGTCGATACAACCGGTCGACGGATGCGAACCAACCCATCCCGGCCCTATCAAAGCGAACCGGCGACACAAAATCATTGTCGGCCACCTGGTCGCGCTGCTGTGGGAGCGGAATAGCCTGAAACCGATCGGTTTGCGGATTATATTGACAAAGCCCCCGATTGGTCGATATCCAGACAAAACCGTCGGCATCCAGGCTTAATCCATCGTTAACAATGTAATTTCCGGGCAACCCGTCTGGCCGTCCGGTACGTTTGTATACGGTAAAGCGCAGGCCATCAAAACGGTTCAGTCCGTTTACGGTTCCGAACCACATGAATCCCTGCCGATCTTTCAGAACCGACGTAACGACGTTGTTTGAGAGTCCATTGTCTGTTGAATAATGCAGAAAGGATACGTCAGATGGTTGCGCCAGCCCCGCTATCGTTAGGAGAAGCAACATGGAAACCCATACCAGCCATCGTCTGCGCATACGCTGTTGACTCATTATTGTTCAGTCAAAGATACAGGCTGTGCTGGGCGTGATGCAAGGGGCATGGGTCGCATCTCTACATGATGAAATTTAAAATCAAGAAATGAGTTCACCTTTCGATTTGCCGTTTCCCATTTGTATCGGTGACGCATCGAGACGTTTTTCCAACGTCTCAAAAAGCGGGATTTTCGCTTGGAAGAGACGCACTTTAAAGGGTCTGATCGGCTCAAAAAGCGGATGGTTATGTCAAGTAGAATAACATTTTCTAAAATGGGCTATTCGAGCAATCGTAAATTGGGAAAACTATCTTATACCACCTAATTTAATTCAGATACATGGCACAAGAGATCGAATCATTCCTGTTCAGTTTACAATCCCAGATCTTATTATACCAGAGGGAGGCCATTTAATGGTATATAATCAGAGGGAGGTAATTTCGAATCACTTGGAAAGAATTCTGCTAAGCCTATAAATCAATATACAATCTAAACCTCACTCCTACTCTCTACTTTAAAAACGACCAACCCGTTTTTGTAGGGCATCGCGGGTGAGTGTGATCAAATGTCCAATGGGTTTTCCGGCACGATACGTAATGACACGTAACGTAATCGGGCCGTCAGGCAAATCAACGGGCTGACTGTATTTTGTTGAAAATTGATCGGGCATGGTATCATCCAGGGTATAATACAGATCTAGCCCCGGAATTTCGCCCGCCAGTTCAAGCCGTAGTTTGCCATCTTTCATACTCGTCCGGACGATGGCATCATAAATAGCCCGCGAGTAATTGATCTGCGCTACGTCTGCCCGCCCGAAGTGATTTTCCATACGTTCTACAAAATTTGGCCAGTTTTTCGCTTCTTTCGGCGACCAGAAAACTTCCGCCAGCGCCCACGCTCGTGGGTAAGTCATGTACTGGGCATACCGTAACGTCGGAATCTGCTCGGTCCAGAGATTCCCCTGTCCACCCAGAATATATTTGGCATCAACGCCATCGGGTACTGGCTCGTAACTGTAGCTTTTCTGAGTGCGCAGGCTTGCATAAATGGGAGGATCGACCGTAGGGTCACCCTGCGTGTAATCCAGATAGGCGAAGGTTGAGGGCGTCATCACTACGTTGTGACCGGCCTGTGCCGCTTCGATACCGCCTTTGATGCCCCGCCAGCTCATCACTGTAGCGCCTGGCGAAATACCTCCTTCCAGAATTTCATCCCAGCCTAGCATTTTTTTGCCTTTAGCCGTCAATATTTTCTCGATACGTCCCATAAAATAGCCCTGCAAATCCTCGACGTGGCGAATATTCAGCTGCTTCATTAAAGCCTGACAGCCAGGATCATTTGCCCAGTAACCTTTGTAGCACTCATCGCCCCCGACATGGATATACGGATTAGGAAAAAGCGCAGCCAGCTCAGTAAACACCTTGTCCAGAAACGCATAGACGTTCTCATCTGACGGGTTGAGGGTGTTCTCGACTTTCATTTTGAACGTACCGTTTCCGTACCAGTCCGAAAATGGCGTTCCGGGATTCACACTAACGGGTGCTTTGGTACAGCTCAATTCGGGATAAGCCGCCAGAGCCGCCATGCTATGGCCAGGCACATCGATTTCGGGAACAATGGTTACGTTACGTGCCTGCGCAAATGCAATGATTTCCCGAACGTCATCCTGCGTGTAAAAACCACCGTAGGGCGTAGGTTCACCAGGTTTAGGGTCGGCACGGTCGCCGAAATGGCCCGACCGCTCTACACGCCATGCACCCACCTGCGTAAGTTTAGGCAGGGATTTTATTTCAATCCGCCAGCCATTATCGTCGGTTAGATGCCAGTGAAACGTATTGAATTTCAACTTCGCCAGTTGGTCGATGTACTGTTTAACTTCCGCTTTCGTGAAGAAATGACGGCTTACATCGAGCATGACACCACGCCAGCCAAAACGCGGATAATCCGTAATCCGAACGGCAGGCAGCGTCCAGGTTTTAGCAACGGCCGTTTTGCTTTCAATTTCCTTTGGCAGCAATTGAGTCAGCGTCTGTATGCCATAAAACAACCCCGCCGGACGGTTGGCCGTTATCAGCACACCTTTGGGAGAAGCATCGAGTGAATAACCTTCTTCGCCAAGCTGCGCGTTGGGCGTAGCATTCAGGTTCAACTGAATTTTTCCACCTTTCCCCTGCTTTGCATTCAGTCCGAAGTTTGTCGGGCCATTCAGCTGTTGGATCAGCAGGTCGGCAACTGCCCGTCCCTCGGCCTGATTATACTGAACTGTTGTAGACTTAGTGAGCGTAAAAACACCATTCTGGGGCTGTACACTGACCGGTTGCGGAATTAGCTGGATGGGAGTTTGGGCAATTACCGACGTAATACCAAATACAAAAAGAACGATATGACTAACCTTCATGCTGGACATAATTAACGATTCAAAAGCAAAGCGGGGACACTGGAGATTATAATGATAACGGCAAAAATCCCAATTTTTCCGTACCATTGGCACAATTTTTAATTTCCTGCGTTTCTTTCTCAAAGCGTTCTATTCATTACGCTTTACGAATTCAATGACCCAATCACTCAAAGACCTTACTCCCCGGCAGATTGTCGCCGAATTAGATCAGTACATTATTGGCCAGAACGATGCCAAACGCAACGTAGCGATCGCCTTACGCAATCGCTGGCGCCGGATGAACAGTTCCGCCGATATGCAACGCGAAATCACGCCTAATAATATTCTGATGATCGGCGCGACAGGCGTCGGTAAAACTGAAATTGCCCGTCGGCTCGCCAAAATTGCCGATGCGCCGTTTATAAAAGTTGAAGCGTCAAAATTTACGGAGGTCGGCTATGTCGGGCGCGACGTAGAAAGCATGGTTCGCGACCTGGTTGAACAAGCCGTCAATATGGTGCGGGGCGCTAAGAAAGAAGCCGTTCAGGTGAAAGCGCAGCAGCAGGTTGAAGATGCCATACTCGACATTCTGATTCCGCCGGTTAAGCCTGCCAACGGCCAGCTTGGTTTTGAACCCGAACGTAAAGGTGATCCAGACGCCGATCTGAACGAACGTACCCGCGAGCGTTTCCGCGAAAAAATCCGTTCGGGCGAAATGGACGACCGCAAAATCGATATTGACGTGCAACAGAACCAGGTACCGAATATTGGCGTAATGGGCGGGGCCGTCGATGACCTGTCGATGATGAATATTCAGGAGATGATCGGCAATATGATGCCTAAACGTGGCAAAAAGCGGAAAGTAAGCATTGGCGAGGCCCGTAAAATTCTGCTGGAAGAAGAAGCCGCCAAACTCATCGATATGGACGAGGTGAAGGAAGAAGCGATCCGGAAGGCCGAAGACGCCGGTATTATTTTCATCGATGAAATTGACAAAGTAGCCTCTGCCCGCTCCGGAAACGGTGGTGGCGGGCCGGACGTCAGCCGCGAAGGGGTTCAGCGTGATTTGTTGCCAATTGTGGAAGGCAGCGCCGTAAACACTAAATACGGCGTTATTCATACCGACCATATTCTGTTTATTGCTGCCGGCGCTTTCCACGTAGCCAAGCCCAGCGACCTGATTCCTGAATTGCAGGGACGCTTCCCAATCCGGGTAGAACTACAGAGTCTTTCCGAAAATGATTTTTACCACATCCTGAAAGAACCTAAAAATGCCCTGACGAAACAATATGAAGCCATGCTGGCCGCTGAAGATGTCGAACTGACGTTTCAGGACGACTCGTTACGTGAACTGGCCCGCATTGCTTTTGACGTCAACAGCGAAGTGGAAAACATCGGTGCTCGTCGGTTACAGACCGTTCTGAGTCATTTGATGAACGATTTCATGTTCGATATTCCTGACGTCATCGGGGCTAATGCCAAGGTGGTTGTGACAAAAGAACTAGTCCACGACAAGCTGAATGGATTAGTCAAGAATCGGGATTTAAGTCAGTTCATTCTGTAAGCTGAGCATCAATTTCGCTCGGTTCATCTAATTACCAAACGGGGGCCAAGTAACACCTGAAGAATGTTCTTCTTCCTGGATGTCATCTGGCCCCCGTTTTATATACAAGCGTCAACTTGTAGTCTCTGAAAATCTTGAGATTAAATCCCAAACAAACCGGTGATTACCCCAACGGCACCGATAAGCGCGACAATCAGCCCGATAAACGCGGCCGTACCTGTACCTGCGATCAAAAGGACCAGCCCGCCAATCAGCAAGACAATGCCGCCAATTAGTGGCAGTTGTCTAATCATTGTTTTTTCCGGGTTGTTAGGCGCAAGCTGCTTTCCTATTTTCCGGTTCAGTTTCTTAAGCACAAACCGCCCCACTACGTTCAGTTTGCGGGCGGGATATGTCGCTTTTGCCACAGGCATTGTATGATTTGCGGCAAGCAGACTCTTTACCCGAGCCATACGACCATCCACCGTTTTAGTGCTGCTTAGCTTATCATCCGCCCGAACGTAAGCTTCCGTCTGTGAGCTTGTTGCATCGACAGGTGTAGGCAATTCAGCTGACAACGTAGTGCTCTGTGCAGTTGGGGCGTTGTAAGTAGATAAAGGCCCATAAGAGCCGCGTTGAAAATAAGCAGTCGGGCGGCTGCAGGACGAAAAGATTGCTACTCCAATGAGAATAGCCCCAAGGCGTTGAGTTTGTGTAATAAAGGTCATTAATCACTGAATTTTTAAGTGAGACACAGAGTAAGCCATTGCCTCGAAAGGCTAAAGCGATTTTTCTGCAATAATACGGATACGCTTATAATCGGCATACCAGTGCCCATCACGAAATAAAACAGGACGCAGTGCTACGTTGACCGCTTCAAGTATGGCTGTTTTATCAGACGGCGTTACGTTCTCAAAAAAGTACCCGCCAAATTGCTCGATCCAGTCGGTCAGGCCAGTTTCCGGATCGCTCAATAATGTATCACGATCGTAGTGTTGCGCCAGCCGCACAGCAAATCCATATCGTTCCAGAACGGGCGTGTATTCACCAATTGACGGAAAAAACCAGAAAAGAGTAAATGGGTAACCAAACTTTTCTAATTGCCGGGCAACGGCATCCACGATTATCGCTACGTTGTTTTTTCCACCAAACTCAATCACTAATCGACCACCAGGTTTGAGCGCCTTCACCATTTGCCGAACAGCCGTTTCATAGTCGGCCACCCAATGCAGCACGGCGTTAGAAAAAATAGCGTCAAACGGTTCATCGAACGAAAATTCAGTTGCACTCCGTTGATAGAATTCCAGGTTCGGAAATTGTGTCCTTGCTTTTTCCAGCATGTCTGCCGACGAGTCGATGCCTATTACTGTTGCCCCGGATTCTGCAATACGCTGAGTTAGCTCGCCGGAGCCACAACCCAGGTCAAGAATTCGTTCGCCGGGTTTTGGATCAAGCACTTCAAGCAATCCTTCACCGTACTGAAAGACAAACGCATGTTTCTGCGTATACAGGTCGCTGTTCCAGTTCATCGTGGATGAAATTAATGGGTAATGAATAATTGATAATGTAACGTTGCTAATGGAGAAGCAAGAATGAGCAGCTAAAAATTATTCATTACAAACTGTTGATTATCCTGATTGTCTGCTCAATAGCGCGGTCGGTATCGGCACGTTTTCGGTCGGTGGGGTCGAACCGGTTGAAGGGGCGAAGGTCAAGAACAAAGGTTTCTTCGAGGGTATCTTCGTCTATGGGAGTGTACAGTTTATGAGCCGTTAGATGAATCGGAATTAGTCCATGACGGGTTCTGAACTGCGTCAGTACGTATTTCAGTAGTTTTTCTACCTCCTGAACCGTTACGTTGTCAGCCGGAACAAAGCGCACTTCGGCATGATTACGGTCAACAATCGTTTGCTCATTGGCGGCAAAATGGCCCTCACAACTCGAAAAGGTACGGACGATACCCGTCTGGTTGAGTGCCTCCACCAGCGGACGAATTCGTGGCTCAAGGTCATTCATCATGGTTCACCATCCAGCAAAGCCATTTCGTCGGCCCCATCCATCCGGCGACGAGCCGACCGACGATCCCGATGCCAGAACCAGCTTAAATACGCCACTGCCACCAACGCAAACACGCCCGAAGCAACAAAAGCAGCATCGACGCCGGCTTCGCCGGGAGCATGATTCAGCAGCCAGCCCGACGCTACGGCCCCGATACCAATTCCAGCTTCCAACGCGATATACATTGTTGCCATGGCCCGGCCACGGGTACGTTCGTCACTTAAATCGGCAGTCCAGGCCTGCACCGTAGGCGAATTCATGCCCCACGACATACCGTAGAAGATAGCCGCCGTCCAGAATAGCGTAGTAGAGTCTGTAGTAACCAGCAAGCCCATGGATATCGCCAGAATAATGGTTGACACCCATAACACCGGCACACGTCCGTAGCGGTCAGAGGTCTTGCTGAACAAAAGCCTGACACCCAGTGAAGCCACCGTATAAACCGTAAAAAACAAGCCTTTGTTGGTAATACCGAGCGACATACTCAGTGTCGAGATTACCGTTAAAACTGCCCCTGACGAAAACGATTGTAATAGCAGAACGATGAACGGTGGTATGGCCTGTTTGTCGAAAATTTCTTCTTTTTTCAGCTTCAGCAAACCAAAGCGAAACGGTTGTGTATTAACCAGCGTTTCGGGCATTCGAAGCAGGATGCCAATGGACAGCAACGCAAATGCCGAAGACGTCCAGAACATTACGTTCATGGAAAAATCGGTAGCCAGCCAACTCCCGATAGCTGGCCCCAGCGACATACCCATAGCCGTAAACAAACCCAGCATGCCCATCGCTTCGCCCCGTCGGTTGGCGGGTACTACGTCGGCAACATAAGCAGCGGTAGCCGTGGGCTTCGTTCCTGTCGAAAAGCCGTGAATCAGACGTAGCGTCAGGAACCCCCAGACTGTCAACAAATACGGGTACAGAAAACCGCATAGGAAACACACAAGCGACCCGAACGCCATCACCGGAACACGGCCGACCGTATCGGTGATTTTGCCGCTAAAGGGCCGGGAAAAACCCGCTGTCAACGTAAAAAGCGCAATAATTAACCCTACGTACTCCCGTCCGCCCAGCTTGGTAAGATAAGCGGGCAATTCGGGAATCATCATCGAAAAACTGGCCGAGAAAAGGAAGTTACTGATGGACAGTAACCAGAAGGAGAGCGTGTAAAGAGAGGGGCCGCGAGAAGTCCGGCGAGTAAAAAGTTGAGCCGCGATTGACAAGTCTGTAAATTGATGTTTGTCATTACAAAGGTAGCCAGTTGTTCGGAACCTTTACCCGAAACCGGAAAACTTTGACCCAACGGCGTTTCTGTTACCTGCTCTTCCGAACTTACCGACGACTATCGCAGTGCACGATCAGAACGAGCAGCAGCAAAAATGTATACTTCATACCAGAATGGTCCCGTTTTGCCATAAATTTGCAAAGTGAATTATGAATGATGAGTTATGAATGATGAATCGAATAGTGCTTAAATCATCCATAATTCATTCATAATTCATCATTTATCATTCATCATTTACAACATGTCGCGTAATCTTAAAATTGGTCTGTTCCTCACCGTTTCCATCCTGCTGACGACCTTTAGCTTTTATTTCTGGCAAGTGTTTAAAAGTCCGAATCTGCAGGTTAAAGACGACGACAAAACCTTTGCATTGCTAATCCGAAAGGGCGCTACGTTTGAATCGGTGATGGACACGCTGAAAACGTACAAAGTCATAAACGATGAAACCTCATTCCGGTTTCTGGCTAAAATGATGAAATACCCCGAACTGGTCAAGGAAGGTCGGTATGAGATCAAACCCAGGATGGGCAATCGGGAAGCACTGGTCAAGTTACGTAGTGGCAATCAGGACGCCATGCCCGTTACGTTCAACAGCATGCGTCAGAAAAGTGATTTGATTCAGCGACTGGGCAGCAAATTCGAGTTTGGCCCCAACGCGCTCGGCAATCTGCTGAACGACCCGGCTACCTGCGAAAAATTCGGTTTCGATACAACGACCATCGTTTGCATGTTTTTGCCCAATACGTACGAGCTGTTCTGGACGATTAAACCGGAAGCTCTGCTGGAACGTATGGGTAAGGAGTACAAAAAATTCTGGACCCCCGAACGGCAGGCCAAAGCAAAGGAATTGGGCCTTACCCAAACACAGGCGCAGGTGCTGGCTTCCATTGTAGCGGCCGAAACCAACAAGCGCGACGAACAACCCCGTGTGGCGGGCGTTTACCTCAATCGGTTGAAGCAGGGCATGAAACTTGAAGCTGACCCGACAGTGATATTTGCGCTACGTGATTTCACGATTCGTCGACTGCTGAATCGTCAGTTAGCGGTGGATTCACCGTATAATACGTACCGGTACACGGGTTTGCCGCCGGGGCCAATCAACCTGCCTGCTCCCGCTACGATCGATGCCGTCCTGAATGCCGAACGACATGACTACCTGTATTTTGTGGTCAATGCCAGTTTCAACGGCTATCATACATTTTCGAAGACATTATCGGAGCACCTGGCCAACGCACGCCTGTATCAGGCCGCGCTGACCCGAATGAAGATTATGAAATAAAAAGGAGAAAGGAAAAGGGAGAAATGGAGAAGGTAAGTTAAACGCTACGTTCCTTTCTTGCTTTTCCATTTTCCTTTCTCCTCCTTTCTTTATGATTACTTACGACGTTACGAATATTCGGGTGCGGTATTACGATACCGACCAGATGGGCATTGTGTATTATGGCAACTACGCTCGTTTTTATGAAATTGGGCGGGTCGAAGCCCTCCGCCATTTAGGGCTGACGTATAAAGAGGTGGAAGAAAAAGGTGTTTCGATGCCCGTATATGATCTGAATTCACGGTTTATTCGCCCGGCGAAATATGATGATCTGCTGACCATACGCGTCACGATTCCGCAAATGCCTAAAACCCGATTGATGTTCAATTACGAGATTTTCAATCAGGATGGTCAGTTGCTGAACACCGGGCAGACAACCCTGGTATTTGTTAAAACTGACACCGGTCGCCCGTGTGCTGCCCCCGTCGAGCTAATTGACGCGACCAAACCTTTTTTCGAGACGTAGGTTAAAATTTAGTGAGTTAGTTCGAGCGTCAACGGTGATTGACCCGCTAACTGGCTAATTCAGGTACTGATTCACTCACCGACTCTCTTGCTGCTATGTTCGACAAACTATTGAATTTACAGGCGATGCGGGGTGTCCGTAGCTGGATGTACACCCATCGGCCGTTCAATTCGCGGAATAACTGGTATACATTCATTACCCATATGTTTGCCAAGATTTCCGATAATGATACGAGCGAGCGGGCCGCTTCAGTCGCCTACAGCCTTATCCTGGCGGTATTTCCAACGGTCATCTTTTTCTTTACGCTCATCCCCTACATTCCAATCGACAATCTGGAAGATCAGATCATGGGCTTTTTTCAACGCTTGCTGCCCGGTGATACGTTTAGTACGGTCAATACAACGATTCGCGATATCATCAGTCGCCCCCGAAGTGGGGTATTATCGCTGGGGTTTATTCTGGCTCTCTACTCAGCAACCAACGGCACAGTTGCCCTGATGCATGCTTTCAATTCGTCGTATGAGTGGCCCGAACGACGGAGTTTCTTAAAGGTCAGAGGCATTGCCGTGGGGTTGACGTTTACGCTGGCGTTTGCGCTGCTTCTGGCGGTGGTGGTGTTGATTATTGGGGGCGTTTTCAGTGATTATCTGCTCCACTTTGGGATTCTGGACAATGTAGTCTTCATTAACCTACTGATCATTGGCCGGTATCTTGTCGTTTTTGCTGTATTTGTTGCCACCATATTAGTCATTTACCGATATGGGCCAAACGTAACCCTGAAGTGGATTTTCATCATTCCAGGCGCCGTAACGGCCTCCGTTCTGATTGTGTTGACAACCCTCGGTTTCTCATACTACGTCTCCAATTTTGGCTCTTACAACAAGCTGTATGGCTCCATCGGTACGCTCATTGCGCTGATGATCTGGATAAACCTCATCTCGCTGCTGCTTATTATTGGGTTCGATATGAACATTGCCCTGTATAACCTCGAAGGCGAAAAGAATCCAAGTGTAGCCGCCAAAACCACCAGCAGTACGACGGCCGATTAGCCGTTTCCCACTGACGACCAATGTCTGATTTCTTCAATCGTTTCCGTTCCCTCAAAAGTTAAGCCTTCACATTGATCACGGCTTTATTTTAGTCTATTAAATCGTAAAATTGTTTTGCTCGGAGATTCTATCAGGCTACAGAACTCTACCGATCTTGTCTATGATTTCTGTTACCAGCCAGTCGAATCACCTGCCGATGAGCCCTTATCTCAATCGGATAAAGCCTTGGGTAAGCGTCATTTGTACCAGTTATAATCACGAAGATTACGTCATTCAGGCGCTTCAGTCGGTCGTTGATCAATCGTATCCAAATGTTGAACTGATCGTCATCGACAATGGCAGTACCGACCGTTCGGTAGAACGTATTACAGCCTTTATCCAATCGTATCCCACCATTCAGTTTATCCGTAATTCAGTCAATCTGGGACTGAATCGAGCGTTCAATCAGGGCCTGGCACTGGCAAAGGGTCGCTACGTTATCGACCTTGCCGCCGATGATATACTGTTGCCGGAACGCATTGCCAAACAAACCGAACTGTTCGAACAGTTATCCGGTCCCTATGCCGTGGTTTTTTCGAATGCCGCTTACATCAATGCCAAAGGCGAAGAAATGGGGCTGCACTACCCTATCGACGAAAAGGGCCGTGCCTGTTTACACGTACCGACGGGCAATATTTTCCAGCCCATTCTGGAATCTTATTTTATTTGTACTCCTACCATGATGATTCGGCGGGACGTATTAAACGAACTGGGTGGCTATGACGAAACGCTGGCGTATGAAGATTTCGATTTCTGGGTACGTTCATCCCGACTTTATCAATATGCTTATGTGGATGAGGTGCTGATGCAGAAGCGCCAACTGCCAAACTCCCTATCGGCGCAGGTAATACTTCCCGATAACAATTTACTCCGATCAACACTGGTTGTCTGCCAGAAAGCGTATGATCGCTGTACGACACCCGACGAATATCGTACCCTCGGCGACCGCATACAAACCTTCATCCGCAAAGCGTTTTACGCCGAACAGTTCGATCTGGCCCTCCAGTTTGGCAAACTTCTTCAGCAGATTAAACAACCAGATTGGGTAACCAGCCTGATCCTGGGGCTCAGTCGGATGCATCTGCCGGTAAACGGGTTATACCGCCATTATCTCAAATGGCAGACTGGCCGTCATATTCCGGGCCCGCCAACGAAACCGGTTTAGACCTTTTGTAGTTTATGGATTAGGGTTTACAGTTTGCTGTTGCCCATAAGCTGATTTCAACCTACTGGCTGTGTCTTAGCTTATCCCAAACCGTAACCTGTATTGATTAAACTGCAAAGTATGTCATGGCTGCTGAATTCATTAAACTTTACCCTAAAAACCCCGACCCGCGCCGAATTGAGTACGTTGTAAAGGCGCTGCGTGATGGCGCGGTGATTATATACCCAACTGACACGATTTATGGAATGGGCTGCGATATCCATAATACGCGCGCCGTGGAGCGTGTAGCCCGCATTAAGGGGATCAAACCGGCCAAAAATGATTTCTCCTTTATCTGCTATGATTTAAGCCACATCGCCGACTACGCCCGTGTGAGCAATCAGGCATTTAAACTCATGAAGAAGCTCTTGCCCGGACCCTTTACGTTTATTCTTGAAGCGACGAACAGCGTACCGAAATTGCTGAATACCAATAAAAAGACGGTCGGTATCCGCGTCCCCGACAATGATATTCCCCGGCAAATTGTTCACGAACTTGGGCACCCGATTATTACGACATCCATTCGGGACGAAGATGAAATTATTGAGTATTCAACAGACCCCGAACTGATCTTTGAGAAGTTCCAGAACCTGGTCGATATTGTCATCGATGGAGGTTACGGGGGCAACGTAGCGTCTACGATTATCGACGCTACCGACGATGACTTTTCGATCATTCGTCAGGGTCTGGGCGAACTGAGCCTTTGAAAAGTTCAAATAATATACTATACTTGCATCGTAGGGTTAACATTTCTGCAAACCGGAATTGTAACCCTTTTTTTGTGAATCGTCTTATATAACAAGTAATATTATCATGCGCTTTCCCTTAGCCGCGCTCTTTATAGTGGCTGTTTGCCAACTCACTGGCTGCTCTTCCCAATCTACCGATACGTCCAAAACGGGCAAACTGACCACTGAAACCTCCGCTGAACCTATCTTCGGACTCCAAAGGAACGGCACCGGCCGGAGCGATGACGTCAACCCGGGCGGTCTCTACTGGCGATTCCACCCTCGATTCACTGACGTATGCCCCTACGGGAGCCATTCTGCCTAAACATCGCATCTTCGCTTATTACGGCAATCCTCACTCCAAAAAGATGGGGATACTGGGAAAATATCCGAAAGAAGAAATGCTGCAGCGATTGGATGAGGAAATAAAAAACTGGCAAAAAGCTGATCCGGCCACTCCTATTCAGCCAGCTTTGCACCTGGTGGCAATCTCGGCCCAGGGATTGCCCGGTAAAGATGGTGGTTACCGGCTTCGGATGTCGGACAAAACCATCAAGAAAGTAATCAAATGGGGGAATGAACACAAAGCTATAGTCTTTCTTGACATTCAGCGCGGTCATGCAGCCCTTGGCGGTGAAATGGCTTATCTGGAAAAATACCTCAAACTTCCTTTTGTCCATCTGGGCATCGACCCTGAGTTTTCGATGGTAACAGGCGCCAAGCCGGGCACGAAAATCGGCAGCTACGACGCGGCTGACGTAAACCAGGCTGTACAGTTTCTGAGCCGCGTGGTTAAAGAAAACAAAATTCCGCCCAAAGTGCTGGTTGTGCACCGCTTTACCCAGGGTATGATCAAGAATTACAAAAACATTAAGCTTGACCCGAATGTGCAGATCGTGATGGATATGGACGGATGGGGACCGCCGGTACTTAAGAAAGATTCATACCACGACTATATTCAGAAGGAGCCCGTTCAATACACAGGGTTCAAGCTGTTTTACGATAATGATTTCCGCAAGCCAGGCTCTCGCATCATGACTCCTGAAGAGGTGCTGGCGCTCGACCCAAAACCAATGTATATTCAGTACCAATAAGCAAGTTTCTGGGTGATTTTTTAACGAGGTCCTGTCAGGTTGACGGGACCTCGTTCCGTTTAAACGATTCCCATCAACCTGCTTCTATTAAGTATAACGAATGGTTGTATTGCAAACAAATTTCAATTCCTATTACCGGTTAATCAATAATAGTATCAAACTATCGCAGGGCCAAGGTCTATCCTAGCAGTAAAGTTATCGGCGTAAACTATTCATTTACAGACAGTAAGCTTTTTAAAATAATTCTTTAGTAACCTATTATAAAATTTCTTTTATAAAAGACCTCTATTATTTCAGTTGATTATAGATATTTGCCTTAGTACCTTACTAGCACTTATAACCATAAGGTATTGTTAATCAACCCTTTCATCAATTAACCCCTGCTTTTATGTTCAACCCTTTACGACACTACAGACTTGGTGCGTCGTTGGCTGGTCTGTTACTCTGCTTTTCCCTAACAGGAGGGTATGGCCAAACTGAAATTAAGGAAGAGGCCAGAGCAGCCAAACTTAGCCCGGATTTACTCAGCCTTCAGCTTAAAGAAGGTCCGCTATCCAAAAGCGTAAACCAAAAAAGTGGTAGCCTTCGGCAGGCAGCCGCATCCGATGAGTTCCCATTGAAGAAAATGGACCGGACCCAGATACGCAATGGCATGATCGCTATCAATGCCATTGCCAATGCCGCCGACGGGCAGGCCCTGCTGGCGGATCTGCAAGGTCTGGGATTAACCGAAGGGCGTTACTACCAAAAGATCGTTTTCGGTTATTTCCCCGTCGATAAACTAGGGCTACTACGTAATGTGTCGACGCTGCACATGGCCAAGCCTGCGTACAAGCCGTTAAAGAAAGTGGGCAAAACAACTTCTCAGGGTGATCTTGTCATGCGGGCTGATATTGCCCGGCAAACCTATAACGTAACGGGGGCAGGTTCCAAAGTCGGTGTTCTATCGGACTCCTATGACGCCCTCGGCGGGGCGGCTGCTGGCGTAGCCAACGACGACTTACCACCTAACGTAGAGGTGCTGGCTGATCTGGCGTTGAAGGATGATTCAGCGCTTATCGATGAAGGCCGGGGAATGGCCGAGATCGTGCATGACGTAGCGCCGGGCGCCAAAATTGCTTTTCACACTGCTTTTGCCAGCTATGTCGACTTCGCGCTGGGTATATTACAGTTGGGCCAGGTTGGCTGTAATATTATCGTTGATGATGTTAGTTACACGAATGAGCCTTTTTTCCAGGATGGTATTATTGCTCAGGCCGTTAATTACGTCAACAAAACCTATGGCGCCACTTATTTTTCTTCGGCGGGCAACTCTGCTCGTCAATCGTATACCAGTGGCTTCCGTAATTCGGGGAAACTCCCTCCGCTTCCTCCTGACTTTTATATCCCAGGGAGCGCTGCTCACGATTTCGGCAATGGCAAGATCACCCAAAAAATTACGATTCCGCCCGGACGCAGTCTTCAGCTTTTTTTACAGTGGGCTGATCCATTTTATTCGGAAAGCGTGGCTTCGGGTGGCGTATCAGGGGCTAAAACCGATATCGACATTATCGTGTACTATCAGGGAAATATCATCCCTTCGCTATCGAGTCTGAACAGTAATATTGGCGATGACCCTTATGAAGACCTGTTCCTCACGAATATATCAAGAAACCCAATTGAACTGGAAATTGCGCTGGTTAAATACGATGGGCCAGATCCAGCTCTGATTAAATGGATTGACTGGGCAGGTGACGCAACCGTTGAATTCAACACGCACAGTAGTACGCTTTATGGACACGCTAATGCTAAAGGAGCCATTGCTGTAGCGGCAACACCCTGGTACCGGACTCCTGTTTATAATGCGCCCCGGTACCCAATTCCGGTCGTAGAAGAGTTTTCGTCGGCTGGCGGTACGCCCATTCTGTTCACAACCTACGGACAGCCTATCCCGGCTGAAGTTCGCCTGAAGCCCGAAATCACGGCTCCCGATGGTGGCAATACGTCTTTCTTTCCGCCATTCCCCGGTCAGGATCTGGAAGGTGATGGCTTCCCCAATTTCTTTGGGACATCCGCAGCGGCTCCGCATGCAGCGGGCGTAGCAGCACTCTTAAAGGAGCGTTCCAAAAACAGCATGGGTCCGGACGATATCCTGCTACGTCTGAGAACAACCGCTATCGATATGGATGATCCCTTTACCACCGGTTTCGACATGGGCTTCGACTTTCGTACGGGTTTTGGATTTATTCAGGCCGATAAAGCGCTTATGTACGGTCAGCCTCTTGTTATCCTTGAACCGCTGTATGATTGTGCAACGGGCAAAATTACCATTCGTACAAGCGGAGGTGATGGCTCACCAATCACCATTACGGCACCGGGTGTAAAACGGACGGGCCCAACCAGCTACACGACACTTGTCTCCTCTATTTACACGGGTGGTCCTTCGACCGTATTTTCGGTATATATACCCGCCAGCTTAACCGGTATTGTTGAAGCTGAATTACGGAACGACCCTAAATCCATTATCATTACGGCAGAACAGAGCGGCATCAAGGTTGTCTATGATTTCAACTTTGCAGTCTATTGCAACAGCCAACCTCAGGCACGGATAGCTTCTACAGAACCTGGTGCAGGCTTACAGATCACAACGCTTGGCAATCCTATTTCTACTGACTGGCTGGAAGTTGAAGTCAGGGGAGTGCAGGGGCAGCCGCTTAATCTCCAGATCAACAATATGTTGGGAGAGATTCACAGTAGCCGGGCAGTGAAGATGGCCGAACCGGTAGAGCGGCATAAACTAAAACTTGGTAGTTCGCCGGGTCTGTACTTCCTGCAAGTAAGTACGCCTACTGAAACCAAAACGCTGAAAGTTGTTCGACAGTAGAATTCTTTCTGCTTTGTACATATTAAAAAAAGCCTCACCGATCATCGGTGAGGCTTTTCTATTAAGTGCATTTGATTGCTTATCGGTTTTCAACCAGTGCTTTAAACTCATCCACCGTTACGTCCTGCGATACGATGGTCAGCTGCGTCTTAGCATAATCCATTACTTTGTCGTCATACACCCGATTGAACGTACTGGTGTAGTTCTGACCGTTATTTTTTTCATCGACCAGGTAATTACGGGCAATCCGGTCAATGGTTTTGTTCATTTCCTCATCCTCGCTGCTTGCAAAGCCAAATTGTTCACGTACCATGGCACGTGTTGCGTCCAGTACTTCGTCGTATTCAACTTTAATATCGGCTTTTTCAGCAATTTTATTTTTGATGAGCTGAAGCTTCACCGACTTCGTGAAATCGTCGTATTGCTCCTCAATCTGCTCGGGTGTAAACTTACCTTCGTTTACTTCCAGCAGCCAATTTTTCAGGAACTCGTCGGGCAACAAGATCGGCGTGTTATCGAGCAATGTTTTCTCAATATCTAACCGCAGCAGTTGCGCTGATTCACGCGAATAATTGCTCCGGATAACTTCAGCCACTTTCGTGCGGAACTGTTCTTCGTTTTCTACGGCACCAGCACCCAGTACTTTATCAAATAACTCCTGATTCAGTTCAGCGGGTTCGTGGCGGGTAATATCATCGATCTCAAACGTATATTCGCCGGTTAACGCTGCCGCTTCTTCTGGTTTCACACCCGTTGCATTGGCGCGTGCCCGCTCATCGGAGAATGCCTGGTCGAGTACAAACGTAACGACATCGCTTTTCTTTTTACCAACAAACTGACCTTTAGACTCTTCAGCCATTTTGTCTAACGGCAGTGCGGTTTTAGCCGAGAATCCCGTTTCGCCTTCGGCAACGTTTACCTGCTTTAATTCGCCGTAAATCGTGTCGTCTCCGCCAACTTCTTCGCCGTGCGTATGGGTGTGAAAACGCTTCTGCAGATCGACAATCGTGCTGTCTACTTCGGCATCACCCGCCTGAATATCGTATTGGGTTACGCTAGGTAAATCGCTGAAATCGATATCAAATTCAGAGGCCAGACCCAATGTATAGCTGAAAGCAAAATCGGTCTGGTTATCCCAATCGATTGCATCGGCTTCTTCCCGGTTTGGGACCGGATCACCTACTACCTGTAGTTTATTTTCACGGATATACTGGCTAACGGTCCGGTTCAGCATTGAATTGATTTCGTCAACCAGAATGCTTTTGCCGTACATTTTCTGTACCAGGGAAGCAGGTACATGACCAGGCCGAAAACCTTTCAACTGAACTTTACGACCGTAGTCTTTCAGTTTCTTATCTACTTCTGGCTTATAATCGGCTGGCGTCAGCGTTATTTTTAGTGAAGCGTTGGTATCGCTGGCTTTTTCTAAGGAAATATCCACGTTTCTATGGGTTTAAAATGACTGAATGACTGAGTAATTGAATGATTGAATAGCTTATGGAGCATTTATTTCAATCATTTAATCATTCAGTCATTCAAAACTTGGTACGGGCGGAGGGACTCGAACCCCCATGCCTTGCGGCACCAGATCCTAAGTCTGGCACGTCTACCAATTTCGCCACGCCCGCAGATCTGTAACTCCCACAACCGGTGGCTGTTTGAGCGTTTCAGGGTGCAAAAGTATAAAAAAATTTATTTGTACGCTAACATCCTCCCATTTTTTCCTCAGGTTTCTTTACCGGAGAACTGACTATAGCAATAAATGATAAATTTACTTAGTCCGGCACATCAATTATCGATTATTATTTTGTTATCTTGGTAGTAGAGTACAACCATGAATCACTATTCGCAAATAAGCCATTTATGATGAATGCCACTGCTGAACCCGTTATCGACCTAGAGCAGGAGCGCCAGGAAATCCTGAAACGCTACCGGCGACTACTACGGGCGGCAAAACCGATGTTGAAAGGCGACGACGCCAAACTCATCAAACGCGCGTTTAATACCTCTGCTGAAGCCCACAAAAATATGCGTCGGCGTTCAGGAGAGCCTTATATCTACCATCCGCTGGCTGTTGCTCAGATCGCCGTTGAGGAGATTGGTCTGGGAACCACCAGTATTGTGGCTGCCCTTCTCCACGACGTCGTGGAAGATACGGATACCACCATTGCTGATATCGACCGGGCGTTCGGCCCTAAAGTTGCCCGAATCATTGACGGCTTAACCAAAATATCGGGCTATTTCGAGTACGGTACGTCTCAGCAGGCTGAGAATTTCCGTAAGATGTTGTTGACACTTTCGGACGATGTTCGGGTCATTCTGATCAAACTTGCCGACCGGCTTCATAACATGCGGACGCTGGAGTCGATGCCACGCGACAAGCAGCTGAAGATTGCCTCCGAAACCATTTATATCTATGCTCCGCTCGCGCACCGACTGGGTTTATACACGATCAAGTCGGAGTTGGAAGACCTGTACCTGAAGCATGTTGAGCCGGAAGCGTATAAAGAAATTGCCAAAAAATTACGCGAAACCCGACTGGCCCGCGACCGCTTCATCGGTCGTTTTATAGAACCCATTGAAAAGGATCTGGCTGAAACAGGAATCAAATACATCATTAAGGGTCGTCCGAAATCGATTTATTCAATCTGGAATAAACTGAGCAAATCGAAAAAACCGTTCGAAGAAATTTATGATCTGTTCGCTGTTCGGATCATTCTGGACGTACCGCCCGAAGAAGAAAAAGCAGCCTGCTGGCGAGCCTATTCCATCGTAACGGACCACTACAAGCCCAATCCCGACCGGCTGAAAGACTGGATCAGTACGCCACGTGCCAATGGCTACGAGTCCCTTCACACTACGGTTATGAGCAAATTGGGACAGTGGGTAGAGGTGCAGATCCGTACGGAGCGAATGAATGAAATTGCGGAAAAAGGCTACGCGGCCCACTGGAAGTACAAAGGCAATGATACGCAAACCGGCGCCGGTATTGAAGCCTGGATTAGTCAGGTACGTGACCTGATCGAGTCGGCGGGAAGTGGCGACAAAAAAGCTGCCATTGAGTTTGTCGATGATTTCCGAAGTAATCTCTACAGCGAAGAAGTGTTTGTCTTTACGCCTAAAGGCGACTTGCAGGTACTTCAACGTGGCGCAACCGCCCTTGATTTTGCCTTCGACATACACACCCAGATTGGTGCGCGCTGTATGGCGGCAAAAGTCAACAATACGCTTGTGCCTTTGAGTTATGTTTTACAGAATGGCGATCAGGTAGAAGTCATTACGTCGAACCGGCAGAAACCCAGCGAAGACTGGCTGCGGTTTGTGGTTACGTCGAAAGCCAAAACCAAGATTAAGGATTTAATCAAGGAAGACAACAAGCGGTACGTCATTGACGGTCGGGAGTTGGTTAATAAGAAGTTGCGTATCCTGCGCATGGAGATGACCAACGAGCTCATCAACCAGTTGCGGGCCTATTTCGGTTCTAAAACGTCCGACGACTTCTTCTACCGGGTTGGCAAAGGGCACATCGACGTACAGGAACTAAAAAAGTTCAAGGCCGATAAGGAAGCGAAAGAGAACCGGACGAACAAACTCAATACGGATACGCTGCCCGATGCAAAGGCATTTGTTAAAGAGCTGAAGAAAATTCATGGCGAACGGGCCGACGCCGATATGCTCCTCATTGGGGAAGACATGGACCGGATCGACTATACGCTTGCCAAGTGTTGCAATCCGATTTCGGGCGACGACGTATTTGGCTTCGTAACCATTAATGATGGCATTAAAATCCACCGCGTTACGTGTCCGAATGCTGTTGAGTTGATGTCGAATCATGGCAACCGTATTATTAAAGCCAAATGGACCTCTCAGAAAGAGCTGGCTTTTCTGGCTGGCCTTCGAATCACGGGTACCGACCGGGTTGGATTAATCAACGACGTAACGCGGATTATCAGCAATGAGCTACATATTAATATGCGGTCCGTAGCTATCGACTCCAAAGATGGCATCTTTGAAGGAAACATTCGTCTGTACGTTCACGACACGGGCCATCTGGAAACACTTATGCGCAAAATAGAACGTGTGGCCGGTGTATTTGAAGTAATTCGCTTCGACTCATGATATCGGTTCACAGTATTCGGCTGACTACGTCAGCGAATAAACGCTGGTTTCAGGCCGCAAACCGAATACTGTTAACGACAAACCCGTACCTTTGCACTTTCACTTAATTGGATCTGGATATGCCTGCTCCGACACAATCGAATTTAGAGGCAGCGATGATGATTTTTCGGGCCTACCTCGAACGAAAGGGTCTCCGAAAAACACCCGAACGCTTTGCCATTCTTGAAGAAATTTATAACCGGCAGGATCACTTCGACGTGGATGAGTTGTATATCTCCATGAAAAACAAGAAGTACCGCGTCAGCCGGGCAACCGTTTATAACACGCTGGACGTACTGGTTGACTGCGATCTGGTAACGAAACACCAGTTTGGCCGGAACCTGGCTCAGTATGAAAAATCCTATGGGTATCGTCAGCACGACCACCTGATTTGTACCGATTGCCATAAAGTAATGGAGTTCTGCGACCCGCGCGTTCAGAACATTCAGAACATGGTCGGCGACATGCTGAAATTCAGAGTGATGCACCATTCGCTGATTTTTTACGGCTCCTGCGCCCGCGATTTCTGCGAAAACCGGCAGGTTACTGAAAAAGATCAGCAGGCCATACAGGAACCTATCGAAAACTAACCGCTGACAAACGCCTTAGCTTTTCTGGAATCCAGCCTGAAAGTCAGTTGATGAGTCGAGTTTAAGAAAACTTCAGCTTACCTGTATCAATGCCCCACCTTGCTCAGTTGAATATTTCCCGGATGCTTGCCCCGACCATCGATCACCCGATTATGGCCGATTTTGTTGCACAGCTCGATACCATAAACCAGTTGGCCGAGCAAAGTGATGGGTTTATCTGGCGATTGAAAGGTGATGGCAATAACGCAACGGATTTTCGTCCCTTCGACGATGACCGTATTATTGTAAACATGTCCGTTTGGGAATCTCCCGAAAAGCTACAGGCCTTTGTTTTCAAAAGCCTGCATACCGACGTAATGAAAGATCGCCGGAAATGGTTTGAGAAACCCGGTCAGCTGACAACAGTGCTCTGGTGGGTTCCGAACGGGCATCAACCGACTGTAGAAGAGGCCAAAAAGCGGCTTGCACATCTCAACGCATTTGGCTCCGGACCAATGGCCTTTACGTTTCGGGATATTCAACCAGCACCAGAGAAAGACCTACGTACTCTTAGTGAATCTGTATAACTACAGCCGTTTTAGCGGCCAATCATAATGATCGATGTTTTATTAGGCCTCCAGTGGGGCGATGAAGGGAAAGGTAAAATTGTGGACGTATTGGCACCACAGTACCAGGTTGTAGCCCGCTTTCAGGGCGGTCCAAATGCCGGACACACGCTTGAATTCAACGGGTTCAAGCACGTATTGCACCAGATTCCCTCTGGTATTTTTCGCAACGATATTCTTAATATCATTGGCAATGGCGTCGTACTCGACCCGATTGTTTTTAAGAAAGAAATCGACGGTCTGGCAAAGTACAATCTGGCCCTGACCCAAAATCTGCAAATTTCCAAGAAAGCTTCCATCATCATCCCCACCCACCGGCTTCTGGATGCAGCTTATGAGCAGGCCAAAGGCGATTCGAAAATCGGGTCAACTCTGCGCGGCATCGGACCAACGTATCAGGATAAAGTAGCTCGTCAGGGGCTGCGCGTTGGGGATGTCCTGTCGCCAAATTTTCGGGATAAGTACAACAAACTGGTGGCTATACACAAAGTTATTCTGGAGCAGAACAATTTTGATTATGCCTCGGTGCTTCCGCAAGCCGAAGCGGAATTTTTTGGAGCTGTCGAATTCATGAAGCAGTTCGAACTGACTGATAGTGAATACGTTGTTAATAACGCTCTCACGGATGGCAAAAAAGTGCTGGCTGAGGGTGCACAGGGTTCGCTACTGGATATTGATTTTGGTTCGTACCCATTCGTTACGTCGTCGAACACAATGACCGCGGGCGCCTGTACCGGGCTTGGCGTAGCGCCCCGTCAGATTGGCGATGTTTACGGTATTTTCAAAGCGTATTGTACCCGCGTAGGAAGCGGTCCATTTCCGACTGAACTTTCCGACGAAACCGGCGAACGTATTCGTAAGGAAGGACGTGAGTTTGGGGCCACTACCGGCCGCCCACGTCGGTGCGGCTGGCTGGATTTGCCCGCTCTGAAATACGCCATTATGATTAACGGCGTTACGCAGCTGGTGATGATGAAAGTAGACGTATTGAATATTTTCGACGAAATAAAGGTCTGCACACACTACCAACTACCCGATGGTACCGTTACCGAACAGCTACCTTATGACCTGTGCGATACGGCCGTAACGCCGATTTATAAAACGTTTAAAGGGTGGCAGGCTGATTTAACGGACATTCGGTCCTTTATCGACGTACCGGCTGAACTGGCTACGTATGTTTATTTTCTGGAAGATTCGCTTGGGCTACCCATCAATTTTATCTCGACTAGTCCCGATCGTGAAGCGATTATTCATCGCCAGGCGGTGATTGCCTGATAAATCGAGTCCTGAACAATCACAGCCGACCCCTGTAGTATTTGATTTGAATAGATTAATTTAAATCAAATACTACAGGGGTCGATTACCATAGCTGCCATAATTACCAATATCTATTTATTCGATTCCAATGTCAGCCAAAAATTTTTACCAAACCTTTTACCAGGCTGATCCCATTTTTCGGCTGGCGGACGACGTATGGATGTCAGCTGAACAACCCGTTGAATCCCTATCGGTAATCGTAGATGATACTGTTGTTGATCCACTGGCTGCGCCTTCTTTCGACTTACTGAGAGAATTGGACGTATTAGCGGCCCAACCAATGGCTAAGAGTGTTACGTCCATTCAACCCGATCTTAACGTAGCTGTTTCGATTGAAACTCTTTCGGAACCCGCCTTACAGAAACTAACCCCTGAGCCCTTACCCGAACCGCCCCCGCGCCCAACGGTTCCATCCATACTACCACCCGTTCAGCAGCAACCCCGATTACCACAGCTTAATCATAAAGTTCTGCTATTGGCCGACGAAGCTCTGGACCCAAGTAATCTGCTATTTCTGGAGAAAATTCTGAAGGCCGTTAACCTCAATGTCAATGGTGTTGATCTGCTGAATTTACATGGGGTTCGGGATGTAAATTTTGCTGAATTGCTGCGCGGCAAATACATCCATCACTTCATTACGTTTGGCGTGCCTTTCGAACGGATCGATCTCGATATTATGATGGATCGCTACGCGCCCGTTCGGTTTGAGGGTATTACGTTCCTGATGGCCGACTCGCTGCCAACCATTGAAGCTGACCAGAATTTGAAACGACGACTTTGGGGAGCCCTCCAGCGAATGTTCCTGCGATAATACGCAGGGTGGACCTATGCTGGATCTAACTAAATTTATTGAGGTGTTTGTCAGTACATTCCTTTATCGGCGAATAACCACTTCCAGATGATAACCGTAGACTCGGCAACGTTCCAGACGGATAAAAGTAGAAACACCGCGCCAATCCCGGCCATCACGTACACCATCAGGTAATCACCGTCCAGCTCTACCTTCTCCGCGTGAAGTGGATCGTAATACAGGGTCACTTCATCCCCAATTTGATAAGCGGGCGGGTTTTGGCCAACTGAACTGTGAAATACCAATTCTCGGCCGTCCAGTACCCGGTAACGAATAGAAGGTGCCACCGGATACTCCCTTGGTTTTATTCGATGCATACTAATAACGACGCCCTTGGTCGCGATGCCATTTTTTACCAGTTGCTGATGACTTTGGTAGATATAATACGCGACGCTCAGAAAGCCGACGCCGATCAGAAAAAAGCCAACAATAAACAGCTCACCAGCGGGAAATTTCATGGGAAATGATGGGGGTTAGTAGCAGTCGCAATTAATCTGGAGCAACAACTGCCAGCCACGAAACTGACACAAAAAAACGTGCGACGCCAAGAGAGGTAAATAACTGGTGGCTTTGGGTAAACAAACAACTGAATTTACGCGACAGAAAACGTAAAGTGCTTCACAACTGCTCTCAGTCAGTATAGCTACATGCTTGAGTTTACATCCCTAAGGGTAAAATATTTTCGATCCAATTCTACTTCGGCTTGGGCCGATTAAGTACTATTTACGTATTTACGGCCGTTTTCTCAATAACAACCTGATCCGGCAAGTGCACTGGCTGTCCGGCCACTATAATGACGCTTTTCAAACGCCTGTTTACCTTTTTTGCCCATGATTCTTCGTCGCCCATACCGGTGACCTCGCCTACTGCATCCGCTCCGGTTGCAGCAAATACGGTGGTACCAAAGCCATTCGAGGGCGAGCTATTTTTTGCTCCGGAGCCGGTTCCGTTTCCGCCAGCCACCGCTTTACCCGATTGGCTCATTGATGATGAATTCTTACGGGATGAGGGCGTTTTGTTTGGCCTTTCTGATACGCAGGCGGATGGAAAAATCGCGGAGATCCGCGCTGTGTTTGCTCAACAATCGGCGCCCTTCGAAGCTTTCGTTGACCAGCAGAGCGAAAAAATTGGCGAACTGAATTTGCTGATTGAACAGCGGGAAAATCAGCTAACGACCTTGCGCAATCGAGCGAACGATCTGCGTACCAGCCAGGCCACCCCAACGAACCTGATCAGAACGATAGCCAGCCTGTGCTTGTCTGTAGCGCTGTGTATCGGTACGTTCTTTCTGGTTGACGTAACGCTACAACCCGCCTTTCCGAACCAATGGATCAGCGTAGGCGTATTTCTGGCTGGTATGTTTAATCTGTTTGGCCGGTTTTCCGTTTTCTACGATTCCGAAACGCGGCTATCAGGACGTCGGATTATTGAAGAGGTTGGCTTACCATTAGCTAGTTCAGTATTTGTCTTTGTCCATGCCCTGCAAACGCAATCTGTAGCAACAGCTACAGGCCTGTTTCTCTTTATTTTTTTTGTGTTTTTGCTTTCCGGAAAACTCTTTTTGAGCCTGCTGGCTACGTTGCAGGCTGAACTTCGAACAATTGCCTCGAACCGCACGCTAATCGCATCTCAGGTACAGAAATTACCCGTTTGGGAAAGCGAAATAGGGCAGTTAGAACAGGAAGTCGATGCCATTCGGATACAGAAATGGCCCGTCGTTGTGGCCATGAACCAGGCCGAAGCGGAACGGAACCAATTGAACGCTCAGCGGGATCGACTTGTTAATTTATTTCTGAGCGAGTTTGAACTGGCCCGCAGTCTTCGTGACCGGCTTACAGACAAACAGCGGGAAGCGTTTTTTAACTAGTTGCCAATCTATTGAGTTATAAAAGTTTACGAGTTATAAAGAACGAGATGACGTTAATGATCTACCCTTACAACTTGACAACTCGAAAACGAATTGATTATGGAACCAACCAATAACCCAGACTTTCAGCACGGCTATGCAAGCGGTGTTGAAGGTGTCAATCGGGAAACATATGAGGGCTATTTATCCAGTCAGATCAACACCGACTGGCTTGCGGAACGGATTCAGGAGAAACGTACTGAACTGTCCGCTACGGAACAAAAATTGACCGAAGCGACCGACGCAAACCGTACAGCGTATGCTGATTTGCAGAATTATTCTCTTCAGGTCGAACGACTAAATAAGCAGGTAAAACAAAAAGAAGCCGATCGTCAGGCACTGGAAACTGACCGGGAAAATCTGCGGGAACGTAGGACCAAAGCCTCGCCCGACTATTCATTGCTGGCCGGGATTCTGTTTTTAATCGCCGGTATTTCATTTCTAGCTGGTGACCTGATTATTTCACACGAAATCGTCGCTTACGCTCTGAATATACGTAACACCAACGAAGCCTGGGCATTTGCCGTCGGTCTGGCGATGGTATCTATTCTGCTGAAACCAGCTTATGATCGGCTTATTGAAAAACCGTATCAGGAAAAACCCGAGGAAAACCGCACTAAGTACGAGCGATTCAAGATAGGTCTGGCCATTTTCTCCGTACTTACGCTGGCTGTGCTTGGCTGGTTTCGGTACGAAGCCTACCGAACCGATCAGCTGAAAGCAGCGATTAATAAATCGGTTCGGCAACTTCAGCTTAATACTGACCCGACAGCCGCTACGCAGGTACTGAGCCCGTCTACGATGAGCAAAATCGAGAAGCAGCTGAGTGAGTCGAGCGAATTGAACCTAGCGTTGGTCAATAGCCCCTGGGCATTGCTATCGTTTGTCTTGAGTGGTATTCTGTTTGCTCTGGCAGGGGCCGTATGTCTGGGAATTGCCCTGCCGGTTCTGTCGGCTTTCTGGTTTCGATGGCTACAGGCCGATATAAAGTTGTGGAAGCTGCGTCGGCGCCTGAAGCGGCTGGATAAGGAAATTGCCCCTCTCGACGCACAACTGGCTGAACAACGGACGCAGCAGAACGTACTGCAACATAATCTTGAATTGCTGCCGAACCTCGACGAGCTAAAAGAACAACGGCAAACCATCAGCAATGACCTGAATGAACTGCTATCTGAACTGAAACTCGCGCAAACCGATAGTCGCATCAGCAATTTCAACGACGGTTACGGTCAGGGCGAAGCTACACGTAGTACCATGAGCGACGAAGAACAACGGCTGTTACGTAAGGAAATGCTTTCGCTTCATAACAGCAATCGTACTCGTTCAAACGAGCCTCGCCCCAACGGAGCACCAGCTGTGAATGGCGCAAACGGTAAGACAAACAACCTTCGCCCCTACCAAACCATCCGAAAGTTCCTGTCAGATGAACTGTGAGGTAAGAACCTGTTTAAACGTCCCATTTAAGGGAATAAGCTCGTATTTTTATAAAGAAATAGACCCCAAAGGCTCTAAATAAGCACGTAGTGTCGGCTAAAATTGTCGGCACTACGTCTATTTTTTCTTAAACTGCTCGAACGCTCTGTAGACTGCCAGATGGAAAATAGTTGCGTGGTTCTCATCAGCGAAGTATTGAAAACCCACACTCAGAGTTGGTGCCTTTTTCAGCAGGTTGGTTAATCGCCTGGCGTCGGCTTCCATTATCTTCCCCTCTTTTCCTACGCCAACGAAAACTGCCGTTTTCTGGCGAAAGTCTGGCTGCAAAATGGCTGGTTTAAACGCCAGTAACGATTCATTATCCCACCACAAACTCGGGCTTACAATCACGTAGTGAGTAAACAAGTGCGGTTTTTTGAATAGAATTTCCGTGGCTACTAGTCCACCCAACGACTGGCCGACAAGCATTTTTGCTGGATTGCTGCTGTATGTCTTCTGAATATAAGGCTGCAACTCTTTTTCGAGGAAAGCGATAAACTGCTGCGAATGGCCGGTGGTGGGATAATCCGTTTTGTCCTTTTGAATCGTTGTCGGATACGTAAAATCGCGTCGTCTGTCAACGTTGGCAATACCAACCACAATTGACTTTGGCAGCAGGTTTACCCAAGGGAAATTAGCAAACTGAACCAGCCCCGCAATGTGAATAAAATCTTCATCGGCAGAGCCATCCAGCAGATAAATGACCGGGTAATTAGCCAGAGAATCGTTTGAGTACCCTTGAGGCAGGTAAATATTCAACGTTCGGGCTTCGCCTAATTCCTTTGATTGAATGACATCGACCAATCCTAATACGAACGGCTTTGTGGCTCCTGTGCCCGCTCTTTCAGGCTGTGCGAATGAAGGGGTAAGCAAGGTAGTCAATAGATACAGACACACTAAACCCACCCGACAGGCCAACCGTTTCATAAGCTGAGAAGAGAATTTATAGAATAATACCCGCCAGTAAACCGCCCATTATCAGCACATAAGGCGGAATTTTTGTGTAAAGCAGCAAGCCAATTGTTATCAGAACAATAACGACTGACGGCCAGTGCGTAGCCATCGGTTCGAAGAGTGCAATAGCCGCGGCAGCGGTCAGGCCAGTACTGGCTGCGTTGATGCCTTCCAGCGATGCCCGAACGACCCGATACCGTTTTAGCTGCTCCCAGAACCGATAAACAAAGAAGATAAGAAACGTACCGGGCAGGAAAATTCCGGTTGTCGACACAATACTCCCCCATATTTGCCCGTGCATACCAGCGTCACGCATCGACAACGCCCCTATGTAGGAAGCAAAGGCAAATACGGGACCCGGTACGGCCTGAACTAACCCAAGGCCCGACAAAAACTCTTCGTGAGACAGGTAGCACTTAAACGCGACAAATTCGTTGTACAGCATGGGCGTAAGCACTTGTCCCCCACCGAAAACGAAGCTACCGTTACGGTAAAAGTTTTCAAATAAACGTACGGGCAGTGATTGGGTAATGGCGCCCAATATGGCAGCGCCAATGAACACACCCAGCCACAAAAAGAAATTAGACCACTGAACCCGAAGTGGCTTTTTCTCCATGCGCTCCTGCTTCTGGTACGCCAGAGCTGTCGTTACGCCCCCAATCAGTAATACAATGGGGGTCATCACCGGCGAGCGGAACACGTACGCTACCAGTGCCGCTGTGAGGGCCAGCGCCAGGCTAACCTTATTTTTGATAACTTTCTGACCAATCCGGTACCCGGCCACGATCATGAACCCAACGGCCATCGGCTGAATGAAGCGCGCAAACTGCAGTGACAGATGGTGTTTTTCCAGGTAATAAACACCCATGCCCGCGACGGTCATGATGCTCACAGCCGGCAAAACCCAGATGATCAACGTAATATAAGCCAGATTAGGACCACCGATTTTGAAGCCTAAAGCCGTGATGGTTTGGGTAGAGGTTGGGCCCGGCAATACCTGCCCCAGTGCATTCAATTCCAGCAATTCTTCTTCAGTCAGGTATCGCCGTTTCTGCACAAACCGCTCGTAGAACATGGCCAGATGAACCTGTGGACCACCAAACGTCGTCAGAGCCAGTATCAACACATCTTTCAGAAAGATGATATGCCGGATTCGGCGGACAGGCTTGACGGTCGATAGATGTGGCAGCATGCAATTGGGATAGAGGCAGGGAATCTAAATGTTCCTTCCCGAAACAGGTTCGCCCATCTTTCGGGAAGGAAACGTGGCAATCTACGCTTTCTTTAAACCAAGTTCCATTAATCGTTCATCCAGGAACTCGCCTGCCGTCATATCGACGTATATTTTTGGATGCTGAGCATCGATACAGCTCTCCAGACTGGTCAGGTCCATATCGGCGCGCGGGTGCATGAAAAACGGAATCGAATAGCGTGACTGATTCATTTTTTCGCGGGGCGGATTCACAACCTGGTGAATCGTCGACTTCAGCTTATGGTTGGTTAGCCGGTCGAGCATGTCGCCAACGTTGACAACTACCTGATCCGGCAGCGCCGTAATGCCAATCCATTTGCCATCCCGCCGAAGCACTTCCAGCCCATCAGCCGATGCACCCATCAGCAACGTAATGAGGTTGATGTCGCCGTGAGCCGCTGCCCGAACGGCTCCATCAGGCGTCGTATTCGGATCGAGCGGGAAGTAATGCAGGGCCCGCAGAATGCTATCGCCATTCCGAACTTTGTCGTCAAAATAATTTTCGGGTAGTTCCAGATAAAGCGCAATTGCCCGAAGCAATTGCTTGCCTGCATTTTCGAGCGTCCGATAGGCTTCAAGCGTTGCCTCACTGAATTCAGGAAATTCTTCCGGAAATACGTTGGCTGGCATATCCCCTTCTGGCTCTGGCTGGCCAATGTGATAAAACTCTTTTAAATCAGCCACCTTAAATCCTTTGGCGGTTTCTTTTCCCTTTCCGATGTAGCCACGCTGGCCATTCAGTTCAGGATGCTCATATTTCTGTTTGACACTGTCGGGAGCGGAGAAAAATTTCTGAGCGGAATCGTACAACCGCTTTGTCAATTCATCGGTTAGCCCGTGGTTACGGATGGCAACAAACCCGATCTGATTGAACGCACGACCTAAATCCTGCACAAAACGAGCTTTCTGTTCGGGATCGCCCGAGGTGAAATCCGCCAGGTCCAGCGACGGAATTTCATTGTATAATTCTTCGGATAACATAGACTAAAACTATTTTCGCAAAAATACAAAAGTTTAGCAGGCTGTTATAAAGTTATAGAGTCATAAGGGTATAAAGTTAGCACGATCTAAACTGTATACCCTTATGACTCTATACACGTACTATACTCGCCTAGGCGAAATTCTTACCGACTTTGTTCCAGTCGATTACGTTCCAGAAAGCCGTTACGTATTCTGGCCGACGGTTTTGATATTTCAAATAATAAGCATGCTCCCACACGTCGAGGCCAAGCACCGGGGTTCCCTTTTTCTCGGCCAGCGCCATAAGTGGGTTGTCCTGATTGGGGGTTGAAATGATCTCAACATCGTTGCCGTTTTTGATCAGCCATACCCAGCCTGAGCCAAAGCGGGCCGTAGCCGCTTTCCCCCACTCAGTTTTGAAATTATCGAATGACGTGTATTTCTTGTTGATAGCATCCGCCAGCGCGCCTTTCGGAGCACCACCCGCGTTTGGCCCCATTATGTTCCAGAAGAATGTATGGTTCCAGTGCCCGCCCGCATTATTACGTACCGCTGCCGGTGTACTGGCATTTACGCTTTTTACCAACGCATCAATGTCCATTTTTGCCATGTCGGTTCCAGCTACCGCCTTGTTCAAATTGTCCACATACGCTTTATGATGTTTATCATGGTGAATTTCCATCGTCATTTTATCAATATGCGGTTCAAGCGCACCAGCATCAAAGGGCAACGGTGGTAACTTAAACGGACCTTCTGCCTGAGCAAGTGCCGAAGCGTCGGACCAGCCACCAAACGAGCGAAAAGCGACCAGCCCGGCCGAAGCACTAAAAGCAAGTTTCAAAAACTCGGAGCGATTCATTGGAATGTAGATTTATGGGAAACAAAAAAGCGTCTAATAAACAACCCTTTTAGGCTAGAGATGTTCATTAGACGCAAAGAAACGAGATTTTTTTATCCGGTAGCCGACTGTTTTCAGATACTTTGCCGACCCGGTTTATTCATAAGTGATTCGGCTCAGTATACTACGTCCGAGGGTTACTTCATCGGCATATTCGAGATCACCACCAATCGGGACGCCCCGCGCGATAGTCGAGATTTTAAGGTTAAACGGCTTGAGCTTTTTTTGCAGATAAAAAGCAGTGGTATCGCCTTCCATCGTGGGGCTGATCGCCAGGATAATCTCGCGCACCTGCTCCCCTTCGGAACCACGCAGTCGCTCCATGAGCGAATCAATTTGCAGATCGCTTGGGCCGATGCCTTCAACTGGCGAAATAATGCCGCCAAGCACATGGTACAGCCCTTTATACTGAGCAGTGTTTTCAATCGCCAGTACGTCGCGGGTGTCTTCCACTACGCAAACCAACGATTGGTCGCGCTTATGACTCGTGCATATGGTACACAAATCATGATCCGACAGGTTATGGCACTTACGGCAATATTTAACCTTCGTGCGCGCAGCCGTCAGGCTCTGCGCCAGCAGTTCGGTTTGTTCTTCATCGCGTTTGAGCAAGTGCAGCACCAAGCGAAGTGCCGTCTTTTTGCCAATTCCCGGCAACTTCGACACCTCGTTTACTGCGTCTTCTATAAGTTTGGAGGGATATTCCAATTTTATTGAATGATAGAGTGATTGAATGATCGAATTGTTGAATGGATCGAATGAATCTACTTGGGTCAGCTAGTCAGTCATTCAACAATTCGATCATTCAAAATTAGTTCAGTACTTCGGCTGAAATGCCTCGCCGACAGATTTCATTACGCATCGGGACTAGTTCATCCCATGAGCCATTCTTGACAGCGCATTTACCTTTGTAATGAATCAGCAACGTACACTGCTCGGCCTGTTCAGGTGTATGATGACAAACGTCGATCAATGTGTCGATTACGTGGTCGAACGTATTCACATCGTCATTGAACACGACGAGGTTATGAACATCCGTTTCAACGACCTCATCGAGTACATCAACTTCGGTCGACCAATCGTTTTCTTCAAAAGGTTGCATGGGAGCGAAAAGCGTGTTTACTTAGCAAATTTACGGTAAAACGGGCACTTATAAAAGCCGTTGACCCGCTATAGAATAACCTCATTCTGGCCTGAAAAGTTGCCATTTTCTCCATGAATACCACCCTCGCTTTAGTTATCTTGATTGCCTATTTCGGGATGTTGATTGCCGTCTCGTTTTACACGGCCCGGGGAGCCGACACAACCACGTTCTTTACCGCCAACCGACAGTCGCCCTGGTGGTTAGTTGCGTTTGGCATGATTGGCACATCGCTGTCGGGTGTTACGTTTATTTCCGTACCCGGCGCTGTTGGAAAAATTGGGTTTTCGTATTTCCAGGTCGTGCTGGGCTACATTATCGGCTACCTCGTCATTGGCTCGGTGCTGATGCCGCTTTATTACCGACTGAATCTGATTTCGATTTACGGGTATCTGGAAAAACGCTTCGGATTCTGGTCGTATAAAACGGGGGCCGGTTTTTTTCTGCTTTCTCGCAGCGTCGGCTCAGCCGTCCGCCTTTACGTAGCGGCAGGGGTATTGCAGATTGCCCTATTTACACCCCTGGGTGTTCCGTTTGAAGTGTCTGTGCTGATTACCATTGGCCTGATCTGGATTTATACCTTCAAAGGGGGCGTCAAAACCATTATTGTCACCGATACCCTGCAGACCGTATTTCTGGTTACGGCCGTCGTCCTGACGATCATCCTGATCTCCAAAGAGTTGCACCTATCATTTGGTGGATTGGTCAGTACTGTAAAAAACAGTCCGATGTCGCAGGTTTTCTTCTGGGATGGTAACGACTCCAAAAATTTCTTCAAGCAATTTATTTCGGGAGCGTTCATTGCCATTGTCATGACGGGGCTGGACCAGGATTTAATGCAGAAAAATCTGACCTGCAAAAACATCGGCGAAGCGCAGAAAAATATGTTCTGGTTTACGGTTACGCTTGTATTCGTCAATTTTCTGTTTCTGTCGCTGGGCGTACTCCTCTACGCCTTCGCGCAACGCGAGGGTATCGAAATACCTGCCAAAACCGACGATTTATACCCGATGCTGGCGCTCAACCATCTTGGTCTGGTAGTCGGCATTACGTTCCTGCTGGGGATTACAGCCGCTACCTATGCCAGTGCCGATTCTGCGCTGACTGCGCTGACGACTTCCTTTTGCATTGACTTTATGAACGTCGAAAACCGGCCGGAAGCCGAGCGGTCGCGGATCAAACAAATCGTGCATATTGGCTTTTCCCTGCTTTTTTACGTCATCATTATTGTGTTTCGGCAGCTAAACAGCAAGGAAGTCATTACGGCCGTGTTCGACATTGCCGGGTATACATATGGGCCGCTGCTGGGCCTGTATAGTTTTGGTATCTTCAGCAAGCGGCCGGTCATGGATCGATTTGTGCCCTGGATTTGCCTTGCTTCGCCTGTATTGACGTACATTGTCAACGAAAACTCGGCGGCCTGGTTTGGTGGCTATCAGTTTGGTTTTGAAAGGCTGCTGCTCAACGGCCTGTTTACGTTCCTGGGCTTATGGGCCGTATCGAAACCCGTCGTCAGGCGAGAACCAGTAGCCGTTTCCTGAAAAACTCACATTACTACGCATGTTGAATCTGCCGTAGAAACGTACCGTTATGAGACCTCCCTTTTTACCAGCTCTACTGCTATTGTCAGTTGTGTACCAGCCAGTCAGTGCACAGTTTTGCTACTCACCCGAGAAACCGCAGCTTGGGCAGGTCGTTTCGTTTACGTATACTCCACCCCCATCGACATCGCTCAGGGATAGCCTGATTGAAGGTCGGTACGTGCGGTATGGGGCTCCTGCGTTGATGCCCATTGGCCGGTCCACAACAATCAGGCTAGTGCGGCAGGGAAGCGATTATATCGGTCAATTGCCTGCTCCACAAAAGAACGTAACGGGAACGATGCTGCTCATCAAAAACGCGGCTCAGCAAATCGACCTGTGTGCGATCATGGTCTATGATGAAGCTGGACAGGCGGTTCCGCATGCTGCGGGTGGGCAAGCCTCTGTTTTTACCCGTACTCATTTTCTGTATGACGCTGGCACCCGACCCGAACCGAACCGCGTGGTCGCTCTGTACGAACAGGAACTTAACCAGCACCCGGATTTGCGACCACAGTACTGGTCGGATTATCTGGCTGCGCTAGTAAAGCAGAAAAAACCCGGCTATGGCCCTAAAGTCAAAGCGGGGATTGAATCGTACCTGGCGTCGCGACCCGCGCCAACAGCTGCCGAAATAGCCGCCGGTGTTCAGTTATACGAAAGCATGGGGGATTTTCCGAAAGCCAATGCCCTGCGCGAACGGCAGAAAAAAGTAGACCCTACGGGTTCACTGGCCCAGAAAGACCGAGCCATGAGCATTCGGAATGAACCGGACTGGACCCGCAAAAAAGCGGCTTATCAGGCCTTTCTTAAAGATTTTCCTGCTTCCAGCTACCTGCCGATGCTGACCGTTATGATAACGGACGGATATTTCAAGAACAACGACATCAAAGGCTTATTAGCGTTTATTGAGCCTCAACCCGCCAACCAGCTAGACCCATTGATGCTTAACTCCATGGCGAGTTTGCTGGCTGAAGAACGGCGTGCCTTGCCGGAAGCCCAACTACTGGCCGAACGGGCCCTAACCGTACTGAAAACACAGACTAAACCGCAGGATTTGAAAGGCAGTTGGGAAGCCGAAAAATTGAGCCGGCAGCGGTTGTTGATGACAACGTATGCCCGAACGCTGACGCAGCAGGACAAACACAAGGAAGCCTACACAGCGTATCAGCAGGTGATGCATCCGGAGGACGTTGACACGAGTGATCCGCTTACCAACGAACGCTATTTTCTCTGTGCATTACGTACCAATCATGCCGCCGACGCCCGGCCTTACGTTGAAGAAGCCATACAGGTTGGCAGTGCTACGTCGGGACTAAAAAATGCACTACGGAACTGGTATGCTAAGCAACCGGGTCAGGATGAGGTTAAAGCTGATCGTTATTTGGCCGATCTGGAAGCCGATATACGTGCCGACCAGCGGGATGAATTACGGCAGTTACTGATCAATGAACCGGCCCCGTCTTTTTCGCTCACGGATCTGAAAGGACGTACCATCTCGTCCTCAGCCCTGCGCGGGAAAGTGGTAGTTCTGGATTTCTGGGCTACGTGGTGTGGCCCATGCGTAGCTTCCTTTCCGGCCATGCAACAGGCTCAAACCCGTTTTCAGAATGACCCAAACGTCCGATTTCTGTTTGTTAATACCCGCGAAGGAGGACCACTGCAACGGGTCTACGATTTTATGAGCAGACACCCCTATCCGTTTGTGGTGCCCATCGATGAACAGCAGCGGGTAGCCAAAGCCTATAAAGTACTGGGCATTCCAACCAAAGTGGTAATCGATACAAACGGCCGGGTACGTTACCGGCACGTCGGCTACTCGGGTGATCCCGAAAGCACGGTCAACGAATTGACGATGGTGGTAGAAATGCTGAAAGAAGGAAAATAACATGAAACCCCTGTCAATTGACCCCATCAGTAGCCAGAATGCAGAACATTACACGTGGGGCAACAGCTGCGATGGATGGCATCTGGTTAAATCCGATTCACTGAGTATTATTCAGGAGCGTATGCCATCGGGCACAGCTGAAGTTAAGCATTATCACCACCATGCCCGCCAATTTTTCTTCGTGTTGTCGGGCGAAGCCAGTATGGAGATTGACGGCAAAACCGTAATCCTGAAACCAAATCAAGGGGTCGAAATTCCTCCATTGGTTGCCCACCAGATGCGCAACGATTCCGACGGCGAACTCGTCTTCACCGTAACATCAACGCCTAAAAGTCATGGCGACCGGATTGTTGTCCTTTAGTTCAGATCATTCACAACGACATTTTTCAGTATGCTTATTCGCCCTGCGGCTCCCGCCGATATTCCCGCCCTGTTAACTCTTCTCAAACGTATTGTTCCGCTGATGCATGAATCCGGAAATTTTCAGTGGGACGATCACTACCCAAACGAAACTGTATTCAGTGAGGACATCAATAAAAAACAGCTTTGGGTTGCCGATATCGACGGCCAGTTGGCGGGCGTAGCAGCACTGACCGAAGATCAGGAGCCCGAATATGCGCAGGTTGGGTTCGACCTTAATCAGCGGGCCATTGTAACGCATCGACTAGCCGTTGACCCTACGTATCGGGGCAAAGGAGTAGCAGCCGCTTTACTGGCTCAGGCTGAACAGATTGCCCTTGAACGCGGCATTGTATTTTTACGTATCGATACAAATTCGGAAAACCAGGCCACACAAAAGCTATTCCCGAAGCTCGGCTATAAATACGCGGGTGAGATT
Source organism: Spirosoma sp. KNUC1025 (assembly GCF_045160025.1). Lineage (GTDB taxonomy): Bacteria > Bacteroidota > Bacteroidia > Cytophagales > Spirosomataceae > Spirosoma. Next base: position 4,863,282 of record NZ_CP087139.1, read on the forward strand.
ACGCTGGGTTTCCGGCCGGGTCTGCGTTTCCTGGCTTATGAGAAGAACTTAGCCTGAGCCTGTTTTTTATCGACTACCCATCCCTATGCACGGAAAGCCCGTCAGACTTGGAAAGGTATTTATGGGGCCGGAGCAGATCAGCGAAAGCACCAAAAGTCCATTTGAAGGGACACTAACGCTACGTCTTGTACGTCGATGAGCCGTAATCTACCCGAGGTTTTTTAGCGTATCTTCCTCTCGTGAAGTCGGGTTCTCAAACCCGACAAGGTTTATTTAAACACCATCGGTTGACCTTCCTTTGGCACCAGGAATTTCGCTTCCGGTACGTCATTCGCTCGCAATGCTTTTCGCAGGTCGTCAGCGGGTTCAAACAAGCCGTCGTCGCCCTGCTGGAACGTACCGAAGTGAATTCCTACCGCCTGCGTAGCGCCTAAATCCAGAAACGCCTGCACGGAGCCAGCGGGCGAAACGTGTACAGGCGCCATGAACCACTCTGGCCGATACGAACCGATGGGTAGAAGTGCCAGTTTAATTGGCCCTTTCGCCGAATCGGTTTTGGCTAGCTGGCCAATACGCTTGAAATGAGGCCCGTAGCCGCTATCGCCACAGAAGTACGTGGTGCCAAAACTTGTGTGTAATAGGTAGCCGCACCAGAGCGTTTCTTCGCGGTCACCTATACCCCGATTACTGAAATGCTGAGCTTGTGTGCAGGTAAGCCAGAGCTTGTCGTTTATTTTCAGCGTATCGTTCCAGTCGAGTTCGCGGGTAGTACGTCCGTCAACGGATTTGGGAAGGTACGACACCCTTAATGGCGTAACGAACAGCGGATTATGCGCCTTAACCAACTTTTTGATCGTTGGCAAATCGAGATGATCGTAATGGTTGTGACTTAGCAGCACCACGTCGATAGGTGGCAATTCCTCAAAACGTAACCCCGGCGGGCGTTTGCGTTTGATACCAAGCCAGGAGGTTGGCCCAACCCGCTCCGACCAGACAGGGTCCGTCAGAATGTTAAGACCGTCCGTTTGGATCAAAAACGTCGAGTGGTTTACAAACGTCAGCACCAGACTGTCGCCTTCTACGCGCGTGGCTGGGCGGGCACCAACAAATGCATCCGGCTGCTCCGGCCACGGTCCTTTGTCGCGGTTTAACAGCCATTTCAGCAAACCACCTGAAGTACGCTCAGGCATACCAGGATTAAAAAATTTCTCACCATTGAAATGATCCGTAACCGGACCTTTATAGCGCGGTGCACAGGCTGAAATGGTTAGCAGCACAACTGACAGCAGTAATAGTGGTAGGTAGGGCATTGATACGTGGGGTTTCGCCCATTAGAACAACGATAACTGTCTGCCTGTTTCGTGGCCCGAAAAAACACGCTCATGATCCAGCAACCACCGTTTTCGCCACAACCCTCCGGCGTAGCCTGTCAGCGAACCGTCGGAGCCGATAATCCGATGGCAGGGCACCACAATCCAGAGCGGATTTCGCCCGTTAGCGGCTGCTACGGCTCGTATGGCTTTCTCATCGCCGATACGTCGGGTTAGGGTCAGATACGACAACGTAGCGCCAAAAGGAACTTCGAGCAGGGCTTTCCAGACGGTTTGCTGAAAAGCCGTTCCAACCGGATTCATCAGAAAATCAAACGTTTGCCTTGCTCCGGCAAAGTATTCCTGCAACTGCTCTGCCGCGTGCCGAACTGGTTCAGGGATGACGTCGGACGGTGGCCCAGAGGATACCTCATCCCCTCCTGAATATCGGTACAGGAAATTTTTGAAACGCCCGCTTCATCGCCAGTGATACGTACTAAACCAAGGGGAGATTCAACAACTAAGGTTGTCATACGGTCTATAATGGTAGATTTTCAAGCGAGTGCTCGAAGGAGTGGCTTTTGAACTGTCGCTAAACAGGACTGAAACTTAATAGCTTTTACAGTTTAAACCAACTTCAACAGAATAAAAAAGCCTGACCGCTATAGTCAGGCTTTTTTGATACGATTCAATTCGAATCATTTCTTTATCAGTTTGAAAATATGCCCTGAACCATAATCGCAGAGGTACAATTCATTTTTCTGATCTTCGCCAAAGGCCGATGGCGAACCTACCGTTGGAATAAGCTCCTGGTTGGTGGCTGTTTCATTATCGCTGGTCGTTAATGCCCAAAGGCGCCCACTCGCATAATCAGCATACACATATTTACCACGTAGTGCCGGAATAGCTGCTCCACGATAAACGACCCCGCCCGTAATGGAAACGTCGCCACGGTCATGGTTATATTGCCAGACGGGCGCAATCAGACTCGCCGGATTCACGTTATTGCCCGACGCATTGTAATCGGCGTTTCCTTCCTTAATTCGCCAGCCATAGTTCCCGCCTTTGGTGATGATATCAACTTCCTCAATTTCCCCCTGACCGACATCGCCAGCCCATAATTGGCCTTTATCATCGAAACTGATTCGCCAGGGATTACGCATACCGTAGGCAAAAACTTCTTCCCGATAGCCAGTAGCATTGCCCTTGTATGGGTTATCGGCTGGGATGCCGTAGTTGCCTTTTTCAGTGCTGTTTACGTCGATACGAAGAATTTTACCCAGCAGACTGCTTAAATTTTGGGCATTATTCTGCGGATCACCCCCACTTCCTCCATCGCCCGTTGCTACGTACAGATAGCCATCTGTCCCAAACACGATTTTACCACCATTATGGTTTGCATAAGGTTGAGCAAACCGAAGCAGAATTACTTCAGAAGCCGGGTCGACGGTGGAGGCATCCGCTGATGAGGCTTTGAACCGGCTAACGATCGTTTCCAGTGGATTCCCTTTTGTATAGTTGACAAAGAAGTATCCGTTCTGCTTGAAGTCTGGATGGAAGGCAAGCCCAAGTAACCCCGTTTCGCCACCGAAGATACCTTGCTGGTAATATTCAGATACGTACCAGCCGCGCTTGCCGTTGAGTCGTTTTCGAAGACACGGATGCGTCCGGGTTGCTCCACCACAAACACCCGATTCGTGCCATCGTTGGCGTGTGTGTACTCAACCACGTTTTCGAACCCCAGTTTGGGGTAAGCATTGACGATACTAACCGCCACTGCACCTGATCCAGTATCTGTTGAATCCTGACCGACAGAATCGGGGCCATTATCAGGCTTACAGGCAAAGGCAAACAACCACGCCACCAATGACGTAGCGATTAGCGATAAAGTAAACGTGCCTATGGTTTTGCTTAACATGATGATTCCCTTCATTTGATTCCATAATTTGCAGTACAAATTCAAATCCAGATTGAGCAGACGAACTTTGTAGTATACATTTTGTTTCAAAATCAATGATTTACTTCACCAGATATGCTGCTCTTTACGTTAAACGAACAGCTGCCTAGTGTAGTGTTTCCTCAGAATGGGGTATAGTTTCCACTCCTAAACTTGGTTAGCTTTTGTATTTTTCCCGCCAAGGGATTAAGAGTCGACAAACCGCGAACAACGAATCAATCATCAGGGCTATAATCTAATGTCATGACTACCAGTACCAGCTCCTTTCTTGAACACTTACATACACAGCGAACGCATTACCGTTATAAGCTCCCTTCGCGGCCCGATGCCGGACGGTTTATTGATCAATTGATGCGGTTGCTGTTTCCAGTTACGCAGGACTGCAAGTCGATATCGCAGCACGTTGAAGAGACGTATCAGAGCCTGCACGAACAGCTGATTAAGCTGTTATGTCCATTAGAGAAGAACCTGCCCGCCAGCCCAACCGAAATAACAGAACGTTTTTTCGAGCAGTTGCCGCCTATCTACGACAATCTGCTGCTCGACGCGCATTCCATTGCCGACAACGACCCGGCGGCAATCGGAATTGAAGAGGTTGTAGCGGTTTATCCGGGTTTTTATGCCATTGCGGTTTACCGGATTGCTCATGCTCTACTCCAGCAAAACGTACCGCTCCTGCCCCGGATGCTGACCGAATATGCGCATGGACAAACGGGTATCGATATTCACCCCGGCGCCCAAATTGGGCAGTCGTTTTTTATCGACCACGGTACAGGGGTTGTTATTGGCGAAACCACCATTATTGGCAACAATGTCAAGATTTATCAGGGTGTAACGCTCGGTGCCACTTACGTTGCCAAGTCAATGGCTCAGAAAAAACGCCACCCTACCATCGAAAATAACGTAGTGATTTATGCCAATGCAACGATTTTAGGGGGGCATACGACGGTTGGCCACGATTCGGTAATCGGGGGTAACGTATGGCTCACAAGCAGTGTAGAGGCTCACTCTCTGGTATTTCACCAACACCAAACCGAAGTCCGGCTAAAATCGCTGGAAAATGCCGAGCCCATCAATTTTGTTATCTAAAGCACCCGAAAACGTAACTGGTACGTCCGTACGCTTTCGGCTTTACTCCCTTTAACCACTTTTCATGAAAGCGCCTAACATCCTCGACACAATTGGCAAAACGCCCCACGTACGGATTAACCGCCTGTTTCCTGGCTTCGAAGTCTGGACAAAACTCGAACGGGCAAATCCCGGTGCCAGCATTAAGGACCGCATTGCGCTGGCAATGATTGAAGATGCTGAGGCTAAAGGTATACTTACCACAGGCAGCACGATCATAGAACCTACATCGGGCAATACGGGCATCGGACTGGCTATGGTAGCCGCCGTAAAAGGCTACAAAATTATTCTGGTTATGCCCGAGTCCATGAGTATCGAACGGCGGAAGATCATGGCGGCCTACGGTGCAGCGTTCGATCTGACTCCACGCGAGAAAGGCATGAAAGGAGCCATTGAACGGGCTCATGAACTGGTCTCCCTGACGCCCGGCGCCTGGATGCCACAACAGTTCGAAAATCCGGCCAATATCGACGTTCATATCCGCACTACTGCCCAGGAAATACTGGACGATTTTCCCCAAGGCTTCGACGTACTCATCACAGGTGTTGGAACGGGCGGACACATAACAGCCGTAGGTCAGGTGCTGAAGCAGAACTTTCCGAACCTGAAAGTATACGCTGTTGAACCGGAACTGTCGCCTGTTATTAGTGGTGGAGCACCGGGTCCTCACCCCATTCAGGGCATCGGCGCGGGCTTTATTCCCCAGAATCTGCATACCGATATTCTGGATGGAACCATTCAGGTGAGCAAAGAGGACGCCTTCGAGATGGCGCGTCGGTCGGCCAGAGAAGAAGGCACCTTTATCGGCATTTCGTCGGGAGCTTCGCTGGCAGCGGTCGCGAAAAAGCTCCCAGACCTAGCGCCGGGAAGCCGAATATTAACATTTTGCTACGATACCGGAGAACGTTATCTGTCGATTGAGGGGTTATATTAGTGATTAGCCGGGAGTTGACAGTCCATGAACTGACTAACTGCCAACTCCCGGCTACCTATTACGGTACACCTTCACCACGACTCAATGATCCGACAGTCTGCTTACTATCGCCCAATATTAGATACCCTTTTTATTATTGCCGGAATACTTTGTGCGGGCATGGGCATCAAAGGATTCCTCCTTTCGAGCCATTTCATCGATGGTGGCGTCACAGGCGTTTCGATGCTGTTGGCGAACCTGTTCGACATTCCGCTTCCGATCTGGCTGCTTATTATCAACCTGCCTTTCATCGGCTTAGGATATCGGCAATTTGGCCGACAATTTGCCTTTAGAAGTACGTTGGGTATTGCGGGTCTTTCCCTCAGTTTAACCATCATTCCCTATCCCGACGTAACCCCCGACCTCCTCTTAACAGCCATTTTCGGTGGCTTCTTCATTGGCGCTGGTATCGGGTTGGCCATCCGGGGCGGAGCTGTACTAGATGGCACCGAAATCGCGGCTCTGCTGATCAGCCGCAGCAGCCATATATTGAAAGTTAGTGATGTTATCCTGGCGCTCAACCTATTCATTTTTGGGGCAGCAGCTTTCTTTCTGGGCATTAATCCGGCCCTTTATTCAATGATTACGTATTTCGCTGCCTCCAAAACGGTAGACTTTATTATTCACGGTATTGAAGAGCATACTGCCGTGATGATTATTTCAAAGCAGAATCAGGACATTCGGGAACGTATTATTGAGCAAGGCTGGGGCGTAACCCTATTTAATGGGCAGGGCGGATATGGCAAGCATGGCAATCGCCAGGATATTGACAGCATTCTCTATATTGTAATCACCCGCCTGGAGATCAGTCGGTTGCGCGCTATTGTCACTAAAGTTGATCCTAATGCCTTTATTATTCAACACAGCGTTGATGATGTGGCTGGCGGAAAAGTGAAAACCCTGCCGATGCATTAAAAGCGTAGGGTTAGAAAAGCGTATGGGCGTTACGCTCATCCCGGTCTCTTCCATTGATACCGTTTTTCGCCCGTTTGTGGAGAACTGCCGCGCTGCAAGATTATTTTCGGGTCTTTTAGCTGTAAATTAATTCAGCTAACCTAAACGCAGCCCGGTATGACGTTCTCTTTACGCGCCTGTTTTCTCTTCCTGTTTTGCTTCACTGGTCATACGCTTGCCTATGCCAAAACTGGCCCAATTATTTCGGGTTCGGTACGTGATGCAGAGGGGAAAATCATTGAATTTGCTACGGTTGCTCTTCACCGCGCCACTGATTCAGTTGTGGTCAAAACCGAGTTTAGCGATGCCAATGGTACGTTTCGGTTTGAGCAGCTACCCGCCGGTCAATATTTTGTTTCAGCCTCACAGGTAGGCTTCGAGCGCGTGCAGACGGCCACTTTTTCGGTTTCCTCAGCTGATCAAAACTTACCTTCCCTTCGCCTGAAACCGAGCACTAAAACCCAATTGAAAGAAGTAACAGTGCAGGCACGCAAGCCGCTTTTCGAGCGTGAGGTCGACCGGATTGTGGTGAATGTGGACGGGAGCCCGCTCAGCGCAGGTGCTACGTCGCTGGAAGTACTTAGCCGATCACCCGGCGTAACGGTCGACCAGAACGATAACCTCGCCCTTCGAGGGAAACAAGGCGTATTAGTTTTAATTGATGGCAAACGGGTGCCGATGACGGGCACTGAACTGGGCGAAATGCTACGTGGTTTACCAGCTAATTCCATCGATAAGATTGAACTCATCACGAATCCACCCGCGAAATACGATGCCGCTGGCAGCGCAGGCATTATCGCCATCAAGCTTAAGAAGGACAGCCGTCAGGGCACAAACGGGAGTGTAAACGCCAGCTACGGATATGGCCGATACGCTAAACTTACGGGTGGCGTTTCCCTCAATCATCGGCATAAAAAACTGAACCTGTTCGGTAGCTACAACTATAGCGATCGGAACGTATTTACCCAATTGACGCTGCACCGGAATTTCTACCAGAATCAGCAGTTTATTGGCAGTAGCGATCAGGACAATCAGGGCAAAACCAACTATATATCGAATACGTATCGGGCTGGAATCGACTATTCGCTGTCGAAACGAACGCTGGTGGGCGCCGTGGTGAGTGGATTGGCCATGAATGCCGAAGCCCGGATTCCAAACGTTACGCAGACCTTCGATGAACGGGGCAATCTGCAATCCAGCTATCGATCGGCCAATCGCCGGAATCTGTCGATGCCGAACGTAGCGGTGAATATGAATCTGAAGCATAGCTTCGACTCGACGGGCAATCGTGAATTAACCGCCGATGTGGATTTTGCCCATTACGAAACCCACCGACGTCAGAACCTGGAAACATCCTTTACCTTACCTGTTCAATCGCCGACAACTCTGCTCGGTGATTTGAACGGTAGCCTGAACATTCGTTCGTTCAAGGCTGATTATACGCACAAACTACCCAATCAGGCCCGACTGGAGGGTGGTATAAAAGTGAGTTCTGTTCATTCAGACAATAATGTTCTGTTTACAAACATTCGCGAAGGGCAGGCCGTAATCGACACGGGTAAATCCAATCAGTTTCGATACGACGAAACCATTAGTGCAGCCTACGTCAATTTCAGCAAAACAATCAAAAAGACGTCGGTTCAGGCCGGGTTACGTAGCGAGCTGACGAATGCTGCTGGTCTACAGGTAATTGGCAACAGCGGATTTGAACGGAATTATTTTCAGTTGTTTCCGAGCGTATTCGTAAAACAAACGTTGTCGAAACTGCATGATTTGAGCATCTCGTTGAGCCGCCGGATCGACCGGCCTACGTACAATCAGCTCAATCCATTCCGGGCTTATATCGATGCAACGACGTATTTCACAGGCAACCCATCACTTTTTCCGCAAACCAGCTATAACATGGAGCTGACGCACACGTTCAGGCAAAAATTCATTACGTCAATCAGCTATAGTCGTACCAATCAACCGATTATCGACGTCGTGCAGCCCGCTCCTGAAGGCAACCGTCAGGCGGTATCGACTTTCCAGAACCTGACGCGTTCTGACTATTATGGCCTAACAATGACCATTCCGGTCCAGCCGACAAGCTGGTGGACAATGGACAATAATCTGGTCGCTTATTATCAGAAGTTTATCGGTGATTTAGCCGGCACATCCCTGAACAAAGGGTTACCCGCCTATACACTGAACAGTACCAGTACGTTCACGCTTGGTCGCGGCTGGACAGCCGATTTGACAGGTAACTATCAGTCGCGGCAGCTGTACGGTTTTCTGGACATCAGACCACTTGGCCAACTGAATGTGGGGCTGCAAAAAAGCATGTGGAGCAAGAAAGGCACGCTGAAGCTCAACGTAACCGACGTTTTCTACACAAGCCCACTCCACGCCACATCAACCTACGAAAACTATGCCGAGCAGTTCTATCAACGTCAGGATACACGGGTGGCTACGATTTCGTTTACGTACCGGTTTGGCAGCGAAACCATTTCACCCTCCCGCCGACGGACCGGTGGTGCTGAAGAGGAAAAACGCCGGGCTGGAAGTGCGTCGTAGGCATTATTGAGCATTGGCCATTAGTCATTTGTCACTGGTGTAAACAGTCCAACTAACCAAAGACAAATGACTAATGGCCAATGACGGGAAGCAAACGACTAATTACCTCAACCCTGCCACAAATCGGCGCATGGTTTCGCGGTATACCTGTTCAGACTGATCGAGGGGTTGTTCGTCTTTGAGGAGCATCGATAGCATAATCATGCCATGCGAAACAGACCACCACTGGAAATACAAACGCTTAATGGTTTCTTTTGCCTTTGGAATAAACGAGTGAATTATGTCGCTCACAATATGGCTTACAGCCTTCATAGCCTCGGACTGATAAACAGGCATTGTGCAGTAGGCGCCATCCAGATTGTACATGACCTGATAAATTTCCGGTTGCTGGCGGGCAAATTCCCATTGGGAAACCGAGATTTCGAAAAGTCGCTTTTCAGGGTCACGATATAACTTCAGAATGCGTTGATATTCCTGTTCCAGATGGTGAAAACCTTCGTTCCGAATTTCATCAAGTAATACGTCTTTACTATCAAAATATTCGTAAACAACGGGGGCGCTATATTCTATCGCATCAGCGATTTTACGGATCGAAACGGCTTGCCAGCCTTCACGGCTAGCGATAGCTTTGGCTGTATTGACGATGCCCGAACGAGTTTGCTCACGGCTCCGTACTTTACGTTCAATAGTCTGCATAGAAGTAGGTACTTAGTCAGCAGTTAACGGTGTTAAATCCCGTGAAAATTACGTAATTACGGTGGGATTCTTAAAAAATTATAGCAAATATCTAAAAAATATTCAATACAGTCTTTTATAAATTGTATTCATAATAGCGTATAGGGTTACGCGTTCCAATAAATTTATCGAATGGTTTAGTGCTCTCTTTATCAATTATTTGTATACTAAATTCATTAAGCTGATTTTTCAGCTAACACCCATACTGCTTCATCGCCCAGCGCAAACGCATCGCCCTCAATAGTCCCGTAGCAGGCAATAACGGATAGGCCAGCCTCGGTAAATAACCGCCGTAATTCGGCCAAAGTATAAACGTAATGCTGTGCGGTACGTGTCTGTATCTGTCCGTTCCGCACGTATGTCAGATGGGCGTCGATTCGACTCTCAAGTGGATGGTATTCGTGCTCTGCCAGAAACAATATATCGTCGCCAACGGGCTGCCAGTTCCGCGCCTGATAATCCGGCAGAACGGACTCGGCAAGCATTTCTGAATGCGCCAGAAACCGGCATCCGGGTTTCAGCAGATCGGCGATACGTGTCAGGAAGGCCAGCATTTCAGTACGTGGAAAGAAACTAAAACTATTGCCCAGGCAATAAGCCGCATCAAACGACGCAGGCGATCCAATCTCACTCTCCCCAATGCTCAGAAAATCACCATTGATGGCTACGACCGATAATCGTTCAGCATCAGCGACCGCCTGCACCTCGGCGATATACTCCGGTGAAATGTCGATGGCGGTTAGACGAGCGCCCATTCTGGCTAGCGGTAACGCATGGCGACCGTAGCCACAGAACACATCCAGAATACGATCGCTCGGTCCGAAATCCAGAGTTTCGACCAATAGTTCGAGGTCAAGCTGGGTTTGTTCCTCAGTCTGAGCCGCTTTCCAAGCTTCCTGCGGTAACCCGTTGAAAAATGTATGATACCAGGCCATGTTTTGAATGATGAATGATGAATGATAAATGATGAATGACTACTCCGTGAATTCATCATTTATCATTCATCACTCATCATCAGTTAAGTGAAGTGAGTGTTTCCTGAACAGCCGTAAAGTTGGGGACATCGCCGGCATTTTCGAGAACTTCAGCGTATCGGATAATACCTTCTGCATCGATAACAAAGGCAGAGCGTTTGCTAACGCCCCTCAGATTCATGGTGAACATTTCGTAGTACGTATCATATGCCTGAGAAATTTCCTTATTGAAATCAGACAACAGATCGAACGGCAGTTTTTGCTCGTCTTTAAATTTAGCTAGTGTAAACGGAGAATCGACTGAAATACCCACTACCTCAGCATTGAGCCCCGCATACGTACTGATGTTGTCACGCATCTCACAAAGTTCGGCGGTGCAAACGCTGGTGAAAGCCATTGGGAAAAACAGGATGATCAGGTTTTTGCCTTGAAAATCGTGCAGGGATACTTCTTTTCTATTCGTATTGAACAGCGTAAACTCGGGGGCTTTTTGGCCTACTGAAAGCATGGTAAATCGTTGGTTAATTAACTTTTAACAGCAAAACTACGCTCGGAATCGAATTAAATCGTAATTCGTAGTTCGTAAACCCTTTTCCAATCTATGCAGACTTATTGGGGCATCGACCTGGGCGGTACCAAAACTGAAGGCGTAGTGCTTTCGTCTCCCTCGCCCGACGCCGTAGTTATCCGTAAACGTATTGACACAGAAGCGCACAAAGGATACGACCATATCCTGAAGCAGATGGTGGATTTAATTGAATCGCTCCAGGCCGAAACCGGTTTAAAACCCGAACGGGTTGGGTTCAGCACGCCCGGCACGTTTGACCCGGCCCGGCAGGCTATGAAAAACTGTAACACCACCGTTCTCAATGGTAAACCCATGAAGCAGGATCTGGCGCGCTTGCTCAAATTGCCCGTCGAGGTAGCGAACGATGCCAACTGTTTCGCACTGGCGGAAGCCACTATGGGCGTAGTGCCGGACGTAGTCCCTAATTTTCAGACGGTATTCGGGGTTATTATGGGTACGGGCGTTGGCGGTGGCATAGTCATCCGGGCTAAAGGCAGAGACAAACGCCCGTTTGTGCTTAATGGCTTACAGGGACTTGGGGGCGAATGGGGCCATAATATTCTGGAAGAAAACGGCCATCCCTGTTACTGCGGCAAACGAGGCTGCGTAGAGCAGGTTATCTCGGGCCCGGCCTTACAGCGGTACTATCAGCAGGTCAGTGGTCAGGAGTTGGCTATGCAGGAAATTATCGACAGGTATCAGCAGGGCAACGATCTAATTGCCAGCCAGACCATCAACCGGATGCTGGAGTTTTTCGGACGGGGCATTTCGGTAATTCTTAATATCCTCGACCCCGATGCCATTGTTCTTGGCGGTGGCCTGGGCAATATTGATCTCCTTTATACGGAAGGGGTAGAACGTGCCCGAAAGTATATCTTTAATAGTCGTGAGATTCACACGCGTTTTCTGAAACCAAAGCTCGGCGATAGTGCTGGTGTTTTCGGTGCAGCCCTGTTATAACGTGTAAAGGGCGTAAGCCAGTAGTTACCGACTTACGCCCTTTAATGATTCTCTTTCTCTTATCTTATCTGGGCCGTGCTCCACCGCGGTTGCCACCCTGAGCGGGCTGCTGTTGCGGCTGCTGATCACCACCCTCACCTGCTTTTACGTCGTCATTTTCAACAGAGCGTCCGCGTTTGCGTTGTGGTTGATCAAAGCTTAGTTTACCAAACTTATAGCTGAAGTTCACCCGGATACCCGCGTTATACAGCTTCGTTACGCTAACCTGGTTGAAGATTGGGGATTGCGACTCTGACCGGATGGTGAAGGGAAAATTGAAGAAATTTTCACCCGCTATACCGAAACTGCCGCGCTTGTCTTTCAGATCTTTCTTCACGCCCAGGCTGTAGAATCCGAAGCCGCCCTGATAACCCTGCAGTTGCACCTGTTTGCCACGCATGAATCCGAATCCCTGTACACCCCAGCCATTTTTAAGCGTTACGTTTGTGAAGAGCCGCCCGGTCACAACCCAGCCTGAGTTGGTGGCGTTGTATACCGAGTTTGCACTGTTGTTGGTCAGGTAGGAATAATACAAATCGAAACCACCGCCAATCTGCCATTTCGAGAATAGGGTGGCATTACCAAATACGTTGGTTCCGTAGGCTGACTCCCGACCAATATTCAGGTAGGATGTCTGGATGACCTGCGAAAGCGTCGGGTTTGTTACCTGCCCTACCCCCGACGTAATGGTGTCACGAACGCTGGTGATGGAGTTGTTTGTTTGCCGGGCAAACAGCGCTACGTTCAGGTAAACGCTTTTGATATATGTACTCCCGCTTAGTTCGTAGTTATCAGTCAGTTCGGGCGACAGATACGGGTTCCCTTTTGTAATGTTAGTAGGGTTTGAGGTATTTACGTTGGGGTTCAGGAACTGAATACCTGGCCGCTGTAAGCGACGGTTATAGGCCAGCTTAACGGTTTTACCTCCTTTCAGCGATTTTGAAATGTTGATGCTCGGCACCAGGTTACTATAATCCGGGATACCCAGATCCTGACCCGCTTTTACGGTTTGATCACCAGTCTGGTTCTGGCTAAAGTTCGCATTGATGGTGGTGTGCTCATAGCGTGTTCCAGCTTTTATGGTGTACTTATTTTTGGTCGTAATCGTGTACGATACGTAACCAGCGCCGATGTTCTGCTCGTAATTCAACGTATTGGCCGTTCGGTTCGGGTCAGGTACGAAGCCGCCCGTTCCGGTAGCGATGTTATAGCCGTACGCACTTTCTACCTTCCGGAAAATGCCTTTGCCACCGACTTCAAGCAACTGGTTTTTCCCGATTGGGGTCTGATAATCCGCCTGAAGCGTACTTTCCTGATTAAAGCTGTTGTTCAGGTTTTGCAGCCGGGACGCAATGGTCGTAAAATCGGCATTGCTCAGAATATCCGCCGTGAAGTCGTTATTACGGTTGTTGCGACTATACTGCGTCGATACGCTCAGTTCCTGCTGCGGCTTGAATGTACGGGTGTAATCAATGTTTGCATCCACCGTACCGGATAAGTCTTTCGTCAGTACGTTCCGGTTTGAGATTGAAGGAAAGTATAGATTCGGCGACACCGTTCTGGTCAGGAAATTATCCTGATTTTGGTAATTGTTGCGGGCACCGTACCGAAGGCTGGCCGTAATGGCGCTGTTCTTGCTGATGTCATAATCCCAACCGAGCGTATACTGTCCAAACAGACCGTGGTTACGGGTATCAGCTGTCTGGTCGGTGGTTGTTATACCATTCTTGCCTACGGTCTGCTGCGTGTTGGCAAAACTACCGACGATGTTGTAGTTGGAACGGCCAAATCCGCTCAGGCTAAAGCCCATTTTACCCGTCCGCAGGTTACCATTTAAGCCCAGGTTAGCGCCCCGGTTGCCAACGCCCGTATCGAGGTTGAGGGTAAAGCCCTGAAGCGTTGTCTTCTTGGTGATGATGTTGATAATCCCCGCCGACCCTTCTGCATCGTATTTGGCGGATGGGCTGGTGATTACTTCAACCGTCTTGATCATATCGGCCGGAATCTGCTTCAGGGCATCCGCTACGCTGCTGGCTACAATCGTACTGGGCTTGTTATTGATTAATACCCGTACGTTACTGCTTCCCCGCAGGCTAACGTTACCGTCCAGATCCACCGACAGCAGGGGCACTTTGCGCATTACGTCCGTCGCATCGCCCCCTTTCGCCGTTATATCCTTATCGGCATTGTACACTAATCGGTCTACTTTTTCTTCCACCAGTGACGCCTGCCCGACTACCTCCACTTCTTTCAGAGTACGAACATCGGCACCCAGTTTCACCATACCCAGATCAACATCCCCCTTGCGATTCAACTTAACGCTCGAAACCGTCTTGTTCCGATACCCCACAAATGAAATCAGGAGTTGAAAATCGCCTTCCGGCAATTTGTTCAGCGTGAATTTCCCCTTTTCGTCGGCAACGGTTCCGTCGATCGGTTTTTTCGTTTTGGTATCAATGAGTGCAATACTGGCAAATTCAACGGGTTTGTTCGTGGTCGAATCGACGACAACCCCCGTCAATTTGGCATTGCCACGGGGCGTATCGGCCGAAGAGGTGCCTGGAATAGCCACCGGACGCTGCTGACCGCCACCGGGCATAGTTGGGAACTGCGCCCTGACTACGACGGGTGTCGTCAGCAAAGTAGTTCCGATCAAAAAAGAAAGTAAAGGATTTTTCATAATGAGATAGCTCAATTACAGGATTGTTTCAAACTGCCAAAAAGCCAGCTTGTACAATGGCTTAAAGACAACTTAGTTGACCAAAATTCGTGACAAAAAGTTTCCTGTCTGTGAATTATACACAAACGGTATGCTCTCTGGACATATGGGTTTCACTCGTTAACTGAATAGCTGGGGCTTATCGCTTAGTTCGGCGTAGTTCGAAGGGGCCAGCACTTCGGGTACGTCGTTGGGTTCGGTACGTGAGGTAATCCGTTTGCTAATGCTATAACTGTGCATTTTGCTGGCCGGATACTGGCTGGCTAGCAGTTGAAGTACTTCTTTTTCGCTCAAATCGTCGTGCAGCCAGGCTTGTTCAGCTTTTGGAGAGAGCAGGCAGGGCATCCGTTTTTTGGAATTGTGAATGGCCGCCAGCAACGGATTTGCGTCGGTGGTCATGAGTGTGTAGCTACGTATCAGTTCCCCCGTATCGGGGTCTGGCCACTCGTCCCATAGCCCGGCAATCGAAGCGATTTTTTGATCTTTGGCATTGATGTAAAACGGAAACTTTTTGCTGCCAATCGTATGCCATTCGTAAAATCCGGTTACTGGAATCAGGCAACGCTTACCGGCCTGCGCAACCGAGCGAAACGAGGGCTTCTCGTAAATCGTTTCAGAACGGGCATTAATGGTTTTGGATCGTATGTCCATTGCATCATCCTGTGTTTTCACCCAGTGCGGAATCAACCCCCAACGTAGCATCTGAAACTGTGCAGGTTCCTGATGAGTCAGAATCGGCCAGGTCGGAAACTGATACGCGTTAGCATGATAGACAGGCTGAAAACCAGACGATTCCGGCATGGTAGCTTCAAAACGTTCTTCGAGTTGTGAGGCCGTAACATTGAGCGATTTATGGAAACACATGATACAAATGGCTATGCCCTTGATTCTATAATTTAACCAAAAAAGACGGGTTCTGGTTATGCAAATCTGGTATTTATTACCCGGTTTAAACGGGGTCTTCCATCTCCCTCACCGGCGTTTGACGTAACGAATCCAACCTGAGCATTGCCTGTTTTCAGAAACTCAATTTCTATTACGGTACGTACTTTTCTCCGTTGGTTGCGGACCTCCTCAAAAATCTACACAGCAAACAAAAAAGCGTACAGGACGTTATTCTTCATCGACATATCTGGTTTATGATTACTTCTGAGCAGGCCACTACCCAAACCACACCAGCAGACATTACGCCATCCGGCAAGACCGATTCTGCTGGCTCTGCATCAGCCGAAGGTTCACTAAACGACCTGGAACGAGCCAGTTGGCACCAACTCACAACCGGCTCGGAGCAAGCGCAGGATGGGTTCCACGTGATGACCGTAGCCACATGCACCAACCGGGGAGCCGATGCGCGGATGGTTGTACTCAGGAAAGTCGACGCTGTTCGCAAATATGCCTGGTTTCATACCGATGCCCGCACAGAAAAGGTGTTGCAACTCGAAGCGTTTCCAACGGCGGCTCTGCTCTTTTGGGACCCCGAGCGGCAGGTGCAACTTCGCTTAACCGTTGAGACCCGGCTTCATACCGATGATTACGTAGCCGACGATCATTGGAAGACCCTGAACGATCGCGAACGAAAGTTGTATTTATCGGAATACGTTCCGGGCACTGAGTTGCCCCATCCTTATCCCGGCTTTCCAGAGTCGCTGGCGGATCAGGACCCTGGCAGCGAAGATGAGAAAGCCGGGCGCAAAAACTTTGCCGTGATTGAATGTCGAGTGCTGGCAATGGAATACCTGCATCTGAGTCGAAGCGGGCAGAAACGAGCCTGTTTTCAGTATGAACCCGAATCCAGAATGGTCTGGTTGGCGCCCTGATTTCGGGTCAGAAGCTGCCAGCCTAAATAAGCTATCGGGATAAAAAGCAACGTATCGGCCACATGAGCGATTAAGGCGATGCGAGGAATACGACTCAGAGGAAAGGCCATGGCTCCCAGACAAATCATGATACCCACCCAGAAAGGCACTACTTTTTTCGTAACATATTGATACCAAGCACCAGCAGGCTTAAGGGAAACAATGGCCCGGACAGAAACATCGTTATGTTAAAACTAACCGGGTGCACAGCGGCCTGCTTAAGAATGGCCTGTTTGGTAATCCCGAATACGTCGGCATAAATCCCCCGCATCCCGAAATTATTCCCGCTGATGCAGCCAAAGATGGCAACCAGCAGTCCCGGCACCGCATACCTCGGCATGGTATCTTTCAGGTACGAGAACAAGCCCATAAACGCAATAATCCAGAACGTGGTGGCAATCACCAGCAGCGTTCCTCCAGTGATATCATACTCACCCTGCTGCCAGTAGAAGGACGATACAACGAACAGAAATGGGGCTATAATCATGGACAATCCTTGCAAGCGCTGTTCAATCAAATTTGTAGTAGTGTACTTCATAATAGTACGTCAATTAGGGTTTATTACGAGACGAAACCAGTACATAATAGACCAGAAAGCCAAGCGCGGCCGACACCAGAATAACGCCATACGGCAAACTCGAATCCGGCGAAACGGGCAGGAAATGAATAACGATCAGACCAAGTCCTGTAAACAGTAAAATCAGCCCCCACTTCAGGCTTTCGGCTGGCGATTGGTTGTCCTGCTCCATCTGCCGATGAGTTTGTTCGTTCCAAAGGCCCAGTTCGAGAAGCCGACGACGTAGCAGATACGTTGTTAGCGGGCGCATGGTCAGGTAGATGCCAACAGCCATTGACAAGATGACGTAAGCGGCCTGTAATCCATATTCGTTTTCCATCGGAATACTTGTGCTGTTTGCACATGAGACAACTCAGATTTGTAGAATGTTGCAGGTCCGCAAAAATTTCCGGAAACTGCAACATGTACAGCAAAGTCGCTGTCTAACAGGCCGATGAGTGATGAACAGGCGCTAATACAGCAGATACTTCAGGGAAACGTTCGGGCTTACCAGACTCTGGTTGAACGGTACCAGCGGTTAGTACTGCACATGATCCGGCGCATTGTTCAGCAACCTGCCGACGTAGAGGATGTTTGTCAGGACGTATTTATGAAGGTGTATCAGCACTTGCCGGATTATCAGTTTGAGTCGAAACTGTCTACCTGGATTGCTACCATCGCGTATCGAACCGGGATTAATTACCTGAAAAAGCATCAGAAATTTCGGCATCAGCAACCCATTGATCCGTCAAGCGATCTAGACATCGACTCAGGTCTGCCGGACCCGGAAGAATTAGCTGTGTACAATGACTGGAGGACATTTCTGCACGCTCAGATTGATAAACTACCGGTCCATTATCGTACCATTTTAACACTTTACCATCTGGATGAGCTATCGTACGAAGAAATTGGTCAGGTGACCGCCCTACCCGCCGGAACAGTTAAGAATTATTTGTTTCGGGCACGAAAGTTATTGAAAGAAGCGCTGGAAACGTACCAAACTCGCGAACACAAGTTATGAATAAGCTGACAGACCAACAGATACAGCAATGGCTGCAAATGCAGCGCCGTAGTGGGGAGAAACGTACCGAAACCGGGAGCGACGAGACCGAATTTGAGCTTTACAACCGCCTGTTCGACGAGTTGGCTGCTGAGCCTGCCAACACAACCCTTCCTTATCTGTTTGCCGCCAACGTAACGCGGCAGATACAGCAGCAGGTCATTACCCGAAACGAAACCAGGGTATTTGTTTTGTATGGGGCCACGATCCTGTTCATATTTCTCATAACGGGCCTGATCCTCTTTGCCGCCCATAGAGAAGCTTTGACTGCCTTTGAGTTAGGTTTATCCCGATTGGCTATGCCCTTATTCTTACTGGTGATGAGTATCATTCTCATCCAGTGGGCCGATTACCGGTTTGTGAAACGGCTGGAAAAATAACGCACTGTTTTGTAGCGACCCCGTTACGAAATAGTCAGCACTGAAAACTGCTCGAATGTTACGTCGAATCCCTGCCCATCGGGGGCAGCCGCCATTAACCCGATCTGAACCGTTACGTCGGGCGGGAAATAGGCTAACCTCAGCATCTGATACGTAAAATCGTCGAACGAATAATCAATACGTACTGAGTCAATCTGACGAGTCAGTCGTAAGTACACGGAGGGAGGAAAATGAGTAAGCGGACACACCGACCAGTCCGAAAATTCCCGCGTAACGACTGCGCTGATGTGTTGCTGTTCATCCACGTATTCAATACCCGTCTTCATCCAGTTGCGATCATCGAGCCGGATCATCAGTCCAGCCTGATCGTACAGGTTTTTGTACTGCCCGGTAACTTTTACACTCGCTACGAAATCGCCGGCCAGCTCCCGGTAGTAGAAATGACCATTATCTCGGACAAAATCATAGTGAGTTAACCGCCAGAAATCAGTGTCTCCTTCAACTCGTACAAACAGTCGCTCCTTTTCTTCCGACCAGATTGCCGGTTTATTATACCAGATCATACCGCTTTGTTTTCGGCGAAAGTAAAGAAATTGAGTGAATACCAACCGTCAGGATAAGTCGCCGAACGAATAATCGATTAGTAGCTGAACCGCGCTACGTCAATTGTCGTTATATTTGCGCCAAATGACGCAGAGACCATGAACACGACAAGCACGATCAATCAGTATTTCGGAGCCAAAAACGCACCACCTATCCGATCCATATTTGATCTGATTGAAGTGAGCCGCAAGGGATTATCGAAAAAAGCCGTTGCTACAATGGCTCGTCATCTTGGCTTGGCTCATACCGATCTATTTACGATTCTGCACATTTCGGCCCGCACCTGGCAGCGATACACCGACGAGAAATTATTACCTCAGGATGTCACGGAAAAGGCGCTGCAACTAGCCAATCTGTATAAACGGGGGAAGAGGTGTTCGGAAATCCCGAAAAATTTAACGGCTGGATGAATCATCCAAGTCCCATTTTAAACGGAAAGAAACCGGTCGATTTATTAGATACTCAATTTGGCTTTCAGGCTGTGCTGGATGAACTCATCCGTATCGACTGGGGGGTGTTGGCCTGATGGAAGTATTTCGTCTGTCAAACGCTCGCCGAGCTGATGATCTGACCGGAACCGGTGCCCGTTTGGTAGGAGGACGCTGGAATTACATCGGAACGCCGGTATTGTACACAGCCAGTTCGCGTGCGCTGGCAACCCTCGAAATTTTGGTGCATAGCCCCTTATCCTACGTTCCAGATTTCTACCGCATGATGACCATCCGGGTACCGGACGATTCGCTCCTGAGCATTCCGCTGGACCAACTGCCCACAGGCTGGAACACGCTCAATCCGCCAACCAGTATAAAAGGCATGACCGAAAACTGGCTTACGGAGAACCGTTTTCTCCTGTTGAAAGTCCCCTCGGCCGTGGTAGAAGGCGAGTACAATTTCCTGATCAATCCGGCTCATCCGCGCTCGTCCGAAGTGATCATTGTTGACAAGCAGCCTTACCAGTTCGATCCCCGGTTATTAGGTCGTTAGCCATCAGGCCGTCTTTGTTGTTATACGTAGCAATAACAACAAATCAGACAGATGGCAGCCAACAACCGGGCCTTCAATTACGATCTTGACTACCGGCATCTGAACCTGCGCGAACAGCCCGAACTCTACCGGGTTGGCAAAGGCGAGCAGGGCGTATTGCTGGTCAGGCCCTACAAGGAAGAAATTTTACCCTACTGGAAGTTTAAAACACCAGACATTGCCCGGGAGTCGTCGGAGAAGATTTATCAGCTTTTTCTCGACTACAAGCAAAAAGGGGATTTTATTGGTATGGATATGGCCCGGAAATTTCTGCAAATGGGATACACCCGCTCCCGTCGATACGCTAATCACGCCAGCGGCCAGAAATACGATGGTCCGGTGCCCGACGATCAGAAAGGCCGTTCCGGGGCTCATGGCCGCGACCAGCTTCCGCGTGTCGAAGATCCGGTCAAAGCCGAATCTGCCCGCATCTTTTACGGCAAGTACCTCGAAGCGCGGGAAGATCCAGACTATAAGAAACTGAAAAAAGAGTGGCAGCAGAAATACGGGTAAACTTGCATAGACGAACTAGTCCCTGCTAGATTTCAGGCTCTTTCTGTAAATAATACCGACCTACGGCTCGATCAATAGTAAGCCGGTACACAACAGTCGTTGAATAAGCCTTGACATTCAGCCGGTACACCCCGCTTGGTATTTGTGATAGGTTCAGATGCCGGAAATAGATCGGTTGATTCGAGCAATCATCAAAATACGTTGTTAGTCGATCTTCACTTTCCAGCGTAATTCCGACCAGACGACGCTTCGTCTGGGCTAAACGAAGCGTAAGCCGGGCATCCTGATCAAGAGAGGGATTAATATCTGCCATGACGATCCCCCGCTTACGAATGACCTGCCTTAGATTTGACTTGTCAGCTATAGAGGGGTAGGCCGCAAAAGAAAGGTCCGTATTGTCCAGATAAGCAGTGGCTAATATGCGGTTGGTTGTCAGGTTAGACAACAATACGTCGAAAGCACGGGTCGTTTGCCGGTTTATGCGCTGGGTTGATTCAGAAAGTTGTTCCTGATAAAGAAGCTGATGATGCCGATCAAAAAATTGAATAACGGGCTGGGTCTTACCGTATTCAGCCCGAATCCGCCAGTACGCTTGTAAAGAATCTTCACGTACATACGAATCGACCGTCTGAGAGTAAGCAGACTGAGGGATAAAGCCAAGAAAAGCAATGATCATTACGTTAATGAGCGACAAAAGGATGGTTTTCATAGTTGTGAGTGATTAGTGTATAAGCTGTCTACTCACAAATGGCAACAGCCGTGCCATTCTGCCAAAATGGCCTAAAACCGCATCTGAGGTCTATTTCAGGCACTTTCTGGTTCAAAAACGGACGAACCACTTGTCCGGCTGTCCGAAATAGGACGAGGCTTATATGTTTATCTGCACCATTTCCGGCGCTCATTCCCCGAAATAGATCAAGTTGTTTCGTGCCTACCTTATCCAATATCTATTTCAAGGTCGTACTTTCGCAACCAATTATAGATCGAATTGGTGTATGGCGTAGCTTACCTTAACACTCCGAATGATATCTATTTGATTTAAAGCATCTTATATTTCATATGCAGCTTTTAGACGGTAAACTCCTCTCTTCACAAATTAAACAGGAAATTGCGGCTGAGGTCGCCCAGATACGCGAGCAGGGCGGCAAAATTCCACACCTCGTAGCCATTCTGGTTGGCAACAACGGAGCCTCAGAAACCTACGTAGCGTCGAAAATGAAGAACTGTGAAGAGGTTGGAATGCACTCAACACTTATACGGCTCGATCCGTCGGTTTCTGAAGAAGAACTGCTGGACAAGGTTCGTGAAGTGAACGATAACCCGGATATGGACGGACTGATTGTGCAGCTTCCCCTCCCCGATCATATCAACCCCGACCGCGTCATGGAAACCATTGACCCTACCAAAGATGTAGATGGCTTCCATCCCATCAACATCGGCCGGATGGCGAAAGGGTTACCGGCTTACATTTCGGCCACACCACAGGGCGTACTGGAAATGATAAAGCGATACAATATCGAAACTTCTGGCAAGCATTGCGTGGTGGTGGGCCGCAGCCAGATTGTGGGATTACCCATGTCCATACTGATGCAGCGCAATACGTACCCGGGCAATTGCACCGTTACGCTTACCCACAGCCGGACAAAGAATCTGGCCGAAATCTGCCGCACAGCGGATATTTTGGTAGCAGCTCTGGGCAAGCCCGAGTTTGTCACAGCAGACATGGTAAAAGAAGGAGCTGTTGTGATTGATGTAGGGCTAGAGCGCGTTCCTGATGCAAGCAAAAAAAGCGGTTTTTCGCTGAAGGGCGACGTGAAATTTGCCGACGTAGCGCCCAAGGCTAGTTTCATTACGCCCGTACCGGGTGGCGTTGGCCTGATGACCATCTGCTCACTCATGCAAAATACGCTGAAAGCTGCGCGGAAAGAAATTTACTCAAACTAGTTGGTCAATAGTCATTGGTCACTAGGCGTTGGTTGTTGGTGATGGTGGATTCTTCAATCCGCCAAAGTGAGGTTTCTCAAAACCGTTCGTGGATGTTTTGAGAAACCTTATCAGTCAGGTTTGAGAGCCTGACTGCACAGAGGAAAACCCCTGGCAAATGACTAATGACAATTGGCCAACCACCATCCTTAACAAACTTTAACAGCCCGGCCGGGTCAGGCTGGGTTTCTTTTTACGTAATTTTGCCAGTTACTTACACAAAAGCAGTTCGTTAATCTTCATTTGTATGCAGTCATTCAAGCGCCTGAACACCCTGACAGGCTGGTTTGTTTTCGCTGTCGCGCTCATTACGTACGCGATGACCGTCGAACGAACGGCCAGTTTCTGGGACTGTGGCGAATTCATTGCGTGTTCGTTTAAACTTCAGGTACCTCACCCGCCCGGCGCACCGTTCTTCCTCCTGCTGGGAAGGCTCTTTTCCATGCTGTCTTTTGGCGACCTGACCAGCGTAGCGTACTGGGTGAACATGGCGTCGGTGCTGGCCAGTGCCTTCACCATCGCGTTTCTGTTCTGGACCATTACAATGCTGGCGCAGAAGCTACTTGACAAAGCCGAGAGTGATTATTCTACCGCCGATACGTTGCTGGTTATCGGAACAGGCGCGGTAGGTGCCCTGGCTTACACGTTCTCTGATACGTTCTGGTTCTCGGCCGTAGAAGCCGAAGTATACGGTATGTCGTCGTTCTTTACCGCTATTGTGGTCTGGGCAGCGTTCAAATGGGAACGTATTGACGATGAAGCAGCCGCTAACCGCTGGCTTATTTTTATTGCCTATCTGACCGGCCTGTCGATTGGTGTCCACTTGCTGAACCTCGTTACGTTACCAGCCCTGGCTCTGATTTATTATTTCAAGAAGCAACCAAAACCAACGTTTTGGGGTGGTGTGATTGCCGCGGGGATTGGTTTGGTGGTGTTGGCCATTATTAATGCCGGTATCATTCCGGGTTTGCCAGGCATGGCCTTTTTTGTTGAGCGGATCTTCGTGAACACATTCGGCCTGCCATTTACCTCTGGGGCTATTTTCTTCACAGTTGTGTTTGTTGGCGCAATCGTCTACGGTATTATCTGGTCAGCCCGGCAAAAGCGGGTTATTCTCAATACGTCGTTGCTGGCATTGGCCTTCGTGCTGATTGGTTATGCTTCTTACATGCAGGTGCTGGTACGGGCAGAATTTAATCCGCCGATCAACGAGAACGACCCCAGTGATGAGTTGAACTTCCTGTCGTACCTCAGGCGTGAACAATACGGCAGTCGTTCATTGCTGTATGGACCTGTGTTTACCTCCCGCCCAATCGATCAGAAACAGGGGGCAGCGATCTGGAAAAAGAAGGCAACAAATACGTCGTCTTCGATCATCAACCAGAGTACATTTATTCACCGGGCGATGAGATGCTGTTTCCACGTGTCTACAGCAGTCAGCAGAATCACCCGGCTTTGTACCGCCAGATGCTTGGGCTTGCCGAAGGTCAAAAGCCGACCATGGGCGACAACCTGAAGTTTTTATTCAGTTATCAGCTAGGTCACATGTGGTGGCGATATCTGATGTGGAACTTCGCCGGACGTGAAAGCGACGAAGAAGGAGCTGGCTATCTCCTGCCCTGGTCGACGGACAATGGCGTTCCGGATTTGCTCAAGACCAATAAAGCCCGCGACAATTTCTACATGCTGCCGTTTGCGCTGGGTCTGTTTGGCATTGTCTTCCAGTATTTCCGCCGTCGGCGCGATTTCCTGATTGTTGCACTGCTGTTTCTCTTTACGGGCATCGCGCTCCAGGTCTTCCTGAACTCTCCTCCATCCGAGCCTCGCGAGCGGGACTATATTTATGTTGGGTCGTTCTACTTCTTTGCGATCTGGCTTGGGCTGGGCGTTATGGCGCTGGCCGAAGGCTTACGGGCTTACCTCAAATCCGACATGGCCCGTAACGGCCTGATTGTGGGGTTATGTGCGCTGGTGCCGGTCATGATGGGCGCAAAAAGTTGGGATAACCACAATCGCGATCATCGCTACCAGTCGGTTGATTTTGCGAAAAATCTGCTCAACTCCTGTGCACCCAATGCAGTGCTGTTTACAGGTGGCGACAATGATACGTTCCCGCTCTGGTACGTACAGGAAGTGGAAGGGTTCCGCCGGGACGTACGGGTTTGTAACCTGAGTTTGCTGGGTACGGAATGGTACATCCAGCAGATGAAGCGGAAAACCTATGAGTCCGACGCGCTGCCGATTTCGCTTGAGTTTGATAATTTCAACAAGGGCAAAAACGACATCGTACCGTTCTATGAAGTGCCAGGCGTAAAAAATGGCATTGACCTGAAGCAGTACATTAGCCTGATCAAAACGAACAATCCAGCGATTCAGGTACCGCTTACGAGTGGCGATATGACGAGCATTCTGCCGTCGTCAATTCTGTTCCTGCCCATCGACAAGGCCGCTATCGACAAATCGAATTTCGTACCGGCAACTCTGCGTCCGCTGGTAAAAGATACGTTGCAGTGGACAATCGGGAAAAAGGACCTTTACAAGCCCGATCTGATTATGCTCGACATGATTGCCACCAACAACTGGAAACGGCCGATCTATTTCTCGAGCACATTAGCAAGCGACAATTACCTGAGCCTGAAGCCTTACATGCAGCTGGAAGGCTATGCGTACCGGCTGATGCCAGTGGCAGTGCCGGGCGCTTCGGACGGGTATGTCAACTCGGATATTATGTACACGAACATGCTGAAGAAAACCTTCTGGCGTGATTTCGATAACCCAAATACATATTACGACGAAACTTATAAAGGGCCACCCGTTATTTCAGCGCGGATTGCGTTCTTCCGGCTGGCTGACCAGCTAATGCGGGAAGGCAAAAAAGACAAAGCGCGGGAAGTACTCAATTATTCGCTGAAAGTGATTCCTGATAAGAGTATTCCGTACGACCAGATTTCGTCGAATTACGTACGCTTCCTGTTTGAGGTGGGGGATTCCAAAAAAGCACTCGAAATCGCCGACATTATGGCCGCTCGGGCGGATCAGAACCTGACCTACGATAAGAGTGGAAACGGCAATCGGTTTGGCAGCCCTGATTCGGATCTGTATATTCTGCAAACGATTGTCGAAGCTTGTAAAGAAGCCAAGCAAACCGCAGCAGCCAATAAGTACGAGGCTATCTTCCAAAAGCACATTAACGCCTTTGGCTGATCAGCCCTCCAACCAAAGCGAAGGTCCCAATTACAGCTGTAGTTGGGACCTTTGCTTTGGTTGATAATTCGACCGATTTCAGGATTATATCCCATGCTTTATGGCAAACTGAATCAACTCAGCGACATTGCTGATATCCAGTTTGAAATGTATGTTTTTCCGATGGGTTTTTACGGTGAATACGCTTATGCTTAAAGCCTCGCCAATCTGTTCATTCGTCAGCCCATCTTTAATCAATTTAATAATTTCGACTTCGCGAAAAGTCAGATTGAGTCTCCTGGCAAAATCATCGCCAAACGTATCTTCGGCTGGTGCTGGCTGCCCCGTAACGTTGGAATCAAAAACCGTATCACCAAGCAGCACCGATCGTATGCCGGCGAGAAGTTCCGGCGTTGTCGTCTCCTTCAACAGATACCCATGCAAACCGGCTTTCCTGGCTTCTTCCAGCAATTTAGCCTGATTATACATCGTCAGAATAATGACCTTAATCGCTGGAAAATCAATGATAATTTTCTTACCCAGGTCAATTCCGTTCACTCCTTGAAGATTAACATCCATCAGAATCAGGTTCGGCTGCTGCGTGCTGATGACGGACAATGCATCCGTTGAGCGAAATACCTGTCCGCATACAATTAAATCCGGCTGCTCATCGATCAACAATTTCAAACCGTCGTTGAACAGTCTGTGATCATCAATCAGAAGAATCCGAGCTGGAGTCGGTACGTGCATGAGACGAGGAATAAGGCAATTCTAACAAAATCATGGTGCCTCCCTCACCGGTTTCTCTCCGCAATGTTGCACCAATGTAAGTTGCCCTTAAATTACTATTAATAAGTCCGATTCCAGCAGACTTCTTTCCTTTTTTGGCAACAAAACCCACGCCATCATCCTCAATTACCACACAAAGCCGATCCCCATAATAGAGCAACTGAACGGAGGCTCGTTTAGCCTTAGCGTGTTTAAGAATATTCTGGATTAATTCTGACACGATTCGATACACATTCAGCTCCAGATCGACCGGTAGTTTTCGCTCATTCCCCGTTACCAGAAACTCGAAATGCGTTGGCTGATTAGGTATAGACAGGACAAACTGTTCCAGCGCACTACACAGTCCCAAACGGCTGAACTCGGGTGGCATCAGATGGTGGGCAATACGTCGTAGATCATCACTGCTTTTTTGAATCAGCGGATCAAGCTCATCGAATGTCTCGCGGGCCGCTGTATGTTGAAATCGCTGACGGGCATCGCCAATTTTCCGTCGTATCGTAGCCAGTGTGCCCCCCAGATCGTCGTGCAGGTCGGCGGCAATACGCTGACGTTCCGATTCCTGCGTCTGAATAACATCGGCCTGTAATTGACGGTTCTGAACTTCAAGCTGAAGACGGGCCGTGTGTAATAGTTTCCGGCGGTAAAACCAGGCTATGGAAAGAATGGTGAATTCCAGCAGCAGGGCAACCCGGAGTGCTACCATATCGGGCAACGGAGTTCCGATCAGCCCAAAATTTATCAGAAAGGAGTTGATTGAGAAAAAGGCCAGAACTGATGAAACGGCCAGAATCAATAACCAGGCTAATGTCATCTTCCGACGAAAGGCATCGACCAGGTACGTCAGCCAGATGATACCGTATCCCATAAAACCAAGATACCCAATAAAATAAGCAGTTTTTACGATGAGCTCACTGCCAGTTTGCTGTGCCCAGTCGGCCAGAAATACAGCCCCGGCAATAATCAGCATCGGGATAAACTCTGGCCATTGTTTCAGCGATCGCGCTGGATAGGCCGACACCGTTAGAAACTGCCGACTAAACATAACAAATGCCCCGAAGCCCAGATTGAGCCAATGCACGATGGAACTGATGTTATCGAACCAGGCTAATGAATCAGGCAAAAAGGCTCCCCAGCCGTCGTTAAGCAGCGAATAGACCGACAGGCAAATTACGTAGCAGGCGTAAAACAAGTAAATAGAGCGCCGGTAGAACATAAAACCGATCAGTACGCCACCTAAAATTGCCAGAATGATACCCACAAAGGTGGCCCAGCCTACAATATCCTGTTGCTGCGCAGCCAGAAACCGGCGGGGTGACCAGAGCTGAAGGCCAAATTTGAGCGCGTCGCCCGGCACGACCCGGCTCCCTACCCAAATGGTGGTTGTCTGCCGGGCTGGCAGATTTAAGGCATACAGAAAATAATGGTGATTTACGGGCGATAATGGAGTTGCCTGTTCGCGGTAGCTCGACGGCCCCTTAATACGTTGTAAGCCCGTATCCTGACTGCTGGACCAGACCTGCACCGAGTCCATAAAATGCGTCGTTAACTCAAGCCAGACAGTACGGGCTTGCTCACTACGTACCGAAAACCACGCCCAGCCCATAAAATACCGGCGTCCGTAATTAATGCTCTCGACCGATTGCCATTCACGTATATCCGTGGGTAGATCGGCAGGTAGACTCAACTGGCGGGTGGGCTCCTTCAGTTGATAGAGATATGGCTTTTCAACCCTACTGTCATTAAATGTCGTGTCGAGCACCAGCACCGATTGAGCAACGGCCATTACCGGAATAAGCAACAACCCAATAAGTTGCCAGATTACTTTCATCGTGCAGATGCTTTTACGAATGACTGTAAACAAAGTACGATACGGAACTACGTATTAAAAATACCTACATCAGGGTATTGTATACGGTTGATTAGCAGGACAATTTTGTTATCTTCTATCCACACCTTATTTATTATCATACCACAAACTTCTGTAGCGTAAATGACCGAAACCAACCCGTGCAGAACCCCACTTCAGGAAATGATTGACCGACGCACTAATTCGTATCTTTGACCAGAAACCAAACTGGTAAAGTGGTGCTAATTGGCACCAGGAACGTAATGAACTATCGGCTGCTAGTCATCCTGCTGTTTCCCTTTCTCGTCAGAGCCCAATCAGAAACATATGGGTTTGGGCCGTACCAACTGGAGCTTACTACGCCCGACACTCTCCAACAGGCTGGTTTTGCAGAACAAAGCCAGTCTTATGTGAAAGGAACCATAGCGCTTCCCTGCACGCATATACGTACGTATAAAGCCGACACTACAAAACTGGCGGGTGTCACAGTGACCAACCTGTTTGTTGTTTTCTATGATAACAGACTAGCCAGACTCTCCTGCGACAACACCGATTCGTTGCAGCAGGTTTTAATCGCTGAATATGGAAAAGGGGCTATTATTCCAGTCCGCCAGCTTTCCCTCTGCGCGCATGACAAGCCCGTCACCATGTGGGGAGAAGTCTGGAACAAGGCCGGGGCTTTAGCCTACGTAATGTATTCGAACGGGTATACCGCTGATTGTCAGCCACAAAAAAGCAGTACATTCTGTCTGTCGAGTCAACGGTTGACCGCACTCTCGTCAGATTGCGATATTAAAAATTTGAACCCATTAGCCCACGAATTCGAGAAAGAACTGCTGAATCGACGTAATTAATGAATTGGATGATTGATTTTTTCTTCTTCCAGATCCATCCGTGCTTCTTCTTTGCGAATCACTTCATCATCGTACTCCTGTATGTTCCGCAACCGATGTAATTCATCGCGTTTGACGTTGATAATATCAGCCATTATTTTGTTGTACTGGGTTACGTTCTCGCCGTCGCTTTCCAGCGAATCCAGGTGATGCTTCGTCTGGTTCAGATCACTTTCCATCCGACTTTTCAGATTGCCCACCAGTTCATTCTCAGCTACCGCATCTGCGTAGTTATCCTGAAGATATTTCAGCGCGATTTTCAGCAATTTTATACGGATTCTGGATTCCTGTTCATTCTCTGGAATATGGTTTTCAAGGTCTTTGGGCTTTACCCATCGGATAACCAGCGGCAACGTCAATCCCTGAAAAACCAACGTAACCAGAATAACAACGAACGTAATGAACAGGATAAGATTCCGGTGCGGAAAAGGCTCTGCGTGTTTAAGCGTCAACGGAACCGATAATGCCGACGCCAGCGACACGACACCCCGCATACCAGCCCAGCCAATCACAATGGGCCCGCGTAGACCCGGATTTCGTTGAGCAACTGTAATGTATTGTCCAATAAACTGGGTGAAGTATGATGAACAGATTACAAACACCAGCCTTGTTACAATAACGACGGCTGTAATCAGCAACGCGTACAGAATAGCTTCCATTTTCGAGTAATCGCCCAGTCCGTTGATAATTGCAGGCAGCTCCAGACCAATTAAAATGAAAACGATTCCATTCAGCGCAAACACAACGGTGGCCCACATGCCGGTTCCCTGAATCCGTGAGCTATGGTTAAGAATAACATGGCTCTGATTTGACAGAAACAGCCCTCCACTGACAACGGCCATGACGCCAGATGCCTCAAACTCTTCGGCCACCATGTACATAATGTACGGAGCCATGAATGTCAGCAGGATGCTGATGCGGGTTGTAGTGGGCAACCATCGGTGAATGACGTAGAACACGCCCCCTACTGCCAACCCAATAATTACCCCCAGAAAGGTAACAAGCAGAAAGTCAACCGATGCTTGCTGCCACACGAACGTACCGGACAGAACAGCGGCCAGGGCGAAACGAAAGACTACCAAACTGGCAGCATCATTCACCAGGCTTTCTCCCTCCAAAATGCTAATAGCAGTTTTGGAAACTTTGACCTCCTTCAGAACCGATGTAGCAGCAACGGCGTCGGGCGGAGAAATGATGCCACCCAGCAAAAAGCCTAACGCCAGCGTAAACCCCGGAATGACAACACTGGATACGTACGCTACGGCAAAGGCCGTGAAAATGACAAGACCAAAAGCCAGAACAAGGATAATACGTCGCCATCGCCAGAATTCCTTCCAGGAAGTGAACCAGGCGGCTTCATAGAGTAAAGGGGGCAGAAAAATCAAAAAAATCAGTTCGGGGTCAACATCAATGCTCGGTATACCCGGAACCAGGCTAACCGCTAATCCACTCAACACCAGAAAAATCGGTACCGGAATACGCAGTCGCTGACCGACCATAACCAGCAACGAGACAGCAAGCATCAATGACAGACAAAGGAGCAGTGTTTGGTGCATATAGTAATCCAGAAGAAGTTGAAGGCGAAATTAGTACGTCTGGATTCCTTTCAAACTACTATAGCCCTCTGTTCTGGATTTACCCGGAATTTTCCTGTTTGATAACGTCAATGACCAAGTCGAGCTGTTTATTTAGTTCGTCTGGCTGCTCAATCATGGGGAAGTGGCTAGTCCCGGTCATATGATGAATCTCATAGCCTGCCGTTGCATATTGCAGAAGCGCACCTTCGTCTGTTGGCATGTAATCGACGTTGATGAGCTGAAGCTTGACCGATAGCCTGGGTAACAATTCCCGTTCTGTCAGGTATTCGTCTTTGAAAATGGCCTCTAAAATTTCGGTAGCCATGGGCTTGTAGGCCTGTCGATAATCCTTTACAACCCGTTCCGATACAGCAACGGGTGTCTGCGGGGTTAGCAACACCATACGGGCGTACTGTTCGTTGGTGTCACCAAAATTTTGGTGCAGGTTCTGGATGATCTGTTCACTTTGCTCCTGGTATTCCGGGCGCAACGGCTGTCCTGCACTTTTGAACGTATCGATGCCAATAAGCCCGATAATGGGGCCGGGGTTGCTTGTGGCAGCAACCAGACAAACATCGCCCCCCATCGAGTGCCCAATCAAAATAACCTGTTGCAGATTGAGGGTTTTAATGAACGTAGCAACATCCTCCCCCATACTTTTTACCGTCCAGTGCGTTTTATTTCGGCCAGACTTTCCGTGGCCAGGCAGATCAAGGGCTACAACCGTGTACTTGTCTTTAAAGTACGCAAGCTGTGCCTCCCAGTACGTCAGATCGATATTGGAACCATGCACAAAAAGCAGCGTGGGCAGTTGATTGCCTGCAATTGTATAATGCATTGATGTCTGGTTGTGAACAAATGTCTCCATAGCCAAATCCGGGATTAAATTCATTCAACAAAAACGTCAACCCTGCCGATTAGTTATTCAGAACTGTCAGAACGGGAAACCTCAGAACGAGTCTGTCTAATCGGCTTTTGGGCTGATGCAGGCCATAATAACGAAGACAAGCGCCACCACCGACGCCACTGTTCGAATGGTATTCCAGGTATTCCAGGGCGCTTCAAATTTGACCCGTTGAGCGGCAATTTCATCCATGGACGCTTTCTGTATAGAAAACGAATCCAATGCTTCATTCAGCGGTATGTTGCCGGCTATAGTAACGCCCAGTACGCCAAACAGATAAATGAGGGTTGCGGTCAGCAGAAACCAGAAACGTAACGAGACTGGATTGCCGTAATGAAACCAGGTAGCCATAGGCAATAAGATTGGCGTGCCTATAAAGCTGATAAAAAAAATGGGGTTCAGAATTGCCCGATTTATCGATTGCATAGCCGTCAAATATTCCGTGTCCGATAATCGGTGCAAACCTGGATTTACCGAACAGAAATACGCATAGAAGAGACCTGCCATCAGAGCAGTTGTCGTGGCGGCACAGGCCAGCAGTATAGTTTGGAACGTCGGCATAGTTGTTCGATAGTTTACTTGCCAAAACCTAATGTTTTATACAGAAACGGCTCCTCATTGATCCACACCTGAAGTTAGTTGAACCGTAACTGGTGGGATCTAACCAGCATTTCGTGGATGCCCGCGATTGTATAAAAATAGAAAAGCCAATCAGGCTGGAAACTACGTATTTGTAAAGACAAAAAGCAGCCAAAACGCATGATACCGTATAATAAATCTCCAAATATTAGTCAAGCTGATTACTATACTTTGCAAAAAAAGTAGCGCTAATAGCCCAATCCAGAACTGCGAATCACTCTTCCTAAACGGTTATGACGGCTCTTTTAATACGTGTACTTACCGATTCAAACTGTTCGAAACATTTCACCCCGTTTTCTTCTTGATCATATGTAACTGCTTTAGCATTAGCAGCCTTGATTAGCTTCCTACGAATTGATTTGTTTTTAGGAGGACCTCTGCATCAGAAAGAAAGTGATACCAGTTATGACGGTCTTAGCCCATAAACGTTATACATCATGAAAAGGCTTTTCTGTTTATTATTCTTCCTGGGGTTGAGCCACCCAGGGCTTGGGGGATGTATCGTAATTGTCCGCACTGAAAAAGCTATTTTCATAGGGGCGGATAGTAAATCAATTACGTATCATTATGACTCAACAGGTAAAAAATTTATTGAAAAGTCCAATCAGCTTTCCTGTTCGATTCATAAGGCAGGCAAGTTTTACTTTGCCAATACGGGCTTTGCTCAGGAGCAGCAAATCGAGTTTGCCGAAACCGCCTGCAAAGGCGCAAAATCGCTGGAAGACATTCGTATTAAGTTTTCTGAGTTAATGATAAAATATTATGAAACCAATCTGGAATTAATCAGGCGGAAGAATAAATATTTTTACAAAGAAAAGGTAGAAGGTTCCTTTGCTGACGTAGCGTTTTTTACAATAGAGAATAACAAACCTCAGGTGATGGTGCTGTATTTTAATACGCTTAATTCATTTCTGGACAAAGTTCGGGTTGGAATCAAACCAGACACCGAATCCGACATTCACATAATGGGCGTCGCGAAAACGGCCTTTACGATGTCGGATGAGAAAAAGAATTATTTTGAGCGTTTATCGATAAACGAACCCGTACAATTTATTCAGGAATATATTGAAAGTGAAATAAAATCCAGCCCCGAATTTGTGGGTGGGTCCATTGATATTTTACAGGTAACTGTTACGGGCGATAAATGGATTAGGCGAAAACGAAATTGCTATTGACCTTGTCTTAATAAACCAGTTTAGAATTTCCTATGATCGAATCCTTTTTTGTCATTCCGACGAAGGAGGAATTTCAAA
This sequence comes from Spirosoma sp. KNUC1025, assembly GCF_045160025.1. Lineage (GTDB taxonomy): Bacteria > Bacteroidota > Bacteroidia > Cytophagales > Spirosomataceae > Spirosoma. The sequence goes on from NZ_CP087139.1 coordinate 4,897,213, forward strand.
GTTGTTCCAAATCTAAAGCCCTAAACAGCTTTACAAATCCGATTTCTGTAAACCAAAAAATGCCCTGTTGAAGGGCATTTTTTGGTTGATGATGTACTCAAATTAATCAATGGAAAAAGTCTTTCATCTTATCGAAAAAGCCTTTTTCATTTTTATTGGGCTTGGGCTGGAAATTGGGGGAGTTACGTAGCTTTTCCAGCATGGTACGTTCTTCGGCAGAAAGCGTTTTTGGGGTCCAGACATTTATATGAACCAACTCATCGCCCCGACCGTAGCCGTTCAATTCTTTAATACCTTTTCCTTTCAGGCGCAGGATTTTACCGCTTTGTGTGCCAGGATCAAGGGTAATACGTGCCTTCCCATCAATGGTCGGAACTTCAACGCTGGTGCCGATTGCCGCATCGATAAAGCTGACGTACAAATCAAACACTACGTTATTACCGTCGCGTTTAAGGTCGGCATCTTCTTCCTCCTCGATTACAATAAGCAGATCACCAGCCACACCACCCCGGGGCGGTACGTTACCTTTGCTGCCTACCGACAATTGAATACCTTCGGCTACACCCGCCGGAATTTTGATTGGGATAACATCTTCCTGAAGCACACGCCCCTCACCAAAACAGGTGTCGCAGCGGTCGGTTACGATTTTACCTTCGCCATTACAGGTCGGACAGGTGCTGGTCGAAACCATCTGCCCAAGCATTGTATTGACTACTTTGCGCGTCTGGCCAGTACCGCTACACGTTGAGCAGGTCTGAACCGCCGTTCCATTTTTAGAGCCATTACCGCCACAGGTCGTACAGGTTACATGCCGTTTTACCTTGATTTTTTTCTCAACGCCATTGGCAACTTCCTGAAGATTCAGCTTCAGCTTGATACGTAGGTCGGAGCCACGCCGAACGCGCTGACGCCCACCTCCCCCATTGGCTCCCCGGAAGAAACTCCCGAACGGAGAATCGTCGCCAAAAACATCGCCAAACTGACTGAAGATATCCTCCATCGATGGGCCGCCAGCGCCATAGCCACCAGCCGCGCCACCCATACCAGCATGACCAAACTGATCGTATCTGGCCCGTTTTTGGGGATCGTTCAGTACGTCGTATGCTTCAGCAGCTTCCTTAAATTTTTCTTCGGCGGTGGGATCGTTGGGGTTCTTGTCGGGGTGGTATTTGATGGCCATCTTACGATAAGCCTTCTTTAAATCCTCCGACGAGACCGATTTATCAACACCCAGAATTTCGTAATAATCGCGCTTCGTTGCCATATTTTTGAATGAGCGAATGAGTGAATGAGCGAATGAGTGAATAACTGTTACTAGCCTTTTATTCACTCATTCGCTCATTCACTCATTCGCTCATTGATTTTAACTTCCTACAATTACTTTTGCGAACCGAATGACCTTGTCATTCAGATAATATCCTTTTTCGATTTCGTCGATAACCTTTCCTTTCAGGTCATCACTAGGTGCCGGAAACTGCGTAACAGATTCGTGCAGATCAGCATTGAAAGGTTCTCCTTTCGACACCATCGGCTTAAGCCCTTTGCCTTCCAGCGTTTTAAATAATTTATTGTAGATCAACGAAACGCCTTCTTTTACAGCCGCTACGTCCTCTGTACTGTCAATCGACTGCATAGCCCGCTCGAAATCATCGACGACCGGAATCAGGGCTTTGAGTACCCCTTCGTTGGCAGTGCCAATCAGATCCAGTTTTTCCTTGGCTGTACGACGACGGAAATTCTCAAAATCAGCGTATAAACGGAGATATTTATCTTTCAGTTCGGCCAGTTCACTGCCAATTCGGTCGGTTTCCGCGACAAAATCTTCGGCTTTCGCCGGTCCTGTCGTTTCTTCAGGCTCTCCGCCATTAATCGTTACGGCTTCGTCAGAAGTCAGGTTGTCAGGTTGTTGAGTATCCGCAGACGCCTGCTCGTCCAAAATGTCTTTATTTTCCATTGATGAGCTTCTATTTCGCTTCCAGAAATTCATATGCAAAGATGGTCAAAAGACCGGCCAAAACCGCATAGCCTGACAAGTTGTCTGAACCGAGATGTGTCTGCCTGCTGGGAGTGGCAGTATTTTCCCCGGTAGCGCTGAGGAGATTTTATAGGATAGGCAGGATTTAAAAAGGAGTAGGTACGTTTATCAAAAAGCGATAGTCTTTATTTTCTGTCCATTATTTCTTATGCACTCGCCAGCCAGCCGTTATACGCAATTGATCAAAGCCAAAGCAAAGGAGCTGGGTTTTGACTTTTGTGGCATTGCGAAAGCGAATTTCCTGGAAGATGAAGCGCCCCGCCTGGAAACATGGCTCAAGAACGGGATGCACGGACAGATGAATTATATGGCTAACCACTTCGACAAACGACTGGACCCGCGGCTGTTGGTTGACGATGCCAAGTCTGTTATTACCGTTCTGCTTAATTACTACCCCGATCAGAAACTACCTGAGGGTGAGGGCGATTATAAGTTATCGAAATACGCTTATGGCACAGATTACCACTACGTTATAAAAGATAAGCTGAAAGACTTGCTGGCGTATATTCATCAGGAAATTGGCGAAGTAGGCGGTCGAGCCTTTGTTGATTCGGCCCCTGTGATGGATAAAGCCTGGGCGAAACGGGCGGGCCTGGGCTGGGTGGGCAAACATACCAACCTCATCAATCGCGAAATCGGCTCGTTTTTCTTTATTGGCGAGCTAATTCTCGATCTGGAACTGGAACCCGACGGCCCAATAACCGACTATTGCGGTACCTGCACCCGATGTATTGACGCCTGCCCCACCGACGCCATAGTAGGTCCGTACGTAGTAGACGGCAGTAAATGCATCTCTTACTTTACAATTGAGCTAAAAGAAGCCATTCCTGAAGACGTTCGGGGAAAATTTGATAACTGGGTTTTCGGCTGCGACATCTGTCAGGATGTCTGCCCCTGGAACCGCTTTGCGCGACCTCATCAAACGCCCGCCTTCGATCTACATCCTGAACTTGCTACGTTTACCAAAACAGACTGGGAAGAAATAACGGAAGACGTTTTTCGGGAAATCTTCCGCCGGTCGGCCGTAAAGCGTACAAAACTGGACGGACTCAAACGAAACGTAGCCTTCTGTAATACTGAATCTGAAGATTGACCAGGTTTACATGCCAGCCATCTACCGGGTAGTGCGATAAAACTGTTCAAGCGTTTCTCCCACTCGATACACATCTTCGAACGTATTGTACAGGGGCACCGGCGCTAGCCGAATGCAGTCGGGTTCACGCCAGTCGCCAATGATGCCCTGTTTGGTCAAAAATTCGAATAAAGTCCTGCCATTTTTACGTACCAGCAAGGAAAGTTGACAACCCCGCTGATTAGGGTCGTCGGGCGTCAGAATCTGAATTTCATCGAAAGGCGTCAGAATGTATTCCAGATAGCCCGTTAGTTGCTCGCTTTTCCGTCTGAGCGCGACAATTCCCGCTTCAGCAGTAATGGCAATAGCGGCTCGGTGCGCAGCCAGCGCCAGAATGTTCGGGGTGCTAACCTGCCAGCCATCCGCACCGGGAGCGGGCAAAAAACCGGGCGTCATGTCAAACCGCCGATCTTCCCGATAGCCCCACCAACCCGCCAAACGGGGCAAGTTCTGTTCATGATGTTTTTGGTGAACAAATACCCCTGAAACGGCGCCCGGCCCTCCATTCAGGTATTTGTACGAACACCACGTAGCAAAGTCAACGCCCCAGTCGTGGAGACGCAACGGTACGTTCCCGATTGCGTGAGCCAGGTCGAAACCAACCGGTATACAATGCTGTTGCGCCGTTTCAGCAATGGCTGCCATATTATAAACCTGTCCGGTATAATAATTCAGGCCACTCATCCAGATCAGCGCCAGCGAATCAGCCTGTTCGGCAATAGCTTTCTGAATATCGGTTGTATGAATCAGGCTATCGTCGGCATGAGGGGCAATTTCAACCAACGTATCAGCCGGTTTCAACCCATGGTGTTTTATATGAGTTTCGAGGGCATACTGATCGGATGGAAAATCGCCTTTGATCGTCAATATCTTGTATTTTTTTTCTGTAGGCCGGTAAAACGATGCGAGCAACAAGTGCAGGTTGACGGTCAGAGCATTCATCGGACACACTTCCGATGGCTCTGCCCCTATTATTTGACCAAGTGCCTGTTTGCAAGTATTGTGATAACCAAGCCAGGGCTGTTCTGCACTTTCTGTCTGCTCAAACCAGCCTTCAACCCCCAAATTTTGCCAGGTCAGGAGCTCCTGATCCAGAGCGGCACGTACTGACTTTGGTTGCAGTCCGAGTGAGTTTCCACACAGATACGTCAGTGGCTTATTATCGCGGGCAGGAATATGAAATCGATCCCGAAAATGACGAAGTGGATCTTCCTGATCGAGTTTTTGGGCGAATGTCAGTGAATGTTCGTAGGTCATATGTAGTGAACAAAAAACAGGCGAAAGTCTCTAGTCTGTGATTCTATTTTGATTATTAGTTGCGAATGCCAGCTTGTTTCTCATACGTATTGCTATCACCCCGCAGCCCCCTGAAGGGGCCGGAGGTAAACAGACCCGAACGTAATAGTTCGGCCTCCTTAAAGTACCGTTTCCTCATTCCTTTACGGTTACGGCAGACCAATTAATCAATTTTACCACACCCATCGCAACCAGCCATTTTCTTTCCCGGTTGCGCAATCAAACAATCAACGTTCTATGAAAAATAATCTCACAAAACACGTATCAGGCCACACTCCGGCTTTACTTCCATTCCAACAGCTAAAACTAGTAACTGGTAAAATTACTTCGGGCATTGTTCTAACATTCCTGTCTGGCATTTTTATGGCCAGCTGCCAGGACCACGAGATTCCAAGTTCTCCACCTGTGGACCTGCCCGGACAATCCATACAGTCGAATAACCCCAAGCCTGACTGGGGCCCGACCATTACTCCGCAGAATCTGGCTATCATTGAAGAACTGGATCGACTGAACCCAGTCCCGCTTTACCTGCTTACTCCTCAGGAAGCTCGTATGAAGCCATCGGTGAAAGATGCCGTTACGTCTCTGCTCGATAGGAACCACATTGCTCCTCCGAAAGCTAATGTAAGTGTCAGCAAACGTTTTATTCCGGGAGCAGGCGGTGTACCTATTGAAGTTGCCCTCTACAAACCGAACGATGTGTCAGGCCCAATGCCTGTTATTGTTTATTACCATGGAGGAGGCTGGGTCATTGCCAATTCGGATGTATACGAAGCCTCGACCCTGGCACTGGCTCAAAATACCAAAGCACTGGTCGTTTCGGTTAACTACCGACTCGCCCCCGAAAACAAATTCCCGACGGCGCACATGGATGCGTATGCGGCTTATAAGTGGGTTAGAAGTAATCAGTCGGAACTCAATGGGAACGGCAAGGTTGCCGTAGCCGGTGAGAGCGCAGGCGGCAATATGGCCGTTACTGTTTCGATGATGGCCCGCGATAGTAGTTTGACATTGCCGCTTCATATTCTGTCCGTATATCCGGTTGCGAACAACGACCTCAACACGCCTTCTTATATTCAATACGCCAATGCGAAGCCGTTAAGCAAACCATTGGTTCAATGGTTTGTTGATAAGTATTTCAACACGATGGCAGATGGCGACAGCCCACTGATTTCTCTGGTTGACGTAGCCAATTTGAGCGGTCTACCCCCAACGACCATCATTGGTGCAGAGATTGACCCATTGCAGAGTGACGGCATGCAGTTACGTGATAAACTTCAGCAGTCGGGAGTTCAGGTTACGTATCAATTGTACGAAGGCGTTACGCATGAGTTCTTCGGTACGTATGCGATTGAGCCCAAAGCTGCTCAGGCACAGACGCTGGCTGCCACTCAATTGCTGAATGCGTTTAAATAAGCAGCGTTTACATAAAAATGGCCCGGCATCAGATTGATACCGGGCCATTTTTATGTATTAAAATCGTATCGCTCCTACTGTTCCATACCGCCACCTTTTTTGCAGCAGCTCGGTAGTTTGTTGTAACCTGCTTCATCGGCAACCACTTCATCAGCGTCGTAACCGGTCTTGCTAATATTGGCTTTCAGTTTCGATACGTCTGTTTTCGACGGATTGTATTTGATTGTGACAATCTTCGATTTTACGTCCAGATTGGCTTCTTTGACCCCTTTTTCAAACGTCAGATTCCGTTCGATGCGGGATTTGCACATGCCACAAATGGCAGACGTTTTTATTTTAACTTCCTTTTCTTTGTCGTCACTGATGAGCTTACCAGCGAAAGCATTGCCCAACAGTATCAATGAAGTCAGGGCGGTTAAGAATAGGTTACGCAACATGGCTGTAGATGGTTTATAGTGAACTGATAACGAAATTATTGTCTAGTTGGTGCCCGGTAGGGGCTGCTTGTTTACTGGTGCATTCCTTTCATTTGGCCGTGTCCCGAATGGTTCATCGTTCGCATCGTCATCAGGCTGGGCGATAGGCGCAGATAAATTTCACCAGAAATCGGCATTGTACCATAATACGATTGCAAAAACTTATCCGGCATACTGCTGGTAACCTGAGCCCCCAAGACCAGATCGGTCTTGTGCGTCTGCGCCAGTCGGTAGTTCATGCCCAGAGTGAGCGAATTTATGGCATAACTCGCGTGCGTATTGAGTGGGTCAATCTGGTTAATACCTAATTCTTCGAGCGATTTGCTGACATTCTCGTACCGACCGTAAAAAGCTAGTTTATCCCATTGCAGACTGCTCTCGGCCAGAAACGAATTTTCTCCCTGCCCATCGTGACTATTGCGCCCCCAAACAAACGCTGACGTAACAAATCGGCCGGGGGCGAGCCCTTTACTGTGCAGGATCGAAGCAGTTGTGCGCGTTACGTTCTCGTCGGGATGCAAGTCTTCGGGACTATGGATAAATCCCTGCGAAAATTGCAGAGCCAGCGACGGCGATGGATTCACGGATAACCGGTACGAATAACTATCAAATCGGGGTTTGTCGAAGTTATAGCGGTGTTCATCGGGTTCGCGTCCGGTGAAGGACGAAGCTTCCAGCTTAGCCCATTTGTAACGCAATCCGACAGTGGCAACCCCGAACAGAATATGCGTAGCGTCCTGCCAATGGTGGCTTAAGGGAGCTTCCGGAATGCCGAAAGCCGAAATTCGGTGCATAAAAGCCGGTGGGCCGAGGGCAGGTTCGCCAGGATAACCAACGTATCCGTAAAGATCGACGTCTTTGCTGAACGCATGGCTATAGCTGACCGACAGCTCAGAGATCAGATCGTGCGGATGTTGCTTATCGATTAGAGGCTGCCCCTGATAGCTCTCGCCCGTTTGAAAGAGTAAGGGATACCCTCCATTTCCAACCGTCAGCGGATCGAGCGAAAGCATGGCTCTTACCTGAAAAAGTCCCCGCCCTCCAACCTTACGCTGCGCCATGCCCATCACCCAGTTCGGGGCCCCGAACTGCTGTGCGTTACCCCGCTTATCGGTGTTATTGACGTTCTGACTGGTGTAGCGTAGATAAACAGCGTAATGCAGCATATAACTCCATCGGCTTCCTTCTGACGGATGCTTCATATAGGCGTACATGGGCGTATTGTCGGGATGCCAGGATGTACCCGATCCATTGCGGTTCATCGAGAGATTCCGCGAGAGCGAGTGTGTCATGCCCATTGTAGTATCCATGGTCAGGCCGTAGTTGGGTTCTTGCATCGAACTGCCAGACGGCTCTCCCATTTCCATTCCTTTGTGCATCGAATGATCCATCGACCGAGCCGTATCTTTTTTTGATCCGGTAGACGCTGGCATTTTCATGCCTTCATGGTGCTGATGCTGCCCGAAGGCCAGGCTTGTTACGCCGATTAATGTAGTTATCAGAAACGTTTTCATCAGGTTGTTGCTTACAGTACTTAGGTCATATAGGTCTGGCCCAAACTGTCCCGTCCTGCTCCCATAGGCAGAGCACACGTCCGTTGGGGAGTACTGTCAATTTCGGATATGCGCCTGTTGCCATTGCTTTAGGCTGCGTCTGTTCAGGCGTCGTGATCATTAATTGCCCTGCTTGCTGAAACACTACGTACTCTCCTTTTTCGGTTAAGACGATTTTAGCATTTTTACCTTCGCCAAGCTCGGTCTCCGGCTGACCGGGCCGGGCGGTGTATACTTTGTTCTCGCGTCGCCAGACGGTCGAAACCGTTCCGTTCGGGGTCATGTACAACCCACCCCCATCCATGGGGCAGGCATTCAGTTTCCAGGTTCCTTTGCCTATTTTTTCGGCCTTACCGAACGTCTGCCCACCGTCTTCCGATTTGAGCAGATACATATCCCGTGCCCCGTTCAGGAAATTGCGAAACATGACAGCCACTCGCTTTCCCTGACTGACCACCGAAAGCTGGCAGCACTCGCAGACCGTTCCATCCGGTGACTGATACAGGACCCGGTTTGGTAACCATGTGTGCCCTCCGTCGGTAGAGCGCGCTCCAACAATCTTGTTATGCTTGTCATTTCGTAAATCCAGCCAGACTGCGTTGTAGACATTATCCGGGCTGGCCGTCAGCGACACGAATCCTTCTTTTGCGATGTCTGGTACGTCGGTTATACGAACCCGCGGCTGCCACTGGCCCGACTTGCGATTGAGTACGTATGCCCATACGTTGCCCGGTTTATCAATTGCTGTAATAACCACCGATTGAGCTGTAGCGGCAATCTGTGGCCCACGCGATGCCCCCAGATGTAGCCCTACTACGCTATCGACCCGAACGGGCATACTGAACGTTTCGCCATCACGCGAAGCCGTATAAAAAATCAAACTCCCCCGGCCAAAAACGACATGGACACCTCCAGCCGCATCCGTGGCTACCGCCGGATGAATGCCTTTCCCAATTTGCCGACTGATCGGCTCAGAGCCAGCTAACCAACTGATTAACAGAAAACAGGTAACGAAAAAATTCATAGTTCCAGCGAATAAAAATCATCAGGAGAAATGTCCGAAAGAGCTAGCGTAGCCCTTTCGGACATTTCATTACGCATTGGCCGACATCGACCGGCACTCATCCGCGCACTTACGGCAGGCTTCCGCACAGGCTTTACAATGGGCATGGTGACTGGCATGTTTTTCGCACTCCTCGGCACAGGCGTCGCAGACTTCAGCACACAGTACCATAAAATCACGCGAAAAATCAGAACCCCGTGCATCCAGTCGACCACATAGGGTACAGATATCGGCGCAGTCACGACAGAGTTTAATGCAGGCCGTCATGTCGTGCCCTTTACTATCGCGGTCGTGCATTTCCAGGCAGGCCGTAGCACAGCGTTCGCAGGCTTCTGCGCACTCAAAACAAGTGTCGACGTGGGTGTGATTGTGTTGCATTGCTTCCATAACTATCGGTTTTGCGTTTAGCTGACCATCGTTGGTCTGACAAAATAACTTCCCTTAGCCGATAGGGTTTTAATGTTGAATGGTTGAATGGTTGAATTGTTGAATCAACTCGACTTATTCAATCATTCAACATTATATCCTGTCCAGGCTTCGTCGTTCGACTTGGGTTGCTTTTCTGAACTGGCCAGGTGTCAGGCCCGTAACCTGCCGAAACTGGTTTGAGAGGTGTTGGACGCTGCTGTAATTCAACCTCCACGCAATTTCGCTCAACGTCAGTTCATCGTACCGTAACCACTCTTTCACCTTCTCAATTTTAAGAGCGATGATATACTTCTCAAGCGTTTGTCCTTCAATGGCCGAAAACAGACCGCTCAGATACGAGTATTCATAGCCCAGTTTACGCTCCAGAAAGGCTGAGTAGTTTTCTGTCGGCAACCGCTCCCCCTTCAGATACTGCACTTCATTGATTAACAGCACTTTCATGTGCTCAACCAGCGAATGTTTCTTATCATCAATCAGGTCAAAACCATTTACCTGCAACGTCTGCCGAACATCATCGAGCGTTACGTTCTCCGGCAAATTTGCTACGTCGACTTCGCCCAGATCCACCCGATCTACGACCAGACCAAGCTTCTCAAGTTCTTCACGCACGACTCGCTTACAACGGTCGCACACCATATTTCGAATAATAAGTGTCATACAATTCAGGAAGGTATCTGAACCAGGATTTAAATGATTTTAAAGATTAGCAGGATTTTTTATGAACAACCAGTTCCTGTAAATCTTTTAAATCTCACAAAAATCCTGGTTCAGATAGCTTGGTTCAGATAGCTGGTTTAAAACGGAATCCTACGTACACCATTCGCCCTGTTATGGGCCCCCATACCTGCGTACCGGCGTCGAAGTCAGGACCAAAAGGATTGTTAGCCGCCAATATCGGATTGCTTTGTCGGAACCCCGTCAGGTTTTCACCACCCAGGTAAATTTCCCATCCCGTTCGAAACGCCCGACTCAACTGGGCATTCAGGTTATAATAACCCGGCGAATAGGTACGGGGTACGTAGGGTGGCTGTTCATAGTCAGCGCCTTCGCGCAGATACGGAATCCGGCGTGGACCGTTCCACTGGAGGGTTGCATCGAATTTCCATTTGTCGAATGGCAGAGCATAGCCGATGTTCAGCAGAACCCGGTCGCGGGGAATCATCATCCGGGGCAATAGCAACGTGTCACCCGATGGAACGCTCATGCTCTGGCGCACATCGTAAAGCCGATACGCCAGTTTGACGTCCATGCGTTTGATGGGCTGATAGTTTAGCTCGGCCTGAAAACTATTGGCGAATGATTTTCCGTACAGATTATGAAAATGCAGTTCACGTGGGTGTTCCAGATCCACCATAAGTTGCTCGCGGAAATCCGTCCGGTAGTAATCAACTACCAATGACGCTTTTTTCCCGAACAACGAAAACTCATTTGTTAAGCTCAGCCCGTAATTCCACGAAATCTCTGGCCGAAGCTGCGCATCATTGATAACGGCTCTTGAACTAACCAGGTACCCAAAATTTTCGGCAAACATATTGGGTACCCGAAAGCCTCTGCCAGCTGATGCTCGTAACGTAACATACTGATTGACTGAATATTTTAGATGAGCGCGGGGTGTCCACTGTGCTCCGAACAGATTGTGATAATCGAATCGACCACCCAGCACCAGCGTCAGTTTTTCCGGATAGGTATAGGTGTATTCAGCAAAAACACCCGGTACTGATTCCGTACGTTTCGTTTGAATGAACCCCAGTTGTTCGCGGTAATCATCAAACAGATAGCTGATACCGGTTTTATAGGCATGGTTGGTATTGCCAATAATCGACTGGTAAATCAGATTGGCATAAAGCGTACGTTGCTGACCAGAGTAGGGCCGATACCCAAAATTGGCGGTTTGCTCATGGCTGACCCCATTCAGAATCAGGCCTAACCCTCTGTAAGGCTTTTCAGGGTATAGTTTAGCGGTTTTGGAGAAAAATTCCAGCCGTTTGGTCGTATTTCCAAAACTATATCGCGACGTACCAAAACTGGCCAGCTGTCCACCATCGCGCTCTTCATACAACGCCTTTACGCCAAACTGGGCCATAAATCGGTCGCTGCTGTATTTATACCGATTGATGGCATTCACTTGAGTATACAGGGGCAAATCCCGGAAACCGTCGTTGTTCTGATTAATCTCGGTACGTAACGTACTGGCGTGCCCCAATACGCCCACACTCCACTTTTTGGTCAATGCTTTCGACCAGTTGGCGTTACCTTCAATCCGGCCAAAACTATTGACGTATCCGTTCAGAAATAACTTGTTCTGATCGTCGGGTTTCTGTAGCTCTACGTTCATCTGGCCGCTCATCGACTCATAGCCATTGACAACCGATCCTGCGCCTTTTCCAATGTCAATACTTGTAATCCAGGTACCCGGAATGTAATTCAGACCGAACGTAGTAGCCAGCCCGCGTACCGTTGGAATGTTCTCGACATTCGTTTGAACATATTGCCCTCCCAATCCCAGAAACTGGATCTGTTTGGCCCCGGTTACGGCATCGCTGTACGACACGCTTACGGAAGCGTTAGTCTCAAAGCTTTCAGACAGATTGCAGCAGGCAGCTTTGGCCAACGTTCGCTGGTTAATAAATTCCGTATGAATGGGGTTGATCTGGTCCATCTGACCCGGCGCTCCCGCTACCGTCACTTCCTGTAAGGTCCGTTCGCTACGTAGCGTTACGGTGATGTCAACTGCGGGATTGGTAATCGACAACGTATCGGGCTGATAGCCAACGTAGCTAACTATTAGCCGGTTACTCACAGCATGAATGGGAAGTTGAAATTTACCGTCGGTGCCAGTCGCTGTTCCCGACGAAGTACCTGCCCACTGAACAGTGGCGCCGATAAGCGGAATTCGTTTGCCGCTAACAATTTCTCCCACACTACCCCGAACGACAGTTTGACCTGCGGATGCATGAGGTTGTTGGCTGGTTATTGAATCGGATTGAGCCCATGCTGGCACAACGGCCGCAAGCGCAATCCATAGATATAAAAATCGCATAAGTTCGTTGATTGGATGAATAGATGGAACAAGCCCGTGCCACAACGACGCGGGAAGGCATCATCAATCAACGTATCAAATAAGCAGCGTCTGATCGAGCGTGAGGATGTCACGCCCGGAAAGGGAAGGCGGAGAAGGAGAAACGGCAACCGATGCAGAACTTTCGGTAAATAGCATGTCGAAAAGCCACGACACCACCGTAATGACGCCAGCCACAACCGTTTCGGCAACGGTTTTAACAAGCTTGGCGATAAACTGACTCAGCGACGAAGAGATGTCAACGTTTTCATAACGCTGATCATCCTGACAGCACTCCGTCTTTTTAATAACCGTCTGCTGGTTAGGCATCGGCTGTTCTTCGGTAGCGCAGCCCTGTGATTGTACGTTGCTGAACGCAACAACCATGGTTTTCTTCTTACCACGCATCTGGCACGTATGCTCAACCAAGCCAAAGCCAGTACTGCTTAACAGCACGACGCAGGCCATCAGGACGTTGAACAGTTGGAACAGAGTGCGTTTCATAATGGCACAAATATCTACATTAGTAGCTATTCAAAGCAAGCCGTTGTGAGTCAACGGTGGTAATTCTGTACAATAGAACGGCTATTTTGCAAAAAAACTTCCCGGCAGCCAGGAACCACCGGGAAGCATACAATATATTCACCAATCTTATACCGTTTCTGGCTCTGGGCTTACGAGCTCGCTCAGCGGACGCAGATTACGGGTTTCTTCTTCCGTATATGGGAAAATATCCAGGATTTTAGTCGTATTGACATCCGTAATTTCAAACGGATCGAGGGCAGTCTTCAGACTCAATTCGACCCGTTCGTATGCCTGTTTGGCCGTTTCAGCGTTCACAAGCATCATGCTTGGCGTTTTCTTCTGCTTACCGGTTTTTTCGTCGTCGGTAATGAACATGGCTTTTACTTTGAACCAGGTTTCGCCCCCATCTTCATGATGAAACACATCGGCCAGTTTCATACGCGAAATGTTGGTAATCTCGAAGTCGGGTGTATTGGCTGCGATCTCCTGATAAAGTCTGGCTTCAGCATCTGTATAGCTTACGGCATCGACCAGATACGCTTCCGTTACGGTTTTTTGCTTGATAAACTCTTCGTTCCGGGTACCGACATTCGAGTCGTCGATGGGTTGTTGATAGCGGATTTTTCCGAGAAACCAGTTGGGCATTTTATTGAGTTTTGGTACGTAAATAGAACATTTTTTGCGGGACAAAGGTGCATGTAAATGATGAATTATGAATGATAAATGATGAATAAAAGCGCTACTCTCCGCATCATTTATCATTCATAATTCATCATTCATTTTCACTCTTTCTTACTCGCCCGGTTGGCCTGTTTAATGGATTGCTCAATCTGATCCCACTGGTCTGTTGTTACGTTTTCGAGGTGGCTAAATTCGCCCGCCATCAGCACTTCGCCCCCATCGATCGTAATGGTTTCGCCGGTAATGAACCCCGAATAATCAGACAGCAGAAAAGCAGCCAGGTTAGCCAGTTCTCCATGTTCGCCAACGCGTTTGAGCGGAATTCGGCTCGTTGGGTCCATCAGTTTCATCAGTGGTTCCGGAAAGAGCCGGTCCCAGGCCCCTTTGGTCGGGAACGGTCCTGGAGCTATGGCGTTGAGCCGGATGCCGTACTTTCCCCATTCACCCGCCAGCGACTTGGTCAGGATGAGGGCACCGCCCTTAGCCACTGCCGAAGGCACTACGTATCCGGAACCCGTGGTAGCATAGGTTGTCGAAATGTTCAGGACTACGCCCGGAATTTTGTGTTCAATCCAGTATTTGCCAACGGCCAGCGTGAAATAGTACGTACCGCGCAAAACGATGTCAACGATCGTGTCGAATGCCTTATAGGAAAGTCGCTCGGTCGGGCTGATGAAGTTTCCGGCGGAGTTATTAAGCAAGCCGTCAATTTTGCCAAATTTTTCAATCGTCCGGGCAATGACGTTTTCAATTTCCAGCGGATTCCGAACGTCGCACTGAACAGCCAGTACTGTACCGCCAGTTTCCTGCATCAACTCCTGAGCCGCTTCATCAATCACCGTTTGCCGTCGGCTACAGATGGTTACGTTGGCGCCCAGTTGGAGCAGGTAGCGGCTAATCGACTTCCCCAACCCTGTTCCGCCCCCTGTAACAATAATCGTCTTTCCCTGTAGCGCATCGTCGCGCAGCATGCCTGTTGGGTTCATAATGATTGAATTGCGGAATGATTGAGTACTTGAATGATCCAATGATGGTATCCCAGCGGCATTCAATCATTGGATCCTTCAAGAACTCAATCATTCATTTAGTAACCTCTGTTTGATTTTTTGTTAAACTCCGCTTTTCGTTTCTCTATTGTGGCCTGCATGGCTTCCGAGAAATCGTCGGACTGGAGCTGACTTGAATTCCAGACGGCTACGTATTGCAGACCATCTTCAATGGATTTATTCAGACTGTAGTTCAGTACGCGTTTGGCTCCCTGAACGGCGGTAGCCGGATTGTCGGCTATCTGCTGAGCTAACGTAGCCGCAGCGTCAAACAACTGTTCGGGCGTATCGTATACATGATTGACCAGGCCAGTACGTTCGGCAAACGCAGCGTCGTAGTCGGCGCCGGTAAAGGCCATTTCGCGGGTAAAACCCTGGCCTATAATGTTGGGCAGAAACTGTAGACCGCCAATGTCGGGTGTAATGGCAAGTTTGGCTTCCCGCAAACTAAATTTAGCGTCGCGCGAACACATCCGAATGTCGGCAGCGGCAATCATGTTTACTCCGCCCCCAATACACCAGCCGTGCACAGCCGCAATGACTGGCTTGGGTGATTCGTGCATTTTCTGAAAGCCTGACTGCATCTGACGTATCAACGCCATCAGGTCTGCACGCTGATGAGCCACCACAGTGCCCGTTGTCATACTACCCAAACGAGGCATCATCTGCTGAATATTAAGTCCATAGCTGAAATGATCGCCACTCCCCCGAAAAACAATGCAGCGTACGTCGGGCATCCGGTTTAGTTCATCCATCGCTTTGGGCAACTCCTCCCAAAACTCAGAGCCCATTGCATTTCCCTTGCCGGGACCGAGCAACGTAACGGTCATAACACCATTTATGTGCTCAAATGATAAGGCGTGGTACGTGTTTTCCATGATAATAGTATGCTTGCATACGGCGCCCTAAAAGTAGCAGACAGCCCGTGACTTTCAGCAAAGTGACCGTAAAATTTACTAAAATTTACTAACCAGAAAGTAGGCTATTCACCTCCTTGCCCACTAAATGGTTTACGCCAGTGAATCAGCTCTTCATTCAACTTTCTTTGGTGTAATACTGTTGCATGGATAATCATCCGGCTCCATTCTGAATCTTACCGTTATGCATTTCGACACACTCGCCCTCCGCGCAACGCACCATCCAGACCCTAAAACAGGCGATGTTGTGGCGCCCATTCACTTATCGACAACCTTTGCCCGCAACGAAGCCAACGAACTGCCCGCCAGTTACACCTACGCCCGGCCAAACAACCCAACCCGGGAAGCACTGGAAAAAGCGCTGGCTGTTCTTGAAGGTGGAGCCGTGGGCATGGCCTTTGGCTCCGGGCAGGCCGCTACGATGACGTTGTTTCAGGCGCTACGTCCGGGCGACCATGTGCTGCTCTCAACGGATGCTTATTACGGTACGCCCGGCCTGCTCGAACAGGTTTTCCACCCTGGGGCCTAACCTATACGCGGGTGAATATGAGCGATCTGGATGAAGTGAAAGCGTCAATACACGAAAATACGCGCGTTGTCTGGTGCGAAACGCCCTCAAATCCGATGCTCGACATTACGGATTTACTGTCTGTAAGTCGACTGGCTCACGATGCCGGCGCCATCTGCGTTTGCGATAATACCTGGGCAACACCGGTACTCCAGCGACCGCTTGATCTGAATTGCGATGTGGTAATGCATTCAACCACTAAGTACCTCAGCGGCCATAGTGATGTGCTTGGCGGAGCGTTGATTTTCAAACGCGACAATGAGTTTGCGCAGCGTGTCCGAAATCTACAGGGGCTTTCTGGCGCGGTACCCTCTCCTTTCGATTGCTGGCTGGTCAGTCGCGGCATTAAGACATTGGGACTACGTGTCCGTACTCAGAGTGCTACCGCACAGGCAGTTGCGGAATTTCTGGATGGTCATCCAGCCGTAGAAAAGGTACATTATCCGGGCCTGGCCAATCACCCCGACCGAGCCATTACTCACCAGCAGATGAACGCGCCGGGGGCAATGCTTTCCGTACAGGTTAAAGGCGGAGTAGAATCTGCACTTCAGTTTATTGGTAAACTTAAACTGTTTACAAGAGCAACGAGTCTTGGGGGTGTAGAGAGCCTGATCGAACACCGGGCCAGTGTAGAAGGGCCTAATTCGTCAACGCCCAAAAACCTGTTACGCGTGTCGATTGGGCTGGAACACAGTGAGGATTTAATTGCCGATCTGGCTCAGGCGTTACGGTAAGGTGATCATTTAAACTTTTTCGGTCCAGTACGTGGCGTGGGCTTGACCAATGGAGCAGCCTGTTCGTTCAGCTTGGGAAGCTGCGGATACGACTGCAACATGGTATAGTGAGTGGATGAATCGGGCGTTTTTACGGGCATGTTATCCAACGTAGCCCGCAGTAGGTTCTGAGAGTTCGCGGGGGTCCGATAAAACGAATTATCTGGCCGGACCGTGGGCATCGGCACGGGCAAATCTCCAGTGGGAAGCAAAACCAGGGCTAACGAATCGCGTCGGATCATCTGGGTCGGTGATTGCGCAATCGCACTGCCCGTGAGCAACAATAAACCAACTAATGTTTTCATAGACAAGGAAATCGATTAGCCTGACAGTATGATGCATAGACCCGCCCGAATGCACAAACGTTGCACCCCGTACCTCCTTTTAATCTCTTGAAACTAAAGGGTTAATACCGCGGTTTCCTAGACGTATTTGAACCTGATCTATGAACATTGCATTGATTTCAACCTCATCGCGCAAAAACAGCAATTCGCTGCGTTTTGTCAATTACCTCCGGCATATTCTGGCTGAAGAAGGTCAGCATGAGGTGGCGATAGTAACTTTTGAGAATTACGATATTCCCTTTGTTGGCCAGGGTTCCGTTAAAAAAGAAACCCTCACTCCGTTTCAGCAGGAATTGATCAGTACGTGGGAAGCCGCCGATCTGGTAATTTTTGCCATGCCTGAGTACAACTGGACAGCTCCCCCACAGGCAACCAACACGATTCACCAGTTGGGTGGGCCGGTTTTCAAGCATCTGCTCGATAACAAAGTTTTTGCGATGGTTGGTATTTCGAACGGGCGGGGAGGTCGCCAGCCAGCCTTAGATATGACGACGGTGGTAAACAAAATGATCAGTTTCACCAATAGTTACTCCATCGTATCGCCAAAACTGTATGAGTCGCACGAAACCGATAAGAACCTGGATGAACGTGGACATTTTGTTGGCCATGAAGTGTATGAACGGACGGCGCGGGCCTTTTTAACGTATACACTAAACGTAGCCAATCGCTGGTTAAGCCCAAGTTTGGTGGAGAAGTAGGCGTTTCGTTAGCCCGTTCTCTACCGAACCCGAATTTATTCCGCGTTTATTTCACCAGCTCTTTCTGATACAATCCTACCAACGTATCAACAGCATAGTCGATTTCTTCAGCGGTGTTGTACTTGCCAAACGAGAATCGGACGTAGCCACGGTCAGCGTCAAGTTCCGGCAAGGCGGCCAATACGTGTGAACCAACATTCGAACCACTCGAACAGGCCGAGCCGCCTGAGGCCGAAATCCGGGCAATATCCAAACTGAACAGCAGCATATCACTAATGTCGGAAGCTGGCAGGCTAACGTTCAGTACGGTATACAGGCTGTTGTCAACATCTCCCGAATCACCGTTAAATCGAACGTCCGGCATTTTCCCATAAAGCCGCTCAATCATCCGGCGTTTTAACGACGTAATGTGGTTCCTGTGAGCGTCCATATCGCGATAGGCAATTTCCAGCGCTTTGGCCAGGCCAACAATGCCATACACATTTTCAGTACCACCGCGCATGTTACGTTCCTGCGCTCCTCCATATAAGAATGGATGAATTTTTACGCGTTCGGCATTCACGTACAGAAACCCAACCCCTTTAGGCCCGTGGAATTTGTGCCCAGCGCCAACAATGAAATCGACCGGCAACTGTTGAAGATCATGCCGGAAATGGCCCATTGTCTGAACTGTATCGGAGTGGAAAATCGCTTTATACGCCCGGCATATCTCCCCTACCCGATTCAGGTTCAATAAATTACCGATCTCGTTGTTGCCGTGCATGAGCGAAACCAGTGTTCGTGGCGACTGACGAAGCAATTCTTCCAGATGGGTTAGATCAATATGCCCTCTGGCATCAATATTCACCAGACTCAACTGAATAACGCCCTGCTGTTCGAGATGCTGAAGCGTGTGCAATACGGCATGATGTTCCAACGGCGACGTAATGGCATGTGTCAGGCCGTAGGTTTCAATGCTGCTTCGAATGGCCGTATTATCGGCCTCGGTACCGCCCGATGTAAAGAAGATTTCGGCAGGCGACGTATTGAGTAAGGATGCCACGGTTTTACGTGCCTTTTCGATGGCTGTACGAACCATTCGGCCGTGGCTATGAATGGACGAGGGATTGCCAAACTGCTCCGTCATAAGGGGCAACATGGCGTCTAAAACTTCAGCATCAAGTCGGGTTGTGGCAGCATTATCCAGGTATACGGCAGCGGTCGGTGTCATCAGAAATCGAATTTATATATCCTACAAAGGTACGGCGAATGCGATTAATGATGAAACACTAATCAAATCTGTGTCGTTCTGCCTACACCACTAATCACCGATAAAATGAATTTTTCGCAGGCCGCCGGACTTATTTACGCTGAATTATCAACCTGGATACGGGTGGCCATCCAGTTTATGCCTAAGCTGGCTGTGGCCATTTTAGTGCTGGTAATCTTTACGTTCTTGTCACGCTGGCTTAGTCGCTGGATGGTTCGGGGACTGGACCGGGTTAGCAACAACGTATCACTCATCAATCTGACTGGTGCTCTCGCACGCGTACTCGTGCTGGCGCTGGGTCTGTTTATTGCGTTAGGTATATTGGGGCTGGATAAAACCGTAACCTCCCTACTGGCCGGAGCTGGCGTTATTGCGCTGGCCGTTGGTTTCGCCTTTCAGGACCTGACTGCCAATTTTATTTCGGGAACGATGATCGCTCTGGCCCGACCGATTCAAGTAGGCGACGTAGTAGAAACCAACGGCTATACGGGTAAAGTGCTGGATATTAAACTGCGGTCAATTGTGATTGATAACGGTCAGGGACAAACCGTCGAAATTCCGAGCAAGGATGTCTTTCAAAAACCAATAACAAATTTTTCACGAATCGGACAGCGCCGGATTGAGGTTGCAGCCGGGGTTTCGTATCTCGATGATCTACCTACGGCGCAGCGCGTGGCTAAAGCTGCCGTTTTGAGCTTACCCTTTGTATTACGTAGTCACCCTGTCGACTTTCATTATCGAAACTTCGGCGATGCCAATATCCAGTTTGTCATCTGGTTCTGGATCAATCCAGCCGCAACAAACGCACAGTTGGCTCAAAGCGAGGCCATTATGGCCGTAAAACGGGTATTTGACGAACATCAGATTCTGATTGTTTTTGCCGCCCAAACGTTTGATCTGAAGCAGAAGCTAATTGCTAAAACCACAACAACGCCAGAGCAGCCGACGTAGCCCGGCAAAGCGAGATTAAAAAACGATTAAAACAATCGGTGATGACGGTCAGTTAGCGATTCGTGCTCATCCTCTATTCGTATTGTGAATCCGTTTCTGCTCGTCCTTTTTCTGCTAGTTTCAACATCGATCCAGGCACAAACACGTACCCTGCATCGCGCCGTTTTCTGGTCCGAAGTTAATCTGGTTTACAAAACTGGTGGGCGCTGGAGTTTTCAGCTCGACCATCAATACCGGCGACAGGCTGACGACAACAATGGCCGCGACCTGAATGCGTTTCGCCATCCACTCCTTCAGGTCTTCCGTCCCTGGGTTAGTTACCAACTCTCCGAACCCGTTCGGCTTTCGCTGTCTCCAGTGGGTTTGTGGTGGAACTGGGGTAGAGTAAGCGAATACCAGCCTACTACATTTTTTCAGGAAGTCCGGATTATACCACAGCTACAGATCACTAAACCAGCGGGTGATGGCGAATTCATTCAGCGATTCCGAACAGAGCTTCGATGGGCATCTTTAACGGATACATTGGCGAACTCCTACGTATTTCTGTCCGATGGCGAATCGCAGCAAGTACTGGCCGACCGCTTCAACATCCGGTTACGGGGCATGGCACGCTGGATCAATCCTATTTTTAAACGTAACAAAGAAGATGATCGCTGGTATTCGCACCTGAGTATTGAGCCAATGGTTGTTGGTTCAGCCTCCGGAATCCGGTTTGATCAGGCTCGCACTTACATTGCAGTTGGGCGAAAAATTCAAAAACATATGCGGCTCGAGCTGGGCTATCTGAATCAGTTTGCCCTTCAGCAATCGGCGTCTGATCCAGTACGTATTTTTCGTTTCAATCATGCCCTCCATCTTTATGTCTATCTTGAAAATGGTCGCCGTTCTAAAGCCAGTCCCGATTCAGGACCCGAATAGGATAATGACTATGTATCTGTTACGTTTCTATTTGGTTTTATATCCTCGTTTTATCTTATTTTATCAGGTAATAACACTGCTTTTAGAATTAATCAAATTGTAGTACATTGATGCAGAAATTAGCCGTTATGTAAAACTTTACTACTATGAAACGTACCGTAGTTATCTGTTTCGCGCTGTTTTTCACAGCAACGCTAGCCTGGTCTCAGCACACAAAACACGTTCCTCCAAGTACCGTTTATGTACCCGTTAACACATTGCCCGAAATCGACTATAAATACCACGATGGTACTGTCGAGTTAATAGATGGAAACATATTGAAAGGGCGTTTCCAATACAATGGCAGAAAGGTTTTTACGTATCGTGCCAGCAGTCAGGCCACGCGGCAACGGATTGGGTTTTCAATGATCAGACGGCTATCCTTATCGGGTTCAGATACACTGGTCACGAACCGGACCGACTCTACCGTTTTTTTGCGCTTTGGCCATCAACTTTACCGGCTGCTTGCCGATGGAGCGACTGTAATTCTGGACCGCCGGTTTTTAGTTGATGAAGATCGCGGAAAAATAGGGCGGAAACTTTACGTCGTGGATGCCAACAGCGATCTGCATACTTTTACGTCGCTCCAAAAATTAAATAACTGGTTCTATACCTTACGGGAGAAATCAGGAAAACAACTACCCGATACTTTCCTGAACCAGAACGAAATCGTGAAAGCAGTGGCCCGGCTTAATGAAGAGTAGAGGCTTATAAGCGAAAATGCCCGCCAGAATGATCTGGCGGGCATTTTCGCTTATTCACTTTTTTTATACTGCTGAATAATTTTATACAGGGCTTTTTGTTTTTCCAGTTCAGGGAAGAATTCGAACAGCTGAACATGCGCATCGTAGTCAAGCGTCAGCGCAGCTTCCAGTTGGATTAACGCTTCCCGATAATGGCCTGCATGAATCAGGTAAATCGTTGACCGATAGTATAAATCGGCCTCACTGGGCATGTCGTTAATTCCGGATTGAATAATATCATTCGCCCGTAAGAAATCTCCCTGATCAAAAGGCACCAGCGACCAAGTCAGATAAACATCCGGGTTTTCGCCATCCACTTCGGCAGCTTTTTCAAACGCTTCAACGCTCGACAGTACGTTGCCAATTTTGTACTCGGTTTCGGCTACCGCCAGGTAGTATTCGCCGTTCTGGTCGTTCAGCTTAATGGCTTTTTGCAGAAACGGCAGGGCTTCGTACCATTTGCCGGATTCGCTCAAACACACGCCAATACCGTACCACGCTTCGTCCCACATGGCATCCAGCCGAATGGCTTCACGGTACTCTTTTATCGCATCCGGGTACCGATCCTGCTTCTCCAGGCTAGCTCCAAGATGGCAGTATGTATCGGCCGTTGATTCTTCGTACTTCAGGGTTTGCCGGTAGCATTCTTCGGCCTTTTCAAACAGGCCCAGATTCATGTACGTATTGCCCAGATTAAAATGAGCCGACGCAAAATCGCCCTTGATAATAACGGCATAATCATAAGCTTCGGCAGCTTCGTCATACCGACCCAATTTGCTGTAGGCGATACCGATATTGTACCAGGCGTTGTAAGAGTACGGATCGGCGTCAATCAGTTGCTGATAATACGTCAGGCTGTTTTCCAGCTCACCCGTTACGTCAAGGCAGAAGGCCAACTCATAGAGGGCATTTTCATTATTGATGTTCAGGGCTATCGACTTCTTGTACTGTGTAATAGCCTCATCGTACTTTCCCCAGTTTTGATAACTCTGTCCTAACTGGAACAGGATATCATCTTTTTCTTCGGCCCGGTCGAGCAGCTCTTCCAGCACCTGAATGGATTCTTCATAACGTCCCGCCATGTTGAGGACTGAACCTTGCATAAACGGTACGTCGAGGTCACCCGGATTAAACAACGAAGCCCGTTCCAGTAAATCCAGCGACTCGTCAAAGCGTTGGAAATTAGCCAGAATCTGGGCTCTATCGAGCATAAGCTCCAGCGCGTAGGGAAAGTTTTCCAAACCGGCCTCGGCGGCTTTAAGCGCCTTGTCTAAATCGCCCTGGGTGAGGTAGTGCTCAACCATCTGCTCATAGACATCCAGGTCGAAAAACTGGCTTTGCTGCTGGTCCAGCATCTGCTCGAAACGCCGGATGGATTCTTTAATATCGCCTTCTCGTTCTTCGAACTCTTGCTCCATACTTTTGCCTGAAAAATGTTTGGCGGATAGGGGCCGCGCCAACGGCGCGATTTATCCTTTGGCAGTGAAATATAAATCCAAAAAAGCGAAACTCCAACCCCAATCTCGAAAATTTACAATTCGTCAGGGGGCCTTTTTAGCGCATCTGCCACACGCTGGAGCGTATCGCTTAGCGGTCGGTATTGAAAATCAATGACCTGCTCAATTTTCCGTCCGTTGTAGGCATAAAGCGAACTTGCCGAACGGGCCGTCTCGCGAGTAATCAGTGGGGATTTGTCTAACAACCATGCCCGTACAGCCTCAATTGGCCAAAGTAACCTGGTCAACACGGGTGGTATACGCATGGACGGCGGACGCTTACCCAATACCGCTGCTATCTGTTCTAACAAGGAACGGTACGGAATGGTGCCCCCATTCAGGATGAACCGCTCGGCGGTTATGTCGGATTGCATCAGCTCCACAAGGGCATTTGTTACGTCCAGCACATCTACGTAATTTACTAAACCCGCCGGATAGAAAGGTCGCTCGTCGTAGACGTATTTAATAAGCTGAAGGCTACTCCGGCTCCAGTCACCCACCCCAAGAACAACCGATGGATTGACCATCACGGCATTCAGACCTTCGGCTATGCCACGCCAGACTTCCAGCTCAGCCCGATATTTGCTTTTGGCGTAGGCCGAATTGTTTGGCGAATCAACCCACTTCTGACTTTCATCAATCGGCAAGGGACTGGTTATGTCTCCGCTTTTTGCGAGGGGCCGTCCGATAGCCGCAACTGAGCTGACAAATCCGAGTTTCCGAACGCCCGTTTTCAAACAAACATTTACAACATTGGCTGTCCCTTCTACGTTGATCTGCTCCATTCGATCACGGTCTTTGGGAACAAACGAAACGACAGCGGCTGCGTGAATAACGTCGGCGTCTGGCTGGATAGCTATTTCGAGCGAAGGAATGTCGAGCACATCACCCTCAAACCAGGTTATCTGATCGGCCACATCGGCCAGCATGCCATATCCGTTTTGCGGTCGAAACAACCCCATTACCGAGTGCCCGTTTGTCAGATAGTGCCGAGCTATATGAGAGCCGATAAAGCCGGTTGCTCCCGTAATAAAAACAGGATTATGTAGGGATGATGTCATTCAGGATACGTTCAAGTGTGAGGAAGCCGGGTGCCTGGCGAGTGTGCAAATCTTTCAGCAGTTTAAGATAATCAGGATCCGTTTCGATAGAACGACTTTTTAATTTAACTCCCAGTTGTCGAACATCGGTATGGAAACCGTAATCTGCTACGTTCAGATTTACCTGAGCAGCATTCCACAAAAGAAATGTCTCGATAGCTTTATCGATGATTATCAGATACTGGTTAGAACCAGGTCTGTGTAGATAACAAACCTTATTTCTTCTTTTATGAGTTCAAACTGCCTTAAATATCTTGGCTTATGTTTGTCATTGTCGACGATACCTAGCAGGACTGTTGCATCTGACTTTACTGTTTCTAACGACTTCGATACTTCATTGATCCCAGCCGAGTGTTCGATGATTTGCGTGTCAGAGATGAAAAAAGTAATAAGAGTTGTATCAGCATGGCATTCAGGATATAGTCGGATTGAATCAGGCATTGGGCTCGAACTTTCTTAGATTAAAAAATACGTTCGTGCTATAATCCAGAATGTCCGTCAACTCCTCTTCGGTTAGTGCTCTGACGTGCGTTTGATAGTCTTTGTAGTACGTAATGAATACATTTAAATCTTTATAGTCCATCTTTTCGATGAACGGATGAAGCATGTATGGACTATGGGTTGAGATAAAATATTGATTGTCTTCATCGTAAATCATCCGATACGCCATTTCCTGTGTATATGGTGGAAACGAATGCACTTCAGGCTCTTCAAAAACAATCACTGAATTTTTATTGGATTCAATGGCCGTGATGTAAAACATGAACCGCCGGAACGTATCGGCGATAGAGAAGAAATCGTACTGTTTTACATTTATTCCTTCTTTTTTCTGCAAAACAAATGTCTGCTTACTATCAGAAAAAATAAAATCTAAATGCTGATTTTCAAAAAGTTTAAAGAATTCATTAAACAAATTAGGATGGCGCTTCACTACTTCAAATAAGTTCCAGCCATAAGGCGGCAACAAATAATCACTGAAACTATTATTGAATGTATGTAATGTGTAAAAATCGTACTTTCTGATTGGGCTGCTTTGATATTCGGAGTCTTCGTTGCCAGGAGTATATAATCCTTCAAAGGTGCTCATCGTTTCCCCTTTACTACTTAAAAGAAATCTTCTATTATACGATCTATTTTTGTACCAACTTATTTCAAATGAATCTTCAATACTTATTATATTTTTTCTATTTATTGTAATATTGATCGTATTAGTATCTATTTCTACTTTCTCTGACGAATCACCATCATAAAACAAATTAATAAGAGTTTCATAGCGAATAGCTCCATTCAAGTACTTCTTAGGATCAAGATTCCCCCCAATAACCCCAACCCCTCCAGGATATTCGATTTCCCTACGTTTGGTCTGCCGATGAATATATTCACGCGCTTACAGTCGAGCCGCAGGTCCTTGATGGACTTGAAGTTTTTGATTTCGACCCAGTTGAGGAAATTATTCGTATTCGGTGTGTTGTTCTCCATAGCAGCCCGACTGTACTGTTTGTGTAAACATAACAACGTTCGGGCCTGAATTGCTAATTTTGCGGCCAAATAAGGATTTCCGTTTCTGGTTTTCGCATTGGCTGGCCACTGCCATTCACCCGAACATCAGACCCTGAAAACCGAAACCAAGCTTATGTCTCTCGAAAACCCACAACGCTATACCGTTACGGCGGCACTCATTTACGCCAACGGCCCGATTCATATCGGACACATTGCCGGATGCTATCTCCCCGCCGACATTTACGTGCGCTACCTTCGCTCCACGGGTAAAGATGTCGCCTTTATTAGCGGCACCGATGAGCATGGTGTACCCATTACCATTAAGGCCAAAAAAGAAGGAATTACGCCAAAAGAAGTCGTGGATAAATACTACGTCCAGATTAAACAGGCTTTTCAGGATTTCGGAATCTCATTCGACATTTACTCCCGTACCTCGAATCAGATTCATCACGAAACGTCACAGGAGATTTTCCTAAACATTTACAATAACGGCGATTTCGACGAGGAGGTCACCGAACAGTATTACGACGAAGTGGCTGGGCAGTTTCTGGCCGACCGGTATATTGTTGGTACGTGCCCGGTCTGCGGAAATCCCAACGCCTACGGCGATCAGTGCGAACGCTGCGGAACGGCACTTAGCCCTACCGAACTGATTGAACCCCATTCCACACTGTCGGGTTCGAAACCCGTAATGCGTTCAACGAAAAACTGGTTTTTACCGCTCGACCGGATGCAGCCCAAAATTGAGGAGTACGTAAATAGCCATACCGAATGGAAGACCAACGTATTTGGGCAGTGCCAGTCGTGGCTGAAGGAAGGACTACGTCCACGGGCTATGACGCGCGATCTGGATTGGGGCATCAAGGTTCCACTCCCCAACGCTGAAGGAAAAGTCCTTTACGTGTGGTTCGACGCACCGATTGGCTACATTTCGATGACCAAAGAATGGGCCTCTGAACAAGGGCGCGACTGGGAACTCTACTGGCGCGACAAGGATACGAAGCTGGTGCATTTTATTGGTAAGGATAACATTGTTTTTCACTGCATTATTTTTCCGGCTATGCTGATGGCCGAGGGCAGCTATATTCTGGCCGACAACGTACCGGCGAATGAGTTTATGAACCTTGAGGGCGATAAAATCAGTACGTCGCGCAACTGGGCCGTCTGGCTACACGAATACCTGGACGAACTGCCGGGCAAACAGGATGTGCTACGCTACGTACTGGCGGCCAACGCCCCCGAAACCAAAGACAGTGAGTTTACCTGGAAAGATTTTCAGGCGCGCAATAACTCCGAGCTGGTCGGTATTCTGGGCAATTTCGTGAACCGGGCCGTTGTGCTGACGCATAAAATGGCTGACGGACACGTACCGCTTACGGCTGAACTTACCGCCTACGACCAGCAGGTGCTGGACGAGCTGGCCCAGTTCCCCGACCGTATCGGGCAGTCGATAGCCAGTTACCGCTTTCGGGAAGCTTTAGGTCATTTGATGGATCTGGCGCGTTTAGGTAATAAATACCTCGCCGAAACTGAACCCTGGAAAGCCATAAAAACCGATCCGCAACGGGCCCATACGATCCTGAATATTGCGTTGCAGATTACGGCGAATCTGAGCATCGTTTGCGAACCGTTTTTACCGTTTACGGCCGAAAAACTGCGGGCTCAGCTTAATATGACCGAGCACTTTAACTGGACCAACGCCGGTCGGGCTGACTTACTGGTGGAAGGACACGCCCTAGGGCAGGCACCAGCCGGACCAGGCGATTTGCTGTTTGCCAAAATTGAAGACGACGAAATCAATAAACAGATTCAGAAATTACTGAATGCCAAACGAATGAATGAATTAGCCACCAAAGAAGTACCGGAAATCCGGGCAGAAATCACCTACGACGATTTTGCGAAAATGGACATCCGTATCGGCACAATTACCGAAGCCGAACGCGTACCCAAAAGCGATAAACTTCTGAAACTGAAAGTCGATGACGGTTTTGGTGGCCGACAGATACTGAGTGGAATTGCCAAACATTTTACACCGGAAGAGGTAATTGGCAAACAGGTTACGTTCCTGGCGAACCTGGCTCCCCGTAAAATGATGGGCATGGAGTCGCAGGGAATGATTCTCATGGCTGAAGACCGCGATGGAAAGCTGTCGCTCATCACACCGGGTGAGGCCATCTGGAATGGCGGAATGGTTTCTTAAAAAGAAGGGCTCACTTTTAGGTGAGCCCTTCTTTTTTTACTCTGCTTTGGGTTCATCGACCGTTTGCAAGGCTCGCTTTCGGCTGCCAACTATTTTGCTATCGAGTGTTTTGCTGTACATTTTAACCGGCTCGTTGATCACCATATTTGGCCCTACAGTTCGCGATTCAATAACCTCATACTCGATCACATCACTGACCCGAAGCACCTGATAGTAGTCATTTTTGAAGCGACGCCAGATGTTTCCTTTTGCATCCGAATACCCCCAGACTGTCTTTCTGGAAACTATTCTGCGCTCGCCATTGCGGAGAGTCAGTTTCAAATTCTTACCTATAAAACCGCTTGGCTTTATTCGGGCAATCGAGTCGGCTGTACTAGGCTGATTCAACTCTTTGCTGCTGTATAACAACCGATTAGGTTCTATTGTAAACGTCGCAACGGTTTTAGGCGAGCAGGCGCCCAGCACAATTAGAAGTAGTACCGTAAGCTTTTTCATACCATTAGCACGTAACAAACTGCCTTCATCTAGCTAAAGTTACAGAACGCTACGTTGTTTTTCAACTACCCATTTTTCTAGGTTTTGATGGCATGGTCGGTTGTAATGTCCTGGCCCGACCATATTTTTTTGGCGGTCCAGTCGGTGGCCGGAGCAGCCCAGAACGGGTCGGAAGGGGGCAAGCCCAGTGGCAAAAACGCTACCGAACATAAATACAAGCTGCCCGTTGAGATATACGTTTCACCAATGGAAGGCTGATGTCCGCACAGACCAATTTGCAGCCATCCTTTTGCGTCAAACGTACCAGGCGCATCCATTGTCCGGCGGATTACCGCCGTTAGCGCAGAACGTACCTGTGCGGCCGACAATTCCGTAGGCAGATTTTTCTGTAAAGCCGTCTGAGCTAATAGCTGGAAGGCTCCGCACCGGTACGCTAATGACCGCCCGAAAGCGGCAAAAGAGCCATCCGGTCCGATAAGACGCTCCTGCACCATAGCGTAGCGCTGCGCACGAGTCAGTACGGTCTCGTACAAACTTTTGTCGGCTTTTTTTGCATCAACCAGCACCTGAACTACGTCCAGCAACATCGGCTGAATCACATAACTATTATAGTAATCCCAGTGAAAATCAGGGCCATCGCCATAAGCTCCATCGCCTTTATACCAGGCCTGATGCTGTCGAATGGCATAATCCATCCGCACCTCATCGCCTGATCCGGTGTATTTCAGGAGAGCCGCTTCCACCATTGCCGTAAACAGAAGCCAGTTGCTATACCCCGGCTTAATGATCCGGCTTGCCTGCAGGGCTTTTACTACGTTAGCCTGTTCATCGGCCTGTAAAGCAGCCCACAATCTGGGAGAACGTACCAATCCGTGCGCCAGAAAAGCCGCATCGACAAGCGGTTGGCCGCCTTTTGTGAAGTTGAGAAAATCAGGCGATTGGGGGTTCACACCATTGGCAATGGCTTGTCGGGCAGTGGCCAGATAGCGTTGGCGCAAACGTCCTTCTGCTGAGTCATCAGCACTGAGTTCAAGCCAGGGCGCGAGTCCGGCCATTGTTCTGCCCAGAGCTTCGAGGTGAGAAACAGCAATACGGCTGTCCTGCTGCCCAGACGCCGACTCAACGGGCATGGTTGCTTTCAGACGATTTTGTGCCAGGGCATTTAAAACCGGGTCAGCAATTTTCAGTAATGTTTGCAGCCAGTAGGCCCGATCATCGGCCGCCGTTGTTACGGTAGAGAAGAGGGGCTTAGCGTTTGGTTCGCCAACTGTCAAACTTAGGGGCAAGGCGGTGGCTAATCGGGCAAATGTCCGTCGCTTCATATAGGTATTTTCATTGTCTGGCAATGGTGGTGTTCTGAACAAAATGTGGACGTTTCATCACTATGAATACACTGTTACGTAGTCAAAAAAGCGGCTTTATTCCGTTTTTACTGTTTATTCGGCCAGTATCCCGGCTGCGCCTGATCGAAAGCTGAAACGTTCGATTTAAAAATGCTGTTACCTGTCTAAACTCGCCATTTTTATTTTCCTGTGAACGAAGAACAGAAAAGCAGCGGTCGAATTTTCGACTGGGCTATCCTCCGACGCCTTTACACGTTTGTTAAGCCCTATCAAGCCCGTTTTTATCTCCTGGTTGGTGTAATCCTGCTATCGGCTTGTCTGGCTCCGCTGACACCTTTGCTGATTCGCTACACGATTGATAATGTCATTTCAATGGGCGATTACCAGCAACTGACGCTCATGCTGATCATCATGATCGGTGTTCTTGTAGTGCAGGCTATCGTTCAGTTTTCAAATACGTACCTGTCGGGATGGCTCGGCCAATACGTCATTCGTGATATTCGGGTTCAGCTGTATCGGAAGATTTTACAGCTGCGTCTGAAATTCTTCGACAATACGCCTATTGGTCGACTGGTGACCCGATCTATCTCTGATGTAGAAACGCTCGCCGATGTATTCAGCGAGGGGATGGCCGCCATTGCAGGCGATATTCTGCAGCTGGTGCTGATCATTGGCGTCATGTTTTATACCGACTGGCGGCTGGCCGCAATTAGCCTGTCAACCATTCCGCTGATGCTGTTCAGTACGTATGTCTTCAAGGAAAAAATCAAGAAATCATTCAATGAAGTACGTACTGCCGTCGCTAATCTGAACTCGTTTGTGCAGGAGCATATCACCGGCATGAACATCGTACAGATTTTTAGCAGCGAAAAAATCGAAGCCGAGAAGTTCCGCGTTATCAATGCCGAGCACCGCGATGCCAACATCCGTTCGATCTGGTATTATTCGGTGTATTATCCCGTAGCAGATATTATTTCGGCGGTGGCCGTTGGGCTGGTGGTCTGGTATGGCGCTCAGCAGATTATTCATTCCGACGTTACGTTCGGGACCATCACGGCGTTCGTCATGTTTATTAACTTATTTTTTCGCCCCATTCGGATGCTGGCCGACCGCTTCAATACGCTCCAGATGGGTATCGTCAGCACCGACCGGATTTTGAAATTATTGGACAGCGATGAGTTTACGGCCAATAGTGGCACGTATACACCTGATATTATTCGGGGTGAGGTCGAGTTTAAAAACGTCTGGTTTGCCTACAATAACGAGGATTGGGTGCTGCGCGACATTTCATTTCGAGTGAAGGCGGGCGAAACAGTTGCCTTTGTGGGGGCAACGGGGGCTGGCAAATCATCCATTATTAACCTGCTGAGCCGCTTCTACGACATCAACAAAGGCGAAATTCTGGTAGATCGTATTGATGTTCACGATTATGAACTGGGTCACCTTCGGCGAAATATCGGGGTTGTCCTTCAGGATGTTTTCTTATTCTCCGACACCATCGAGAATAACATTACGTTAGGCGACAAAAGCATTACCCGCGAAAAGATCGTTGAAGCCGCTAAACTGGTTGGCGTTCACGATTTTATTGAGCGGTTGCCGGGCGGCTACGAATACAACGTAATGGAACGCGGCTCTACCCTTTCGGTTGGTCAGCGACAACTGATTTCGTTTGTGCGGGCGATGGTGCAGAACCCCAGAATCATTGTCCTTGACGAAGCTACTTCGTCGGTAGATACGGAAACCGAAGAAATGATTCAGGAAGCGATTGGGAAGCTTATGAAAGGCCGGACGGCTATTGTTATAGCACACCGCCTGTCGACTATTCAGAAAGCGAATAACATTATTGTGGTCGACAAAGGGCATATCGTAGAGCAGGGCAACCACGAAGAACTTCTTCAGCACGAAGGTTTCTACGCCAATCTGTATCGGATGCAGTATAAGGAAGTTGTGTAGATATAAGCTATAGCCGCTAATTTTTCTATATTTGGTTCAAAAGAGTGTACGTATGCCTACCCCTACTACAACCAAAGCTACTCCAAAACGGAAACGGAAAATACCAGATTATCTGGTGTATGAAGTCATGGACGGTAAGCCTATTTATTACCGGGGCTATCAGTCTGTGCTCAACAAAACCAAGACATTGGAGGACGTTATGGGTTGTAGTTCGCTTCAGGCTGAATTAATTACGTATTTACTACGAATTATTTTTCGTGTATTTGACGAAAAGAAATATCGGATACTCACCAATGAGATCGGTAGTCATATCGACACTGGAAACAATCTCTCGAACGACATTGCCATTTTCGATAAAGCTGTACTAACGGCCGACAAGATCAACAAAAAATACCCCGACGTTCCTCCTAAAATAGCGATTGAAATCGATACCGAAGCCGACGTATCAGAGCTTACCGGTTTTGGCTACGTTTACAAAAAATCGAAAAAATTACTTGATTTTGGTGTAGAACGTATCATCTGGATCATGATTGGTACCAAAACCGTTACTGTAATGGAGCCTGGTCGAGACTGGCAGGTACGTGAATGGGATACCGACATTGAGTTGATGGACGGCCAGACCTTCAACATTGCCAAATACTTAGACGAAGAAGGAATTGTCGTCGAAGAATGAACAGCGATTTAATCGCCGAAAATTCGCTCCTCTTCCTCAGGGCCCGCTCCCGTAGTTCCTTCCGTAATGACGTCATGCCCCGACACATTGGGCTTCTCATTCATCGGCCCAGGGCCGCTGCCGTCAAGCGCATAAGCGATGGAATCGGCCAGGTTATCAGGGGCAAGTTTGGCAGGCTCAGTAGTATCGTCCTGATCTGTTGACGAATCGATAGGCTCGGGGTACTGCTCGTTGGCATCCTGATTGATCACTTCCTCATCGGCATTCGGATCATTATCCATTCCCGTGGGAACCGCATCGACGGAGCGGACATTGGTAGTTCCGCCGGTCAATTCACTGGAGTCAGGCTTGAAATAGCGCATGGTTTGTTGATGAGTCTGATTCTCATCTATAACCACCAAAACCGCGAAGCTGTTTATTAAGCCAGCTTATTCTTCGTCCTGTTTCTTCACCAGAATCTTATCAATGCGGCTTTTGTCCATATCGACAATCTCAAAATTGTACTGATGCCAGACAAACGTTTCGCCCGTTTTAGGGATGTCTTTCAGGATATGAAGGGCAAACCCGCCGAGCGTATCAAAGCCCGTGAATTCACGACGGCTCTGTGTATTAAGCGTAATGTTGAAATAAGACAGGAAGTCCTCAAAAGGCAGTTGGGCATCAATCAGATAACTTCCATCTTCACGTACCCGAATTTCATAATCCGAATTAACATCATCGTTGATATCGCCAACCAGCATGTCCAGAATATCGTTGAGCGTGATAATACCCAACACCCCACCATATTCGTCAACAATGACACCAACGTACTGCCTACGCTCCCGAAATCGCTCCAGCACCTGATACGCCCGGTTATTCTCCGGAACAAACAAGGCGTCGCGTTTCATGTCGTTCAGATGTAGTAGTTCCGTATCCAGATCTTTACCCAAAAAATCTTTGGAATAAATAAGTCCCACTACTTCATCAACACCCCCGTTACAAAGCGGATATACGGAATGCTTGAATTCCAGAATCTTGGCTTTGTTTTCGGCAAGCTCATCTTCCATGTCAAGGTAAATGATTTCCTGACGATTGGTCATCAGAGAAGTGATCTTACGGTCGCCAAGCTGGAATACGTTCTGCACAATTTCCTGCTCAATTTCTTCAATAGCCCCACCAGAAGTACCTTCCTGAATCAGGCTTTTGATTTCCTCTTCCGTTACGGCATTCTCGTTGGGCTTTATATTCAGCAACTTAAGTAGTAAATCGCTTGACAGCGTCAGCAACGTAATGAAGGGCGAGGTCAGTTTTGACAGAAAAATCATTGGTGCAGCCATTGTTTTGGCAATGCCTTCTGGATTGGATAAACCGATACGTTTCGGCACCAATTCACCGAACACAAGGGAGAGGTAAGTCAGCAGCAAAAGCACCAGTACAACCGCTATCGAATGAGCATAGGGCTGAAACACCTCAATCTGGGCCACAAAGTTCTGGACGTCGTCGGTCAGTTTATCGCCCAAGAAAATACCGAGTAAAATACCGATCAACGTAATCCCGATCTGTACTGTCGATAAAAATCGGTTGGGAGAGTTTGATAGGTCCAGGGCGATCTGTGCACGCCGATCTCCGTTCTTAGCGGCCGTTTCTAACCTGGATTTACGGGATGAAACTAAGGCGATTTCTGACATGGAGAATACGCCATTCAGAATCGTAAGCAGCAAAATGATGAGAAGTTCCACAAAGGGAGATGTTGGCCTGTTGCAAAAATATAGAAACAGAATGTGTTTGCAACACGTTCACTGATACGTAAGACCGCTTGTTTTGCTACTTTTGCCCCTCGAACCTGCATTTCCGATGATTGTTTTCATTAACGACCACCCAATTCGGCTCGTTGGCGCAAAAGCCGCTGCGAAATTAACAGAACCAGAATTGGTTCGTGGCTCCGTCCTTGTGGATTACGACCTGATAATTGATGCCCGACTGGAAGTTTTAAAGCAAGACGCGCTACATGGCCACCTGCTGGTGCTCAATTCGACCCCAGCTACCATTAGCCGGCTGTTGACCCTGCTCCAGAAAGCCGATTCCAGTCAGCTCCTGTCAATCACGCTGGGTTGCCAAAACAAAGAAGCCTGTGAAGATGCCATCAAGAAACCGTTCAAGATTATCAAGGCAGCTGGTGGCGTTGTCGTGAAGAGTAATAAACTGTTGCTTATGTTTCGCCGGGGTGTTTGGGATTTGCCCAAAGGCAAACTCGACGATGGTGAATCATCGAGGCAGGGTGCCGCCCGCGAAGTTCAGGAAGAAACCGGTGTTCGGGTAACGGTAGGCGACCGGATCTGTACAACCTGGCACACGTATACACTCAACGGGAACCGTATTCTGAAACGAACGAAATGGTATCGGATGAGCGTACTGGACGACAGCCGGATGGCTCCGCAAGTTGATGAAGATATTGAGAAACTGGCTTGGCTCGACCCACGCGAAACCCAACTGGCGCTGACCAATTCGTTTAGTTCAATCCGTTACGTAATCGAGTCGATGAATAAAGTAGTCAGTCGATAAAGAAGTCAGCAGCGATTGTTCTTTAAAATTATTGCTGGCTCACTGGCTGGTCAACCAGTTTATACGGCAAAAAGGTATCGACAGCCTGACCGTACCGGTGAAGATCGCGGATGATACTCGAACTTACGGGGGCAAGATGTGGAGACGTAATCAGAAATACGGTTTCGACGTCTTCATAAATGTACCGGTTCACCTGCGATATACCGTTTTCGTACTCAAAATCGGTCGTGTTACGTAGCCCCCGTAACAAAAATTTTGCGCCCACATCGCGGGCCACATTCGCAGTCAAGCCATCGTAGCTGATCACCCGTACAGCCGGTTCATGCTGAAAAGCGCCCTCAATCAGGCTTATCATCTGTTCCAGCGGAAAGTAACGGGCTTTGCTCGCGTTACGCCCTATCCCGATTACAATTTCATCGAACAGGCGCAAACCGCGCAATACAATATCTTCATGACCTTTCGTAAATGGATCAAACGAGCCGGGAAACAGAGCAATTTTTTTCATGCTGCATGAATGAGTGAAAGAGCGGGTTGTTGAAAGAGCGAAAAGGTATTCCGGCACTCTTCTGCTCTCTGACTTATTCGTTCATCAAAGCTAATCCATATAAACTTAAATACCGATGGTCGGGCAGTTCGTTAAATTCCGCGGCCAGTGTCAGGCCGGGCGGCACCTGACCAAATGCCAGATGGGGCAAATAACGACTTAGTTCAGTGTAAGCGTCAGAAAAAGGGGTAATTTCACCATACAGTGAAATGGATATGTCTTTGGGTGTCAGGCTCTGCTCATCCAGTACGTAAAGCACGTAATACACCAGATCCTGAACGTTTTTGTACCCGAAGCGATTGCAATACTGCAACTGATGTGCCTTTCGGTGAACAACCGTCACGAGTTCGTCTTCGAAAAATAAATAGATGCTGTCGGGCGTCAGTACGTGCCGGTCCAGATTTGTTGTCGCCTGTAATAAAGCACTGACTTGATGGACGTACGTTAGAGGCTGTAGCGGATACACTTCCGAAAAATAGTCAGCCAACGGATGTTCGAGGTTAAAAACAGACAGAAATCCTTCCTCTTCATGACCGTACGCCTGGGCAAATTCATGAGCCGGCAAGGCACTTCCGCGCATAAGCGCTAAGTAGCTGCCCGCGTATTCTTTCCGATAAAGTGATTTAGGAACTAACGTAAAAGATGGCGAGTTAACGCCGATACGAATCTCCTGCCATGGCTTGGCCGACAATACCGGATGATCGCGAAAGATATTGGGAAGTAAGCCCGTCAGCGGCTGGTTCGTCAGCAAAGACGGGAAGGCATAATCTTCGAGGTACAAAACCCGGCTGCGACTATCCCGCACCAATACTCGGAACCGATCCCGTCCTACTTCCAGACACAAAACTAACTGGTCGGTATGGGTAAGATTGAACGCGTCAGAACGTATTATTACAGTGGGGGCTAAGGTCACAGTGGTTTGCACAACTTCAGATGACTGTTTATTGGGCGGATGAATGCGTTATAAACCTACTAAAAAGTTAGCAAACTGTATAACTATCTCCGGGAATAGGTACCTAATGGTAATTACTTTTATTTACTGGAGATATCCTCGTAGGTTGAATACATCTTCCAGCGACTCACAGTACCGAAACAACGCATGGACTTCCTCAGGCGGATAGCTTTTTATTTCGTCAAAGCTCATTAACCGAACCTCTTCGATAATTTGTCCATCGGCACTCATTTCAGGATCAATACCCTGCCGGAGCGACCCACCCGTTACGTGCACGGTAAAAAACAATTCCATGGCATGAAGAGGAGGCTGCATAAATTCATTGACGAACAGCATATCGCCAATTTCAACCTCCAGACCCGTTTCCTCCAGAAATTCTCGGGTCAATGCATCCGGTGCGGTTTCGCTGAATTGGGCACCTCCTCCCGGCGGGCACCAGAACGTATCCGTAGGGCCAATACCCCGATGTCGAACCATAAGTAAGCGGTCGCCTTCCCGGTGTAGCCCGCAGACACGTAATCGTAGGCGATTTCCGTACAATTTCCGTACTTCTTCCCGAGGCTTATCTACTTCCACAGCTTGCGTCACGATAATATTACGTGTTTAAGGGACGCAAAGGTAGGTTTTAAATGATGAATTATAAATGATGAATGATGGGTCAACAAGGATTCATCATTCATCATTTATAATTCATCATTCATCATTTAATAAGGGCTTCCGGAAATATAACTTTCGAGCGAGTCGATGCGGGTTTTCTGATCGCGGATAATAGCGCTCACTACGTCATTGATCGATATTATTCCCAGGAGTCGACCATCGCTCATGACGGGGAGGTGGCGGATATGCTTATCCGACATAATAACCATGCAATCGTCTAAACTTTGTTCGGGCTCAATGGTAATGACATTAGCTGTCATAACATCGGCAATGCGGGTATCATCGGAATGACGTCCCTTCAGGATCACCTTACGGGCATAATCCCGTTCGGAGAAAATTCCGGTCAGTACTCCCCGGTCGACTACCAAAACGGCTCCGATGTTTTTTTCGGCCATGAGTTTGAGGGCATCGAGCACTGTTTCATCCGATGAGACGGTATACAGGGCATTAATTTTTTTACCTTGAAGGATTTGGCGTATTTTCATGATGGAGAGCGGTTTAGTAATGGCTCAAGTTATAAAAAAAGGGACAGGGATGAAAGTATACAGGCGAGAAAGACCTAAAAATAGTAAAAAATACCTACTAATTCTCCTATTTTTTCATTCCTCGTTTTTTCGTAACTTTAGAATATGAACGAGACCCAAACGGCCGCGCATTTATTGGCCAAACGCTTTCCTTTTAAGCCCACCGCTGGTCAGGTACAATTTTTCGAACAGATTGGCGCGTTCATCACCCACGACGATTTTGAGCATTACCGCGATTGTTTTCTGCTACGTGGGTACGCTGGTACTGGTAAAACTACTTTGGTCGGTACGCTCATTAAAGTGCTGCCCCGGTTTGGTTATAAATCCATTCTGCTGGCTCCTACAGGTCGCGCGGCTAAAGTGATGACGAACTATGCCAAGAAACCGGCGCAGACCATTCACCGGAAAATTTACCGGCAGGTGGCCGATCCGGGTTTGGGGTCACTGGCTTTCCAGCGGCAGAAAAATTACCACGAAGACACCCTCTTTATTGTCGATGAGGCCTCGATGATTTCTGACGAAGCCGATTTCGGTGGCAAGGGTTTACTTACTGACCTTATCGAATATGTTTTCGAAAATCCGGGCAACAAGTTGATGCTCGTTGGCGATACGGCTCAGTTGCCACCTGTTGGGCGCGAGTTAAGTCCCGCTTTGGATCGGGGGTTTCTGGCCAGCTCATTTGACATGGTGGTTTATGAACAGGAACTGACCGAAGTAATGCGGCAGGATGAAGAATCCGGAATTCTGTACAATGCTACGGGCTTACGCATGCTGCTCGACGAAGCCTCTCCTACCCCCAAAGCTGTAGGTTTTGACGCGCTTCTGAATGATAAGCCCACTACGTCTTCTTCCGAATCGCCCGTTATCCAGCTGAACGTACGGTCGTTTCAGGACATCTATAAAATGCCCCTGACGAAACTCGAAGATGGAATACGGTACGCGTATGACAAATATGGTCGGGAAAATACCGCCATCATTTGCCGGTCAAATAAAACGGCGGTTCAATACAACCAGTTTGTCCGTCGCATGATCGATCAGTGCGAAGAGGAACTCGACGCGGGCGATATGCTTATGATTGCCCGAAATAACTATACGGTACTTGACGAGGATTCACCTGCGGGATTTCTGGCCAATGGTGAGTTTGCTGAAGTGCAGAAAATACGAAATAAAGAGGAGATGCACGGATTTCGGTTTGCCACCGTTACGTTGCGGTTAGTCGATTACGAAGATCAGCCTGACTTCGACGCGAAAATCATGCTCGATACGTTGCACACACCTGTGCCCTCCCTAACATCGGACCAGTACAAAGCGCTCTATGAGAGCGTAATGAAGGATTATTTTTACATCAAAAGCAAAAAAGAACGAGCGGAAGCAATACGTCGCGACCCTTATTTAAATGCGTTACAGGTAAAATTTGCCTATGCCCTCACCTGTCACAAAGCACAGGGCGGCCAGTGGAGTGCCATCTTTATTGACCAGGGCTTTTTGCCTGATGGTCAGGTTAATGATGAGTTTGTACGATGGCTCTACACGGCCTTAACCCGCGCTACTGACGAAGCTTACCTGATGAATTTCAGCCCCCAGTTTTTCGAGTAAACTAAACCTTTAGCTTTCCGGCAAGGTTTGGTAGTTGGTTAACCCATTCACGATTCTTATGTCCATCGAGTGGATTATTAGCGCCTGCATAGGCGTTGGTCTGGCCGCCTGTTGCGGTTTTCGGGTATTTGTTCCGCTCTTGGTGGCCAGTGTCGCTACCAAATTTGGCTTTATCAGCCCTGTAGGTGGTTTCGAGTGGTTAAGCGATTGGCCGACTCTGATCGGTCTGTCGGTAGCTACGATCTTTGAAATTGGTTCTTACTACATTCCCTGGCTCGATAACATTCTGGATACCATAGCTACACCCGCGTCTGTCATAGCCGGAACGTTGGTCAGCACGTCGTTTCTGCACATCGATATACCCGCTTTTCAATGGGGGCTTGGCCTGATTTTAGGAGGCAGTTCAGCCGGTATTATCCAGGCGGGTACTAGTTTACTACGGTTAGGGTCATCCGTAACCACTGGCGGCATTGCGAACCCAGTTGTGGCAACCGGTGAGAATGTCGCGTCGGTTGGTCTGTCGCTGTTCACGATTTTACTGCCTCTGGTTGCTATCGTGGTGATCGGGCTGGTCATGCTGTTCATTATCGGCCGGTTGATTGCCCGACGAAAAATCTGGTTTACCCGACCGTCGAAACAGGCGGGTGGAGCTGTCAGCAAATTTCCCCGAAGCAGTAATGGCCAATCTTAAAGCGACTTTTCTCTAAACAAAACAGGCTACCCGATTCGGATAGCCTGTTTTGTTTAGAAGAACGCTAGCTGACTACTCGTTATAACGTAGCAACCGTACGTTTTACAAAAGCAGTCAGGTCAGCCCCCGTAAGCATATTCTGCGAAAGCAAGGCAAGATCATATATTTGTTTTACCAACGATTTCTGGGCATCAGCATCCGCTTCAGCCAGAATTTTACTGGTTATTGGATGGTTGGCATTGACCACTACGTTATAAGTCAGTGGCAGATTACCATAAAAAGACTGTTCGCCGGAGAGCGCCGACATGTCTTTCATCCGGCGCATAAACTCAGGCAACGTAATGGTTACCGGCAGTTCGTCGGTCGGCTGGGCCTCTATGCTTACGTGCAGCATTTTGTTGTCCAGAACCTGCTCAAACACTTCTTTCAGTTTCGTCTGATCGGCCTCCGACAAGACGCTTTCATTCGAAAGTCCTTTATCAATCAATTTATCGAGCGTATCGGCATCAACCCGCTGGAAGCGAACCTTTTCGAGTTTCTGCTCAAGGGCATTGATAAAGTGCGAATCAATTACGTTATCCATCAGCAGCACATCATAGCCGCGCCGGGTAGCCGACTCAATGTAGGCATGTTGCTGCTTGGTATCGGTGGTATAAAGCAGAATCAGCGAATCGTTTTTGTCGGTTTGATTAGCCTGTACTTTTTCCCGGTATTCATCCAGCGTAGCGTATGCCCCTTCGGTATTTTTGAGCAGCACGAAGTTTTTCGCTTTCTCCCAGAATTTATCATCGCTCAGAATTCCGTATTTAATAAACAGACCGATGTCGTCGAATTTTTCTTCAAACGCTTTCCGATCCGCATTAAATAAATCGTTGAGTTTATCGGCTACTTTGCGGGTAATGTAGCCATTGATTTTCTTCACGTTGGCGTCGGCCTGAAGGAAGCTCCGCGATACGTTGAGCGGAATATCAGGCGAGTCGATTACGCCGTGCAGCATCATCAGGAAGTCGGGCACTACGTCTTTTACTTCGTCGGTAATGAATACCTGACGGCTGTAAAGCTGAATTTTCTCCCGCTGAAAGCGTAGCTCATTTTTGATCCGTGGGAAGTACAATATCCCTGTCAGGTTGAAGGGGTAATCAACGTTCAGGTGAATCCAGAACAGCGGCTCCTCGCTCATCGGATACAACTCACGGTAGAAGGTTTTATAATCTTCGTCGGTCAGATCCGCAGGCGCTTTTGTCCAGATGGGTGTGGTGTTGTTTACGACCTGGCCATCGAATTCAATCGGCACGGGCAGAAAACGGGCGTATTTATCCAGAATACCCCGTAGCCGGTCTTTATTTAGAAACTCTTCCGAATCAGGCGCTATGTGCAGAATAATATCGGTTCCCCGCTCGGCCCGTTCGGCAGGCGTGAGTTCATATTCGGTTGACCCATCACACGTCCAGCGAGCCGCTTCCGCATTAGCCCGGTAGGATTTTGTTACGATTTCAACTTTTTCAGCCACCATGAAGGCGGAGTAAAAGCCTAATCCAAAATGTCCGATAATCTGACCTTTATCATCGGTTTTGTCTTTGTATTTTTCCAGAAAATCAGACGCTCCCGAGAAAGCAATCTGGTTGATATATTTCTTGATTTCATCGGCAGTCATCCCGATTCCATTGTCGCTGACCGTAATGGTTTTGGCTTCCTCATCGAGAGAAACGGTCACTTTCAGGTCGCCTAACTCGTCGCTAAACTCGCCGAATGAGGCTAACTGGCGTAATTTCTGCGTAGCATCGACGGCATTCGAGACCAGTTCCCGCAGAAAGATTTCATGGTCGGAGTAAAGAAATTTCTTGATAATCGGGAAGATATTCTCTGTATGGATTGAGATCTGGCCCCGCGTGGACTCGCCTTTTTCGTTCTGTACGGCTTCCATATTGCGTTTTTACGTTATCAATGATTGATTAATGTAAATGGTCAGTCTTCAAATCCTGTTCCAGTACTTACCCGGCTGACAGATTGACAGATTAATTCGATAAAGTATTAATTTATTGCAACTCTTTTAAGGCGGAATGAGTCTTTAATAGAAAAAGGAAATACGTATGCGACTTATTTTGCTCGCAGGATTAACTCTCCTATTAAGTTGCCACAAAGAATCTAGTCTGGTAAACGGAAACGTACGTAATGAGGCTGCTCGCATTTTTGCCAATAACCTGGCTGTAGATGGTTGTGAGGAAATGGTTCGACTGGAAGTTGATAGTTCACTCAATAATTTTATTGGCTATAAGCCAAGCCCTTCTACGCTTCCCCTTGTGCAGAAAGCACTTGCAGGCACTTCCCCGGGCCATACTGGTCGGGCTGTTACGATTCGTTTTTTTGAAACCGGAAAGCAAGTCTCTCTGCAATGCGGCTGGGGCAACGCTCCTCAGGTACCCGAGATTGAGGTCCTGGAAATCACCCCACGGTGAGGAATGACAGCCGAACAGGTAGGCAAACTCAATTGTTATGAATCTGCATGATTTCACATACCTACACCGACATTTCCCTTAGGGAACTCGAATCGCTACGTCAACAACCCAACACAGCCGTTGTCGATGTCCGCGATGAGTGGGAATTTGAGGAGTTTAATATTGGTGGATTAAACATTCCGTTACCCGATATACGTACCCGGAAAACCGAACTCACTCCCTATACTACGTTGATTGTTATCTGCACAAACGGGGTTCGTAGCCGGGTTGCCGCCAAAGATTTTCTACGCCAGCCGGAATTTCAGAGCAAAACAATTTATCACCTCCACGGCGGCATCATTGAAGCGGAAGATTAACTACGTAACGATAGTAAAACCGGGCTTGGCCGCCTGCTTTTCAATGTGCGGCAATTGTATTTGCAGGATATCGTGAACGTTTA
Organism: Spirosoma sp. KNUC1025; assembly: GCF_045160025.1. GTDB lineage: Bacteria > Bacteroidota > Bacteroidia > Cytophagales > Spirosomataceae > Spirosoma. Next base: position 4,940,283 of record NZ_CP087139.1, read on the forward strand.
CCCGGATAAGCTGACTTAACTGATTCAGGGGCAAATCGTTACGTTCCAGACCAAAGGGTTCTTCAATCTCTTCGCCGATCATTTCCAGCCCAACCAGTACGTACGAGGTCAGGATAACAGCTGGAATGGTCAGGTAGCCAAATGCCGTAACAACCGTAAAAGGCAGCAGAGCTACGTAGAGCATAATAAACAGCTTGATAAACAACATGTAAGAGAACGGAATAGGTGTACTCTTGATGCGTTCACAAATACCGCACACATCCATTAATGTTGTCAGGTATTGATTCAGGTTAATATGCTGTGATTCAGATATATGACCCTCCCGATATAGTATTTCTGTTTTTACCCAAAGCTGGTTGGCCACCCCCGCTGGTTTATGATCGAAGTTACTCAGATCCCGGCGTTCGACCTCTTCAACCATATCCAGCTCGTGCGTACCGGATGTATCGCGCAGATGATTTTTCAGGGCAAACGGGAAATTAGAGATGGCTTTCGCATAGAACAGACGGCTCTCCTTATCTCCTTCGAGCAATACGGCGTTAAAAAAAATAGACAGATTCCGGCAGTTATTAACCAGCATACCCCAGGCTTGTCGTCCTTCATAAAAACGATCATAGGCCGTATTGGTCCGAAAAATCAACAGCAGACTCAACAGGATTCCCATCGCTCCCAGAAACGAGCTGGGCGTATCTTTCAGTCGTAAATCGGTGTAGTGCATTTCACCTATCGTAATGATTGTTACGTAGATGGCAACCACAATCAGTCGGCGTAACAGGGCTTTGGCCGTCGGGCCCGTATGAAAGTGCCAGATGGACGATAGAATACCCTTATTCTTATAGAGAATCATTTGTTACGTTCGTGCGAACTATCAAGCTGTAGTACTCTAATTAACTGGAAAGATGGCTAAACAGTTATAGATCCCGAAAAAACCCGCTTAGCTGGCCCAATCAGATGGATTGAATCAAACTGGCCATCAGCTTTAGGGGTAAACGATACGCTCAGATTTCCACCCAACGTTTGAATAGCGACGGGGGCATCCATATGCAGCTGCTGATGAGCCACAAGGGCAACTGCCGTTACGCCTGTACCGCACGAATACGTTTCATCCTCCACGCCCCGTTCGTACGTCCGGACAAATAACGTATGATCGTCAATAACCTGCATGAAGTTGACGTTCGTGCCGCCGGGCTGAAACGTTGAATCATACCGTAACGCTCGTCCTTCACTGACAACATCCAGCGATTCCAGGTCATCGACCGACCGGACAACATGTGGTGAACCCGTATTCAGAAACGTAATTCCGGCACGATCTTCAATCCCCGAAACATTACCCATCTTTAACGATATATCGTCGCCAAGTACTTCGGCTGTATGTTCACCATCGACGGCCAGAAAGCGAGTTTTCTGCGCGAACAATCCCAGATCATGGGCAAACCGAACAATGCATCGCCCACCATTGCCGCACATACTACCCTCGGCTCCATCGGCATTGAAATACACCATTCGGAAATCATAGTCCGGGTCGTTCCGAAGTAGAATCAACCCATCTGCGCCAATACCGAACCGGCGGTGACACAATTTTTCGATCAAAGCCTGATCAGTAGCGGGGAAGTTTTCGGCGCGGTCGTCGATAATGACGAAATCATTGCCGGTACCCTGATATTTATAAAATGGGATAAGCATGGGAAGATAGCAGAAGGGAGAAGGCAGAAGGAATGTGCAGCAGATGCTTTTTCCATTTTCCCGTCTGCTTTCTCCAGTGTTTATAAAAAAAGCCGCCTTTTTAGGCAGCTTTTCTTTAAATCATTCGGATTGAAGAAGCAATTAAGCTACCACAGCTACTTTTGCCTTGCGCTCTTTCACACGAGCTGCCTTACCTTGGCGACCACGTAGATAGAACAACCGCGCCCGGCGAACTTTGCCTAGACGAACCACTTCAATCTTGTCGATGTTCGGCGACAGAATCGGGAAAATCCGCTCTACGCCGACGCCGTTCGATACTTTGCGAACAGTGAATGTTTCACCACCGCTGCTTGGGTTCCGGCGTTGAATAACCGTGCCCGTAAATATCTGAATACGTTCCTTATTTCCTTCGCGGATTTTAACGTGTACGTTCACCGTATCTCCCGCCCGGAATGTGGGCAACTCGGTGCGACGTTGCGCGTTGTCTGCCTCCACTAATTTGATTAACTCGCTCATGACTGTATATAATCGCCAGATAACTATTTGCGAAATGAGCCGCAAAGATAGCATTTTTCTGCTACGGAGAAAATACTTTTGTAAAATTGCGTTGCGTATTTGAAGCCTAATCCATGAAAATTCTGAATGTCGATCAAATCCGGGCCCTCGATGAGTATACAATCCGGCACGAACCCATTGCACCAATCAACCTTATGGAACGGGCAGCCATGGCTTTTGTCGACTGGTTCGTGGATCGCTTTTCCGATACGACTCCGACTAAAATCTTCTGCGGCCTGGGCAACAACGGCGGTGATGGCATGGCCATTGCCCGGTTGCTTCTGGAACGTAGCTACCCCGTTGAGGTAATCGTTGTGCGGTATGCACCCCGCGAATCGGATGATTTCATGCACAACCATCGCCGGCTCAAACTCGTCACGGAGAACGTAAAGTACGTTGAATTTTCCCGCGACATTCCAGCCATCCGTCATAATGAAGTTATTGTCGACGCCATTCTGGGAACGGGTCTGTCGCGCCCGTCAGATGGTATTGTTAAAGAAACCATCGCTGCAATCAACCGTGCTCCGGCTACGGTTATTTCCGTCGACATTGCCAGTGGACTTTATACCGATCAGGCTAATGGCCCCACCGACGTCATTATTGAGCCTGATTATACCGTTACGTTCCAGTTACCAAAACTAGCGTTCGTGCTTCCCAAAAATGGCCGCTACGTTGGCGAGTGGCATACCGTTGACATTCGGCTGTACAAACGTTACATTGATCTGGCGCCAACGCCCTACTACTTTACACAACCTCAGGAAGCCCGGTTGCTGCTGCACAAACGGGATCGTTATTCCAATAAAGGTACGTTTGGGCATGCTTTGCTGCTGGTGGGTAGTCACGGCAAAATGGGGGCTGCCGTACTCGCAGCGCGTGCCTGTCTACGTGCCGGTGTAGGTTTGCTTACCGTGCAGGTACCCCGGTGCGGCTATTCGATTCTGCAAACGGCTGTTCCCGAAGCCATGTGTCTGCCCGACGGACATCAGAACGTACTGACAGGTTCAAGTGAGCTTGACGGGCCTCCTCCTACCGATTATTCGGCCGTTGGCATTGGTCCCGGCATTGGCAAAGCGCCAGAAACACTTGCCATGCTGAAATCGTTATTACCGACGCTGAAAAAACCCATTGTGGTGGATGCCGACGCGTTGAATCTCCTTTCAGAAAATCGTGAACTCCTGAAAAAGCTCCCGAAAAACAGCATTCTGACCCCGCACCCGAAAGAGTTTGAGCGGCTTACGAAAAAATGGGATGATGATTATCAGAAACTGGACATACTCAGGGAGTTTGCAAAAACTTATAATGTAATAGTTGTTTTAAAAGGTGCTTATTCGGCCATTGCCACTCCTGATGGCGACGTTCATTTTAATTCGACCGGTAATCCAGGACTGAGTACGGGGGGCACAGGCGACGTACTGACGGGCATTCTGACGGCGCTGCTGGCACAGGGATACGATCCTGTGGAAGCGGCTGTTCTGGGTGTGTTTGCCCACGGACTGGCTGGCGATCGGGTGGCTGATCAACGAGGTCCCATCGGTATGATTGCGTCGGATGTGGTGGATGCGCTACGCTGGACGTAAAAAATAACGGAAAAATGAGCTGTTTTGCCGTTACTTCCAGAAAAAACGGTGTCCTAAGGTTTATAGAAACATAAGCTTTAGCAGTGGATCAGGTAGTTATACGTATTGCAAAAAATCCGGGTTTATGCGCTATTTTAACTGGAAACGCAGCGCCAATTTTGCAATCGTAATCAATCCTTTTGCCACACCAGAAACGACACTTTTTTCCACACCATGAAACAGACAGCGCAGCGGGACTGGCGGAATGATCGCCAGTCTCGAAAGACCCGGGAATCGTTTGATCACACAACAGCGTTGGGTAGCCTGACAGTAGCCTTGTTGTTCTACATTGTCTATTATTTTATTTATCCGCTGATGTCGAAAGGCTTACTCTGGTAAGCGATAGATGACAGGTAGGAAACGGATTAGTGCATGAGTTGATACGTGGCAAAAGCCGATACATAAGCTAGCGTCATCATGTAGATTAACTGCACGGCTGGCCATTTCCAGCTTTTGGTTTCGCGTTGAGTAGCGGCCAGCGTACTCATGCACATCATGGCAAATACGTAGAAGACCAGCAACGACCAGGCCAACGCAGGTGTGTACATTGGCCCACCTGTTTGGGGGTTACGTTCCTGACGAAGTCGCTCCCGAATGGTTGTGCCTTCCTCATCGGCTCCATCTCCAATACTATAAATGGTCGACATCGTTCCTACAAATACTTCACGAGCCGCAAACGAACTAAGTAACGCAATACCGATTTTCCAGTCGTAGCCGAGCGGCCGAATAGCGGGTTCGATGAAATGTCCAAAGACACCTGCATAGGAGGCTTCGAGCCGTTCTGACGCAATCCGATTCTGCAATTCTTCGGTTGATACACCAGTGCTTTGCTGGCGAGCCTGCGTTTCTGCCTGATTCATGGCATCGCCAGGGCCGTAGCTGGCCAAGACCCACAAAATAATCGAGATAGCCAGAATAACGCGACCAGCTTCCCAGACGAATGCCCGAACGCTTTCCCAAACCGTTAAGGCAACATGGTTCCAACGGGGGAGTTTAAACGTCGGCAATTCCATAATGAAGAAGCTACGTTCTTTGCTATGGAGAAAGAGCTTCAATACATAAGCGGCCAGTAATGCACTGACCAATCCTAACAGATATAAAGCCATTAAGGCTAATCCCTGCAAGTTGAATACGCCCAGTACCCTGTGACTTGGCACAACCAGAGCGATAAGAATAGTATAGATCGGTAGACGGGCCGAACAACTCATCAGGGGAGTTACCAGAATCGTGATAAGCCGGTCGCGCCGGGTGCCAATACTGCGGGTAGCCATAATGGCGGGTACAGCGCAGGCTACTCCCGAAATAAGCGGCACTACACTACGTCCATTCAACCCGAATTTGCGCATGATTCGATCCATAATGACCATTACCCGCGACATATAACCCGATTCTTCGAGCAGAGAAACCAGCAGAAACAAAAACGCAATCTGCGGTATGAATACCAAAATCCCCCCGATACCTGCCAGAATACCATCGGTAAGTAGATCGGTGAGCGGACCGGCGGGTAAGCTTTCCTTTAACTGTCCATTGAGCCAGGCCACCCCCGCATCGATACCATCCATGAAGGGCTGCGCCCAGGCAAAAATTGCCTGAAAAATCAGCAGCAGAATGAATAGGAAAATAGTGTAACCCCAAATAGGATGAAGCAGTACGCGATCAAGTTTCCGGCTCCAGGTTGGCCGATTCGAGACTCGTCGATTCTCAATAACCGTATCAACTATTGTTGCAATACTTTTATAGCGGGCGATGGTTTCGCCTGCCTGAAAAGTTCGTTCATTGAACTGGTGCTCATCAATAATCGTGTCCAGCCCGAGCTGCTGCTGACGGTTCAGAAACGTAAAGCCATCGTGCTGAATTACGTACTGAAGGGCCAGATAGTTATTGGTCAGCTTGTACTGATCTTTTGTGTCGGTAATCAGACCGGGTGCTTCCTGAGCTGGATCAAAAAACAGTTCGCCAGATACGCTTGGCTGCTGAATCTGCTCCACAACGGCCTTCGTGAGCTGGTTTAGTCCTTCGCCAGTTCGTGCATTAATCCGCACTACGGGTACATTCAGAAGCATGGCCAATCGAACGGCATTCACATCTTTCCCTTCCTGCCGGGCCACATCCAGCATGTTCAGCGCCAGAACAACCGGAACGCCCAGATCGGCCACCTGGGTGAAAAGCAGAAGATTGCGGTGTAAGTTCGATGCATCGATTACAACCACCGCTACGTCAGGATAATCGGGATGATCGGGATTGGCCAGAATATCGGTTACAATCTGTTCATCCAGCGATTTTGGGTAAATGGAGTAAATGCCAGGAAGATCTACTACGGTGGCAATGGTTTGCGTATCAATTGGCCATGTTCCGGATTTTTTATCAACCGTAACGCCGGGGAAATTCCCGGTTTTCTGGCGCAATCCAGTCAGTTGATTGAACAACGATGATTTACCAGCATTTGGATTGCCAATGAGCGCAATGACAGGAGACGGTTCCAACGCAAAAAATGAATAATGGATAATGAATGCTGTACAATGAACAATGGAAAAACGGCTTCATTATTCATTATCTATCCTTATCCATTCATAACTAATTATCAATAAGGATCGTAGCAGCTTCCGACTTACGCATAGCCAGACAATAGCCCGCAACATTCAGGCAAATCGGATCGCCGAGTGGAGCTTTAGAGATCAGACAGATTTGTGAACCTGGCAAACATCCCATTTCCAGTAATTTCAACGACATAACCTGATCGCTGAATGCCTGAATCGTGGCCTGCTCACCAATTTTCAGGTCGGCTACACTACGTTTACTCATGGTCAAAAATAATTAAGAATCCGACCAAACTTCACTAAGCTTATTTAGATTCAATTTAATTAATGCAAGATTACAACCGAAAGTTCTCCAATGCAAATCTATTTAAGCAAATCCCATGCAAATCGAAGGATGGTACTGGCTATAACCAGCAGGAAGAATACCCGGATGAACTGGTTGCCTTTCAGAATCGCTAATCGAGCCCCAATAAATGCACCTGAGAGATTAGCCACAGCCATTGGCAGGGCCACTGAATATAATACGTACCCCTTACTGGCGAAAAAAAGTACGCTGGCTAAATTGGTAGAAGCATTCACCAGTTTGGCATGAGCACTAGCTTTCAGAAAGTCGAACCCAATCAGTACAATAAAACCTACCACCAGAAAACTTCCCGTGCCCGGACCGAAAAACCCGTCGTAAAAACCGATTATAGCCCCCATACTCCACATGAGCCGTTTTTGCTGGCGATCGGTAAGCATGCGCTGGATAGCCTGCCCGAAGTTTTTCTTTGTGAAGGTATAGCCAAAGACAACGATCAGAATGGCCAGTGCGAAGGACTTCATGAAACTATTCGGTACGAATGTGAGCGTCCAGGACCCGAGTCCCGCAGCCATAAACGCAATCAACATCATGGGGGCAATCAACCGCCCGTTTACGGTTACGCGTCGGCTATACTGAAAAGCGCCCATTAGGCTGCCACACAATGATGGGATTTTAGTGGTGCCCAGCAGTGTCGGAACAGGATACTGAGGTAGGGTAAACAGGATTGCGGGTGTTTGAATCAACCCGCCCCCACCAATGATGGCATCGATAAAGCCAGCTACAAATGAAAATCCGCAAAGGGTAATGATTTCGACATACGGCATACAGCGCCCAAAAGTACGTCAAATACGATCAATAAGTCGTTACGTTCTTTTCTACACATAGCCTTCCTGCTTTCCCGCTTCTGACGTAAATTTGCAAACTCGAACGAATAAGTATGACAAAGTCAGTACAGCAGATGAGCGCACTGATGCGGAAGGAGTTTCTGCTGGAGTGGCGCCAACGCTACGCCCTCAACGGTATGTTGCTGTATATTGTCGGCGCCGTGTTTGTTTGCTACCTGAGTTTCAATGCCCGCCGGGGTCAGCTCACACCGATTGTCTGGAATACCTTATTCTGGATAATCTTATTATTTACAGCGATCAATGCTATTGCCAAAAGCTTTGTTCAGGAGCGGGCCGGGCGGCAGTTGTACTACTATACGCTGGCTAGCCCGCAGCAGATTATTCTGTCGAAAATTCTGTACAATACGGCTCTGATGCTGGTGTTGGCCCTGTTGGGCTTTAGCGTTTATACGTTTGTGCTGGGTAATCCGGTCAACGATGTGCCTTTGTATATATTGACTTTACTATTGGGTGCCGTAGGGTTTGCTGCTTCGCTGACACTTGTATCGGGTATCGCCAGCAAAGCGGAAAATCCGGCGACATTGATGGCCGTACTAAGCTTTCCGATTATTCTGCCGCTGCTACTGATGCTGCTGAAAATCTCAAAAAACGCATTGGATGGTCTCGACCGTAGCAGCAGTTGGAATGAAATCGGTACGGTACTAGCCATTGATGCTATTGTCCTGACATTATCCTGGCTGTTGTTTCCGTTTTTATGGCGGAGTTAAGTAAAAAAAGCTTAAGTGTGGGCATCCTGCCTGCGTGATGAAATGAATAAAAACTGGTGGAAGGCCCTTGCGGTCCTGATTTTGTCTTACGTTGTTCTGAAAGGATTGCTGGGCGTAGTTCCTCGTCAGCCTATCCTGAATGAGAGTATCCGGAATGTGTATTTCCACGTACCGCTTTGGTTCGGTATGATCATTCTGCTATTGACCTCGGCTATTTATTCCATCCGGTACCTGCGCAGTGGTCGCTTTGATGATGATTTGGTAGCGGTTGAATTTGCGAATACGGCTATACTGTTCGGTATTCTTGGTTGTGCGACGGGTTCTTTGTGGGCCAATTTTACCTGGGGCGAACCCTGGCCAAACGATCCCAAACTGAATAGCGTAGCAGTAGGTATGCTGATGTACTTTGCCTACCTGATTTTGCGCGGCTCTTTCGACGACGAACAACGGCGCGCCCGTATTTCGGCGGTTTACAACATCTTTGCTTTTGCCGTTTTCGTTCCGCTGATTTTTATTGTGCCCCGGCTAACCGATTCGCTGCATCCTGGCAATGGCGGCAACCCGGCTTTTGGCAAATATGACATGGACAATAACATGCGGACCGTTTTCTATCCGGCCATCATCGGCTTTACGCTGCTGGGCGTCTGGATTACCGAATTGCGGGTTCGTATGCGCCGGATCAAAGTGGCTTTGGATGACTAAACTCATCCAAAGTCCCGGAATGATTCATTCTGATTTTATGTTAACTTTTAGACTTACTGATTACCGACATGTATCTGTCATTGCTTCGTAAATTTCCTGTAGCAGCCCTGATTTTACTCAGTCAGAATCTCATGGCCCAACAATCGGTTTCGGAAGGGGTCGAAATGGCTGACCGGCTTCGGGCCGACGGCAAAATCTGGGTGGTGGTAGCGGTTATTGCAGCCGTGTTTGCCGGCATCATTATCTACCTTGTTCGACTTGATCGGCAAATTGGCAAACTGGAAAAGGAAGTGAAAGACAAGAACTCAACCAATTCCGTACGATTAACGACTAACGATTAACGACTGTCAACACATTTCATGAAACTCTCGCATATTTTAGGTATTATCGTCATTGCAGTCGCCATTGGCATTATCGTTGCCACAGCCGGTGACGCTAGTTCGTACGTTACGTTCAAACAGGCTTCGGAACTGGCTCAGGGCGGCAACGAGAAGATGATTCACGTGGTTGGTAAGGTAAAAAAGAATGACCAGGGTCAGATTGTGGACATGCTGTATAACCCGGCGATTGATCCGAACCACTTTGAGTTTACGCTTGTGGACAACAATAATCAGGAACAGAAAGTCGTATACAATAGTCCAAAACCACAGGACTTCGACCGTTCCGAACAGATCGTTGTGATTGGCGCCATTCAGGGCGATCATTTCCAGTGCAATAAGATTTTGCTCAAATGCCCATCGAAATATCAGGACGGCAAGCTGGAAACAACCGAACACCAAGCCAAAACGGCAAAAATATGAGCGTACAGGAAATTGAAAGGGCAGCTAAAGAACTATCAACTGACGAACTGGACGGTCTTGTAACTCGTCTTTTTGATTTTTTTCATGAACGTTGGGATAAACAAATAGAGGCAGATGCCGAAGCAGGCCGATTTGATACCCTGCTCGACGAGGTCCGGGACGATATCCGTCAGGGGAGAACCAAACCTCTATGAACCACCGTACAACGCCAAAGTTCTGGAAATGTTATTACAATTTATCAGAAGTCGTTCAGGAGTTAGCTGATAAAAATTTTGAGCTATTAAAAGCCGATCAGGCACATCCATCCTTACACTTTAAAGAAATAAGTGGTAAGCACAATTTATGGTCAGCGCGTGTAGGCGATCATTTTCGTGCATTAGCTCTACGAGAAGACGATGAATTATATTGGTTCTGGATTGGTACACACGAAGAGTATAATAAACTCATAAAGCGATTATGATTCACGAAACTGTCGGGCAACTCGGCCATTTTTTTGTCATCCTGTCTTTCGTTACGGCCCTGGTTGCAACGGTAGGCTATTTCCTCTCGTCGCTTGGCCGACAAAGTTCCGTACAGGCCGTATTTGTTGAGGAACCTCAACTGGCTTATGCTGGCGAGTCGAGTTTTGGTGGTAAAACCGCTAAGCGAAAGGCAAAAACCGTTGCCCCGGTTTCGCAACCGCCTGCCCGCGACGACTGGAAAACACTGGCTCGCTGGGCGTTTGGTATCCATGCGCTGGCAGTCTTTGGCGTAGGTGTCACCCTCTACTATATTATTTATAACCATTACTTCGAGTATCACTACGCCTGGAGTCATTCGTCGCTGGCTCTGCCGGTACAATACATGATTTCCTGCTTCTGGGAAGGTCAGGAAGGTTCTTTTCTGCTCTGGTTATTCTGGGATGCTGTACTTGGCCTCATTCTGATACGGACCAGTGGCAGCCGGTGGGAAGCGCCTATGATGACTGTCTTTGCATTGGTACAGGCCTTTCTGGCATCGATGATTATGGGCGTTGTCTTTGCCGATACGTTCAAACTGGGGTCTTCGCCGTTTCTTCTGCTGAGAGAGGCCATGCCCGATACGCCAATTTTTGCCACTGACCCGAATTTTGTGCCTAAAGACGGGAACGGGCTGAACCCACTGCTTCAGAACTACTGGATGGTAATTCACCCCCCAACCTTGTTCCTTGGCTTTGCCCTGACGTTGGTTCCTTTTGCTTATTGCATTGCTGGTCTGTGGCGTAACGAACCCATCGAATGGATTCGCCCTGCTCTCCCATGGACGCTTTTCGGTGCTATGGTCCTCGGCGTTGGTATAATGATGGGTGGTTACTGGGCTTACGAGACCCTTAACTTCGGCGGCTACTGGAACTGGGACCCGGTCGAAAACGCCGTGTACGTACCCTGGCTGGTGATGGTGGCTTCGCTGCATACCATGCTGATTGCCAAACGCAGTTCGACGGGGCTAAAAACAGCCATCATTTTAACAATCAGCACCTTTCTGCTGATTCTTTACTCTACCTTCCTGACACGTAGCGGAATTCTGGGCAACGCATCTGTACACTCGTTTACTGATCTGGGCTTATCCGGTCAATTGCTGGTTTATCTGCTGGCCTTCGTCGTATTGGCTGTAGTACTGGCCGCTAATAAATGGAAATTTATTCCAAGTGATGAGAAAGAAGCCTCGGTGTATAGCAAGGAGTTCTGGCTGTTTATTGGCGCTACGGTGTTGTGTCTGGCCGCCTTTCAGGTGATTGCCACGACGTCGATCCCGGTGTACAACAAGATTTTGGAGTCGTTCGGGAAAGTATCCAATCTTGCGCTACCTGCCGATCAGATTGCCCATTACAATAAATTTCAGGTTTGGTTTTTTGTTGTGATAGCCTTGCTGACAGGCATAGGTCAGTACCTGTGGTGGCGCAAGATCGACAATAAGAAATGGGATGCCCTCATTACGCCTGGCATTCTGACTTTGCTTATCAGCGCTGGCCTGATCGCTTTTGGCTCAATCAAAAATCCCATTTACATGGTATTGCTGGTCGCTTCGATCTTTGCTCTGATTACAAACGGCACTATTCTCGTCGGCATCATCCGGGGTAATTATCGGGTATCGGGCGGAGCCATTGCCCACATCGGTATGGCGCTTATGCTGGTAGGCATTCTGTACTCGGCAGGCTTCTCCCGAGTGATTTCGATGAACAACAGCGGCTTGCTCATTTCAAAGCAGGAAGAATTCACCAAGAACGATAACAAAGAAAATAAAGAGAATACGCTGCTTTGGCTGAACCAGCCTGAGCGGATGGGGCAATATCAGTTAACGTATCGCGGACAGCGTATCGAAGCCCGCGATGTACCGGGTTACATTCCGCGTAAGGATGTCACGATTATTGAGGGCGACTTCCACGGCGTTGCTCTGCGTGATATTGAACAGAACGGCAAAGTGTACCACAAAAAAGGGGATACGTTGGCGCTCTATCCTGAAAACACGTACTACGAGGTTGAATATCGGGAGCCGAACGGCAAAGTATTCAGCCTTTATCCAAGAGCGCAGGTAAACGAACGAATGGGCTTGCTGGCCTCACCCGATACTCGTCACCAAATCGACCGGGACATTTATACGTATGTTAACTCCGTTCCAGATCCTGAGGCTGAAAACAAGTGGGAGAAAACCGAAACGTATAGCGTAGCGATTAAAGATACGTTCTTCCTGAACGACTACGTAGCGATTCTGGATGATGTAGCCCGGACGAATGAAGTCGAAGGCATGGAAATCGGTCCCAACGACGCGGCAGTACGAGCCAAAGTACGTGTTCTTGATAAAAACGGTGAACATATCCTGAATCCAGCGTTTATTATTAAAAACCGCATGGTTGCTCATCCGGCAGAAATGAGCGATGAGTTGGGCGTTCGTATTCAGTTAAATGAAATTGACCCACGTACGGGCAAGTTTACCTTTGCAGTTAACCGGACGCAGCGCGATTACGTGGTGATGAAAGCGTTTGAAAAACCGCTGATCAACATCCTCTGGATCGGAACGTTGATCGTTGTGCTGGGCTTCCTGATAGCGTTTTTCCGCCGGTATCAGGAATTTAAAAAATCTGTTCATAAGTCGGTTAGCTAGTCAGTCGGACAGTAGCTGATCAACTTATGGATTGACTCACCGACTGACGAACTGACTGATTTATGAAACTTTCTGAGATTCTTCTTCTTGCCGCAGGTGCTGGTTTTCTGATACTCTGGATTGCCGAGTATCAACGGACTAGTTTTGCCGAGAGCTACTGGCTCCTGATGCTGTGCCTGGGCTTCTTACTGGCTTTTCAATACGTTAAAAACAGGCGGCTCGAACGTGAAAAAGCCATTTCTCCCACAATTAAGCAGATGGTGGAGGATCGCAAGAAGAAAAAGAAATAGTGCAAAAGTTGACAGTCAGGCGTCGACACTAGGCGATTAGGCCTACTGAATACCGACTGCTGACTCTTGACTACCAACTACTTATGGAGCCCTACGTTCTCTTATTTGGTGCCTTACTTGCGTTAGTGCTCGCCGGATTCTTTTCGGCGGTCGAGATGGCGTACGTTTCAGTAAACCGGCTGTATTTTGAGCTCCACAGCAAACAAGGACCACTGGGCGAAAAATTAGTAACGAGTTTTCTGAAAAACCCGATTTTGTTTGTCGGCACAACCCTGACGGGCAATACGCTCTTTCTGGTGCTGTATGGCGTACTTGGTGTAACGGTGCTGAACCCACTGCTTCTGGCTATTTTGCCTAAATCCTGGTCCGTCCATGAATTTGTGGTTATCTCTATTGAGACCCTGATTCTGACCGTTATTTTTCTGCCACTGGCCGATTACCTGCCCAAGAGTCTTGCGCTGATTCATCCCGACCGATTTCTGGAAAAGCTGGCTGTGCCCCTTTGGGTTATTTACAAAGCCATTGCTCCCGTTGTACGCGTACTGGTTGGCACCGCCCGGTTTTTCATCCGGTACGTACTGGGCAGACGAAATCCGGAAATACGCCCCGTATTTGGCCTGACAGACCTAAATCAGTACCTCCAGCAGTTAAACAATCAGAAGGATACTACGGAGGAAGCGGTAGAGGTCGACACACAAATTTTTAACAAAGCGATCGAATTTAGGGACGTACGCGTGCGCGATTGCATGGTGCCCCGGACGGAGATTGCCGCTGTTGCGGTAGACGATACGGTTGAGGAATTACGGCAGGTATTTCAGGACAGCGGGCACTCTAAAATTGTTGTGTATCGCGACTCGATTGATGACGTGATTGGCTATTGTCATGCATTGGCTTTGTTTCAAAAGCCAGCGACTGTTGAGGAGATAGTTACGACAATGATTATCGTTCCCGAAACCATGCCCGCTCAAGACTTGCTGTTGCGGTTTCTATCGGAGCGCAAAAGTTTGGCTCTTGTAGTTGATGAGTTTGGCGGAACGGCAGGCATTGTCAGTGTAGAAGATATGGTCGAGCAGATTTTCGGGGAAATTCAGGACGAATACGACACAAACGAGGACTGGGTCGAACAACAGCTTGATGAAAAGACCTGGCTGTTAAGTGCCCGACACGAGATCGATGATTTAAATAAAACCTACGGGTGGACGATTCCGCTGGGCGACCAGGCATCGGCCCGATACGATACGCTGGGCGGTTTAATTCTGGCTACCAACGAAGATGTTCCGCGGGTTGGTGAGATTATCGAACTTCCCCCTTTACGTTTACAATCATGTCAATGGATGGTAGTCGAATTGACACCGTAAAAGTCCATTTGAACCGTGAATAACGTAAGCCAACAGTTGGTATAGCATCGATTTTCATGAAAAGTATCCTCTTACTCCTACAAGGGCTGCTATTGAGCAGCGTAGCACCTATGCCCAATACAGACCAGAACGCACTGCCCCCTCGAGCGGGAATTGAAAAAACACAATTCGGTACGTTTCCCGATGGGCGTGAGGCTGATTTATTTACGCTTCGCAATGCAGCCGGAATGGTAGTAAAAATCACGAATTACGGCGGCTATATCGTTTCCATGACTGCCCCCGACAAGGCTGGTAAGCAGGAAGACGTAACGCTCGGAATGCCCTCCTTTTCCGATTATGCGAAAGGTACGCCTAGTTTGGGGCCCATCATTGGTCGCTACGGCAATCGGATTGGCCAGGCAAAATTCACGCTCGACGGCAAGGAATATACACTGGCACCAAACAACAACGGCAATCACATTCACGGCGGTCCAACGGGTTTCGACAAACGACTCTGGAAAGCTACGCCCATTGATGGCAAAGAACCGGCCGTTGTGTTAAGCTACTTCTCCAAAGATGGCGAAGAAGGCTATCCGGGCAATCTGTCGGTTGAGGTTCGCTATACGCTACAAAAAGACAATGCGTTACGTATCGACTACAAAGCAACTACGGATAAAGCGACGGTCATTAACCTGACGAACCATACGTATTTCAACCTGAGCGGTCTGAAACGCGATGTGCTGAACAATGTGTTACTGATTAAAGCCGATAGATTTTTGCCTACGGATGCCAAGCAAATTCCCACCGGCGAGCTTCAGGCAGTAGCCGGTACGCCTTTCGATTTCACGAAACCAACCGTAGTAGGCGACCGTATCAACGACACAACCAATACGCAGATTCAGTACGGCCATGGCTATGATCACTGCTGGGTATTTACGGATAAATCGAAATCGCTGAAACTGGGCGCTACCGTTTATGAACCCGTTAGTGGCCGGTTTATGGAAATGTTCACAACCGAACCCGCCGTACAACTTTATACAGCCAATCACCTGAACGGAAAGCTGATTGGCTTTAACGATGTTCCGTACACGCGTCGTTTTGGTCTTTGTCTCGAAACGCAGCATTTTCCCGATTCACCTAACAAGCCCAATTTCCCAACGACAGTACTACGGCCGGGCGAGACCTTCAAAAGCACAACTGTTTATAAATTTTCGGTGAAGTAAGGCTTACTGTTTAATTTTGGGCCATCACTTATTAGTTCTCCGTGGATTCGTTATCTGTTCAACAAACCGTTGCGCGGCATTTGCTGGCTGTGCAGGCAGTTCGGCTTCGGCCAAATGAGCCCTTTACCTGGAGTTCCGGCTGGAAGTCCCCCATTTACTGCGACAACCGTGTTACGCTGGCGCACCCCGAAGTCCGTAGTTATATCAAAACGGCCCTGTCCGATGCAATCCGTCAACAGTTTCCGACGGCGCAGGTTATCGCGGGTGTGGCTACGGCAGGTATTCCGCAGGGAGCTTTGGTGGCAGACGTCCTGAACCTCCCCTACTGCTACGTTCGACCGGAACCCAAAGCGCACGGAATGGGCAAACAGATTGAAGGGTATCTGGAATCGGGGCAGCGGGTGGTGGTGATTGAAGATCTGATTTCAACGGGTGGTAGTTCCCTTAAAGTGGTGGATGCACTGCGGGCAGCAGGTGCCGAAGTTTTAGGTATGGCGGCCATATTTACGTACGGCTTCCCGTTGGCCGATCAGAATTTTGCCGCGAAAAACGTACCGCTCGTTTGTCTGAGTAACTATGACGCTTTACTGACTGAAGCGCAGACACTTGATTATATACCCGCCGACGCCCTCGATTCCCTGGCCGCATGGCGACAAAACCCGGACGAGTGGGGTAAATAGAGGACCGCTTAGCCGGTTGAGTATATAGACTTTTCATAGCGTGGTGTCGGATTCTTCAATCCGACACCACGCTATGAAAAGTTCGATTCGTAGACGTTGACATTTGACTTTATGAACCCGTCAGAACAAAATCCAGCGCCCGACATCACCAAAACGTATACCAATGGTGAAATTACGGTTGTCTGGAAGCCCAATACCTGCATCCATTCCAAAGTCTGCTGGACGAATTTAATTGAGGTATTCAACCCGAAGAAACGCCCGTGGGTAAATATGGACGGTGCTTCAACCCAACGGATTGCCAATCAGGTAGACCGCTGCCCCTCGAAAGCCTTGAGCTATTTTCGGAATGAAGACCCATTGCAACCCGAAGCTATCCAGACCGAAAGCCTTGTGGAGCCCTTACCCAATGGTCCTTTGCTGGTATACGGAAACCTGCGGGTGAAAGATGCACAAGGACACGAAATACAGAAAAACAACGTAACAGCTTTCTGCCGTTGTGGTAATAGCAGCAACAAACCCTATTGCGACGGTTCGCATCTAAAAGTGGGGTTTGTTGGTTAAGTTCGTGGCAATTTCCCTATAAAAATGCCTGTCACGTTAAGCATTTACGTAACAGGCATTTTTATAGGGGGAACTTTCGACAGTCACAACTCAGAGTCTCAATCTGGCAACATGGACTTTAAGTCGGATGCATGAGTCGGGTACGCAAGCAACGTATCACCCAGATCTTTTGCGGAAATGCGATGTTTCATAGCAAGGGTGAACAGGTTGATTAATTCTTCGCTGCCAGAACCAATCAGATGAGCGCCCACAAGTTGATTGGTTTCCTGGTCAACCAGAATTTTATAGGCCGAGGTCGATTCATTAATCCGCCGACTTACGTACCAGCTATCCGTTTCCTCAAACATAACGGTCACACTTCGCCCCTGCTCATGAGCCTGTTCCTCCGTCAGGCCAACCGACGCCATCGATGGTACTGTAAATACCGTTGTTGGAACAGGGTCATCTGAATACGTTTTCTGATTGCCCTTCAGGATATTGGATGCAACAATATTGCCTTCATACGAAGCTAAAGGTGTAAGCGGCAAGCCTTTATCTGCTACGTCTCCACAGGCATAAATAGCTGGATTCGATACGCTTTGCAGGTACTTATTCACCGTCACTCCGTTCTTTCCGGCAGCCACACCCGCTTTTTCTAATGCCAGTTCGGCTACATCAGCCACGCGACCGGCTGCATGAACCACCAGATTAGCCGATGCCTTATGGCTGTCGCCGTCACGCTCATAATGCACCGTCAGTGCCTGAGCCTCCCCTTCTACAGAAGTCACTTTGGCGTCCAGTACTATAAAAATCCCGATGGCACGCATGGCTTTCACAAGCAGGGCCACCAGATCGGCATCGAACCCTTCCAATGGCCGTTTTCCCCGGTGCAGAATTGTCACTTTCGCCCCCGCACGAGCCGCAATTTGCGCAAACTCAAAAGCAATATATCCACCCCCAACCATCACAATCTCAGCAGGCAGTTCGGCCAAGTCCATAAATCCTGTGCTGTCAGTAAGCAACTCTTCTCCCGATATATCCAGTGGTTGCGGTCGGTGGCCGGTTGCAATTACAATGTAATCAGCCTGTAGCTCGTCGTCGCCGACTCGTAGGGTACGAGGAGATAAAAACGTAGCGACACCCCGAAAAATGTGAATACCCTGATCGATAAATTTCTGCTCTGTATTTTCTGGTATAGGGTCCGTAAATGTTTTCTTAAACCGGATCAGGTCAGCCCAGTTAATGGATGCTTTTTCCCTGATTCCTTTTCCAGCTAACTGTTCAGAGCGGGCAACGATTTCTGCGGCCCCTACCAGCACCTTTTTCGGATCGCAGCCGCGTTGTGAACATGTACCCCCAAACGGTAGTTTATCAATTATAGCTACGGATTTTCCGGCCTTCCGGGCGGCTTCAGCAACGGTTTTTCCGGCTGATCCTGTGCCGATAACAATAAGGTCGAATGCCTGCATACTTAAAAAGTAGTAGTGAATATGTAGACATAACTCTATAAAATGGATTAAGTCTGTGCAAAACAAGAAGTTTATGTTAAAGCCAGATGTCCGCTTGGTAAGCTATTGATATATCTACCCAACATTCCCAAACGTATTCGTATCTTTCAACAATCAAATGGTCAATCGTTTTACTAAGGTATTGTCTCGCTTGAATCATTCATTAACCGGCTCAGGCAGACTGACCCATTTGACCAATTTTTCGACTGCCTTTACGAATACAGTTTTTGAAATTTGCAACGTTAAATGAGCTTAAAATCCTCGAAGCAAACTACATCTCCTCTTTTACCCCTACCCAAAACGCCAACGGGTATCACTGGCTTAGACGAGATAACCAGTGGGGGGCTGCCCAAAGGGCGTCCGACGCTTATCTGTGGAGGCACAGGTTGTGGTAAAACCCTGTTCTCAATCGAATTTATAGTACGGGGTGCGCTAGACTACAACGAGCCGGGCGTTTTTATGGCTTTTGAGGAAAAAACAGAAGAACTCGCGGCCAACGTAACCTCCCTCGGGTTTGACCTGAATAAACTTCAGCAAGACAATCTGATCAAGCTGGATTATGTCCATGTCGACCGTAGCGAAATCGAGGAGACCGGCGAATATGATCTGGATGGTCTTTTTATTCGATTAGGATACGCCATCGATAGCATAAAGGCCAAGCGAGTGGTACTGGACACCATCGAAAACCTCTTCGCTAACCTTACAAACGAAGGTATCCTGCGCAGCGAACTCAGAAGACTGTTTGGCTGGCTCAAAGAAAAGGGCGTAACAACCATTATAACCGGCGAAAAAGGAGAAGGCATGCTAACGCGGCACGGACTGGAAGAGTATGTGTCTGACTGTGTCATTCTGCTGGACCACCGTATCAGCAACCAAATTTCAACCCGCCTACTGCGCATTGTTAAATACCGGGGTTCATCGCATGGTACCAACGAATATCCATTCCTGATCGATCAGGACGGCATTTCGGTATTGCCCGTTACGTCACTAACGCTCGACCATGCCGTTACGAGCGAACGTATTTCATCGGGTATTCCGGCGCTGGATAAGATGCTGGAAGGAAAAGGATTCTTTAAGGGGAGTAGTATTCTGGTTTCCGGCACAGCCGGCACCGGAAAAACCAGTATAGCGGCCAGCTTCATCAACTCGACCTGTCTGCGTGGTGAACGTGCCATGTACTTTGCCTTTGAGGAGTCACCAAATCAGATTATTCGGAATATGCGTTCCATCGGGTTTGATCTCCAGGAACATGTTGATAAAGGCTTACTCAAGTTCAACGCCACCCGACCTACGCTCAATGGTCTGGAGATGCACCTGGTTACTATTCATAAGCTCATTCAGGAATTTATGCCTGAGGTGGTAGTTATCGACCCCATCACCAATCTGATTACCGTTGGCTCAATTAGCGAAGTTCGTTCGATGCTGATGCGACTGATTGACTTTCTGCAAACCGAGCAGATCACAGTCATGTTTACGGCTTTATCACTCAATACGATTGTCAGCGAGCAGACTGATGAAGGCGTATCGTCCCTGGTAGATGCCTGGTTGCTGGTGCGGGATATCGAATCAAATGGTGAGCGCAACCGGGGATTATACGTAATGAAATCGCGGGGAATGAAACATTCCAACCAGGTTAGGGAGTTTATTATTACCAGCGATGGCCTGGATATGGTTGATGTGTACCTCGGCGTCGATGGCGTATTAACCGGATCAGCGCGGGAAGCCCAGCAATTACAGGAGGTAGCTGGGGTGGCCTTACGCGATCAGGCCGTTACCCGTAAAGACCGGGAGATTGAACGAAAACGACTGGTGCTGGAATCGAAGATTGCCAGCCTGCGGGAAGAGTTCGAATCGGTACAGGAAGAACTGAATAAATCGTTCGTTGATGAAGAACTGCGAAAAGAAATTATGGAAAAAAACCGGGAGCAGATGATCCGCAGCCGGCATAATGACACAGAGCAGCCATAACCACCACCCTGATGAATGAGTTAATGAGTGAAGATAAAGATATTTGGGAATTACGACTCTATATTGCCGGAAAAACGGCAAAATCCGTCACGGCTCTGGCTAATTTAAAAAAGTATTGCGAAGAGCACTTGAAGGATCGTTATGTGATTGAGGTTATTGACTTGCTGACAAAACCACAGCTGGCCGCTGGCGACCAGATTCTGGCGGTACCAACCCTGGTAAAAAAAGTACCGGAACCGATTCGTAAGATTATTGGTGATCTGTCAAATGAAGAAAAGGTTTTGGTTGGATTAGACATTCGTTCGGCAAGAAAATAAGATGATTGAGCCATCAGTGACAGGAGATTTCGATCCGGATGGCAACGACCAGCCCTATGTGCTGCGCCTGTTTGTTACGGGTGCTTCCAGCAATTCGGTACGGGCAATTACCAACATCAAGTCGATCTGTGATACGTATCTGCCCGGTCGCTACGAGCTGGAGATCATAGACGTGTATCAGCAAAAACAGATTACCGAACAGGAGCAAATTATTGCATTACCACTGCTCATCAAGTACCTGCCTTTACCCAGGCGTCGGTTGATTGGTGATATGTCGGATACCGAACATGTACTTAAAGGATTAGGATTAGCTTGATGGCCCCGGCGAAAACATATGAACAACTTGTAGCCGAAAACGAACAGCTACGTATCCAGCTGGAAGAGGCTACCGATACCATTCAGGCTATTCGAACGGGTCAGGTTGATGCGCTGATTGTTGATGGCGAACAGGGTCATGAACTCTATACACTTAAAACGGCCGATCAGACTTACCGGGTTTTTATCGAAACCATGCATGAAGGCGCCGTAACGCTCAGCGAGAACGGGCTTATTCTGTACGGAAATTCCACCTTTGCTTCCATGGTCGATCTGCCCCTGTCGAATGTGCTCGGGACAGCGTTCACTACGTTTATTGATGCCAGTTGTATGGATGCTTATGAGCATTTCTTCAGGCAGAGCTGGCTGGCACCCAATCGGGTAGAAATGATTATTCGTTATATCGATAAACGACTGACCTGTTTGCTTTCGGCTACCCCTTTAGAATTGGACGAAGGAAAATGCCTGAGCATCATCCTGACGGACCTTACCCTGCAAAAAGAGAATCAGAAACAACTGAAAGCCAATAATGAACAGTTAGCCCTGATGAACGCGGCTCTGGAAAACAGCAACCGGGCGCTGAATCGGTCGAATGATAACCTGCAGCAATTTGCCTACGTAGCTAGTCATGACTTGCAGGAACCTCTGCGTAAAATTCAACAGTTTGGCAACTTACTGAAATCAGGTTATGAAGTCGGCCTGGGTGAACAGGGCGCTGATCTGATCAACCGTATGGAATCGGCCGCTTCCCGGATGTCGGCACTTATTCGCGATTTATTGACCTATTCACGTTTGACGATTCCTTCCGAAGCATTTCAACTTCAGGATTTGAATCTAATTGTTCGCGATGTGCTGGGTGTTCTGGATCTGGTTATTCAGGAAACCGGCGCCACAATACGAGTTGATCAATTGGGCAAAATTCCTGGCGATGCTACGCAACTGGCGCAGGTTTTCCAAAATTTACTGACCAATTCGATCAAGTTCATGAAAGCCGGTGAACCGCCCGTTATTCACCTTAGCCGCCAGACCGTAAGCCGGGCGGAGTTGCCCGAAAACTACCAGCCGCTCAACGGCCAGCAACAGTTTTGTCTGATTCAGGTTGTTGATAATGGCATTGGGTTTGATGCGCATCAGGCGGAGCGTATTTTCGGTACGTTTCAGCGATTACACAGCAGAGGCCAATATCCCGGCACTGGTATTGGTTTGGCGATTGTCAGGAAGGTCGTCGAAAATCACCAGGGGTACGTTATGGCGCAAAGCCAGCCGGGCCAGGGTTCCACTTTCAGCATTTATTTGCCGCTCTAAACGTAAAAAGCGAATGCGTAGCTGATCTACACACTCGCTTTTTGTTATCTCAAAAACTAGCTCCGTTACGCTACGGCTTTGTACAACTCTTCGCGTTGCTGCTTCACGCGCGGGTCGGAGATGAACTCGTCGTAGGTCATCAGTTTGTCGAGGATACCCACTGGTGTAATATCGACAATCCGGCTGGCGACCGTCTGTACGAACTGGTGATCGCTCTAGCTTTCAACCTATTTCTCTTCTTCGCCTAATTGCATAAACACATCCACAATCCGGCTAAGCTTAGGGTGCCGACGGCTTAAAATCAGCGACAAGAAGATGATTATATCACCATCAATAGCCATCCGATCAAACTTGGCTAAATCGGTGATACCAACGGTTCTATGGTAAAACCAGTTATTGAACTTACGAAACCTAGCTTGTTCACGTCCATCCGATGAGTCGCAGATGAAAACAAGTGCGTACCGTTGAGGAAGAAAGAAGTCTTCAAAGATAGTAAAGATCATAGCCTCTATTCGTCCGTCGGCCGGGAGACGCCCTCCCAACGGATTATCAACCACGGATATGATCATTTCAAATACTTCAGCGTCTAAGTCAGAGTAAGCGTCGAAATAATCCGTCGAGAGGACAAATTTTACTTCGTATCGTATTTCGTTATTTGTCGCGAAGCGATACACATACTGATCTCCACTACTTAACTCATATGCGTATGGACTACTTGGCTCCAAAGCGATTCTCTTTATTTTTCTGAATCAACCGTTCATAAATAGCTCTCACTTCTGAGTTATTGCGGTAGTTCTCCACAGCTTCCTGCTGAACTTGTTTTTTCACCGCCAAAAGCCGGCGAATGACGTCCATTCCGCGGAGAGGCTTAGCTGGTGTTTCCATAGTTCTCTACCTTATTTTCAATTATACTTCTACACTACGGCTTCGTACAACTCTTCGCGTTGCTGCTTCACGCGCGGGTCGGAGATGAACTCGTCGTAGGTCATCAGTTTGTCGAGGATACCCACCGGTGTAATCTCGATGATGCGGCTGGCGACCGTCTGTACGAACTGGTGATCATGCGACGTAAACAGAATTGGTCCTTTAAAATCGATCAGGCCGTTGTTCAGCGATTCGATGGATTCAAGGTCGAGGTGGTTCGTCGGCTCGTCGAGCATCAGTACGTTCGCACCCGACAGCATCATTCTCGACAGCATACAGCGCACCTTTTCTCCCCGCTCAGTACGCTCGCTTTCTTCAGCGACTCCTCGCCGGAAAACAACATTCGACCGAGGAACCCACGGATGAAGCTTTCGTCTTTCTCGGTTGAAAACTGCCGAAGCCAATCGACCAGGTTCAGATCCGTCTGAAAGAACTTATCCTTTTCAGAGTCCGTCGGGAAATACGACATTGTAATCGTAATCCCCCATTTGAACGTACCAGAATCGGCTTTACGCTCACCTGCCAGAATATCCATCAGGGCCGATACGGCCAGCCCATCGCGGCTGTACAGAAAAATTTTATCCTTCCTATTCACCGTAAACGACAGATTATCAAACAGTTTCGTCCCGTCCTCAGCTGTGTATGTCAGGTTTTCTACCGTCAGAATCTGGTCACCGGGTTCGCGCTCAGGCTTGAAGTTTACGTACGGATACTTGCGCGATGAGGGTTGAATATCATCAATCGTGAGCTTTTCGAGCAATTTGGCCCGGCTGGTCGCCTGTTTAGATTTAGAGGCATTGGCCGAGAAACGACGGATAAACTCCTCAAGTTCTTTCCGTTTATCTTCGGTTTTCTTATTCTGGTCCTGCCGTTGTTTCAGGGCCAGCTGGCTCGATTCATACCAGAACGAATAGTTTCCGGCAAAGAGCTTCACCTTGCTGAAATCAATATCCACGATCTGAGTACACACCTGATCCAGGAAGTGCCGGTCGTGGGATACAACGATTACGGTATTATCGAAGTTTGCCAGGAAGTTTTCGAGCCAGATACTCGATTCGACATCAAGGTTGTTGGTTGGCTCGTCAAGCAGCAACACATCAGGGTTGCCAAACAATGCCTGCGCCAGCAGTACCCGCACTTTTTCCGAACCATTCAGATCCGCCATTTGCGAATAGTGCAAGTCTTCCTTGATACCCAATCCCGACAGGAGCGCTGCTGCATCTGACTCGGCATCCCAGCCATTCATTTCCGCAAATTCAGCTTCGAGTTCAGCCGCTTTTTCGCCGTCGGCATCCGTAAAATCGGTCTTGGCGTAGAGCGTATCTTTCTCCTGCATGATGTCGTACAGGCGCTGGTTTCCCATAATCACTGTCTGCAACACCGGAAACTCATCATAAGCCGACTGGTTCTGGTTTAGCACCGACATCCGTTCGCCGGGAGTGATGCTGACATTGCCCGTTTGTGGCTCAATTTCGCCCGACAGTATTTTCAGGAACGTAGATTTCCCCGCCCCGTTTGCACCGATAACGCCGTAGCAGTTACCAGACGTAAATTTTATATTAACGTCGTCGAATAATACTCGCTTTCCGTAGCGAAGTGAGACGTTTTGTACCGATACCATAACTTGATTTTCTGTTCAGATTGAACTACAAAGATACGAAATTTTAGCGGGAATTTGGGATTTGCCGGAACACTATGGCCATAGGAACCCTCATCATTTACGATCCAGCAACTGGAGCGCTTCATCATCCTTATACTTCTGGATTTGATTCTTAAGCCTTGCTTTTAAATCAGCCGTTATCGCTTCATAACCTTTTTTACCGTATAGGTTATCAAGTTCGTGCGGGTCATTTTTGAGGTCATACAACTCCCAGAAGTTTTTAGGGCCATAGAAGCGGGCCAGCGTATACTGGTCGGTACGTATGCCAAAGTGCGGATAAACGTGGTGCGGCTGCGGAAATTCGTAGTAATGATAATAGGCTTCTTTCCGCCAGGGCGTTTTCTCGCCTTTCAGCAGCGGCAAAAACGATTCACCCTGAACATATTCCGGAATGGTTGTTCCGGTCAGATTGAGTACGGTGGGCGCCCAGTCGATATTGGAGACCAGTTCACTAATCTGCGTGTGCGGTTTGATAACTCCCGGATAGCGAATAACAAACGGTGTTTTCAGCGATTCCTCGTAAATAAATCGTTTATCGAACCAGCCGTGTTCACCCATGTAAAAGCCCTGATCAGACGCGTAGATAACCACCGTATTCTTGGCCAGCCCGCTTTTGTCCAGGTAATCCAGCAGTTCCCCTATGTTACGGTCCAGCGAATTGGCAACGGATAAATAGTCTTTCAGGTACCGCTGGTATTTCCATTCAATCAACGCTTTACCCGTCAGTTTTTTGGCATCGAACTCCTTACTGACCTTGTTTTCGTAATAGTCGTAAAACGGCTTTTTTTGCTCGGGCGTAAATCGACTATAGCCATTGTAAGGTCCTTTTGTGTCATAATCGGCATGTACTTTTAAATCCTCTTTCAGGCGCATGGTTTTGTCGATGGTCATGTCCTGATCATGAGCTGCTATTCGCCCCTTATAGTCGTCGTAAAATGTTGGCGGCAACGGAAACGTTACGTTGTCATAGGCACCCAGGTCGGGCAAATCCGGTAACCATTCGCGGTGGGTTGCTTTATGACCTACAACCAGAAAAAACGGTTTCGAGGCATCCCGCTGCTTAAGCCAATCCAGCGAAAGCTTCGTAATGACGTTCGTAACATAACCCGGTTGGCGTACCGTATCCCCTTTCGAGTTAACAAAGTCGGAGTTGTAGTAATGACCATGCCCCGGCAGTACGTTCAGGTAATCGAAGCCATGCGGTAGAGCGCCCAGGTGCATTTTGCCAATCCAGGCCGTTTGGTAGCCATTTTTCTGCAATTCTTCCGAGAAAACAGGCTGATTGATATCGAATACTTTTTCATTCAGCTTATACCCGTTCAGATGGCTATATTTCCCGGTCAGCAACGTAGCACGGCTGGGGCCGCAGATAGAGTTGGTCACTACGTTTGTATGCAGGATAGCGCCTTCACTGGCAATACGGTCGATGTTTGGTGTTTTTGCGAGTTGGCTACCGTAGGCACTGATTGCCTGATGGGTGTGATCGTCCGAGAAAATGAAAATAACATTGGGACGGGCCGATTCGGCCGCTTCCTGTTTTTTAGAAGCACAGCTCGCTGCGGCTATCAGCAGCGTCCCCGCGATGAGCAAACGACCCAGCGAATCAGGAATCAATTTTTCAATCATAAAAATTAGTGGGGTTTGGGTGGGTTAAGGTAGTTTATTTTCTGATTTTAACTTCTGAACTCGGTAAATAACCAATTCGCTGCGCAACGACACGTAATGAATCGCCGGGTTGGAGCGTCAGTTTTTCGCCCCCGTATACCTGCCATACGTTTTGCGAATCACTATCTCGTTTGCGTATATAACCAATCGACGCTCCACGTGTAGGGCATTGAATAGAAACCCCATTTCCAGACGTAGTAATCACAGGATCAGCCGTTTTTGGTGGTTCATCAGCGCCGTTCCACATTTGTCTGATCATTTCTGTTTCCGGAACTTCCGATCTGTCGCCAACTTTTTTGAGCCAGGCATCCAGTTGCCCGCGCAGTTCCTGAAGTTTAGCTGTATACGCTGGCTTATCGATCAGGTTAGTAAATTCATCCGGGTCAGCCTGCGTATCGCAAAGCTCTTCAGCGGGTTTGGTCTTCCGGAACCACAGCATCTGCCTGGCGTTCAGTTTCCCTTCGTCCCGTAGCTGAATCATTTCTCGCATCATTGGGATACTCAGCCGATAGTCGACATCCTGATAAAAAGGCTTTTCGGGCATGAAATTTCGATAGTATTTATACCGCCCATCACCAACGGCCCGTACCCGATCTACGGGCATATCCATCCGATCCCGACCGGCAAAAATGTATTTCCGGGGCGATGCGGCCAGATGTACACCCAAAAATGCCCGTCCCTGTAAGTAGCTGGGCAAAGGAAGGTTGGCCAGCGACAGTACCGTTGGCGCCAGATCAACGAAGCTGATTAACTGATCATCGGTCGAACCGGCGGGTTTGCTGCCTTTCACCCGAAATTTCGCTGGAATCCGAACAATCATCGGCACGCGCAGGCCACGGTCGTAGACCTCCCGTTTCACGAACGGTAATGCATCGCCATGATCGGAGTAGAAGAAAATCAGGGTGTTATCATAGAGACCGTCGTCCTTGAGTTGTTTAATGATCGTTCCGACAATGGAATCCATGCGCATTACGTTCGACAGATGGCGGGCAATGTCGTGACGGACGGTTTTGGTGTCGGGATAGTACGCGGGAATCACTACGTCTTCAGGGCGAACCAGCAACGGCTCTTTCTCCCGCGTCCATAACTGCGATTCGTGGGTAATCATCAGATTAAAAACAGAGAAGAAAGGTGTGTCTGCACCGTCGGCAGGGCGGGGCCGGTTTCGCCAGTGAGCGTTTTTGCTGCTTTCATCCCAAACCGTAACGGGTGGCAGAAACTGATAGTCCTGCTTATCGTTATTGGTGCAATAGTACCCCGCTTTCCGCAAGTATTCGGGAAAGCAACGTACCGCTTCCGGTATGACTGCGGAATAGCCTTTCATCTTAAAATACTGGCTGGCTTCGGGCGTAAGTTGCACCGTACGCATATGCTGTGTACCAATAGAATTCTGGTACATACCCGTAATGATAGCCGAGCGGCTCGGTGCACACACACCCGCTGTGGAATACACATGCGTATAGCGGATGCCTTCAGCCGCCAGTTGGTCGAGATTGGGCGTTTTTACTTCCTTGTCGCCATAACAAGCCAGCCGGGGCGACATATCTTCGCAGGTGATCCAGAGGATATTAGGGCGATCTGGCTGAGGCTGTCCGGGCTGACGGCGTATGAACGACAGTGCCAGGCCACTCAACAGCAATACAAGTATGACTATGTTACGCATATAGAATTTGCTAAAGCTAAAATCAGGGCATCAGGTATGACTGGAGAATATGGGCAATCCGTTCGATAGTGGCGTTATTACTAAACAAAGATTCGTGTTCACCGAGTATTTCGTGTACGTCAACACCCTGACGGGCGTAGCGACTCCAGCCAAAATCTACCTTGTTTTGACTGGCTCCAAACGTATCGGCTTTCGCTGCGCGTAGGAATACAATTTTTCCATCATAAGGCTTAAATGCATACTGACTGTAAGCTTGCCGGAAGGTTTTCACCAACAGGTCTTTCGGTACGAACGAACTCGCTTGCGAGGTCGTATTGACCGCCGACACGGAGGGTTTATAAAACGATCTCCGAAATTGCCGCAGTAAAAGCTGGCTTGCCCAAGGGACTTTTTTTCGAAGAATTGGCAATAGCATACTGGGCTGTTTAGGCAGCGAACGCCAGTAGTTGTAATAATACGGTACGAGTTGACGTATCGGAATTCGGTTCGTATCGGCGTCGGGATTGATCGGATAGGCATCAATGATGGCAACCAGATTCACCTTCTTACCGAGTTGTGTTAACTGACGGGCCATCTCAAACGCAACAATGCCTCCCAGCGAGAACCCACCCAGCGAATAAGGCCCCTCAGCTTGCTGATGCGTAATCAGCTCGACATAATGAGCGGCCATTTCCTCAATCGACACTGAAGGTTTGGCAATTCCATCCAGACCAACAGCCCGCAAGGCATATACAGGTTGCTGTTCCGCTACGTAGGGGGCCAGCTGATAGACGTAACCCACATCGCCCGAAATCGGATGCACCAGAAAAAGCGGATGACGATCACCCTGAGGTTTCACTGCAACCAATGGATGCCAGACAGCCTGTACTTCCGTCGTTTTCAGATACGTTGCCAGTTTACGTAACGTTGGATTGGCAAAAACGCTGGCAACGGGCATACTGTACCCCGTCTGACGCTGAATCTCATTAACCAGTTGAACCGCTAAAAGCGAGTGGCCACCCGAATCGAAAAAGTCCTCATCCAGTCCAATGGAGTCAGTGTGAAGCAGCTTCGTCCAAATCGGATGAAGTGTTTCAACCAGCGTATAATCCAGATCGGGTAGAACAGGCTCTATTTCGGTATTATACGTAACAAAATCAGGATCAGAAGCGGTAGTACGTAAGGCTTTATCCGTTGGCAATGCACCTGCCTGCAGCTCAATTAACGGCTTGTCAGGTTGGGTAAGGAGTTGTTCCAGCAGTTGAATGAAATCATGAGCCATCTGCGCTATTGTTCGTTCTTCAAACAACTCGGTCCGGTAGTTTAACGTCCCTTCCACACCAGCTGAGGTTTCGCGCACGGAAAGATGCAGATCAAACTTAGCCATGTGTTGCTCGAAAGGCACAGGTTTAACCTCCAGTCCGTTTAATCGCCAGTAATTCGACGTATCTTCCTGAAAATCAAAGACGACTTGTACCAACGGCGAATACGCCCGCGAACGGACCGGGCGCAGTTCTTCAACGATTTGCTCGAAAGGAAGCGTCTGGTGGTCGAAAGCCTCAAGGGTCAGTTCACGCACGTTTCTCAACTGCTGTCGGTACGTTCGTTCGGGCGAAACTTCAACCCGAAGCGGAAGCGTATTCACAAAAAAACCGATCAGTGAGTTCAGTTCAGGGCGTGTACGTCCGGCAACCGGAATGCCTATTACTACATCACTCGTTTTCGCAACCAGCTGGAGCCAGACAGCGAAAACAGTCAGTAAACGCAGAAATGGTGTTGTGCCGGGTTCCCGTAGGTCGTATCGAAGCCGTTGCCAGAGCCGGTCGGGAATAGCGAAGGAATAATCCGCACCCGCAAATGACTGAACGGGCGGACGTGGTTTATCAATCGGCAAATTCAACAAAGGTGCCACGCCCGCCAGACGCGTTTTCCAGTACGTGAGTTCACGGTTCAGGGTGTCGGGCCTGTGCTGATCGACCTGCCACAACGCATAATCGACGTATTGAATGGGCAGCTGCGGTAACGTAACAGGTTCATTCGCAAGGATGGATGGATAAATCGCCGTCAGTTCGTCAGCCAGCACACGTATCGAAAATCCATCGTAAATAATGTGGTGAAAAACCAGAATCAGCACCCAAGATGTTTCGCTTCGTTGTACTACGCTTGCCCTTAGTAACGGGCCTTCGCTAAGATCGAATGGCCGATATCCTTCCGCCCTAATCCATTGGTTAATACGCTCATCTATATCAGTTTCTGCCGACCCTGGGATTTCGCTAACGGTAATAGGCAAAGAAAAGGGAGGTTCAATTTGCTGAAAAGGGGCACCATTGGCAAAGCCGAACGTGGTGTGCAGAATGCTATGCCGCCGAATGATTTCATTCAGGCTTTTCTGTAAAGCCAACTGATTCAGCGGTCCCCTGATAGCCAACACGATTGGTACGTTGTAAGCCCCCTGCGATCCGTCAATCTGGTCGATAATCCAAAGCCGCTTCTGGGCAAACGACAACGGAAATCGCGGTTTTGATGTCGTTGTACCGGGCTGATCGACACGGTACGTTATGGGCGAAATAGCTTGCAGAGGATTCCGATCAACGTAGGCACTGAGTTCACGTAAGGTGGCGTGTTCGAAAATATCGTTCATACGCAATTGCACGCCAAACTGCCGATAAATCTGCGATATGAGTTGAATAGCCGTCAACGAACTCCCACCCAGTTCAAAGAAGTGATCGTCGGCGTTCACAGGCGGATGACTTAGCACAGCTGCCCATAATGACGCCATAGTTGTTTCGGTCAAATTGAGCCAGCTGTTCCGCTGTTCACCAGTCCCGAATGCAGGCGGTAGTTTGGCTTTGTCGACTTTACCGTTAATCGTTAACGGCATGGCGTGAATCGGGATGATTACGCTGGGAATCAGGTAGTCCGGCAAACTGGCCTTTATAAACCCGCGTAAATCATCAACTTGCACAGCTTCCGATTTCGGCACTACGTATGCTACCAGACGTTTATTGCCCGGCGTCGACGTATCGACTACTACGACAGCCGCCCCAATAGTTGGGTGCTGACAAAGCGCCTGTTCAATTTCAGCGGGTTCGATACGGTGTCCACGAATTTTTACCTGATCATCCAGCCGGCCCAGAAACTCGATTGTGCCGTCGGCCAAAAACCGGGCCTGATCGCCGGTTCGGTAAAGGCGGCTTCCGGGCCGGCCACTAAAGGGATCAGGAATAAACTTCTGGTGGGTCAATTCGGGCTGATGAAGGTATTCGCGGGCCAATCCATCACCACCAATTAGCAACTCGCCCTGGATGCCCATCGGCACCGGATTCAGAAACGAGTCGACAATGTATAACTGCGTATTGCTGATGGGCGTACCAATCGGAACAGAGCTTGTTTGCCAATTGCCTTCCGACATGGTGTAGAAGCTGGCAATCGTACTACTTTCGGTTGGTCCGTATCCATTAATCAGTTCGCAGGCTGGCAGTTGACGGCGAGCACGTAACACATGCTCAGCGGAAGCGGCCTCTCCACCCGTTACCAGTTGTACAAGTGTAGTTAATTCACTGATATCACTGTCTACCAATACGTTGAAAAGTGCTGCCGTAAAAAAAGCAGTATTCACAGCTTGCGACTGAATGGTCTGTTTTATGGTTTCAAGCGTCGGACGACTTTCCGGAATCAACACAAGCCGGCCGCCATTAACCAGGCTCCCCCAGATTTCCAGCGTGGAGGCATCAAACGCTAGTGGAGCCAGCCCGAGCATGCTTACAGTCTCATCCAGCCGCATAAAATTTGTGTTCTTTACCAGTCGTACTACGCCCCGATGAGGAATGGCCACTCCCTTCGAACGCCCTGTAGAACCCGATGTAAACAACACATTCGCCAACTGCTCGGCACCAACCGCAATGTTTAGATTCTGGTCGTCTTCCTGATCATTCAGCAATTGCTCTTCATCGAACAAGATACAGGACGCTTCAGCAGGCAACCGGTCTACCCAGATCTTCTGACTGATGATGTACTGGACACCTGTTTGCGTAACCAATTCGTTCAGCCGATTAGCCGGATAATTGGGATCAAGAGGTACGTACGCCCCTCCTGCCTTCAGAATAGCCAGTAGGCTGACGATCATTTCGGGCGAGCGCTCCAGGCACAGTCCAACCAACGTATCGGACGTAACACCCTGTTTTTGCAGGTACCGGGCCACCTGATTAGCGCGTTGATTCAGTTGCTGATACGTGAGAACGATACGCTCACAACGTAACGCTTCTGCCTGAGGCCGCAGACGAACCTGCTCTTCTATGAGCTGATGAATGGGCTGGTCGCGGGGTAAGCTACTGCCGTGTTATTCCAGTCAACCAGTATGCGTTGCCGCTCTGTTTGTGTAAGCAGCGGTATAGTTTTTAAAGGCTGCTTGGGTTGAAATACCATATTTTCCAGAAGCAGCATCCAGCGGTTTACAAACTCGCTGACCCAATGAGCGGGCCAGATCGACGGATTAAAGGCTACCTGGTACTTGGCCTCATCGGTCAGAATTATAGCTATCGACTTTTCTGGTACGATACATTCGTCCGCGGACTGATCACAGCAAATAATAATGGGAATCCCACGTTCGGAAAGCTCATGCGCCACCGAGTGCAAAGCAGGCTGACTAATTAGAAGATCCTGAGCAAATGTCAGACGCTTTTCTACCTCAACCTGTTCCTGCCGAACAACTGCAACAGCTTCCTCAAGCCCAGCTTCCCAATCAAACTCAACGGCAAATGGTACGTATTCCGCAAAAAGCCCGTGGGTATCCGTAGCAATTCGTCTGGTGGTAGTCGATTGAAACCCTACATGAACAGCCAGTCGGTCCGTTAACCGCGCCAACATAACCAGCGCAGCCACCAATAGATAGTCGGCTCTGGTCCCTGGCGAGTTTTGCTCTTCAAGTAAAGCTTTAACAAAATCGGGTACGCTAATGTCTATGTACGTGCAGCCAGGCTTTCTGTCTTTGTTTATCTCATGCGAAGCAGGCCACGGGAAGCCTGTAGGTTGAAACCCTACGAGTTTGTTTATCCAGTATTGTTGATGCCGAGCGCATTCTTTTCCCGCGTCACGGCAATCCTCAATGATCTCGGAATCAGGCTGGGCTAACAACTGACCTTCTCGCAAACCAGTCTGCTCACAAAGAGATTCTATCGAAATAGCTTCTCCGCTAAGCGACTGAAATTCACCAATCGCCAATAGATTGTCTTTCGTGGAAACGAGCAGGTTATTCGGCAAAATACTAACTACAGTGCCTGCCGGTGTCTGCGATTTTGTTGTCGTTGCAACTGCTTTCCTTACCTGAAAGAATGTGTTGTTTAACCAGAGCTTTAAACACCCGAATGGATTTGGATGGAACCCAAAATCCAGTGCCCGTTGCAGGCGATCTATATCAGCGGCCGACTGCGCCCAGTTTATAAATAAATCAGGCCGTTTGTTTCGGGCATAATAAGAGCGCCCGGTAAGATTCTGTGGGTGAGTTTTGAGGTTATCCGTTAACAGATCATCTACAACTTCCCTGAACGAATCGATAGCCGCGGTATAGCTTTTTGCGTTTAAGCTGATGGAGGTTTCGCTGACTTCAATCGGGAAGACTCGTTGTTTAATGATCGCCCCTGTATCGATACCGGCATCCACCAGATGCCAGGTAATGCCATGCGTCGTTTCACCGTTTATCAATGCCCAGAACGTAGCATGAACCCCGGCATAGGCTGGTAACGGGCCATCGTGATAATTGATCGTATGCTGCCGGGGAAGCCGCAGAATTGCTTCAGGGAGTATATATCCGTTTGTGATGCTGAATAAAAAGTCGAACGGATTTTCTTCCAGAACGCTTTTCAGGTCTGAGGACGAATCAACGTAACGAAATCCTTCTTTATCGCAGTAACTACGTACCTGCTGATCCTGACTAATAACCCCCTTAACCTGAAAACCCTGCTGGCAAAGGATAGTCGTGCAGCCAATTAGTAGGGTACCCTCCCCGATCACAAAACAGGTCATACGGAGAAATTGATAGTTTGAGCGCCGTCAATCTGAATAGCGCGTTTCCAAAAGTAATGACTTTCGTTTACAAGTTACCTGTTGGCCGTAATCCACCGATTGAATAAATCCGTAGTTATCGTGTAGAACCGGGGAGTACACTGTAAAGACGCCTGATACGCAACAGCAGCCGGGTAGTTGTCAGCTATGGTGAAGCTGTGAACCAACCAGTTTCCGCTAAGTAGTCGCTTATCGATTCGATGTTCACCATCCAGGGAGGGAATTTGATAAAAATCCTTGTCGATACCTTTGGCAGTTGCTTTAACCAGGGCTTCCTTACGGGTCCACACCTGATAAAAACGCTGCCGGGCGCTCTCACCAGATGTAATGTAGGTCTGCTCCTGTTCGGTAAAACATAGCGGCAATACACCCTGGAAAGGAAAATCCATCCTTATCTTCTCTATGTCAACGCCAACGCTACGTTTACTAATTGCCAGAACAATCCAGTCGCCTGAGTGTGATCCATTGAATTGCCAGTCTGAACGGCCCGACAATTCTAATTTGTTGGTAATACCCGTTCTAAATTCAATAGCACCCGGTCGCTGGCTTGTGTAGTACCCAACGAGTAGCCTTAGCATCGTTTTTGTATATAAGGACCGGTAACGATCATCAGCCCGACGATACCGGTTAGCCCGCTCCATTTCATCAGATCGCAGCACTCGTTCCCAGTTGGGTTCATCGTGGGTAGCCTCTACGTAACGAAATCGAAAAACGGCCAGGTCTTCGTTATAGGAACACATCGACTCATCCAGCCACGTAACGTTTTCGAGCGTAGTGCACCAAACGAAGTTGTCCCGATCGTTTGGTTTGGCATAAGCGTCAGAATGGCTCATTTTCAGTACGTAATTGACGCGATCACCGCTGGTTGAACAAGCTTGCCAATTCCTGCCAGGAGATTAACCCAATAGCCAGAATCGCCAGCACCAGCCCGATTTTATTGGCCGTAGAAAGTTGCTCCCGAAAGAAAATAGCCGCCAGTAAAGCCGCCAGCAGAATCACCCCAATATTATACACTGGATACACAAATGCGCCATTGCCCCCAAACGCAGACAGGGCCATTACCAGCGTGTAAAAACTCAGGAAATTCGGTATTCCCAACGTAACGGCTCCGATCAGGCTGCGTGGCTGAAACGTTTCCGTTCCCTGAATCAGGCGGATAATCAGCATCACCAACCCCGCAAAAATGGCCCCGATAACCATCGTCAAGGTTACCTGAATGGTTTTATCAGTTGAGGGAATGTAATGCAGGTTCATGTAATTGATCATGGTATTCGTTGCGCCATAGAACAGAAACACACCGACCGGTAACAGAACATTGGCCCCTAACCGACGGGAGGGCGTTCTGGTGCCGCCGGGATCGTCAGTCGGGGCTTCTTTCTTATAGGTGCTCAACCCTACGGCTATCACAGCCAGCAAAAGCCCTAGATAATTCAGCGTATCGAACACCTTGCCACCAGTCCGAAAGACGAACAGGCTGAAACAAACAGGTATGACCAGTGATAAATTGTTAGCCAGCGACGTAGCGGTTATCCCCATACGCTGCGTCGAAGCGCCCGACAATAGAAACGTCAGGATAAAACCAATACCCAACCCAAAAGCCAGCCAGGTCCAGGTTTGAGAGAAGTCAATTGTGAATGACTGACCGGCAGGCAACAGCGCTAACCCAGTCAGGAAACAGACCGGGTAATTGAACACAATCGCCTGAAACGTATTGACTTCAAAACGCGGAAACACGCGGAAATTTAATAATAGCAATACCGAAAGCAGGATACTGAGGGCTAAAAAGAGCATAAAGGCTTGACTGATCGGTAATTTTCGGGCGAAGTTAATGCTACTCTTTCGCTTGTGCATGTATCTTCAACGCGCCATCGAAAAAATGGACCGGAATTATGAACAGGAAGTGCTACACGGTTTGCGTCTTTCTTAGTCTCCTTACCCAATTGGCTGTGGGGCAACACAAACTGTCGATTTCGTCAACGGTTACGCCCGCAATCGGCCATACAGATTACCATGCCCGAAGCCTTTATCCCGAAAGTGATGGCCAGGTTGTTGAACCTGTTTTTCTGGATGGAAGTCGCTGGTCATCAGGGTACGCTGCCGGGCTGTCGATTTCATATGTCTATCAACCCGGCTGGTCGGTGTCGTCCGGTATCTGGTTTCATCAGATAACCACCCGTCAAACACGTCAGCCTTCAGCGGGTGAAGGTACTGTAACCCTTCGGAATAGAAGACTACGTATCCCCTTACTTCTTAATTTCTGTCCATCCAACCACCGATTGTCGCCTTATTTTTCGTTTGGTCTGCTTACTGACTTTCCAATTCTTTCACGGGTTGTGGTTACGCGCTCTGGTGAGTCAACTCAGAATCTACGGCTTAAGCCCCTTCTCCCCCGACCATTTTTTTACGGGCTGTTAGGAGCCGGAGTCCGATACAAACTGACAGATCGCTACACCTTTATCGGACAGCCCGTTCTGACGTACAGTTTTGGCCAATTAGGCGCATCGTTCATGCATGATCCAGCTTTTGAGATTGGCTTGCAAACGCAGCTAGCCTATACATTCTGACCGTAATTTATGAGCATAAACTTTTCAGAACCCATGCAACAGTAAGCACCAATTCAACTCCTTTTGATTCTACCATCCTCTCACTTGACACCCCATGAAATCTACTTCTCCATTCCGCAACAAGCTGCTATTTCTAGCATTCCTAACACCGTTAACCTGGACACCAGCACCCGCCCAGACGCAACCGATTGATCTATCTGTTTTTGAGATAGATCAGTCCGTTAAATCCCTCATGGACAGTACCCACGTACCGGGCTTGTCCCTGGCGATTATCCGAAATAGCAAATTGTACTATAGTCAGGGGTATGGCTTGACTAAAGCGGATTCTTCTCAACGTGTTACGTCAGCAACAATATTCGATGCGGCCTCGCTCAGCAAGCCGGTTTTTGCCTACGCTGTGTTACAATTAGTTGAAGAACAAAAGCTTGATCTCGATAAGCCCCTCAATGAGTATCTCCCCTATCCGGACGTAGCGTCGGATGAACGATACAAAAAAATCACGGCCCGCATGGTGCTCAGCCACCGTTCAGGCTTTCCGAACTGGCGAAAAAACCGGCGATCGTCCAATCTGGCCATGTCGTTTACGCCGAACGAACGCTTTGGCTATTCGGGGGAGGGATTCGTTTATCTGCAAAAAGTTGTTGAAAAGATCACAGGCAAGCCGCTCAATGACCTTATGAACGACCGGGTGTTCAAGCCTTTACAGATGACCCGCAGTAGCTACATCTGGAATCCGGCCTTCGATGACAATTTCGCGTATGCCCATACCAAAGAAGGGAAGCCCGAACCGCATTACAAATCCGATCAGGCCAATACCGCTTATTCACTACAAACCACTGCCGACGACTATGCCAAATTCCTGATGGCTATTCTAACCGCTAGGGGTCTAAAGCAGGCTACTGTCGATCAGATGCTAACCGGGCAGGGCAAGCTACCTACAAAATTTGGGGCTACTGATTCCCTTTCGCCAACTCTGAGCTGGGGGCTGGGATTGGGTCTGGAACATACATCCACTGGCGACTACTTCTGGCACTGGGGCGACAACGATACGTATAAATGCTACGTAGTCGGCTCTCCCAAAAGCCACAACGCTCTTGTATTCTTTACCAATTCAGCAAATGGCCTGCGCCTGATTGGCGAAATGACCCGACAGTTTATGGACTTCGATCCGTCAACCGTCGAATTCCTGGGCTACGAAACCTACAAAAAAGGGCAGGGATTGACGAAGCCATAATGTTGTAACTCATCATCATCTTTCTTTGCTTACGTCACAAAAGGCAGATAATTTTCACGGTTAATCAGTTCGAAAGTCGCTTTGGGGTAGGCATCCACGAATGCTTTAGGCGGCTTAATCCGGTCGGCTTTCCATTTGAATTCGTATGCTCGAATTTGGTTGTTTTCAACCTCAATCCAATCAATTTCCTGCTGATCATACGTACGCCAGAAGAAGTAATCGACCCAGCGCTGTTCGGCCTGATTTTTTTTTATTCGCTCTGCTATCAAATAATTCTCCCAAAGCTCGCCAACATCCTGCCGGAGGGACAGCGGTTTCAGATCAGCCAACAGTGCATTCCGAACCCCATTGTCTAAAAAATACCAGCGTGAGCTTTTGGTTACTTCCTTTCGCAGATTACGGCTGAAACCGCCCACTTTCACCAGAATAAATACTTTAGTGAACAAATCAAGATATTTTTCAACGGTGTTCTTGCTGAGATGCAGTTGTCGCCCTAATTCTTCAAGCGACACTTCCTTTCCAATCTGGAAGGCCACCAGTCGCAATAGATCCTTTACTTTCGATGAATTTCGAATACCTTCAAACGATATAATATCTTTCAACAGATACGTATTTATCAACTCACGCAAATATCGCTCCCGTTGGGCTGACGTAGCCAGACTGAAAAGCTCAGGATAACTACCCAATACTAACCTTTCCTCTAGTTGCTGCCGGGTCTGAAGGGGGTTTTCATAGCGCGTAAGTTCAGATTGCGCGATGGGGTGCAACTGATGAAAAAAAGCCCGGCCCGTAAGTGGCTCACCCGATAAATTAAGTAGATCGAAAGCCGACGAACCCGTTACAACAATACGTAGATGTGTTAACTGATCGACAAATAACTTTAGTATCTGACCTATGTTGGGAATTGCCTGCGCTTCATCAATAATCAACAGCTCGGCCTCACCAATCAACCGCCGATAAGCAGCTACAGTTCGCTCAGCCAGCACCTGGTGTGTATCGTAATCTTCTCCTTCCAGCCATATATAAGAATACGATACTTCTGATACCAGCCTACGTAGTAAAAACGTCTTACCCACTCGTCGAGTGCCGAAAATCAGATTAACTTTTCCAGGGATGAGATGCTCCTTTACTATAGGCATCAAATACCGATCAATATCCATTTAGCTAAATTACGTCAATATATTGACGTAATTTAGCTAAAATTAGTCAATACAATAACAGTTTTGTCTATACGTACTGTAAATAAAGTAATAGTCAGATAAAGCATTGCCTCAAAAGCGTACCATTTAACAATCGGCTACTCAATCAGCAACGCTTTATCTTCTGCCAGCAGGCGCATCCGGTAGGCGTTCATGGCGGTACGGCCAAGTTGATTGATAAGTCGATAATTGACCACAATACCAACAGCAGCACCGATACCCGGAACCAGTTGGGCCATCTTGGCCAGATCGATATAGTCGCGGTATTCCTGCTGAAACCTCAGCCAGTCGAACTGGTGAATATCGTCGGGGAGTTGGCGGCTATGTTCAGGCCAGTTTGCTACATACTGATATACTTCCCGTCGACGCTCCTGACTCGAAAACGCCAGTTGAAAAACGTACAGAATATAAACCCGCTCGCGGTAATCATTCACCGAAAAACCGTAGAGACTGGCAATCTCAAACAGCATTTTCATCTTCAACGCAAGCAGAATCGGAAAATCGGCCAGGCCGAGCAAAAAGCCTCCTGCGCCCGTTACGCCCCCTTCGGCCGCGCTTGTTTTTTTGTAGAACTCAATCCGTCGGGCTACGGCAGCATCCCGCTGAATCAGCGTTTTTCCCTCGGTAGGCTGGCGCGACAAAAACTCCGCCCCGAACAGAACTGCCCGCGTCATCTGCTTGATTGTAGCCGTAATGACAGCGTGTACTTTCTGGGGAATAATTCGGTTAATCCGCCGTTGCAGAGCGGTTGAGAAACGCCCGAAAGTGGATGGTGGTTTCTGCATGGCCTGCTGCCAACGAGTCAGTTCAGTGCGAACGGCCTGTTCGTAGGGAGTCATATCTTTTTGCGGGTAAGATGTCATCGTTTTAAGGGCTTGTCGCAGGAAAAATGAACGTTTTTCCGATCATTCCCGCGAATCTTTTGAGGGAAATTTAATATCTTCACCGAATTAAAACACCGGAGAGGCTGTTGATTAATAATACATCCTCATAAACTTCCAACAACGCCCGCTTGTCTACGTATGAAGAATGTTCTTTTGCTTCTGGTTGCCTTTGCCATTGTTTATTTTGTCAGCACCGGTTCCAAATCCACACGTAACGTCGCCATTGCTAAGCCAGCTTCCGCTGCAAAACCAGCAAAATTCATTCCTTACCTCGACGTATACGATCAACTACAGTTAAGTCAAACTGGTTTGCAAAAGTCTGTTTTTGAGTATGCCTTGCGCGGTTGGCAAAAAATCAGCCCCGACAAATCGACGTTAACGATTGTTGACCTTAGCCAGCCTTCCACCCATAAACGGATGTATGTGGTTGATCTGATTCAAAAAAAATTACTTTTCAATACGTACGTTGCCCACGGGCAGAATTCCGGCGATCTAGTTGCCCAACGATTC
Organism: Spirosoma sp. KNUC1025; assembly: GCF_045160025.1. Classification (GTDB taxonomy): domain Bacteria; phylum Bacteroidota; class Bacteroidia; order Cytophagales; family Spirosomataceae; genus Spirosoma. The sequence continues at coordinate 4,981,037 of NZ_CP087139.1, forward strand.
TCCAATAAGCAATCGTCATTTCAGAGCAGCCTTGGTTTCTACCAGACCCTCAATACGTACATGGGCAAGCACGGCCTGTCTTTACAACTGAAAGGGCTGGAAAAAGGATTTAACGACAATGTTTTTAATCGGAACATTGTCCTGCATGGCGCTGATTATGCCTGCGAGGATTTCATCCGTAAAACGGGTCGGTTAGGACGTAGCCAGGGCTGTCCGGCAGTGCCGTATGCTGATTCCAAAGGTATTATTCAGGCCGTAAAAGGGGGTTCCTGCCTCTTTGTTTATTCGCCCGATAATGATTATCTGAAAAAATCAGCTTACCTGGCTGAACAGAACGAGTTTGCTTCGTTATAACCCTTACAAACGTCTTGTCTGATGCCTCATATTCCGCTTGAAGCGCACTTGCCGGGAATAACCGGCTTACTCGAATACCGGCAGGATTCCGCCCAGCCCATCCGCGAACTTACCCAGATTCTGCTACGTGGCGAATCGACGTTGACGGAAGGGGAACGTGAACTGATTGCTACGTTGGTATCGCACCGAAACGAATGCCGGTTTTGTTCAACGGCCCACACAGCTGCTGCCGATATACTCTTAGGCGAACCGGAAACCTGCGAACGAGTCAAGCAGGATTTTGAAACGGCCCCGGTTTCCGATAAGATGAAAGCGCTGCTGAACGTAGCGGCACTGGTTCAGAAAAACGGTAGAGATGTCACCCCCGAAGCGGTTGATCGGGCTAAAGCTGCGGGCGCAACTGACCGCGAACTTCACGATACGGTGCTGATTGCCGCTCTATTCTGTTTATACAACAAATACGTCGATGGGTTAGCCAGCGTAACGCCTACCGACCCAGCCTTTTACGCCTATCTTGGCGAACGTATCACTACCCACGGCTATAACCGGCTCAAACAGGGATACGATCATTTAAAAGCAAAGTCCTGATCGGTTCAACCAGATCGTAAAACAAACCACCCGACAGGTCAGACCTGTCGGGTGGTTTGTTTTGTAGCCTAACGTCAATCAAACCGTTGCCTCCGTTTTGATAGGCATAGCCGAAACAGAGGCTGAGTACCCGTTTTCGCAGATCGTTATGGCCCGGTTTCTGAAAAATGACGTATCGTCTGGCATCCACGTAGCCAGGCCGTCGACGTAGCGGTTAAACATGCAGAATGCGGCTGCGATCAGGACTGTATCGTGGATTTCCTTGTCGGTAGCGCCAAGATTCCTGGCCCGATCAACCTGTTCGGTAGTAACGTGCTTACCGCCTTTCTGAACACTCCCGGCAATAGCCAGCAAGGCTTTCATTTTCTCCGAAATGGGAGCCGTTTCCGGATCTTGCTTTACCTGCTGCACCAGACTCCAGTCGGTATCCCCGAGCCATTGGCTGGCAATTGCCCCATGAATCGTCTGGCAATACTGACAATCATTCTGAGCCGATACGTAGGTCGCAATCAGTTCACGTTCACCTTGGCTCAGCGTGTTGTCGGCCGACCAGAGGAGCTGATCGACGAGCAGATTAAGGGGTTTAGCTGTTTCCGGGCTAAATGTCATTGGCCCCCGAATACCGGGTAGCCCTTCGGGTAATTGAATATGTGCCATTTTGTTTATTTGTTTAGCGTTCATTACGTTTTCAATATGTCCCCACCCGCAAAACAGGTGGGGAATATAACCAACCTATGATAAGCTGTTTGAATCAGGCAATCGACTCAAGAGTTGCCCGATTGTGTGTTGTATCTATTTCAGACCGGATTCGTTGTTGGCAATGCATAACCATGTTGCGCCAGCCGTTCGCCCATCGGTTCGTACACGGCTGATTCCGTTGGCGACAACGTAGCCAGGCCGTCAACGTAGCGGTTAAACATGCAGAACGTAGCGGCAATCAGCACCGTATCGTGAATATCCCGGTCGGTAGCGCCCTGCTCACGAGCGCGGGCCACATCGACCTCACTGACTGTGCGGGCATCCATCTGAACGTGCCGGGCAATCGTGAGCAGTGCTTTTAGCTTTTCCGAAATTGGAGCGGTTTCATATTCACTCAGCACAAAATCTACCACATTACGATCAGGTCCAAACAAAACCCGAGCAGCTGCTGCGTGACTCTGCGTGCAGAAATTACAGCTATTCTGAGCTGATACGTAAGTCGCAATCAGTTCACGTTCGGCCTGGCTAAGTGGCGATTCACCACGTAACAAGACCTGAGCCAGTTCGTAAAGGGGTTTACCCGTGTCGGGGCGGTACATAACGAGGCTCCGGATACCCGGAACACCTTCCGGCAGTTGAATATGAGGCATAAGAGGTATCATTAATAAGTATGAGTTCGAATTTGATTACGAAGCAGCAGACGTTGTTCGGCGGCTAAACCACGTAGACACGAAAGCCAGGGCAAACGTCAGTGAGAAAAAAGTAAGGCGTTTCCCAATCCACCGAATACAGCGACCAGCGACCCGACAAAAAATACACCAGTAGCCGTTAGAATTCGGCCAATGTTGAAGCAGAAACCCGAAGCGGTAGCCCTGATTGAGATTGGAAACAACAGGGGTATAAAACTGGATAAGGTACCCTGACTTATGCCAAAACAGAGCGACAGCAAAGCCGTTTCTGCGTAAATAATCGGCGAAAACGTCCGATTTGTACCAAACAGCAGCCAGCAGGCCAATAGGCACGAAGCAAACGTACACAGCAGGGTTCTTCTCATGCCAAACCGGTTCACAATAAAACCCGACAGCGCACCACCCAGAATACCGCCCATGCCAAACAGCATCATGGTCAGACCCCGCGCCTGACGCGCATCTACGTCGCTGGTAAAGAGCGTTTGTATCCAGGAAGGCGTCCAGGAAAAAACGGCCCACAGCCCAATCAACACCGCGCTGAAGATGATTGACCCCTGAATCACGTTGATGCGATACTGTGGCTGCCAGAGCGACTGTCTGTCCGAAGCCGTTGTCTGACGGGCATTTTTCCAGCGAGCGGATTCGGGCAACAGTTTCATGACCAGAAGAGCCATCACCAGCGGCACCGCACCCAGCCAGAACGCCTGACGCCATTGGGCAAACAGCAGGTTCAGACTACCCGCCAGCACAATACCCACCGGAAACGACATGGCTAACAAGCCCAGAACGACGGGGCGCCCCTGCTCCGGCCAGATTTCTGACAGATAGATTGTTGTAACGACCAGTACGCCCCCGACGCCCATCCCCGCCATAAACCGGAATCCGGCCAACATGGGCCAGCTGGTAGCCCACACACTCAGCAACGTAAAGCCGCCAACCAAGGCTGTCGCCAGCGTCAGGGCGCGTACACGTCCAACCCGGTCGGCAATCAGGCCAAACCCCAGCCCTCCCCAACCCATCCATACAGAAAAGCGGCATTGAGTACAGCCCCCGACGAGCTATCTGCCCCCAGGTCAGGCAAAATGACGGGTAAAAACACCGACAACAACGTTGAAACGGTACCGCCCAGCACGTAACACGCAAAGCAAAGGCCAAACGAACGCCAGTCAGCCTGATCAGTCGTTTGGGGCAAAGAAGATGTAAGTACCTGATTCATGATTTATTTGGTTAGTCAATACCTGTCTACCTTACCGCATCAATTCATCAAACGTCAACGTCAGGTAGTACAATCCGCCCACCGCCGACGACCCATACGCCTGCACGACGTAGTTGTTCGTGAGGTTGCTGGCGCCCAGTTTCAGGGTTGTTTTCAGGGAGGGTACCCGGTAGCTTACCTGCGCATCCAGTAACGAGTAAGAAGGAATACGTCCGGGCCGGTTTTCGGTGAACGTACCATACCAATCGAAAGCCTCTTGCCAATGCCACGCTATGCTGAAGCCCACTCGTTCGGTTATTCGATCATTGCTCAGCACCACGTTGGTTTTGAAGCGAGGGGTATTAAACGCCGGAATGTTGTTTGGGTTAGCATCCAGAATATTGAATTGCGCCCAGGTTGCATTGGCGTTTAGTAAATACCCTCGATTTAGCGTAGCCGTCAGGCCCGCACTCGCTCCATCGGTCGAAACCCGGTCAGCTGCATTGGTATACAACTGGTAAGCCTGCCGGTTGGTGGCCGTTAGTACGTCGGCAGCCGCTGCGGGATTGATACTTCCATCGGCTAGCAAGACCGGATTTGTTGGACTAATGACTACCTGATTGATCAGGAAATTGCGATACTGTCCATGATAGTAACTCACGTCAAGCAGCAGGCGCGGTGTGAGCAGCCCTTTATAGCCAATCTCAAACGACTGCAACTGTTCGGGCCGTATGTAGGGTACGTTCGATTTTACCAGCTTGTCTTTGTTTTTTACTACAGCCTGTTGGGCCGACAATCCAGCTGCTAAATCCTGCCCGAAGGCCGCACCAAAAGCCCCAACGGATGCCGACGTAAAGGAGTTATCATAAGCGTGCAGCCCAGCCGAATTGGCTGGTGCGCCACCCAGAATGATAATTGGACCAACGTTCAGCTTGATAAATTGGTCGGGTACGGTTGGGTTACGGAAACCGGTCTGATAACTTGCCCGAAAATGATGTGCGTCGCTTGGCGAGAAGACAGCCGACGCCCGGGGAGTGAAGTTTCCGGCGAAGTTCTGATTCTTATCGTATCGTCCTGACAGGGTAATTTTCAGCTTATCGGAAAGCAGCGTTTTTGACGCCTGAACAAAGGCGCCAAACTCCGATACGCGAACCTTGTTCACCTTATCCTCAAACAAGGTTCCGTTCGTTTCCATCGCGTAATACCGCACATTACCCCCCGCCTGAAGACTGATAAACGGCAAATGAGACGAAAAATCATACAAGCCCTCAACATGGTATAATTTGCTCTGACTCAAGACACCCGCGCCCTGCAAACCGGCAATGTGTATGTAACGATCTTTCTCCCGGTCAAACTCGGCAGAGCCCGGCACGTAACGACCCTGATCGGCAAAAGCGCGGGCAGCATCGTTATTCTGAGCCGTTACGCCCTGTATTTTTCCACCAAAAGCGGCACCATATCGCTCAAACCACGTAGCGTCGGCTTTATCGGGCGTCACTACGTTTCCACTCAGGTCGCGCACCCAGGTCCGGTTGATCAATTGTCCTAACGACCGGGTGTTGTAGGAATTGTTCGAGTTTTCGGCCGTCGAATACGCTCGGACGAAAAAGTTTTTGCCGCGCAGTTCCAGCCGATGCTGCGTCAGTCGAAAATCGTTCAGCATAAACCGGCTACTGCCCGTGTAATTGGCGGTTCCCTGACTGACATTAAGGGCATAAATGACCTCAGTGTTGTTCGTGATGCGATAATGTACAGCGCCGTTCAACTTCAGGCTGTAGACGTCATAATTAGTCAAATCCTTTTCCGCATAGCCCGTCCGCGATACACGCCCGATGCCAGTTAGGGTCTGCGCCACTTCGTCGCCGTAAATATTTAGCGCATTCCGGCCCGGATTATTGGGTCCACGTTGTTCAGAGCTTGTATTCGGGTCGATGTCGGTGTAATCGGCAGCATACCAGTCGCGACCTTTCAGATATGACGCATTCAGTTTAAAAGCCAGACGATTGCCAAAGGCTTTTGCGTAACGTACCGCCGTTTCGGAGAATAGCTTAGCTCCGTCGCCCGTTGGATCAGCTACGTGGTTGACGCCAGTACGTTGCTGAACGCTTAATCCCTGATACTCAAACGGATTTTTAGTTTTGGTGTATAACAAGCCATTAAACGCAACGGGCCCGTACAAGGCCGATGCCGCTCCGGGAATCAATTCGGCCGACTCTACGTCCAGATCAGCTACTCCAAACAGGTTACCGACTGAAAAACCTAATCCCGGTGACTGGTTATCAACGCCGTCGACTAATTGCAGAAACCGGCTGTTGCCCGTCGAATTAAATCCACGCGTGTTGATCTGGCGATACGTTAACCCGCTAGTCACCATATCTACGCCCTTTACATTGTTCAACGCTTCGAAATAATTGGCCGATGGTGTCTGTCTTACGGCTCGGGCGTCCAGTTTTTCGATACTAACCGGCGAGCGCAAAATGCTTTCTTCTACCCGCGACGCTGCTACGACAACCTGATCGAGCTGTTCTGTTGATGAGCGCAGTTGAATTGCCAGATTCTGCGTATCACCAATTTTTACTTCCTGCCGATCATACCCGATCATGGATACAACGATCGATTTGGCGGAAGCATCTGTAGCCGACAGACTAAAACGGCCCTGCCTGTCTGTAACGGTTCCTGATTTCCCATCTTTAATCAGTACGGAAGCTCCGGCCAACGGTTTGCCCGTTTCGGCGTCGGTAATCGTTCCGGTAAAACTTGTGGTTTGCGACCATCCTTCCAACGGGGCAAAAAGCCAGCATAAGGCCACAAAAAGTATATGTAAGTACGTATTTTTCATGAGGTAGGTATATGAATTATGAATGGCCGAACGACGTACACGTAGCTCAACAGGCCACATATGCGTGTTCAGTATTGATCAGACAAATTGCATTGCCCGATTTGGTCAGGAAGAAATAGGAAGCTGACGAACGCCAAGGCTGCTCAACGCGTACTTAAACGCATTACTGAACAAGCCATAAACCAACGCTCATGGAGGAAAAATGTCGATCAATGGCATAGCCAAACGGGTGTACCGTAACGCTACGACAACGTATCAAACAAGTTCAGCAAGATTGAGCATTGGTTGTCAGTATAGGCAATTTTCGGTCACTGGCTGTTGAAGCCATGACCATGAAGATGCCTAACCGATCGTCAGGCGAGCCGTTCAGGCGGGAGAAAACATTGGCTCGGAACGCGTCAGGAACGTAACGGGAGTTTCAGGAACCCGTACCTGTTCACGCCAGACGTTCGTCCGGAAGTTAAGGGATATGGTTGGACTGGGGGAATATTCTTTCAGTAAAAATTTCAGAATCTGACTTGCTTTCCGCCCGGCATCAGGGGTAGTCCCCAAGTGATCGTTCATAAACGTAAGCAGATCATGCTGCCAGAATGAATGACTGGCCGACTCCAGACCAGCAATGTGAAGCGTATCGCCTGTTATTTCCAGACTTATCACATTATAGTAGCGTCCTCGATAACTAAATCCGTCTTCTGTAGTGCGGGTTATGTTCAGGCCGTCCGTTTTACTGGCCAGAGGAATCTGAAATTCGACAATGCTATCGACGGTGCGGTATACCAGCAATCGTTTCGATAAATCGTGCTCATCCTGCCACCAACTGCTCAGGCCCGTAATAACGTGCGCCAGCACATGGGCAAGCAAGAGGAGAAACAAACCAAATGAAACGACCTTCTTCACGATTCAGAAAATTACAGGGAGTAATTTCCATCAAATTAAATCTCAAAATCAGACAAAACCAATTCCAAGGGTCGTTCGTCAGCTAAAATAACTGATTTTGGTGTGGTCCGTCAATCGCCCTCCTCCATTCCATACACATCCTTATAGAACCGCAGTTTTCCATTCTCGTCTATATCAGCTACGTTGTAGGTGATAAACACCGGAAACCGTTTTGGAATAGGAAGCGTTTGTGGCTGCTGATTGACCAGACATGCCTTCATAAACTTATCGTCAAAGACTTCTTCGCCCAGCACCAGATTAGCCAGTTCAACGGGTTTCTGTACGCGAACACATCCGTGGCTCCGCCAGCGATCATTAGTTTTCACAAATAAATCACGGCTATTGGTATCGTGCAGGTAAATCGCCAGTGGATTCGCCAGATTGAACTTTAGCAGACCCAGTGAGTTGTCGCAACCCGATGCCTGCCGGATGCGATACGGAAAATTATCGGGCGAAAGGGTTTTCCAGTTTACTTTATCGGGGTCAACTTCACGGTTTTTATCATCAAGTACCTGAAGGTTCTGGCTCGAAAGAAAAGCGATGTTACGCTTGATGCGGGGCAGCATTTCTTCCACGGCAATGTTGTCGGGTACGTTCCACTGCGGATACATCACCACATTCTGGATATAAGTCGTCATGCAGGGGGTTTGTCGGTCAGGTTTTCCGGCAATCACCTGCATGGGCAGCAACCGCTTGCCTGTTTTGTCGAACACGTTCAACTGGCCAGAAGGAATATTAACCAGAACGAACTGTTCCGGATTGAAACGATTGATATAGCGATAAAAATTGAGCGTCTGGCGGATTAACCGTAGTGAGTCAAGAGTCGATGAATTCCTGCTACCTCTGCCGCGAATTTGATTGTAGTAGCCAATCAACTGGTTATAAGGCTCAAACGTCGAGAGCTTTGCTACTGATTCTGGTTCAAAAGCCGCTTCTGATTTCTGTATCCAGGCTGAATCAATTTTATCTTTCAGACCGCTAAACGCGATACCCGACGGTTTTTTACCGTAGCGGATTTCAACCAGTACCCGTGCCAGTAACGTATCAATCTGAGCTTTTGTCGATTTCGGCCGGGCCACATACCGACTCGTATCGATTCCTATAGAATCAGCATATCGGCAAGCCAGATGCAGCGAATGCATTGCCTGCTCAGCCGCTAGTCGAGCGGCCTCTTCAGCGGCTTTCCGGGCTGCAACCTCGGCCTCACGGGCAGCTTTTTCCGATTGTTCCTGCTTTTGTTTAGCGGCTTTATTCGTTACGTACTGCCAGCCAAAATAAACGAGAATCCCCAATCCCAGAGCCACCGCAATACCAATCCCTACTTTTCGCTTATTCATATTCTTCTGTACCGTGTGGTTATTGCCAGACTGTTAAATTAATACGTAATTGTCCTACTAAACCAACGACAGAAAGCCGGAACTGTTTGATAAACCGCCGATTCGGGCGTGAAAATCAGGTTGGTTGGTTCTTAAAGTAAAACTTTAGAGCTTGATAAACACCTTATTGCGATATAAGATGTAGGCAGGAATAAAGTTGATAGCCACAAAGAACAAAGCGTAGAGTAAACTGGCTAGTTCAGGCGGGAAGCCAATGGCAGTAAGGCTGTGAACTACGTGCTCATTCAACGAATGTTCATTAAATTTCTGTCGGTAGAAAAAGAGGGCGAAAACATCGGCCAGTACGTAGACGGTAATGGCGTTGGCCCCTAAAATAATGCCGGGTTTTGTTCCACTGGTGTGTCCCAGAATATCGACCAGAAAATAGAGTGCGCCCAGCAGCAATGCAGCGAATCCAGACGTAACAAGCACGAATGAACTGGTCCAGAGGTTTTCATTGACCGGAAAGGTAAGCCCCCAGAAATAACCAGTTATAGCTGCGAACAACCCTATCGTCATCAGATAGGCAACTTTTTCGAGCGAGCCTGCGGAACTGAGCATACAGCGCCCGGCTAACATACCTGTGATGCCGGTGACAATAGACGGAAACGTACTGAGAATACCCTCGGGGTCCCAGGTGCCTTGCCACATACGGCCGGGGAGGAACTTGCGATCGAGCCAGGCAGCCAGATTACGGCCGGGTTCCAGGATAATTTTTCCTTCGTCGGGAGTAGGAATCAGAGTCATGACCAGCCAGTACGCTACTAAAGTTATTGCCCCGATCCAGATTTGTTGTTTCCAGCTTGTGTTCAGAAAAAGAAGTCCGCAAACCAGAAAAACGATAGCAATACGATGAAGAGTGCCCGTCCAGCGTATCGTAGCCATGTCGAAGTTGGGCATCAGATTCAGGAGCATTCCCACGGCAAATAACTTTAGCGACCGACTGACGATTTTTCGATATAATACGCCTTTGGCTCGGTGTTCCGATAGCTGTCGGGTATAGGCTAGGGCGATGGAAACACCAACGATAAACAGAAAAACAGGGGCAATCAGATCCGTGAATGAGAGGGCATTCCATTGACTGTGCCGCAAGGTAAAGTATACGAATTGTTCGCTGCCGGGGAAGTTGGCCACAATCATAGCCGCAATGGTGAATCCGCGCAGGGCGTCTAACGAAATGAGTCGGTTTGTGGAAGCAGCCATTAAAAAAGTAGAAAAGCTCCGCTGTTGGAATGGTATCTTTACTACTGATTTACGTACTATTAAGGCTATCCGATACGTAGTCAATTACCAATTGGCAGTAGTCAACTTTTGTCATGTTTGGTCTACCTTTCGTTCGTCAGCCGTTAACTACAAATGACTACAGGAAGCTCGTAAACCATCAGATCCTATATGCGCATTAGCCTTTGTATTTTTATTCTAACCATCCCTCTTCTTTTCCTGAGCGGTTGCCAGCGTTCAGATAGCAAAGCGGGAAAAGTTGCTGTAACCTGGGAGTTGTTAACCAACTTCACGGATACGCCAAACGGGTTTAAGGCTCAGTTTACGCTCAGGAACAACAGCAGCGAAGTACTCACCAATGCAAACTGGGCGCTGTTTTTCAATATGTCGCCCCGACCCATCCTGCCCGCCAAAACTCCACAAACAGCTACCGTTCAGCACATCAACGGCGACTGGTATAAACTAATACCCAATGATGGCTTTAGACTGGAGCCGGGTGCGACAGCGACCATTGATTACGAAGGAACTGAAGCCGTAAATAAAGTTACGGATGCCCCTTTGGGCTTGTATTTCGTCTTTTACAACAAGGAAGGTAAGGAAGAAAACATTGTTCAGGTGGCTAACTACACGATCCGCCCCTTCTCCAGAAAAGAACAGATAGTACGGGGCAAAAATGATCAGATGCCACTTCCCACACTCGAAAGGGCGTATCAGGACAATCTGGCTTTGTCGCTGCTATCACCCGACAAACTACAGAAAATTGTTCCTGCGCCTGTCAAAATAACGACCGGAAATGGCACGCTGGCACTGGATAATTCACTGACAATCTACGCACAAAAAGGGCTCGAAACGGAGGCTCGTTTGCTGAGTCAGAAGTTAAAAGCGTTGACCGGCAAAGACATTTCGATACGTAACACCTCCCCAGCAGCAACGGGCATTTTTCTAAAAACAGCTAATTTGCGTGTCAACGGCACAAGTCAGGAAGCTTATCGACTCGACATAAACGGTAACGGAATCACGATCACCGGGAGTGATGCCGCCGGTGTGTTCTACGGCATCCAAAGTCTGCTGGCCTTGCTGCCTATCGAATCCTACAAAACCCCGACAGCGCCTATTACGCTGAATTACACGCAAATAGAAGACGCTCCCCGGTTTGCATTCCGGGGAATGCATTTCGATGTGAGTCGAAATTTTCAGACCAAAGAAACCATTTTGCGTATTCTGGATCTGCTGGCGTTTTACAAAATCAACCACTTTCTGTTCTACACTACCGAAGATGAAGGCTGGCGGCTCGACATCGACGGGCTCCCTGAACTCACGCAGGTAGGTGCTCAGCGCGAACATACTTCAGGTAAAGAAACTCCCGTGCTGCATCCGGCTTACGGTTCGGGTCCGAAAGCTTATGAAGAAGGAAAATATGGTAGTGGTTTTTATAGTAAAGCTGACTTTATCGACATCCTGAAATATGCGAAGGAACGGCACATCAAAGTAATTCCGGAACTGAATTTTCCGGGCCATGCCCGGGCTGCCATTAAAGCGATGGAGGCCCGCTACCAGCGGCTGATGAAGGAGGGCAAAGAAAAGGAAGCGAATGAATACAGGCTCATTGACCCCAACGATACGTCTGTGTATTTGTCAGCGCAGGGCTATACCGATAACGTAGTAAGCGTTGGGCGCGAATCGACGTATCACTTCTACGAAAAAGTAGTGGATGAGATAACAAAAATGTATAAAGAAGCCGGGGTACCCATGGATATCATGCACGCCGGAGGGGATGAGGTGCCCGAGGGAGTCTGGACCAAATCGCCTGAAGCCGCTGCATTGCTGAAAGAAAATCCGACGATAAAAGATCCAAAAAACTTACAGACCTACTTCTTTCGAAAACTCGTTCAACGGCTCGAAAAGCGAAAGCTGGAAATTCACGGCTGGGAAGAAGTGGCGCTAAACAAAACAACCGACGGTAAATACGTTCCCAATCCTGAATTTGTCGGACGAAAAGTGGTCCCCTACGTCTGGAATAACCTTTTCGATCTCGACCTGGGCAATCGGCTGGCCAATGCCGGTTATCCGGTTGTTTTGTGCAATGTGTCAAATTTTTACTTCGACATGGCTTACAACAACGACCCGCTGGAGCCAGGCTTGTATTGGGCAGGCTATGTCGATACGTGGCATAACTGGGCGTTTGCACCATTCGATATGTTCAAAACTACGTTCAAAACAGCCATGGGTAAACCCCTGAACTTTGCCGGGCTGGAACGCATGAAACCCGAAGCCCGTAAAAACATCCGTGGTATTGAAGCGCAGCTCTGGAGCGAAACCGTGAAAGGCCGGGATATGGCTGAGTATGATATATTACCCAAACTGCTCGGCTTTGCCGAAAGCGCCTGGGCACCCCAAAGGCCCTGGGAAACAATTGACAATCAAGTTGTGCGGGAGAAAGTTATGCGTCAGGGCTGGAACGTATTCGCCAATACGCTGGCTCAGAAAGAACTCCCCCGACTGGCCCGAATGAACGACGGCTATACGTACCGGTTACCCCCGCCGGGTGCGGTCGTCGAAAAAGGTATCCTCAAAGCCAATACGGCATTGCCGGGGCTTATCATTCGTTATACAACAGATGGGTCGGACCCTTCGGGCAACTCGATTCAATACAAGGGTCCGGTAAACGTAACGGGGACCCTGAAAACTCAAAAGTTTTGATGCATCCGGCCGATCAAGCCGGACCGTGGTTTTAAGATCGCGTTAGTCGTTACGTAGGCTTACCTTCCCAAAAGGGTTTATCGGCCGGGAAGTTTTTATTTAACCAATTTTTATATGACAATCGGAGTTGACTTAGGCGGTACTAATGTGCGGGTTGGACTTGTGGAGAATGAACGCATTACCCATCAGTTAAACCGGGTTTTACAAGAAAAAGAATCACTTTCGGCTACGTTATCTCAACTAATTGCGTTGATCAAACCACTGACCAGTGATTCAGTGAGCGGGATTGGGATTGGCGTTCCTTCGGTAGTGGATATTGAGCGGGGGATTGTGTATAATGTCGCCAATATTCCGTCGTGGGAGGAAGTGGCGCTACGTGACATTCTGGAGAGCGAGTTTGGGCTTCCGGTTTTCATCAACAATGATGTGAATTGCTTTGCGCTTGGCGAACACCGATTTGGGATGGGAAAAGGGTATCGATCGATTGTGGGTATGGCCATCGGAACGGGTCTCGGATCGGGCGTGATTATCGACAATCAGCTATACGCGGGCAGTAACTGTGGAGCGGGCGAAATTGGCCTGCTGCCATACCTCGACAAGAATATTGAATCGTATGCCTCTACTCATTTTTTTGAGGCTATTCACGGAACAACGGCGTTAGAAACCCATCAGGCGGCCCAACTGGGAGCGAAACAGGCGTTGGCGCTCTGGACAGAATTTGGGAAGCATTTCGGCAATGCCGTTAAAGCTGTACTTTATACGTACGACCCCGAAGTTATTGTGCTGGGCGGCTCCATTGCCAAAGCATATCCATTTTTTAAAGCATCTATGCTGGAAACGATGGCTGATTTTGCCTATCCTGTTACGTTACGTCGTCTGAAGATTTTCCAGTCGCAAAACGAAAACATTGCCTTATTGGGAGCCGCATCGCTGGCACAACAACCTATCAAAATTAAGTAATTTTCGTCGGACCATCCTGATAGCAATACGCTTATGAAACGTAATGTACTGATTGTGGGGCTGATCATGCTCATCTTTTTTGTCATATCGTTTCTAACCAATATTCTTGGCCCCATTATCCCTGATCTGGTCGATAGTTTCGGGCTGAGTATTGGATTGGCGGGCTTTCTGCCTTTCGCGTTTTTTGTGGCTTATAGCGCTTCTATACCGTCGGGGCTGCTTATTGAGCGTTATCGGGAAAAACCCGTACTGATTGGCGCGTTTCTCCTGGCATTTATAGGCGCTCTCTGTTTCGCACTTTTCCCTACGTTTACGATTGCGCTAATTTCTCTGTTTTCGATTGGCGTTGGCATGGCCATGTTGCAGGTGGCCATCAATCCACTGCTGCGGGTAGCTGGTGGCGAAGAACATTTCGCGTTCAATTCGGTACTTGCCCAGCTTTTTTCGGGAGCCGCTTCCTTTTTTAGTCCACTGCTTTACAGCTACTTTGTTCAGACGATTCATACCCGCGATACGTCATTCCCGATACGTTTGCTTAATAAACTGGTGCCGCTTCATTTGGAGTGGGTATCGCTTTACTGGGTCTTTGCCGCAACCACCCTTCTGATGATTGTTGTGGTTGCCCTGATCCATTTTCCGGTTGTTACGTTAAAAGATGACGAGCGAATGGAAGTTGGAAGTGCTTTCAGGGAATTACTACGTAACAAAACCGTACTGCTTTATTTCGCAGGAATTTTCGCGTATGTGGGCACAGAGCAGGGCATTGCCAACTGGATTTCCAAGTTCCTGCAGCTTTATCACGGTGTTGATCCTGCCACTACAGGCGCTACTGTGGTGGCTTATTTCTGGGGGCTAATGACTGTTGGCTGTATGCTGGGACTTGTTTTGCTGAAAATTGCGGATAGCCGTCGAGTGCTGATGCTATTTACCATTGGCGCCGTTGGTTGCTTGTTGACAGGCTTATTTGGCCCGAAAGAATGGGCATTGTATGCGCTACCGGGTACTGGTTTTTTTGCCTCTGTGATGTGGTCCATCATTCTCTCACTTGGGCTCAATTCCGTTCCGCACCATCATGGTACATTTTCCGGTATCTTGTGCACAGGCATTGTCGGCGGAGCATTAGTACCCCTCCTGATCGGGGGCCTTGCCGAACTGGTCGGCCTGCGCTGGGCAATGCTCCTGCTACTCATTACGTTAGGCTATATCTTCAGCATCGGCCTCTGGGCCAAACCGCTGGTGAATAATGCCACGATTAAAAAAGTAAAGGAATTATTTGTGGCAAATGATTGAATGATAGAATTGTTGAATGATTGGCTTAAAACTGAACCTGAAATTCAATCACTCAACAATTCTATCATTCAATCATTTAAAAATCTCCTATGCACAAAATCATCCTGCTCATCGATTTTGCGGAGGAATACAGCCGAAGTCTGTTAAAGGGAATCACGAAATACGCCCGCGAATATGGTCCCTGGGTATTCTGTCAGATGCCCCTTTTTCATCGGGAAACGCTGGGTGTCGATGGCATTCTGAACTGGGCCCGCGATTGGGAGGCCGACGGTATTATCGGTCAGCTCTACAACGACAGCAGCGTGGAGAAGATCGTTCAGGCGGGCATTCCCGTTATCGCCCAGGACTTTAAGGAACGGTTTACGGAGATTCCGAATATTACGGGCGCACACCGCGCAACCGGAGCTATGGCGGCTGATTATTTCCTGAAAAAAGGCTTCCGGCAGTTCGCGTTTTACGGGTTTAAACACATCGTCTGGTCGCGGGAACGGGCAGAGGGGTTCGACGAACGGGTGTCACGTTCAGGGTATACCGTTCAGTATTTTGAGCATGAAGAATACAGCTCCAGCGACCTCTGGTATTATAAACCCAGCTCGCTCAGCAAGTGGCTATCGTCGTTACCGAAACCGGTTGCCATCCTGACCTGCGATGATCGGATGGGCCAGCACATCACCGAAGCCTGTCGGCATACAGGAATACGAATTCCCGAAGCAGTGGCTGTGTTGGGTGTCGATAATGATGAGATGCTCTGCGAATTGTCGGACCCTCCCCTTTCCAGCATTGTGCAGGACGTCGAAAAAGGTGGCTATGATGCCGCTCGCCTGCTGGACCAACTGATACGTAAGGAGATAACCAATTTTTACGACATCGTCGTTGAGCCGATGCAGGTGATCACTCGCCAGTCCACCGACATTTACGCTACGCACGACGAGTACATCGCTTCGTCGTTAAAGTTTATCCACCAGAATATCGATAAAAATCTTCAGGTCGATGAGGTTGTGAGGCAGGTTCCCTTGTCAAGACGTTCGCTGGAGATGCGGTTTCAGCAGGTGGTTGGGTATCCGATTTACAAGTACATTCAGAATCTGCGGATGGAGAAATTCTGTCAAAAACTTCTGGAGACCGACTTAACCGTATTTGAAATTGGCCTGGATCTTGGCCTTAACGACACCAAAAACATTGCCCGCCAATTTAAGCAGGTCAAAGGCTGCACACCCCTTGAATACCGACATCGATACCTGGCGGGAAAATAATTAAAGAGCGAAAGAGTGAATGAGCGAATGTATCTGCGTCAGCTTTTCGCTCTTTCACTCATTCACTCTTTCGCTCTTTAATATCCTCTGAATCTTGCGAATCGCTTCGGCGAAGGATTCCATATCGTGGCGAGTGCCGAGCATGGCGTGCTGAAAGATCCAGACAGCTTCGTCGGTGCAGGCGCGTTCAGCCACTGCGCAGTGGACAGCCGTATAGTCTACGTAGTCGGAAATAGCGTAGCACATCCAGTTTTTCTGCTGAAAAAGCGGCTGTTTATACAACGGATGCGGATAGCCCGTCGAACAGGGAACGCCCTCGGCTGACAGCATGGACACAAACTCTTTTTTGGGTATGTCTCCGAATTTGGCTTTATCGTACCGGAAAATATAGAGATGGTAACAATGCCGAATCGCTACGTTCCCCCGGCTTAAGGGCGTAATGCCATCAATATCAGCCAACAACTGATCGAGGTAAAGACCATTTTCATTACGGGTATACGTTTGCTCATCGAGTCGTTTTAATTGCTCTGTTAACAAAACGGCCTGTAATTGGGTAATCCGGTAATTACAGCCAGGATTAAAATGATCGTACCATTGGCCGCCTGGCATCCGGCCTACGTTACGTAGCGAATTCATTGTCTGATAAAGCCCTTCGTCATTCGTGATCACAATACCTCCTTCGCCACTGGTCAGGTTCTTCGACGACTGAAAACTAAAACTCCCTGCATCGCCAATCGAACCCAGTTTTTTTCCCCTGTATTCGCCACCATGCGCATGAGCAGCATCTTCAATCACCCGCAGATTATGCCCTCGGGCTACGCTCAGGATAGCGTCCATATTACAGGCTAAACCGGCAAAATGAACCGGAATAATGACTCGGGTGCGCTCCGTAATGGCGGCTTCCAGTTTCGTTGGGTCAAGGTTGTAGGTATCCGGGTCAATATCCACAAAAACGGGTACGCAATTCGCTTCCAGCACAATCGATGCGGTAGCAATGAACGTATACGGTGGTACGATTACTTCATCGCCGGGCCGTACCCCACAGGCAATCAGCGCCAGCCGGAGGGATACGGACCCATTGACGCAGCTAACAGCGTACCTGCTCCCGCAATAGTCAGCGAACTGCCGTTCGAAAGCCGCTATAGCATCCCCACAATCGGGGTTGCCCCACTGACCACTCCGCACTACGTCTGCTACAGCCTGTACGTCCTGTTCATCGAAGATTGGCCAGGGAAAGCTTCCTTTCACTACCTGTTCGCCACCATGAATGGCTAATCGCTCGGCCGTAGTTGCTTTACTCATTCGTTTTTACGTTCAGAAAACCAGCATGTCTTTTTCTAATACGTTATCAGCTGGCGTTCAGACTATCGAAATCCGCAAATCCATCAAATCTACTAGCTGTTCAGAATTGATTAACGGGATTCCGCTTTTGACACTGCCCATGCGAATAATTCACAAAACCCGTTTAGATGACTCCACTCTACGAACAATCAAGTTGGCTTAACCGGGAAAATAAGCGTACTTTACGGGTTGTTATGGGGAAGAATCGTTCAAATGTTCGGCAGGAAGCGTCATGGCTGAGTGGGTTACTGGCAGTCTGGCTGCTGGTATCTGTGCCTGATCGGGCAACCCTGACGAAGCTCATAACCGAACATCAGACCTACGTTTCCAGCCTTTCTCTCTGCGAACAGTCCGACGAGTCCGATTATTCATCCACTGCGAATGTTCACGCCCACGCTGCCCTAGTCTATTCTTCACCCGGTTTTGTTTTTAATTCTTTAGCGGGCTTCCTTACCAATAGCCGCTGTTACGTTCCTAAAATCTGGCGAGCCAGTTTATCCGTTCCCTTAAAGGAATCGCACTTTATTTTCGGGTTACTTCACCTGATATTTGAGCATCAGATCGCCATTAATGCGCCATGAGACCGTGTTAATTTTCACTGTTCGCTTATCAATTGCTCATCGCGAGTACGTTGTTCTGATAAGTCAAAGAGACTAATCGTTGTGAAGCGGTATCCTTAAACTGACCGACCTAACAATTTCTGCTTTTTAAATTTCTTGTGTATGTGGTCTACTATAGCCCGCGCTATTCTTTCGTACCGAATTTTCTGGTTGAGTATTTTAGTCGTATTAACTGGCGTGATGGCCTATTTTGGCACAGGCATTCAGTTATCCTATCAGCTGGCGCGGGTACTGCCGCTGTCGGATTCAACGCAAATTCAATACGAACGCTTCAAGCAGCGGTTTGGTGCTGATGGTACGCTGATGGTTATCGGCTGGCAGAGTGATCGCTGGTTCGACCTGCCCGTTTATCAGGACTGGTACGATATGACCGACCGGGTTGGCAAGGTAGCCGGCGTAAAACAGGTGTTATCGACTACCCGGCTTTTTACACTGGAACGACAGGAAGCGTCCTGGACAATCAAGCCCCTGGGCGGGCAGCGACCCACAACACAGGCAGAAGTCGACAGTATGAAGCAGAAAGTGCTCGCACTACCTTTCTACGAAGGACTACTTTTTAACCCGACCTCAAAAGCAACTCTCATGGCGATTTCGTTCGATGAGAAGAAACTCAATTCGAAAGAGCGGATAAGCGTAGTCAATACCATACGGAGTTATGGGCAGGAATTTGCCCGGAAAAATGGGCTTGAACTTCATTACTCAGGGATGCCCTCCATCCGAACCGAGGTCATGAAGAAAGTAGCCGGTGAAATGAAACTCTTTATGGGCCTGGCAGCTGCCGTAACGGGTCTGATTGTCTGGCTCTTGTTCCGTTCGGGTCGGGTGGTCTGGATCTCCATGCTAGTGGTCATCATGGGCGTTTGTTCAGCACTCGGTACGCTGGCCCTTTTTGGCTATGAGATTACCCTGCTGACGGGCCTGCTTCCGCCTTTGCTGATTGTTATTGGCGTACCCAACTGCGTTTTTCTAGTCAACAAATACCATGAAGAACTGGCCAGCCACGGTAATAAACAACAGGCGCTGGAGACGATGATCAAACAGATTGGCGTATCGGCTCTACTGGCGAACGTAACAACGGCCATCGGATTCGGTGTCTTTTACTTCACCAATAGTCGGCTGCTGGTCGAATTTGGGGTTGTAGCGGCCATCTGCATCATGATCGTTTACGTCATTTGCCTGCTCATGGTACCTATTCTGTTGAGCTATTTACCGGCGCCCAAGGATAAGCACTTACAAACGCTTCGAGGCAGTAAGTGGCAGGGGTTGCTAAATCGCATCAATTACTGGGTACATCATCGTCGCGGACTGATTTACGGAACGGTTGCCCTCATTACGCTGATCAGTTCAGTTGGGCTTTTTCTGATTCGGGTGGAAGGCTACGTTGTGGACGACTTGCCCAAAAATGATCCGGTATATACAGACCTGCGATTTATCGAAAAAGAGTTTAAAGGCGCTCTTCCGCTGGAAGTGATGATTGATACGGGGCAGCCCAACGGTGTATTTTCGGAAGCTGGTCGGGCTTTGTACAAGGTTCGGGCCATGGAAAGGATTATGGCGCAGTATCCGGAGTTTTCAAAACCCAGCTCATTGGTCGATGCGATTCGCTTTGCGTACCAGATGTATCGGGGGGGCGATCCGCGCTATTACGTACTGCCGCCCGCGATGGAACTGAAAAAGCTGGCGGGCGATGCGCCCCTGGCTGGAAGCCGTACGCCGATGGTCAACTCGTTTCTGGACACAACCCGGCAGGTTACACGGGTCAGTTATCAGATGGCTGATATTGGCTCGGTTAAGTTACAGACCGTAATGGGTAAGCTGCGCCCCCGGCTGGATTCGCTCTTTGCAGGTACACCCTATAAAGTCAGCCTGACGGGTTACAGTCTGGTATTTCTCCAGAGCAACGACTACTTGCTGGGCAATCTGTACGAGAGTCTGCTGATTGCCATTCTCCTGATTGCATTGGTTGGTATGTTGTTGTTTCGCTCCATCCCGATCATCCTGCTGTCCAAACTGCCCTGTCTGATACCGTTGGTTGTGACGGCTGGCATTATGGGATACACCGGTATTGCCTTTAAACCGTCAACGATCCTGATTTTCAGCATTGCCTTTGGCCTGTCGTCGGATGGTACGGTTTATTTTCTGACCAGCTACCGCCGTCAGCTTCAGCTTGGCTTTGAGCCTCCGGTTGCGATCACAAAGGCAATTCAGGAAACCGGAATCAGCCTGATTTATACAGCCTTGATTCTGGCAGGTGGTTTTGGGGTTTTTGCTGGTTCGAGCTTTGGTGGTACAGCCGCCCTGGGCGTTCTTGTCGCCACAACTGTGCTTATGGCCTGCCTGACGAATCTGGTTTTGTTGCCTGCTCTTCTACTGACCTTAAAACGGTATCGTGTCTGACAATCTGTCGGCTATCAACGATTGTCACGTCTGGTCAGAACTCATCAGGTGCCGCCTACCGCGGTGCCTGATCCGTTATTTTACTGCGAAACAAATTGACCTGGTTTTCAGTGTGATATCCAGGCTATGATTCCTGTGATCGTGGCTTGGCTTTCATCCTAACATCCAACCTCACTCTTTTTGTCATGATCTCTCAACTTACTCTTGATTCTCCACAAACCCGATTACGCTGGCTGAAGGATATGAGCTTCCTGACGGCAGGCGTACTATGCGCGGGTATGGGTCTGAAAGGATTTTTACTGCCCAACAATTTTCTGGATGGCGGAGCCATGGGCATCTCGCTCCTCCTGGAAATTACAACCGGTATTGAACTGTCAATCCTGGTGATTCTCGTCAACATTCCCTTTATCTGGATGGGCTACCGTCAGATTTCTAAAGGATTCGCCTTCAGAACCATTATAGCGATTAGTTTATTAGCTGTTTGCCTGCTGCTGGTGCCGTATCCACTCGTGACGACGGATAAACTCCTGATTTCGGTTTTTGGTGGTTTCTTTCTGGGTGCCGGTATCGGTCTAGCCATTCGGGGAGGAGGAGTGCTGGACGGAACCGAAGTGCTGGCTATCTGGCTCAGTCGCCGATCTCCCCTCACCGTAGGCGACGTGATCATGCTCATCAACGTACTGGTTTTCGGATCAGCGGCATTGCTGCTTAACGTAGAAACGGCCCTTTACGCGATGCTGACTTATCTGGCAGCCTCCAAGACCATCGACTTTCTGCTTCATGGAATTGAGGAATACACATCCATCATTATCGTATCTGATCATCATGAAGCTATCCGCCAGATGATTACTGAAGAACTGGGGCGGGGTGTTACGGTACTTAAAGGCGAAAAAGGGTATGGCAAACGAGGCCACCGGAAGCAGGACACGAACGTTCTGTACACGGTGGTTACCCGGCTGGAACTGACTCGGCTGAAAGATCGGATCGATCGGATCGACAACCACGCCTTTATTGTCAATCACGGTATCGACGATGCCAAAGGGGGAATGGTGAAGGGGCGGCCATTACATTAACCAATTATTTACCGTCAGCTAATTAACCTCCGCTGTTCTCATTGTTGAAAACGATAAATGAGAACAGCGGAGGGCTATCTTTTACTGCTCACCATGTTATGATGTCTTATAATCTCTGGCTGGTCATTCTTGCAATTGCCATCCTCGCCGTGGCCTGGCTGCCCTCTTTCCTAAAAGACTACGCCGTTTCTTATCCAATTCTCTTTATACTGGGTGGGTGGTTGCTCTACAAATTACCTATTCCGTTTCCAGACCCTTTACCGCTTCACAATCCTGTTCTTGCAACGCGACTGACGGAACTCTGCGTCATCGTAGCGCTGACGGGTACGGGGCTGAAGACCAGCGATTTACCTGGCGGGGCTGGCGATTACCTTTTCGGCTAATCTGGCTCACCATGGTCGTCACGATATTGGTCTTTACCCTTCTTGCCTGGGGATTAGCCGACTGGAACCTGCCTACAGCTCTGCTGCTGGCGGCTGGACTAGCCCCCACTGACCCCGTTCTGGCGGGCGACGTACAGGTTGGCGACCCCAACGAGGGCCAGGAAGACGTAGTCCGGTTCGCTCTGACCGCCGAAGCTGGTTTGAACGATGGCATGGCGTTCCCATTTGTTTATCTGGCCATCGCCGTCGCACAGCCCACATTTTCGTTATCCGCTTCACTTACCCACTGGTTTCTCTACGATTTGCTGTATCGGGTTGGCGTCGGTGTTCTGGTAGGCTGGCTATCGGGGCGGCTCCTGTCTTATCTAATTTTTGAACTGCCACAACGTATCAGTATCAAAACAACGGCTTATGGCTTTGTGGCACTGGCTGTTACGTTAATCAGCTTCGGCCTGACCGAATTGGCACATGGCTACGGATTCCTGGCCGTATTTGTAGCGGCCATCACTGTGCGTAATCACGAACGTACTCACGAATACCATACCTACATGCACGCCTTTTCGGACCAGATCGAGCGGCTGCTTATCGCTTTGCTGTTGCTCCTGTTTGGTGGGGCTATTGCCAGTGGCCTGCTGGAATCACTCACCTGGCCCGACGTTGTTCTGGCTGTACTGCTTGTCTTTGTTATTCGCCCTCTGGGCGGTTGGCTGACCCTGGCCGGTACGGGTGTTCGCGGGCTGAAACGCTGGGTAATTGCGAGCTTCGGAATTCGGGGAATCGGTTCGTTGTTTTATATCGCTTTCGCGCTGCATGAGACCTCATTTATGAGTCCGCAACGTATCTGGGCGTTAACTGGACTGACCATACTGATCTCCGTTTTTATTCACGGTGTTTTATCAACCCCGGTTATGAATCGGCTGGATCGGCGGTTCAGAAGGCGAGTGTGATTCTAATATCCCCAAGTGGCTTTTATACAACAGAGGTCGCTTTGGCGCATCTGTCCAGCAGTTTTTCTACGAATATTTCTATACCGTCTGACTTTCTTCTATTTTCGCAGCCTATGACTTCTTGACCTGTGAGTAACAACAAAACCCCATCACATCTGGCCATTGGTATTGACTTGGGTGGTACACGTATCAAAGGTGTATTGCTCGATCTGAGTACCGGCAAGATTCTGCAAAAAAATATCACCCCGACTGACGACGGCGAAAACAGCAACTGGAAAGTTGTAGTGGCTCAGACTGTACAACACCTGAAAGCCATGACAACGGAACCGATACGAGGGATTGGGTTAGCCGCCCCCGGCCTGCCAACGGTCGACAATACAGCCATTGCCTGTATGCCCGGACGCTTGCAGGGGCTGGAAGGATTGCGGTGGGCCGATTATCTGGGCGAGCCCGTTCGGGTACTGAACGACGCCCACGCAGCGCTGATGGCCGAAGCCCGGTTAGGCGCAGCCAAAACGGCCACCAATGTTGCCATGCTAACTCTGGGCACAGGTGTAGGGGGCGGCTTATTGATAAATGGTCAGTTGTATCAAGGCTTTTTCCAGATGGCAGGTCATCTCGGACACATCAGCGTGGATGCCGACAACGAAAACACCGACGTAACCCAGATGCCGGGAAGCCTGGAAGATGCCATTGGCAACGTAACTGTGAGCCGACGGTCGTATGGGCGTTATCAGACAACTTATGAACTCGTTGATGGGTATCGAAAAGGTGAGCCCATCGCTACATTAGTCTGGCTAAAATCGATTCATCGGTTGGCCGTCGCGCTGGCTTCCATTGCCAATGCGTTCTCTCCCGAACTGATTATTCTCGGGGGCGGCATTACACAGGCGAACGACGCCCTCTTCGATCCGCTGCAAACTTATATCGACTTGTTTGAGTGGCGTCCGGCCGAAAAAAAACAACCCTCTGCAAAGCGCATTTTGAAGATTGGGCCGGTGCCATCGGAGCCGCAGCTTTCTGGAATGATTAAGGATCAGCAAATTCCGGAGTCAGTATTTTCCGACGATTTACTGACCAGCCCGCTACGTCCCGTTTTATACGCGCATCAAAAAAAGTACTAGTGTCGACAGAATCAAAAAACCATGAGCTTAACGAGTCAATATCTTGAACGTACACAGGCCATTCTGGCAACCATCGAGCAACAGGAACCCGCCATTTTACAGGCTGCTCATTGGTTCAGTCAAACCATTCTGGCGGGTCGTATGGTGCATCTTTTCGGAAGCGGGCACAGCCGCATTATGGTCGAGGAAATGTGGCCACGCTACGGTTCATTTCCGGGTTTCAATCCCATAGTCGAGTTATCGCTCTCCTTTCATAACCTGGTGGTGGGTGCCAACGGACAACGGCAGGCCATGTTTCTGGAAAACGTATCAGGGTTAGCCGCCCGCATCCTGCGAAATTACGACCTCTCGGAGCAGGATTCAGCCCTAATCATTTCGTCGAGCGGTTGCAATATAGTTCCTATCGAAATGGCCGAAATCTGTCAGCAACACGGCATAAAGGTAGTCGCCCTGATATCCAGGCAACATGCCGAAAAAAGCACCAGCAAACGTAGCGATGGTAAAAAACTAAGTGACTTTGCCAATCTTGTGCTGGATACTGGCGCTCCTGTCGGCGACGCGATGATTACCGTTCCGGGGCTGGATACACCCGTCGCTCCCGGCTCAACCGTGGGCGGGGCCATTCTGGTCAACTGCGTAAAAGCCGAAGTGGCGCGGCTACTCACCGAAGCTGGTCAGCCCCCTAAAGTTCTGTCAGCAGCTAACGTAGTGGGTGCTGAACGAGCCGTAACATTATTTGAAAGCGCCTACGATGAACATGCCCACCGGCTAGCCAGGCTCTACGAGCGAGTTGGTGAAAAAGATCGGGAGTAAGTTGCTACTTCCGACAAAATTTCGCTGGCATTCCAACCATCAATTTGTGTGCAGGGTCATTAGGGTCAAACCATTCTTTTTTATACACCATGCATACAAATAAATTAATGGCTCTGGCCCTGCTCATTGGCGGATCAGTAGTCATTGGATGTCAGTCAAACAACAATACGGCAGAACCTCAAACCAATTCACCAGTCACCTTAAAAGCCAATCAATCGGCCCGCCTTGGGCAGGACGTAACGGTAAAGGCAACCAGTATTCAGGATAGCCGCTGCCCGGCCAATGCGGTCTGCATTCGATATGGCAGTGCCAATGTCCAGTTCATCATCGAAAAAGGCAGTAACAACCAAACTGGCAGCTTATGCCTGGGCGATTGCGGAAAGGGTGTAAAAGATAAAGACACAACGACCGTTCAGCTGGGTGGCATCAGCTATCGCGTCGTGCTTAGTGAAGTACGTCCGTACCCAGGAACGAGTTCATCGGATACTAAACCGGAGGCTGTGATTCAACTTCTGAATTAACAGATGACGTTTATGAACCTGAATTGACTTTATACCTTCCGTTCATAAACAGAATCACGTCATTCGCGCTCCCGAAACCGGCATTCCGCCGGTTTCTTTTTTGCTGAATCAGGGGAATATGTAGCTTTGTTTATAAACCAACCGTACTATGCCCTACCGTCTGACGAATTCGCAGAAATGGCAGCTCGCCCTAAGCGTATTCGTGGTTTACTGGCCAATTCGGTTATATGCCAACGGAGCCACGTTTAGCTGGTTTTTTTCGGTACGGCAGATGCCATTCTGGGTACTCGAAACCCTCATCACCGTTCTGTTCTTTTATGCCTGGATTACCGTAACGGAATGGCTACAGCAGCATTTTTTCCATCGGTTTGGTGAAGGCTTTTTAATCGAATTCAAAATTCCCGCTCAGGTTGCTACGTTGGTTATCGCCAGCGCTTTAGCCGTATCGTTCAACAGTGCTTTTGCTGTCTTATGGCATAGTCTGGATGATGCTATTGAGCAACGCTTCGGCTACTACCACGAGCCAGAGCCTCATCAGTTGAAAGCACAGACGCCAACGCCAACCCGAACGCCTGAAGAACGACAACGCGCCCGTGAACGCCGTCGACGTACTAATAACGCATTGACCGTAATGGCCATGCTGTCAGCGTTTTATCTGTCGGCCAACCGCCGTGCCTATCGCCGGTTGGAAGATGTACAGCTACGAGCAGAGCGGCTGGAGAAAGAAAATATACAAGCGCAGTTTGCCGCGCTTAAAAGCCAGGTCAACCCGCATTTTCTGTTCAATAGCTTGAGCATTTTATCCTCTCTGGTGCATGTCGATTCGGAATTGTCCGAAAAGTTCATCGATCAGTTATCCCGCGCTTACCGCTACATTCTGGAACAGAAAGACAACGAACGCGTACTGCTAAAAACCGAACTGGAATTTATTCAGGCTTACCGCTTTTTGCTGAACATCCGCTTCGAAAACAAATTCGACGTGTTTATCGACGTATCGGAATCCGATCAGGTCCAGTTCAGCATTGCGCCATTGACCATCCAGTTGCTGGTCGAAAATGCAGTGAAACACAATCGCATGTCGACCCGTGACCCTCTGCAGGTTTATATTTATCTGGAAGACGAATGCCTCGTTGTCCAGAATAATCTGCATCCACGCCCTCAATCCGAAAACTCTACGGGTGTTGGGCTGCAAAACATCATTACGCGCTACGCCCTGCTTACCGACCAGCCGGTTTGGGTAGGCGAAAGTGATGGCAATTTCATTGTCAAAGTTCCGCTCCTGACGCAAACCGACCGAACAACGTCTCCATCGACCCGGACAGAAGGCCGTGTAGCGCATAGCTAAACCGCTACCATTCTTCAATTGGTTTTTTCGTAGATTGCCTACTGGATCCCGCTATCTGGTCAGGCCGAAACATGTTGGCTAATCTACTTGTTGTATGCACCATACGCCAGCCTGCGGGTAATCGGCCATACGCATCCACAACTCCGACAACAGCTATCGCCAATGAGTTATGACACTGACGTACTAATCATTGGTGGTGGGTTGGCAGGTCTGATAGCCGGTATTCACCTCGCTCAGCACGACATCCGGGTAATTCTTATCGAAAAATATACGTACCCGCAGCATAAGGTATGCGGAGAGTACGTATCGAATGAAGTCCTCCCTTATCTGCAGCAACTCGGTGTCGATGTTGATCCGCTACGTCCTTCCCGCCTACACCGGTTTTTATTCAGCACCGTTTCCGGAAAAACGGTTGAGAGTGAGTTACCGCTGGGCGGGTTCGGCCTTAGTCGCCATACGTTTGATCATTTCCTGTATCAGAAAGCCACACTGGCCGGGGTTCGTGTCTTTCAGGATCAGGTCATTGACGTACAGTTCCAAAATGATGGGTTCAACGCAACCACGTCCGATGGACAAACGTATAGGTCCAGAGTCGTTATTGGCGCGTATGGCAAACGCTCTGTGCTGGATAGGCAGTTGCACCGTGAGTTTATCACCAAAGAGTCGCCCTGGATAGGCGTAAAAGCCCATTACCAGGCCGATTTTCCGGATGAACTGGTCTCTCTGCACAATTTTGAAGGAGGTTACTGTGGCTTGTGTCAGGTAGAGAGCAACGTGGTGAATGCCTGTTACCTGGTCAATTACAACAGCTTTAAAAAGCATAAAAATATAATGGCGTTTCAACAGCACGTTTTGTGTAGAAATCCGTTTTTGAATGATTTCTTTTCAAAAGCAGTCCCGCTCTTTGAGAAGCCGCTGACGATCAGCCAGATTTCGTTTGCCAGGAAAGAGCCGGTCGAACAGCATGTGTTAATGTGTGGTGACACAGCCGGGGTTATCCATCCGCTTTGTGGCAATGGTATGGCTATGGCTATTCACAGCGCAAAGCTCGCTTCCGAATTGCTCATTCAGTTTTTTCGGGGCAACATCGCCAGCCGACCTGATTTAGAAAAGCAGTACACTGCGGCCTGGAATCATGAATTTAAAAAACGCCTGACCACAGGCAGAATCATTCAGGCGATGCTGCAAAACACCGCTTTATCGGCCGCTCTGTTTGGGAGTTTACAGGCAATACCCAGCGCATTACCCCTGATAATCAAACAAACCCATGGAAATCCACTAGTGGCACGATAGCGTATTGATAGACTTGATTAGATTTGGATTCTTACGTATCGCCTATGGCTTTGAATACAACGCATCGTACAACGCAGGAAGAGTTTTTAGATGATTTTTCGCTGGAGGGCGATGAATTGGGCGATGCACTGGACAAAATCGCGGCAATTAATCGGTGGTTAGGCGGCAATCAAATTACGCTGGACGGTATCAACAAGTTACTGGACAGTTGTCCGAAGGAGAAGGTCATCACCATACTTGACATCGGTTGTGGAAATGGCGATATGTGCCGGGCGGTGGCCGAGCTTGGCAAACGTAAAGGTCTAAGCTTTAGTATTTTAGGGGTCGACGCAAATAACTATACCATTCAGCATGCCCGATCGCTGTCAGCCGCGTATCCAGCCATATCCTATGCCGTAATGAATGTATTTGAGGATGAGTTTATGGCTATGGACTACGATATTGCCCTATGCACATTAACGCTGCACCACTTTGCCGATCAGGAAATCCTGGATTTGATGCGACTGCTGACCAACAAAGCCAGGCTTGGCGTTGTTATTAACGACCTGCATCGTAGCGCCCTGGCCTATCGGCTTTTCCAGCTCATTTGCTTTGTTTTTCGACTGAACAAGCTGTCAAAAGAAGACGGACTGATCTCCATTCTCCGCGGATTTAAGAAGCGGGATCTGGAAGCGTTTTCGCACCAGTTACAGCTAAAAACGTATCAGATCAACTGGCGGTGGGCTTTTCGCTATCAATGGATTATCCAAAACCTATGTGTGTAAAAATAACGGCATCTGCAAAAGCATTACCCCCTTACTGGCGTGAAACAAAAGATATTCTTCCTTTTCTGGATACCTGGCTGGATGGGCAGGAAACGCGTTTTAAGCGGAAAGTCAGGAAGATTTTTGAAAATGCGGCTGTCGATAAGCGGTATTCCATCATGACTCCCACTGAGGTTTTTACGCAAACCTCGTTCGAAGAAAAAAACGCGATATACATCCGGGAATCGATCAAGCTAGGCGAAACAGCCCTTACTAATGCGCTGGCCAAAGTAGGCTGGCTACCGACCGACATCGATTACCTGATTACGGTAAGCTGCACAGGCATTATGATTCCGTCACTGGATGCTTATTTAATCAATAAACTGCAGATGAAACAGGACGTAGTGCGGCTGCCGGTTACGGAAATGGGCTGTGTGGCAGGCGTTTCGGGAATCATCTACGCCAAAAATTTCCTCAAGGCGAACCCCGGCAAACGGGCGGCTTTGCTGGCAGTTGAATCGCCAACGGCTACGTTTCAGATGGACGATTATTCCATGGCTAATATTGTCAGTGCGGCTATTTTTGGCGACGGAGCCGCCTGCGTACTGATGTCTTCGCATGACGACGATGATGGCCCGGAAATCGTTGCGGAAGAAATGTACCATTTCTACGACGCGATTCACATGATGGGGTTTAGCTTGGCTAACAGTGGCTTACAGATGATTCTGGACAAAACCGTTACGGATACGATTGCCGCTCACTTTCCGGCCATCGTTAATCCATTTCTGGAAAAGAACCACCTGGCTATTGAGGATATTTCCCACCTGATTTTTCACCCTGGCGGACGTAAAATTGTGGAAGTTGTTCAGGAGCTTTTCGGAAAACTGGGTAAAAACATTGACGATACCAAAGAAGTACTACGGCTGTACGGCAACATGTCGAGCGCTACGGTTCTTTACGTACTGGAACGATTCATGGACAAAAAACCTGAAAAAGACAGCTACGGACTCATGCTTAGTTTTGGCCCCGGGTTTTCAGCGCAACGCGTTCTATTACAGTGGTGAACGAATTTCAAGGTAAAAACTATTGGGCGCTCATTCTGGGCGGAAGTTCCGGCTTAGGGTTAGCCACGGCGAAAAAGCTGGCACATCATGGCATGAATATCAGTATCGTGCATCGTACCCGAAAAGCCGATCTGCCTGAAGTTGAACAGGTTTTTCGGGCTATGGAAAATGAAGGGATTCAGGTAAAGTCGTTTAATATTGACGCTACGAATGCCGAAAAGCGACAGTACGTTATCAGCGATTTACAGGAATCATTGCAGCCAGCTGGCCGAATCAGAACCCTAGTTCACAGCATTGCTAAGGGCAACTTAAAACCTATGGTTTCTGACAGTCAGGCTACCCTTCAGCACGATGATTTTCAATTAACGATTGGCGCCATGGCGATTAGTTTATACGATTGGGCCAAAGACGTACTGAATGCATCGTTGTTTGCAGCGGATGCCCGCATTATCAGCTTCACAAGCGAAGGCAGCATTAGGGCATGGCGCAACTATGCCGCCGTGTCAGCGGCCAAAGCAACCCTGGAATCCCTTTCGCGAAGCATGGCGCTGGAGCTGGCCCCGTTCGGTATTCGGACCAACTGTTTGATGGCGGGCGTCACCGATACAGCGTCGATGCGCCTGATTCCCGGTTCCGATACGTTGTTGAAACACAGTCAGCAACGAAATCCATTTTCCCGGCTAACCACGCCCAACGACGTAGCCAACGTGGCTTATTTGCTCTGCAAGGATGAAGCCGCCTGGATTAATGGGGCTGTAATTCCGGTAAACGGCGGAGAACATCTTCAGTAAAAGGAGGCATCGTCCATCATTCACGCTTAGGCGTTGTTAACCCGTGATCTAAAGCAGTTGTATACGTGTCGAACTTCGAGTATATTCTTCAACAACTACCCTATCGCAAACCATTCCTGTTCGTCGATACATTACATACTATCGATCAGAATGGCGCTGAAGGCAGCTATACCTTTCCCGAAGATTCGTATTTTTATGAAGGGCACTTCTTCGGAAATCCGGTCACACCGGGAGCGATTCTGACAGAAGTAATGGCTCAGATAGGTGTTGTCTGTCTGGGTATTTTTCTGACAACAGAATCACCGACCGACAACCTGGAAATCGCCATGACGTCGACGCAGATCGATTTTTATAAACCTGTTTTTCCGGGTGAAACCGTAACAGTACGTTCCACAAAAGAATATTTTCGGTTCAATAAATTGAAATGCAAGGTCGAGATGGTAAATAGCCGGGCTGAACTGGTTTGTCGAGGTACCATTGCAGGAATGATGAAAGCTAAAGCACATGCGTAATCGAGTGGTTGTAACGGGTATGGGCGTAGCGGCCCCAAATGCTGTCGGCGTGGCTGAATTTTCATCGGCTATTCAGGCAGGACGTAGCGGCATTACGTTTCACCAGGAGTTGGCCGATCTGAAATTTTCCTGCCAGATTGGGGGTATCCCCCCGTAACATATGCCATTAAACACCAGTATTTTAGTGAGTTACAACTCCATCAGCTCAACAGCAGCGGTGTTGTGTACGGCGTCATTGCGGGCATGGAAGCCTGGCAAAACGCCGGTCTGCCAATTGCCCAGGAAGAGCCTGACTGGGATAGTGGCATTGTGTTCGGTACGGGCATGCTGGGCGTCGATAAAGTTCGGGAATCCATCTATAAGATCGATCAGGGTCAGGTCAGGCGATTAGGAAGCACCGCTGTGGTACAAACCATGGTCAGTGGCGTGTGTGCCTATTTGGGTGGTATGCTGGGGTGCGGCAACCAGACGACCGCGAACTCGTCGGCCTGCGCTACCGGAACCGAAGCCCTTTTGCTCGCCTACGACCGCATTGTGGCGGGCACTGCGAA
Source organism: Spirosoma sp. KNUC1025 (assembly GCF_045160025.1). Classification (GTDB taxonomy): domain Bacteria; phylum Bacteroidota; class Bacteroidia; order Cytophagales; family Spirosomataceae; genus Spirosoma. Next base: position 5,012,655 of record NZ_CP087139.1, read on the forward strand.
ACGAATGCTGGCGGGTAGCTGCAACGATCATGGACCTTATATCTGGGGAGGATTCGATGCCATGCGCGTGTTGCCTTATCAGTACAATCAGTCGCCGGAGCAGGCGTCCCGCCCGTTGAGTGCAACAGCCAGCGGCTTTGTACCGGGCAGTGGAGCCGGAGCCCTTGTGCTGGAGTCGCTGGAAAGTGCGCTGGAACGTAATGCCCCTATTTATGCCGAAATTCTGGGCGGTCACGTCAACTCCGGCGGGCAGCGAGGAGGTGGGTCCATGACTGCACCAAATGCTAGTGCCGTACAACGATGTATTCAGAAAGCGCTGCAACAGGCAGGCATTCAGGCTGATGAAATCGACGTCATAGATGGCCATCTGACAGCTACCACGAAAGATCCCGACGAAGTGAAAGGCTGGGTGAACGCGTTGCAGCGATCCGGTTCTAATTTTCCGTACATTAACTCGCTGAAGTCAATGGTAGGGCATTGTCTGAGTGCAGCCGGAAGCGTTGAATGCATAGCGGCCGTACTAGAGCTGTATGAAGGGTTTATTTATCCATCCATCAACTGCGACAATCCGCATCCCGACATCAGTGCCCTTATTGACCCCGCAAACATTCCACAGCAGGTTATTCGTAAAGATATCAATGTTATCGCAAAAGCTAACTTTGGCTTTGGGGATGTGAATGCATGTGTACTTTTAAAAAAATACCAACTCTAGCGCGGCTTATGCAGACGAACGAAGAATTGATTACCAGACTAAAAGCCATTGTTAAACCGTATATTCAGGATGAACAGGCTTTTGAGAATGTCAACGAAAACACAGACTTCATTAAAGACCTAAAAATAAACTCGGCCAATCTGGTTGATATCGCACTGGACGTTGAAGAAGCGTATGACATTGAAATCGACAATGCGTCCATGGAACGTATGCTAACCGTGAGCGCAGCTATCGACATTATCCGTCAGAAACTCGCCGAAAAATGATCGGGAATGATATTGTTGATCTGAATCAGGCCCGGCAGGAAAGCAACTGGCGACGGAAAGGATTCCTGGAGAAGCTGTTTACTCCTGACGAACAAGAGCTTATTCAGTTGGCAAGCGATCCGGACGTACTGGTGTGGACACTCTGGAGTATGAAAGAGAGCGTTTACAAACTGGTCGTTCGTGAGACAGGTCAGCGTTTCTACGCTCCCAAAAAATTGATTTGCCAAGTGTCTCAGATCAGTTCTGAAACAATTCAAGGAAGCGTTTTTTACCAGAAAACATATTCCGTCAGGTCACTAATTACTACGAGATACGTTGCCAGCGTAGCGCGATCAGCAACATGGGCGCATGACTATAACCAGCAGATTATTTCATTTGATCGAACGGATTATCAGCATCAGCACGACACGATACGAGCGCAGCTGATTCACCACTATGCGTTACGGTACTGCGTGCCGGAAAGCGCCATTCAGATTCAAAAAGATGAGATGGGCGTCCCCAATCTTGTGTTATCTGATTCAGAGGGCATGACCATTAATCAACCAATCAGCCTTAGTCATCATGGGTACTACGGTGCTTTTGCCCTTTAAGCCAGGTACGAATTAGTTATTCTTTTCGCTGATAACCTTCCGGCTATTATTAAACTCAACTGAAAAACCTGCTCCTGATTTATGAATGTTGTGATTGTTGAAGATGAGAACCTGACGGGCAAACGACTCGAAAGTTTGCTTCACAAATATGATCCTGCCATTGCCGTTCTGGCCCGCATTCCATCGGTAGCCGAAGCGGTTTCCTGGTTTGAAGCGCCTGAGAACCAGGCCGTCCCCATCGATCTGGTGTTTATGGATATCCACCTCGAAGACGATCTGGGCTTTCGGATTTTTGAACAGGCCAATCTTACCACGCCCGTTATTTTCACCACCGCTTACGATGAATACATGATTCAGGCGTTTAAAGTCAACAGCATCGACTATCTGCTAAAGCCCATCAATTATGATGAGCTGGTGGCGGCAATCGAAAAATTCAAAGCGCTGAAAAAGCAGTTTGGGCAGGCAGCCGCTTCCTCCGTCGATCTGGAAGCCCTGCTGAATCTGATTGGCAAATCGAACCAAACCGATTATAAAGAACGGTTCATGATTACGGTTGGCACAAAAATCCGTAGCATCGCAACGAGCGAAATCGCTTATTTTTATCTGGAAGAAAAAGTCGTTTTCCTGGTCACGAAAGATGGGCTAACCCTTCCTGTAGATTATAGCCTCGACAAGCTGACTCAGTTACTGAACCCCCGTCATTTTTTCCGCATTAGCCGACAGTTTCTGATCTCGCTCCCCGCCATCCAGACCATTCATACCATTTCAGCTGGCAAACTCAAACTGGATCTGGTGCCAAAATCACGTCAGGAAGTGTTCGTTAGTGGCGACCGAATGACCGAGTTTAAGGAATGGCTGGGAAAGTAAATAGACCTGCCGCCTAACCCTTATACATTAATCTGCCGCTGGCTGTATTTGGCGATTTTGTAGAATAAATCTTTGGGATTGAAGGGTTTCGTTACGTAATCATTCATGCCTACCAGTACAGCACGGTCGCGGTTGCTGAACGTAGCTGAAGCCGTCAGGGCAATGATCGGTACGTCGGCGTTGAATTTCCGGATTTCCTGAGCGGCTGTATACCCATCCATAACCGGCATCTGCAGATCCATCAGTACCAGATCAAACTCGCCTTCACGGCATTTGTTGGTCCCGACCAGGCCATTCTCGGCCGTTTCGACACTGATGCCCCACATCGACAGAAACTTCAACGCCACTTTCACGTTCACGGGGTAATCCTCAACCAACAGAATCTTTAATCCTTTCAGTGTTTTGGTATCGAGCGCATCGGCGGTGGCAATAATGGACGGTACGCTATGGCTAATAGCTAAATCGAGGGTAAACGAGAATTTTGCGCCTTTTCCCTCTTCGCTATCGATCTGAATAGCGCTGCCGTAGAGTTCGAGCAGTTTTTTAGTAATAACCAGGCCAAGTCCCGTTCCCCCAAACTTGCGCGTAGTGGCCGAGTTGGCCTGGGTAAACATGGTAAAGATGGCCTCCTGTTTTTCAGGAGCAATACCAATTCCCGTATCCTGCACAGACACAAAAACCGAAGCACGATCTTCGGTCCGGTTTTCGAGCGATAATTCAATGGTGATTGTTCCCTGATGCGTGAATTTGATGGCGTTCGAGACAAGGTTCGTTAATACCTGCCCAATACGTAACGAATCGCCAATGAGTGAATCCGGAATATCGTCGTCGATCATCAGGCGGATGCGATTGCCGTTTTCCTGCGCTTTTGCCTGTTGCGCCCGCTTAATGTTGGAAACTAAATGCTTGAGATCGAAATTTATTTCTTCCAGCTCCACTTTTCCGGCCTCAATTTTACTGAAATCCAGAATGTCGTTGATCAAGGCCTGAAGGTGTTCAATCGAAAACTGAAGCGTTTTCAGGTTTTCTGTCAGTGCGGGCGGCACCTCTTCCTGAAGCATCAGGTACGTCATCCCGACGATACCGTTGAGCGGGGTTCGGATTTCGTGGCTCATCATCGACAGAAAATCCGATTTGGCCTGAGTCGCCAGTTCGGCAAGCTCCTTGGCCTTGCGTAACTCATCTTCAATCGTTTTTCGGTATTCAATCTGGCGTTGCAGAAAACTAACCAGCCCAACCAGATTATTCGGATCAAAATCAGCAATCGACTCCCCTTCCGGAACTTCAATTAAGTGAATAGCTTCCATCAGTTTCTCTACCGACTGACGACGCTGGCTGACCTCTTCCTTTAACTTCTCATTAATATCGGAATATTCCCGTTCATTAAGTAAGGCCGAATGTTCGAGTAATTCTTTGTCGCGATCAAAATTGAGGTAGGATTCATTTACGGCCTGAAGAAATTGCTGCAGCCGTTCATTCTCCAGATATTCTGCTGATAAATGTCTATTAATCTGTCGCTTTAATATTTTATGTAGCGAATTTACGTCCATAATTTATTGCTCGGATAGAATCGTTATGGTCATAGTCTGGTTATGGAGTTCACCCGGTGTAGCTGGCCCAGCCGGAGCGATTTCTCCGTACGAATAAAAACCAGTCATCACGGGTTGGCTCCCGAAAATATCGCGGGCAACTTCAATTTCTTCTTCGGTACGCTGTCCCAGCACTAACTTACGACCAACACAGCTAATAAGCAATGCAAGCTCAGGTGTTTTTCCGAGCTGCTGAAGCGATGTTTGAGCCGCCGTAGCGGAAGCTTCTACCAGACGGTCCAGATTAGCACGCATAAAGCGAACCCGGGCCCCTTGTGGAATATCACCGGCAAACCGCATGCTTTTGGTCGTTTCATTAATGGACAGAATGGTACGTACTAATGGCTGTGAATCAGGCGATATCCGGATCGACAGCGGGAACAGCAGGGCAGTTCCAGGCAAACCATCCGCATATTTCCCCAGGTAATCCTTATACAGGTCCAGGGCCATTCGGTCATCGATCTGGTAGAGTTCATTATAGGATGAGTTGGTTACTTCCCGTTCGGGACCAAATACATCCCAGCCTCCCATTGACCCATGCCCAATTTTCAGGGCAGATCCGTATAAACCAATCCCAACAACTTTTCCCGTTGCCGGGTCCTGATTCAAACCAACCACGGTTCGCTCAAAGCGATCGGCATCACCGGCCAGACCACCAATTACAGGAACCGGCTGATTCAGGCTCTGGTTGCAGGCCCCAATCAAATCACTACCGTTTACTACGCCCCCATCCGAGATCAGAATGACGGCCGACAAATCATTATCATTCAATGCTTTAGCGACCTGCTCGCCAGCCTGATAACTTTCTTTATGATCAGCAATGTCGATCTGAACCGTCCGAACGGTTGTATTTTCCAGGTCAATAGCTGTTACTACCAACGTATCGTCATATACTTTATCGGCAAGGATTTCGCCCGAAGTCGAGTTAATGATGATCTGAGCGTTGGGATAAAGCTGGCGCAGATACGGATAGAATTTTGTGGTTTCTAACAATTTCCGTTCGCCAAAGGCCAGTACTAAATCTACCTTCTCGGATGAAAAACCAGGTGTTTCGGAAATAGCTTCCCAATTACCATCTGCAAATCTGGCCTGCCCTATCTTCATATCGTAAATTATATTTCGTAAAAATATAAACAAACTATAAAAATTTAATTACCGAAAAGAAAATAAATATGTTATTATTTGAATATAACCATAAAAATACCTTCAATATGGTAACAAATGAGAGAGTATTTCCAGATGGCACAGCCTGGCAGGTGTCCACACCTATCGTTTGTCAAGCTTTAGTCTGCCCGAATCTAAAGTCGATGACAAGCTTAGATCGCAAAACCGTATCTTTGCCCAATGGATAAAACTGACCAGCCCCGCCGGCAACGCGGCCAACGTACTGATTTGCAGTTTACGGTTTCAGAACCTGTCGAACTGATGGGTTTCCTGATTGCCCAGTTGCCGCATAAAAACCGGAACAACATCAAATCGCTGTTGAGCAATAAACAGATTCTGATCAATGGGAAGGTCTATACACAGTTCAATCACCCGTTAATACCTGGTCAGGAAGTGACTGTATTGGGTAATCGTGCCCCCGAAACAACGCAGTACCGCGGCCTGACTATTCTCTATGAGGATTCAGATCTGATTGTAATCAACAAACAGGCGGGTTTGCTTTCTATGGCCACGAATAAGGAGAAAATACGGACTGCCTACAGCATCCTGAGCGACTACATCAAAAAAGAAAACCCGAAAAATCGGCTCTTTATCATTCACCGGCTCGACCGCGAAACGTCAGGAGTAATGATGTTTGCCAAGAGTGAAAAAGTGCAGCGGCTGATGCAGGAGTCCTGGAACGATACCACCAAACAACGAACGTACATAGCACTGGTAGAAGGTGTTCCTAAGCCCAAACGCGGTACGGTTGCCTCCTACCTGCGCGAAAGCAAAGCCCTGATTGTTTACTCAAGCCAGAATCCGGATTACGGTCAACTTGCCATCACAAACTATGCCGTTCAGAAATCTACGTCCGATTATGCCTTACTAGAGCTGGAACTGGAAACAGGCCGCAAAAATCAAATACGTGTACACATGCAGGATATTGGCCACCCCATTGTAGGCGACACTAAATACGGTGCTCAAACTAACCCGATCGGGCGCCTGGGTCTGCATGCGGAAGTGCTGTCGTTCGAACACCCAATATCCGGCAAACTGATGCAGTTTAGCGCCCCCGTTCCAAAGAGTTTTCTGAGTATGATGAAAGTGCAAGAATAGAAAGCCAGGCGAAGAGTTGCGCAACCTGATACGTAACAACGCCTGACTCTTAACCGATCTACTTGAAAAGCCGGTATTTGAATAAAACCCAGATGGCTTCCATCCCATCAAACCAGGAGATTTTCTTTCCCTCCGCAATCGAACGGGGGTAATAGCTAATGGGCAGTTCCTTGATACGTATACCCCGCTTCGCTACTTTGGCTGTTACTTCCGGACAAAACTCAAATCGCGTACACTCAAGCGGTATCGAACGCAGAAAATTCGTATCGAATACTTTATAACAGGTTGGCTCGTCGGTAAGCCGCTGGTTATAGAGGATGTTGGTTAGCAACGTAACGACCTGCCCGCCAATATAAAAGCTCATATACGAATGGCGATTTTCCGGTTTCAGAAACCGAGATCCGTAAACAACCTTCTCTTTGCCTTCGGCAATTGGTTTTACCAGAGCCAGGTAATCCTGAGGCTCGTATTCAAGGTCGGCATCCTGCACAATGGCGATGTCACCACTCATGTGTTTAATGGCTGTGCGAATGGCAGCGCCTTTCCCCTGGTTCTGTTCGTGAAAAACTATTTTCACGTTTGGTTCAGACTGATAAGTGGCCAGTTTTTCGCGAGTGCCATCAGTGGAGCCATCGTCAACAATAATAATTTCTTTGGTTAGGGGTACAGCCTGGACTTTTTCAAGTAATGTATCAATAGACTTTATTTCGTTGTAGGCAGGAATCAAAACGGATAGTAACATAAGAACAAAGATAAGCGAAAACGACCCAAGAATGGCTGATTACTTCCTTACCCAGTACGTCAGTCCGAATCTGGGGTCTTTTACCGAAACAAAATGCTTGCTCAATCCGGTTCGAAGTTGCCGAAGTGCATAAGCATTCGCAGGTTGGTTGATGGTTGTACTATCGTCAATTACACTGCTTCGGTTCCCGAAAATAACCATCTTCAAATTGGTATCGGCCAGCGCCTGACCATATGTATTCGGGTGCGATTTTATGTAATGTGTTGTCTGCATTTCGGTATTTATGAATGGCACGTTGGGCTCACGATCCGACAGCAGGTACAAACTCATGGCATTGTCTACTAACAGCACTTTTCCGGTTGGCCCCGCTACCTGACGGATAAACCCACCTAATTCTCCCTCCCAGGCGTAATCCGTTACGCTAAACAGTCGTTTAATTTCCTTCGGTCGGTACAAGAGCAGGCTTATGATAGTCAGTGAGCCCAGCACAGCTCCGCCCAACAGCAAACGACGGGCAGCTACCTGTTGCTGGGGGTACCGGTGTAGCAGCCATCGATCGGCCAGAAAGCCGAGGTGCAGCGACAGAAAAACCGCGGCCGGAAAGAAGTAATGACTAGCCTGCGTCTTGAGCATGGCAATACTGGCAAACCCCGCTAAAATCAGAGCCAGCCAAAGTGCTGGAGTTTGTTGATACAGATTTCGGTAAGGCCGCTGCCACACAAGTACAAAGGAGATCAGCAACAACACCAGCAACCAGCCTAACTTTATCAGAAATTTAACCAGAAACAGCGTGTGCGACGGGTACCCGCCAAACGGATAAATATACGTCCACTCAAGGTGCTCATTTAATCGATTCGTCGTGTAGAAATACAAAGCCGACAACAACAAGGGTATAAAAAAACCAGCTAAAACCAACAGCCCCCGTCCTACCATTAGCCAGAATGTCAACCGCCCTGTCAGCCACAGCAGGCCAATAAATGCCCCAAATCCGGCTACGTAGAATGCCGCCACGCTCTTGAAGCACATGGCCAGTCCCAGCAGAGTCCCCGCTCCTAACCAATGCCCCCATCGACTGGTTTTGGTTCTGGCTACCAGCGCAAAAGCATTCAGGCCGAAGATAGCAATCCAGCTTTCTGGTTCCAGGAAATTCATTTCCATGAAGAAACAACAGATGGCATTCAGCACCACGGCGATCAGGGCAGCGCGCTCACCAAACATTCGGGCAGCACAGTAGGTTGACACCAATACACCAGCTGCCAGCAACGTAATGAGCGCCGACACGCTGACATGATTATACCCACCCAGCAGATTCAGCAGTACGTTCGTTGACGAATAGAGTAGATACGATTTTGTTGGAATGAAATCGTAGAGTTCGTGTCCTCGATTGAGTGAACGAGCAATAATTAAATATTCTGTAGCATCGTAGCCGTAGCCTGAATTGTACGCAAACAGAAAAAAAACTGGGCAAAAGAAAACTAAGAAAAGAAGAAACCGCGTCATAAACTCGAATGTACCGCATCGCCTGGTACGTATTTCCGGGCAAAGGTACTGGTTTACGAACAAGGTGTGTACGTCTGCGGATGGCTTTTTATTGATCGCAAAACAGGCGTTTGCAGTACCCCACGTGGCTACAGCTTTTTTAGTTAAACGTTGTTCTGTACAAATTCTTCCCAAGCTTATTTTCTGTATTCAGCGACCAAAAATCGGCATTCGACCAGATTGATTTTCGCCTTAAACCATACCAATGCACCTTTGACGCACTTATTCAAATTGACATGAAAACGCTGTTACTATCTATATTTATCATTAGCTCAACGCTATCGTTCGCACAGGTTACGCCATCGCCACCTGCCAGCACAACGACGACGCCAAGCCCTGCAGCAGCTCCTCCGGCGGCTGTTCCGGACCCCTTCGGAGCAACCCCAGCTAATACGTCCCCAACGAATTTTACAGCACCCGGTGGTCAATCCATCATTACCGAGCCTACGGGCGCAAACGTGCAGCCACAAACCGCTCAAACGCCATCGGAGGCAGAGCCGCTGGCGCGTGGCAATGCTAAAGTTAGTGGAGTTCTGGTTGATTCAACTACCAACAAACCGGTTGAATTTGCAACGGTTGCCTTGCTGAACATAGCCACAAACAAACCCATCAACGGAACTACAGCCGATGCCAATGGTAAATTTTCCATGAATAAACTGGCACCGGGCAAATATCGGCTCCTGTACACATTCATTGGATACAAAGACAAGCGCAGCAGCGTACTGACCGTAGATCGTGGCAGTGACATCAACCTTGGAACCGTAAAACTCTCGGCCGATATCCGGACCCTGAAAGAAGTAAACGTAGTGGGTCAGGCGGCTATGATCGAAGAAAAAGTAGACCGGCTGGTTTACAATGCCGATAAAGATATAACCGCAAAAGGGGGCGATGCCACTGACATCATGCGGAAAGTGCCTATGCTTTCTGTAGACCTGGATGGTAACGTCAGCCTTCGGGGAAGCAGTAATGTAACGGTCCTGATTAATAACAAGCCAAGTACAATTGTCGCCAGCAGCGTGGCCGACGCCTTGAAGCAGATTCCAGCCGACATGATCAAAACGGTTGAAGTCATTACCAGCCCATCGGCAAAGTACGACGCCGAAGGTTCAGCTGGTATCATCAATATCGTTACCAAGAAAAATACGCTACAGGGAGCCACCCTCGACCTAAACGGTGGTGTGGGCAACCGGGGGAGTAACCTCGGCCTGAACGGTAACTACCGAGTTGGCAAAATGGGCTTCTCGCTGGGAGGCTTTGGTCGGGCAGAGTACAATATCCGGGGTTCCTTTATGAACGATCAGAGCACTCGTTCGTACGATGCAGCTACCAACACGTACTCAGCCAGTACCCGCACCATTCAAACAGCGAACACGCTGAGTCAGCGCCTGTTTGGCAACTACCAGCTTGGCTGGGATTATGACATCGACAAAAATACGTCGCTGACGGCCAGCATCCGGTATGGAGCGCGTAATGGCCTGGTTTCTCAAAATAACCTGTTAACGCAAACGACAACGCCGACTGGCTATTTCCCAACCGTCAGCAACCGGAATGTTGACACAAAAGACCTATCGGGTACGGTTGATGCTAACGTAACGTACACGAAGATTTATAAACCTCAGAAAGAGTTCAGTGTCATTGCGCTCTACAGCCGGAACAACCGGACGAATAACTTCGTAGCCGACATTCTGAGCAACGCCGACTTTCAAACCATTACGTCCCGGCAGAAAAACGATAACCTGAGTTACAACCAGCAGTCGACTCTTCAGATTGATTATCAGACGCCCATCAAAAACAACCAGTTGATTGAAATTGGCGCGAAAGGAACCTTCCGGCAGGTTAACAGCGAGTATCAATATTACATAGCCAGCGGTTCAGAAGGCAACTATCAAATCGATCCGAGCCGTGTAGGAAACACGCTGTTTTACGATCAGAACATTGCCGCTACGTATCTGTCGTATACGCTGACAACCAAAAGCAAATACACCATCAAAGCTGGTGCCCGGTACGAATACACGTTTATCGACGCCAAATTCAGCAACGAATCGGCGGGGCAAGCCACGAATATCCCTGACTACGGAACCCTTGTGCCGAGTGTGAACATCTCGAAAAGCCTGAAAGGTGGACGTATCATTAAATTAGCTTACAATCGCCGAATTCAGCGTCCGGGCATTCAGTTCCTGAACCCAAACATCAACTCGTCGAACCCAACCAATATTACCATTGGGAACCCGTATCTGGCGCCTGAGCTAACGGATAACGTAGAGTTCAGTACCAGTGGCAACATCAAGGGAGTCTACCTGAATGCATCGTTATTTGCCCGGCGTACCAACAATGAAATTACGGCTGTGCGGGACGTGTCGACTCCATTTGGCGACGTAACCAGCACATCGTTGCAGCAGGTTATTCGGACTACGTATCAGAACGTTGGTCATGAAGATGCTGTGGGTGTCAATCTGTTCGGGAACGGAACGCTGTTTTCAAAATTACAACTGGGTGGTGGTATTGATTTTTACCACGTTAGCCTGACAAACAACAATCCCAATCCGGTTTATTCAGCTTCCAATTCAGGCTGGGTAGTCGGTGGTCGGATTCAAAGCAGCCTGTCGCTGAGCAACGGCTGGGGTTTCCAGCTTTTCGGCGGGGCACGAGGCAATCAGGTGCAATTGCAGGGCTACCAGAGCAGCATGTATTTCTACAGCCTTGGCGTTCGTAAAGAATTCAATAACAAAAAAGCCAGTCTGGGTATTGCTGGCGAAAACATCTTCAACCATCCATTTGTGCAACGGTCTGAACTCGCTTCGCCCATCCTGACGCAAAATAGTCAGACAAGCTTCTACAACGCGGGGGTTCGCCTGACGTTCAGCTACAAGCTCGGCAAGATGAGTTTTGATCAACCTCAGAAACGCCGGAAAAACGTTGATGGAAGCGACGATCTGAAAAGCGATGACAATGGTGGTAACGATAATCAGGGCGCTCAACAGCAGCAATCGTCACCTGCGGGCGGACGTGGTGGTGCTCGCACGGGAGGTCGTCCAAGGTAGTAGTGTGCTTAAATTATAAGATTAGGATACCTAAATCCCTCTGGCGTTGCCGGAGGGATTTTTTAAGTTCAGAAATTGACCATTTCCCCATTACGTCAATTATTGACCATTTTTCAGGCTGATTCTTTCGCCCATTAATTCTGACTGGATTTATACTAAATAAATTTCTAACGTATTTTAGCCTAATATCAATAGTTAGCCATTTCATGAAATCGAAAAACCTAGTTAGTCTGTTTGTAGCCGTCATATTTTTAGTTCTGGCCGTTACGGGTTTGTTAATTTATTTTGGGCAGGGTTCGCACATTGTCGATCATACACACGCCTGGTTTGGTATCCTGTTTTTCACGGCAGCCGTTTTTCATATTGTCAATAACTGGTCGTCACTAGTAGGATATACAAAGCATCGCCGGACAGGAAGTATTCAAAAAGAATTTGTCGTGCCAGCCGTGGTAGCCGCTGTTTTTGCCGCAGGTATCGGTTTCGACGTACCGGTTTTTGATAAACTAGCCAATGCAGGTAAAAATCTGATGCGGGGTGACGGCCCACGTAAAGAATCCATGCCACAAGCTAAGGTTGATTCAATCGCCAGTGCTGTTGAGTCAGCTTATGCCAGTGCGTATAGCAAAGGCGACACTGGTGCACTGGCTGCGATTATGCCCGTCAAAACAGCAACGATGACTGAAGCAGGTACTGTTTTATATGGTTCAGATTTGCAGCTAACTATGCTGAAACGAACAGCACCTGAGGAACTAAAAGCTAAAGTTGATAATGCCGAAGCGCTCGACGATCATTTAATCATTGTACGTGGTACGGCTACCAGTTCGACGGCAACGGCCCCGTCCGTATATACCCACGTTCTGAAAGAACAGGACAGAAAATGGAAGATTGTGGCCGCCCAGCGAGCCTATCCGTCAGTTCAATAACGGATCATTTTTCAAGCTTTCGCAACGAAATAAAGGAGATAAACGTACTGCTAATGAGACGTCCCCGGCTCGATTAGTAGTACGTTTATCTAGTCTGTTGCTCTCACTCAAGTATTTACCGACTAAAGAGTTGGACTTTTTTGCTTTTTAACTTAACTAGTAAACTCTATTGACTAATTATGAGTTAGTAGCTCATACAGCCTGTATCTGATGCCTGAATGAAACAATCGTTACGAAATACGGTACTAGCAATTCTGTTTCTGCTGATCTGTATTCTTCCGGCAGCAGCTCAGACTATCTACACGATTTCGGGGAAAGTAACCGATGCGGTTACGGGTGAAGGCATTCCGTTTGTCAGCGTTGCTGTAAAAGGGCAAACGTCAGGAACAACATCAGATGTGAATGGTCGTTATTCCCTTCGAATCAAAAATCTTTCCGATTCATTAATCGTATTAAGTTTAGGCTATCGCACCCGCACCTATCCTATTCTGCCCCAGCCTAGTCAGGTCATTGATGCACAACTCGAAGCTGCCGCCACCAAACTTCAGGAAGTAAAGGTTTATGCCAAAGGGGGCGACCCGGCTTATCGCGTCATTCGCGAAGTAGTTCGCCGGCAGGACCAGTACAACCCGGCACGGCTTCAGGCTTACCAATACGACAGCTACACCAAAATTGAAGGATATATTAATCACTTTACCTCCGAGCGAAAAAATGGTCGAAAGCCTGGCCCAATCGGCCGTCTGTTGGGTAAACTTCCGGCCATTACCGATGAGAACGGCCAGCCAGCTATTCCGGTGTTTATTTCGGAAACCTTCTCTAATTTCTTCGCTCGAAGTAATCCGGAGAAGATAAAAGAATTTGTCCGGAAATCACGCGTAACAGGCGTAGGCGTAAGCGATGGGGGCCTGATTTCACAGCTCACCGGAGCTTCGTTTCAGCAATACAACTTCTACCGCAATTCGTTGTTCGTTTTCCAGAAAGATATAGCCTCCCCTATTGGTAAGCAGTGGGAAACGGTGTATACCTTCCGGATGAAAGACACAATTGCGCTGGGCGAAATTCCCTGTTATGAAATTGAGTTTACGCCCAAGCGCGCTACGGATCTGGCTTTCACTGGCACCGTCTGGATCGATACGCTTGCTATGTCGCTCAGCAAAGTCGATGCCCGGGTTGACAAACGGGCAAATATCAATTTTGTCGAAGAATTGCGCGTCGAACAGGAGTGGGAAAAGCTTCCATCAGGGCTACGGTTTCCAACACAAACGGAGTTAACTATCGACACTGACCAGCCAATTCCGCGCTCACCAGGTGCTGTTATCCGTTTCCTGACCACAGCCCGTAATGTCATTGAAAACGAGCCGAAAGACGTTGGTTTTTATAACCCAACCATCGAATTAGCTGATGACTATCGGGAAGCCGACGCTACGTTCTGGCAACATGCCCGGCCCGATTCGCTGTCGTCGAAAGAATGGCAGGCCATACGGGTTGTCGACTCCGTACGGAATGTTCCTTTCATGAAAGTGGCGGGTGAAATCATTAAACTGGGCGTATTGGGCTATAAACCGCTGGGTAAGCTGAACATTGAGCTGGGCCCAATTCTGTACTCATACGCCAGCAATAATGTGGAAGGCCATCGTTTTCGGCTAGGATTACGTACCAATACCGGATTCAGCCGTAAGTGGCTTTTGAGCGGCTACCTGGCCTACGGAACGCTGGATCAGAAAGTTAAGTATAGCGGTAGCCTAGAATACATCATAAGCCGAAAACCCTGGACGGTTGTTGGTTTCCGACACACGTATGATCTGGAGCGTATTGGTGTATCAGCCGATAACATTGGCAATAATTCGCTGTTTGCGGCTTATTCCCGCTTTGGCACCATCCGACGGCCTTATTTCCAGGATGAAAATCTCGTATTTATCCGGCGTGAAATGGGACGGGGATTTACCCAAACCCTTGCCCTGCGTAACCGTATTTTCGAACCACTGTTTCCGTTCGCTTTTCAGCCTCAGGCAAAAGACGATGACCAAACCATCCGCAGTACGTATCAAACCACAGAGCTGATTTCCGAGACTCGCTATGCGCCCGATGAAGTAATGCTGCAAAACGACAATGTGCGGGTTAGTGCAGGGGCTGTTCGTAAACCTATCTATACACTACGGTATACGCTGGGACTGCGTAACGTAATGGGTGGCGATTTTGCGTATCAGCGCATCGCTTTAGGAATGAAACATTCCTTCCGGGTGGGTGTGTTGGGCCGAACGTATTATACACTGGGCGTTGGCATCATTCCGGCAACCGTTCCATACCCGCTTCTTTTTACGCCGTTAGGGAATGAGTCTTCGTTTTACGTTGGCAATGCCTATAACCTGATGAATTATTTTGAATTTATCTGTGACCGCTGGGCTACTGTGCAGCTGGAACACAACTTTGGGGGCCTGCTCTTCAACCGAATTCCGCTGCTTCGTCAGCTTAAATGGCGGGAACTCGTTACGGCGAAAGTTCTGATGGGTAGCGTTTCAACGGCAAATTTGGCGATGCTTCCGGCAACGAACGCAACAGGCCAATCTGTAGAAGGGTTTAGTTCGCTGACTCAAACACCTTATATCGAGGTTGGCTACGGGATCAACAATATTTTTAAAGTGTTACGTGTGGATGCCATTCACCGACTCACCTACCGCGATAATATCGGTCGCACTGGCATTCCTGTCACGCCCTTCGCTATCAAGGTTTCAGGCTGGCTGTCACTCTAAAATCGTATTGCTTGTTGAATTTGAAAAGGCAGGTATTGCCAAGTGTAGCCAGGCGGTTAATAGACTCAGGTTACCCAACAATACCTACCAGTACGTAAGCTCATTTACAACTTAGCTGTATGCGGGTTTGTCAATGTCTGGTTTAGGATTTGGGTTTCGATTCGGATGTTTCATACGCACATTCGCCCCTGGCTTATCGCCATCCATATACTCATCTTCCAGTTCGTCAGGAGCCAGTTCTTCAGGGTCGATCTGACTGGCCGGCCCACTGTTTCCTTCTACCGATTGATCGGCCAAACCTGCAGGTGAAATTGCCTGTTTTGCCCGAATGATGTCTTCTTTTTCCTGATTTTCCATAACGTTCTCCTTGCTAATTTTGGACTTCGTTTCCTAGTATCTCTAACCCGAAGAGGGACGTATTGTTCAGCGAGATCATACTGGCTGATTAAAATACCCATCCTTCGCCGTGTCGTTTTTATTTCTGAATAGCTTTACATACTAAAGTCATAAAGACCTCACGCATGAAAACATCTTCTGGTTTTATTACTTTATTCATGGGCATCGTTACGTTTCTTACTTCATGCAGTACGCTTCACAGGCAGCCCCTGTCCGGTTTATCTGACAATTACTGCGAACCAGCTATTCAGTATAGATACGATTCATCTTATCTACCCAAACCTACCAATCAGGCGTTGCGACAGGTTGATACCAGCCTGACCCTGAAGTACTCACAGCATGATTTACTGTTAGCCAATGCCGTGGGGATTCTACCTCTGTTAGGAGAATTGAACAAGCTACAGAACAATGGCAGTCCGGAAGCTCATGTAGAAAGCATAAAAAAACGGCAGCATATTCTGAATCGTCTTCTGCTGGCATCCACGCAAATTGATGGATTTGCGGCTGAACTGGATTGCGAAGGCGAACGGGCCGATCAAATAGCAACGTATCTGGACCAGCTGGATGCCCAGCGCACCCGTCGATTAACGATTTTATCCGTCGTGATTGGAGCCGCTACAACGGTTGCCACTGCCTTGATTCAGTCCAGCAGCACCAATAAAGTAGTGGGCATTGGTGGGGGCGTTATTGGAACTGGCTTTGGCGGGTTAGCAGCTTTTTCATCGAATCGATCGGTGCTGTTCAGTCATCCGCGCAACTTGCTGACCGACATCTGGAAACAGCCCGAACAATCATCTGTTTATCCGCCCATGATCTGGTATATTCTTAACGAAAGACGATTCAGCAACAAAGGCCATCATAGCATTAGTTACAACATCCGTCAGCGTTGGCACGATTACGTAATCAATGGTGCATCATCGGCGCAGTTAACGCTTTACTTTGGCGATAGCGGTCTTTACGAGGCTGGTGACCTACACAATCGTGCAAACATGCTCAATGAGCTTCAGTCGTCAGTACGTTCCATTAATCAGGATCTACAAAGTCTAGTGCTGGCGGTGTCGCAATAAATAAAATCTGTACTCAGCGAATAACCGTCAGTTGACCGCTATACGTAGCCGGTAATAAATCAGCGCCTGTACGAATCTGATAGGTATAGATTCCGGTTTGTACGAGCGCCTGCCTGAACGTACCATCCCAGGGTTTAGAATAGCCTCTGGAGAAGAAGACCAGTTCACCCCAGCGGTTATATATCGACACTTCGCATCTGGGAAAGGAACTGATGTTCGGAATAATCCATGAATCATTTACGCCATCCGAATTAGGTGAAAATGCCGACGGAATATAAAGTGGTTCTGCCACTTCCACCAATACCGACAGGGTTGACGGACAGCCCAGCCCGTTGACGGCCGTTAGCTGATACGTAGTCGTTTCAACAGGCATCGCCACCGGACTGGCGATGTCGGTTTGATTGAGCGTACCGGGTGGCTCCCATCGGTACAAACTAATCGGTTCATTTGCCTGCGTAACTAGTTGAACGCTACCCCCTTTCACGATTTCATACGTTGTCGGCCCCGTCAGAGTTGGCCCGGCTGATACCTCGGCCCAGCGAGTTTGCGAAACACGGCAGCCATCATTAGAAACAATTGTATAGCTTAACGCATGTTGGCCTACCCCCGCAGCCGCCGGATCAAACAAGCTTCCCTGTACGCCATCGCCCGCGAACGTACCTCCTGCCGGCTCACCCTTCAATTGCACCGCCGGGCTACCCGTACCACATACGGGCGCTATGGAGTCCAGTAGTACAGTAGGTACATCATACTGGATGAGGGTCAGGTTATTGGAAACCGCTGTGCATCCACTGGGAGCGGTTACAGTGACCTGATAGGTACCGGCTTCTGTGGCATTCAGCTGGCTGGCACTGTTCGTTAATGTTGTATTGTTTAGCCGCCAGCTATACTGTGGATTACTCTGGCTGCTGGTTACCGATATTGGCACGGACGTATCGGGGCAAAACGCCAGGGCTGGTGCATTCAGTTGAGCAGTTGGCCGATCATTAAATGTTACGTTGATGCTATCTCGCCCATCACAAACAGCCGAAGGAGATTGCGTCAATACGGTATAAAGGCCTGATTGCCGGACACGAAGGATAGCCCGTTGTTCACCCGACATATCGACTCCATTCCGACGCCAGCGGTATTTAGTATCAGAAGTACCCTCAGCCTGTATCGTAATGGTGTCGCCTGTGCAATAAGGTTGCGTTCCAACGAGCGACATGCTGACGGGCGCATTTGTCATAAGAGTCACTTTTATCGCCTGCGATGTTGTGTCGTTCGAACAGACATTGGCCTGACTTTTTACGACAGTGTATGTCCCTGATCCCTGAACCAGCAGCGTATCTGACGTAGCGCCCCGAATATTATCGCCATCTTTCTTCCACTGATACGCCCATAGTGGATTTTTATCGACGGTTAACACCAAGGGTTGGCTTTGGCACCAGCTTAGATCGGTTACGGCTTTCCCATTTGCCATGACAACAGCGGGTGGAGGAGTACTTTTAGAACAGTCAACCACAGGTAGTTGAAAATCGCGTCGTACAACACCAATCCGTACGCCATTCCGGAACTCTTCACACTGCACCGAAAACAAAAACAACCCTTGCTGAGAGGCCGTTACATTCAACTGGCCTGTCGTTGCGTTTATGGTAAGGGGTGGGTTGCCGGGAATAATAGTTGCCAGGTTGTATCCTTGTGCCCAGGCGATTACAGGATAACTCGCTCTGGGCGAACTGTCTGTACTGGTTGGACTTGTTCGGGTCGTGTACCCATTGAGTGGTGTCACTAACGAATACCGTAACTGATCGCCGTCAGCATCGGTGGCACTGGCGTTAAATGTAAACGGCTTGTTCAGGCAAAGGTAACTACCATTCGGAAAGCGAAATTCAGGCGAAGAGTTTTTGAACGTACTTCCATTTTTGGTCATGGGAGGAAATTCGAGATAAAACGTCATAGCCACGCCATCTGCCGTAGCTGCGTCTACGTTAGTCAAAGCATCATTTCTGCAGCAGCGTTCCCATACGATATAATACCCTCCCGGATCAGTATATTTTTGAGGATCAAACTGTTTCGTGGCATAATAGCGTGCCTGTACAAAATTCAGCTGACGGAGCTTGGCACATAGTTCATTGT